>JAPLFY010000106.1 GCA_026390435.1 Pseudomonadota bacterium
CAAACTGAGAACCTAAAGGACCGTCATCTAACCCAAGTGAAAATTGCTTTATTCAAATCGGAAATGCTACGCAAGCCCAGGCAGCAATACGAATCACAATCGGCTCTGACATTGTCATAGAATACCCGGTCACTGCTGATCCAGGCCAGCTTGCCAAACTGATTCGGAGTTTAAAATGCAATCTTCCTAATGCGCCTGGCGGAGTACCTCGAACTCGCTGGCGACCTTTAAATCCGCCTGATTTGGAAGATCCACTGCATATTGATAAGGAGTCATAAGCTCCTCAGCACGCGCAGATCTAATTTCCACCTGGAGCATGTATGTACGAGGCTCGACTTTTACTGCCTTGCAACTCGCGATGATGCTATAAAACTTCATCGCCACATCAGCGCCGTCGATCGACCTGAAACCCTGAAAATTATTGCGTCCCATCACAGGAGCGCGAAGTGCACAGCTCCGCTGTATTATTATCTAAGGGCACGACGCTGTGATTCAGGAATTGATGAAGGACATACTGTTGCTCCCTAGCGACGTGCCTACTGTCAGTAGCGATACGGCCGATCTCATTGATTGAGATCGCCATTCCATCAAAGAAGCGCGAGGATCAGTTTGACCAGCTGGACGATCGTGTGAAGCAGCCTGACCACTGCATTAGCGCCCTGGAGGTTTCGGTCAAGAATCATCTGGCGGAGCATGATGGCTAGCAGGGGTGTTAGTTTCGGATGCGTATGAGGGTGTTTACCTGTACCTAAACAAGCGGCGATATCTTCACATAATCAGCCACTTAGTCCCGCCGACTTTCGCATCATCTCAAGACTTTACTGCCCAGCACCGACACCCATAAAGGGGGGTGGAGGTAGGTATGGACTCACAGCAAAAAAAGTTTAGAGATACGACTAGGGAACTAGGTCAATTCTTCAAACGGGTTGGTCAAATCTGGATTTACGAAGAGCTTATGTTTCTTGGGATAGAGCCTGAGACACTCGCTGGGAGGTTCAGATCCGAAAGCCTACATCTATTGCAAGAATTATGTGCGAAGGAACCTACGTTCCATATCATTAGCTGCGAAGATTATAAGATTTACAATAAGTACATTCCGAATGCTAATGGCTATTATCTTGCCGATGGCGATAAGGATCCAAGCCTAATGGTCGACCTGCTATCACGGCTAACTGCCGATGAGTTCCTGCAGGTCGGGCACACAATGCTTCCGCCCATAGTTGGAGAGATCAAACGCAGTGGCTAGGCCGAGTTCCAATTTACGTTTCTTAATATATTCATAAGATATTCGGGCCTCGTAAAATTCGAGCATAACTCGGCCACTGTTGTACTCCTCAGAATTTTCTCCGTACCAGCGCCAATAAAAAAGCTGAAGGTAGGAGAATAAAGCCCTTGCGTCAAAATTATCCTCATTGCTGAAGTCAAATACAAATTTAGTTACGAGCTCAATTTCCTTGCTGTCAAATTGGTAAACAGGCTTGTTTGAAGATGTGTATCCGACAAGAGATGGCGCTTTCATGACTAAGGCTCCAGGGTTTTATTAGCTAGTCGCTGGCGCGAAAAGCGCCAGCGACTATCCTGAGCGATAGCGAAGGATCGCGACGATTACACATCGGACGGCCGACCGGGAATCTCATCGGATAGGTCGCGGAGTTCGGGATTGACTGCGTAGACAAGCGCGTCCTTTTTAGCACGATTCAGACCTTTCAGCCTGCGCTCTCGCTCCCGATTGCGCCATAGTATCGCCTTCCCATTTGCCAAAGGCTTACCGTTTCAACAGTAGCTCACAATGTCCAACGACATCCACGCAGAGTTGGCCTATCATCCTGCAAAAACCAAAGGAATTTGACGCGTTGCAGCGAGGGCACAACAGACATGGGGTAAATGGGGTCAGTCACTGGCTCTAACCTACTGTAAACTCGATTTCGCCTAAATTGTGAATAGTTACATTTCTTATCTATAGCGACATCTTAGATATAGTGCTCGCCACGTTACCTCAACACCTCAACACCTCAACACCTCACCGCCAAGCGCCGATACATCTCCTATGGTGGAGGTGGGTATGGATCCCCGGCGCAAAATCTTCGATGAGACTTCCAGAGAAATTCATGCTTTTTTCAAGCGAGTCGGTAAAATATGGATTTACGAAGAACTTAAGTTTTTTGACCTTGAGCCTCAGATGATGACCGGCGAATTTTGAGGTCGATGGGGTCAGTCACTGGCTATAACATCCCGATAACTCGATCTCTCAGAGATCAGCCCGAGCCTGCGAAATTTCACGCTGAGTATTTTGACCGCAGCGATCTTGAGAGAGATGAGAATCAGATTCCCGAGCTAGAAAAGACAGTCAGCCATCCGCAGCAATCATGCTTGCGTTTGTCTGCGATCGATTGGTTGTCGCAAAGTTGCCGTAATCATGTCATGTCCTGAGATTCCTTCGCATTCGTCCAATGATTAATGCCTACCGGCGTGGTGCTGCCAAGATTCATTTAACCAACACTCGCCACTGAAAACTCAACGTCTCGACCCCAAATGCCGACCACTCCATAGTGGGGGAGCTATGGATTCACGCCGGAAAAAATTCGATGACACTGCCAATGAGCATAACCGATTTTGCAAACAGGTAGGGCGCGTCTGGCTATACCACATCCTGAGTTTTCTTGATTTAGAGCCCGACGCACTCTCCGGGCATTTTGAGCCACGGAAGGTACAGACTCTCATCGACTTCTGCGCGGAAAATCCCGAATACCACATCATTAGCTGCAACGATCACAAGATATACAACAAGTATATCCCCAACGCTAACTGCTACTACTTGGCAGACGGTGACCAAGATCCGGATCTTTTGTTTGATTTTTCAATGAGATTGAGCGTCGATGAGCTCTTGCAAATAGGGCACGCAAAGTTTTCGCCCATACTTGGACAGATTAAACACGGTCGCGATTCTTAATACTTTGCTCTGTTGGTTCCGGAAATCCGTCGTCACTTTGTGGCTATGTAAGCCCAGCATCACTGTACTTTGCATATAGTCGTTCGAATCTTCTCCATATCTTCGCCAGTAAACGACTTGCAAATAAGAGAATACTGCAAAGGCATCGAAGTGATCCTCAGGTGTGAAGTCAGACACCAAATCCACCAGAGTATGCATATCTAACGTGTCAAACTGATGAATAGGCCTCCTCAACGAAGTATATCCAACCAGGGAAGGGATAATCATGGCTGTCGTAGTCCGTTGTAATTTTAATTAAGTCGCAGCACGCACAGTTGCTACCACCCGCGCGTGAGCACTGCGAGCGACATGGCATCACTGGTCCGCCCTAGCCGACCAACAGTGACATCTCTTCCAACCCCGCCCACCCAGGTCATTGCCCCCCCTCGTCCCCTCCCAAACTGACCATTCAACCCGCCCCGCGCCCCCTGGAGGCCAGTTTTAGCCTTGGCATACCCTGATCAGACGGATTTAATTTCAATTATATCTGCTGCTTAAGTAATTTTTGCATATGTCAAACTTGTCCTCAAGATTTCCTCCGTTTATGCCGAGGTATGACCTGAGAACACGGGTCTAGTTCGACTGACTGGCATTTTCCGAGGGCGTGGAAAGATGACCTTTGGCTTCAACAAATTTACACCGACTTCGCTGCATGCAGCGACTGAGGTGTCCTATTGTCGCCAACTGCTCTCCATAGCCGCAGTCTGCGTTGTAGCTGTTTGTCACGTCTCGTGTCGTAAACAGACTGTTTCTATAAACGGTCAAAGTGTGAGTTCTACGATCAGTAAGATCAAAGCAAAAACTGCTAAAAATCTGCCAGATGGTCCAAAGGGAGCTCCGATTGAATTGCCGAATGCTTTGATTGCGAACCGGACGCACTATCAAACACGAAGCGTGGTGACGTTAAAAATCGAGAGCAGCGAAGTATCAGCGGGTGCACCGATTCGGCTTATCTCGGAGACCACACTTAAGGATCTACTCAGTGGTATCGCCGGATCTTTGGGACTTCAGGAGGCTTCCGGTGACTCGGTAGGGCAGGGTTGGGACACGCAGTTCTTATCTGATGACAGCGGTTTCATTCTGAGGCTGTATCCTACAGATCCCGCGATTGCTGGTGCGCTTTCCTACGGCGAAAACAAATTGAAACTGCTTGTCGACGAAACAACCGTGCCGAAGATGGCAGTCAATCAAATTTATCTGCAAGATTTTCCTTACGTGACGATGAGTTTCTCCGCATTCGATACACCAATGCAACAGCAAGGGGGTTTTCAAGCACAGGTTGATTACATTACTGGGTCTACTATCACCAACGGCACCTATCAGCTAACCACTGGTAGTGTCGGTCTCCCGAATTGGTAGGGGGGTTGAACATGCGCCACATCGCTTGCATTCTTGGCCTGCTCTACGCGACGGTTTTAACCGCCAGCGTAGCGTTGGGGCAGTCGTCGTTCGATTTCGTGGTGAGTGGTCGGATGACAGAGGCAAACGGTAAGCCAGTGGTAGGCCCTGTGGCGCTTGAAATTTCCTTTTTCCATGACAATCCTGGCACTACTCCCATACTAGCTGTGACGCAGGGTTTTGAAGCTGTGTCCCTGCAGGAGGGCGTCTTTCAGGTTCGTGTTACCTTGAGTGGCGAAGACTATGGAAAAGTGTTTCCCGACGTAACACAGCCAGTATGGTTTCAAGTAAGTGACTTAACGCACGGCGGAACTCCTTATCCACAGCAACAGGTGGTAACGGTACCGTACGCAGCAAGAGTGCCTGTGGACGGTAAAAGCGTCAGCTTCGGCAGCGACGGAAAGCTGATGGTAGGCCCGAGCACAGGGCCATCAGTGAATCAGTTCTTAACTAAGGACCCTAGCGGCAAAATCGTTTGGGGTACACCCAGTCCTAACTCATCTGCTATTCAAGGGACAAGCGTACGCTCGGTGTCGCCAGCTCTGGGCCAGGTGCTCAGTTACGACGGCACTATGTGGACGCCGGCCTCTACTACCGTGACTGCAGTGCCCCCATTGGCAGTGTCAATGGACGGGTCCACTCCCGTGGTGGCGATGACTCAGGCCACTGGTATTAGCGATGGCTACATTAGCTCCATAGATTGGATGACATTTTGGTATAAGCAAAATGCGATCAGTTCAGCCTCGAACATCAACATGGGGACCTTGTACACCTATAAACAAAACGGTGTTGAGGTTAAAGCATACGGTAGCGATCCTGGTCAAACTGGTGAAGTTCGGTTCAACAGCTTGTCGCCAGGCAATTATGTAGGTTTCAAGGCACCAGATTACGCGATAGGACCGAGGATTTGGACCCTACCAGAGACGGATGGTTCGACTGGTCAGCTTTTACGTACAGACGGTGACGGTAAATTGGGGTGGGTGTCTTTACCCATAGTGCCAGTGACCTCGGTTGCGGGGAAAACGGGAACAATTTCTCTGAACACCAGCGATGTTTCCGAGGGTGCTAACCTATACTTCACCGAGTTTAGGGCTCAATCGACAGCGAGATCTTCGGTGTCGGCCTATGCTCCTTTAGTTTACTCGCCGACAACGGGATCGATGTCGATTTCGCAGGCATCCGCGGTATCGTCCGGTTATCTATCCGTTCTAGACTGGCTTAATTTCAACAGCAAAGTGGGCGCGGTGTTGGCTGGGCCAGGTGTGTTGGTGAGTACTGTCGGCAACAACTCCACCATAGCCTTGCCAAATGTTGGATCGCCCGGTGTGTATACGAAAGTGACCACGGATCTGCAGGGACGGATTATCGCCGGCACAACCTTAGTACCAGGAGACATCCCCAGTCTATCTGGCGCTGTGATCACCAGTGGCACCGTGTCTAGAACTTACGGTGGTACAGGTGTGAACTCCGCAGCCACATTCCCAACATCGGGCGTCGTGGTGACTGAAGATGCAGTAGAAACTTTGACTCGCAAGACTCTGAACAGTCCGGTGATTGCCGCGGGCACTATGAATGGCGCGTCGTTGATTGGTGGCGCCACGACTATTGACACCACTGGCACCGTTGCCTCGGGCGCTACAACGGTGCACGGGCCAGTGACTATCCAAAGCACTAGCGACCTACCCAATACTCTTTCATTTAACGATAGCACCAATACCAAATCGCTTTCGTTCAAAGCACCAGCCACATTAGCTGCGTCGCTCTCTTGGACATTGCCACCGGTGGAAGGTGGCGTCGGGCAATTACTTGGTACCAACGGCTCGGGGACTCTGGGTTGGTACTCGGGTGCTAGGCCTTCTGGTGTAGCTGGCGGAGATTTAGACGGTCAATATCCGAATCCAAGTTTAGCTAACTCGGGCGTCGTCCCTGGTGCCTACGCCAAAGTTACGGTTGATGCCAAAGGGCGTGTCGTAACTGGCGGTTCGCTTGAAGCAGCCGACATACCTGGGATCCCAACGTCTTTGATTCAAACTGGGATGCTTGGTGTCGCCAACGGTGGTACCGGCGTTTCAACTTTTACGGCGAACGGCATACTTTACGGTGGTGGCTCGGGCAACTTAACATCGACAGCTGCTGGCAGCCCTTATCAGAGTCTTGTTGTTCCATCTGGCGGTGGGGCACCAATTTTTGGTCCGCTGAATCTCGCCCAGCCAGCTGCCGTCACTGGTTTATTGCCTAGGTCATTGGGTGGTACCGGTGTGCTATCAACGGCAACCTTTCCTGCGTCCGGTGTCGTAGTGACCGAGGGTGCGGCTCAGACCTTAAGGCTAAAAACTCTGGACAGTCCGCTTATCAGTTCAGCTACCATCGACGGTGCTTCAGTCATCAACACATCTGGTAACATTAGTACCTCCGGAACCCTGTATTCAGGTGCTCAAACTGTTGCAGGAGATATCACCATTCAAGGCAACGGATACTCGTCCAGTCGCCTTAAAATCAACGATCAGACTAATTCGAATTCCCTGTCATTTAAGGCTCCAAATAACTTGGTAGGATCTGTCGAATGGACATTACCCGGTGTGGACGGAGTGGCTAATCAGCTACTAACCACAAATGGTGGCGGAGAGCTTAGGTGGGTATCTGGTGCGGCGCCTACTGGGGCCGCTGCTGGTGATTTGACCGGCGCATATCCAAATCCTACTTTAGCCCCAAGCGGAGTAGTCCCCGGAACTTATCCAAGAGTGGTGGTAGATTCAAAAGGGCGCGTCACTACGGGTACTACGCTAGCAGTGAGTGATATTCCAAGTTTGCCAGCATCCATTATCACGAGCGGTATCGTACCGGTGACAAACGGTGGTACCGGCGCTAGTAGTCTGCAAGCGAATGGCGTTGTACTCGGAAATAATACGGGTGCTTTAACAGCAACACCGGCAGGATCGGCATACCAAATTTTAGCTGTGCCAAGTAGCGGTGGGACGCCTTATTTTACTGCCCTAAACTTATCCCAGGGAGCTGCAGTTACTGGCGTACTGCCGACATCTTTGGGCGGTACCGGCGTAATATCAACGGCGACTTTTCCAGTAAGTGGCACCGTCGTCACTGAGGCCGGCGCAGCTACACTGACCAATAAGACGCTGAATAGTGCGGTTCTAAACTCTCCGATGATTGATAGTGCAACGCTCACTGGATTCACCAACGTGAATACTACCGGTACGATTGTATCGGGCGCCCAAACAGTGAACGGCAATATTAAAATTCAGGGTAACGGGCTTACCGCCAATCAACTGATTTTAAATGACCTGGGTGCGACTCGTTCACTAGCATTTAAAGCCCCAGACGTACTCTCGGGCTCAGTAGTGTGGACCCTGCCGGCAACGGACGGTACCGATGGGCAATTACTTATTACCAATGGATCAGGAACTTTGGGTTGGGTGTCAGGAACTCGGCCTTCGGGTAACGCCGGTGGTGACTTGACGGGCATATATCCAAATCCAACTCTAAAGGACACCGGTGTCTCTGCCGGTATTTATACAAAATTGACAGTGGATGCTAAAGGTCGCACTCTGGCAGCTACGACTCTTTCCGTGAGCGATCTACCGAAGATTCCTGCCGGTCAAATTGATAACGGCATAGTTGCTGTCGACTTTGGTGGTACGGGAGCAAGCCGCTTTACCAAGGACGGAGTGCTGCTGGGTAACGAGGCCGGTAACATTTTGTCGACTGCGGCTGGGTCGCCTTATCAGAGTCTGATCATTCCAGCGGGAAGTACGACTCCTACATTTGGTGCGGTGAATTTGGCTCAATCCGCTGCAGTAGTCGGAATCCTGCCAAAAACACTCGGTGGTACCGGCATCAGCTCGGGCGCTGTGTTCCCAACAACTGGCACTGTGGTGACCCGTGAAGCTGCTGAACTTTTACAGAATAAGACCATTTCTAGTCCCCTGATCACTAATGCCACTATTAACGCAGCATCTGTAATTGGTGGGTCTAGCGTAATCAACACCACTGGAACCATCACTTCAAGTAGTCAGGTGGTCAACGGTGATGTGTCCATCCGTGGCAACGGTGCAACTGCAAATAGATTATTCCTTAATGATTTAGGATCAGAGCGATCAGTGGCATTGAAGGCTCCTGACACTCTCTCTAACTCGGTAACTTACACCCTGCCAGGCGCCGATGGGTCGGGTGGGCAACTGCTGATGACTAATGGTTCAGGCACTCTAAGTTGGATTTCTGGCGCTGCTCCAACCGGCACTGCTTCGGGTGATTTGACCGGTTTATATCCTAGTCCCGAACTGACAAACACCGGAGTAAATGCTGGAACCTTTACCAAAGTAAAAGTGGATTTAAAAGGTCGTGTGTCTCTCGGTACCACTCTTGATGTAGCCGACATCCCAAGTCTACCTGCTTCGCAGATTTCTACCGGGATCCTTGGTGTCACTCGTGGTGGTACCGGTGCGGGTAGTTTTAATGCAAACGGCGTCGTCGTCGGAGGCAATTCCGGGACATTAACTAGTACGACGAGTGGGACAGCATTCCAAAGTTTAACTGTTCCAAGCGGCGGCGGAGCTCCAGTCTTTTCGGCGGTAAATTTATCTCAGTCCGCAGCTGTCACCGGCGTTTTGCCTCAGTCCCTGGGTGGTACCGGGGTTATTTCGACTGCGACATATCCGAGCTCAGGCACTGTGGTTACGGAAGCTGCGGCGCAAAACTTAACTAACAAAACTCTCACCAGTCCAGTCATTAACGCTGGCTCAATAGCTGGTGCGTCAGTGATCGGCGGCTCGACCGTAATCAGTACTTCAGGAACCATCACGTCTAGCACGGTTTCCGTGAATGGAGATGTCGTTATCCGCGGTAACGGTGTTACGGCTAAGGCGCTGATGCTCAATGATCTTGGGAACAGCAAGTCCATCTCGTTGAAATCGCCAGATGCATTGGTCAACTCAGTGGTCTGGACTCTACCAGGTGCAGACGGTAGCGTTGGTCAGCTTTTGACCACCAGTGGTAGTGGGATATTAAGCTGGGTCTCAGGAGCGAAGCCGACCGGACTAGCGGGTGGTGATTTGACTGGTGCGTACCCAAATCCAACGTTGCCTGCGACCGGTGTGGGTGCAGGTCAATATCAGAAAGTTACGGTTGATGAGAAAGGGCGAGTGATCGCAGGTACCTCGCTTGACGTGGCAGACATTCCGGCACTGCCAATTAGTAAACTTGGGTCTGGCAGACTAGACGTGTCGTTGGGTGGTACTGGTACTAATAGTTTTACCGAAAACGGTGTTTTGCTAGGCAATAATTCTAGCAATATTTTCTCAACTGCCGCGGGCTCAGCCGATCAGATTTTGCGCGTCCCATCGGCAGGCGGGATGCCTTCGTTCGGGGCTATGGATTTGTCGAAGGGCGCGGCAGTTACCGGAGTCTTGCCGACGGGCCTCGGTGGCACCGGAGTGGTTTCGACCGCCACCTATCCGACCACTGGGGTAGTTTCTACTCGCGCTGGTGTGGAAACCTTCACCAATAAGACTTTGACCAATCCGCTTATAAACGGCGGCACCATAGCCGGATCTGCGTTGATAACCGGTGATACCGCCATTGATACCGCTGGTACCATCAGCGCCGCGGCTACAACTATCGCTGGTGATATAACCATTCGCGGCAATAGCGTCACACCTAATAAACTTGTGTTTAACGATAAAGGTAGCGTCAATTCTGTATTCTTAAGAGCTCCGGCCGATGTGACCGGCACTTCCATAGGATGGACGCTGCCCAATTCGCTCGGTGCTAATGCTCAGCTCTTAACGACGGATGGAACTGGTGCTTTGAGCTGGGTTTCCGGTGCCGCGCCTACAGGAGCAGCAGGTGGCGATCTAACGGGCAATTATCCCAACCCGACCCTGGGGATTACAGGCGTCGGTGCTGGAACTTATACAAAGGTTCGGGTCGATCTGAAGGGACGAGTGCTTGAGGGGACTTCCCTTGCAGTAGCTGACATCCCAAGTCTGCCTGCTTCGATCATCAACACGGGCCTACTTGGGGTGAACCGTGGTGGTACAGGAGCGGCAGCCTTCAATAGTCTAGGTGTTGTCTTTGGCAACAGCGGCGGAAGCTTGTCGAGCACGTCTGCGGGTGGGGCTTACCAAAGTTTAACGGTGCCAGCGGGTGGTGGCGCACCGGTATTTAGTGCCGTCAACTTATCGCAAAGTGCTGCCGTCACTGGTGTGCTGCCGCAAGGTGTAGGTGGTACGGGTGTCAGTGGCAACGCTACATTTCCGACTAGCGGTGTGGTCGTAACGGAATCTGCAACAGAGACTTTAACTAATAAAACGCTGACGGCTCCGGTGATTGCTTCCGGTCTCATCAACGGGAATTCTGTCATCGGTGGTAACTCAACGATCAATACCACCGGCACTATTAACGCTGCAGCCACCACAATCAACGGTAACCTAACGGTACAGGGCAGCGGCACTTATGCGAACAAGTTGGTACTGAACGACAAAGGCTCTAGCAACTTTGTAGCTTTAAAAGCCGCTGAAAACATGTCTGGTCAGGTCACCTTTACCCTCCCGAGTGCTGACGGCAGTTCTGGTCAGTTGTTAGTGACAAGTGGCACTGGAGCTTTGTCTTGGGTTTCCGGTGCGTCGCCTAGTGGAAACGCTGGCGGTGATTTAACTGGTGCCTATCCTAGCCCAACTCTCACCGCTACGGGTGTTTTGGCTGGTACCTACCAGAAGGTCGTTGTCGATCTCAAAGGACGGGTATTAACCGGATCAAATTTGGCGGTCGCTGATATTCCGACCCTTCCAGCTTCCATCATCGGATCCGGTGCAGTAGCCGTTGCTAACGGTGGTACAGGCTTCAATAGCTTCACCAGCAATGGTGTCATCATCGGTAACGGGCCGAGTAATTTGTTAAGTACCGCGGCAGGTGCCGCGTTCCAAAGTTTGCGAGTCCCAAGCACTGGTGGCGTCCCATCGTTCGGGTCCATTGATTTATCGCAGACTGCTGCAGTTACCGGTATTTTGATGCCTATCCTTGGTGGTACCGGTGTCAGTTCTTTTGCCACCTTCCCAACCTCGGGTGTGATTGTTACGCAAAATGCTACCGAAACTCTGTTCAACAAAACCCTGTCTAGTCCGATTATCTCGGCTGGTACCATCTCGGGAGCCTCGCTCATAGGCGGGACCACGAACATTGCAACGTCAGGGACAATCAGCGCAGGTGCTACCTCAATTGTAGGAACGCTAAATATCAAAGGCACCGGCTCAAGCACTAATATATTAGCATTTAGTGATAGCACTAATTCTAAGTACGTGGGTTTCAAAGCTCCCGACGTGGTCCCAGACCACATCATTTGGACGCTTCCGGCAACCGACGGCGGTGTGGGTCAAATGTTGACGACTAACGGGTCCGGAGGGCTTAACTGGGTATCGGTGGCGCAAAATATGGGTGCTGCTGGTGGAGACCTGTTTGGTGCATATCCAAATCCAACATTGATAGCCACCGGAGTTACCGCCGGCACCTACCAAAAGGTTTCTGTCGATAGTAAGGGCCGCGTTTTGTACGGGTACTCTTTATCGGTACTCGATATTCCTAGTCTACCTGCTTCGATTATCGGATCCGGGGTGATACCGGTAGCTAATGGTGGTACCGGCGGAGCTTCTTTCCCAAGTAACGGTGTGGTGATAGGTAACGGCTCAGGTAGTCTAACTGGTAGTGCTGCCGGTGCAGTCTATCAAAGCCTGACAGTTGGAGCTGCCGGGGCACCTTCGTTTAGCGCGGTCAATTTGTCTCAGTCCGCAGCGGTGACTGGAATCTTGCCAGCGACTGCAGGCGGTACTGGGACCATGTCAAACGCCGTCTTCCCAACTACTGGCACTATCGTTACAGATGCCGGCACTGCGACTTTGACAAATAAGACCTTAAACTCAGTCGTAATCGCGTCCAGTACCGTGAACGGTAATTCTCAGATCGGCGGAGCGACAGTTATCAATACCTCCGGCACTATCACCTCCGGGTCGACCACGGTCAATGGTAGCGCGACTATCCGTGGTGATGGTACTTTGGCAAACAGATTAGTGTTTGGTGATAAGGGGACCGGCTTTTCCGTATCTTTAAAAGCTGCAGACACATTGGCAAGCTCAACGGTATTCACGTTGCCAGTAGCCGACGGCACTTCCGGCCAGATACTCTCCACCAATGGCTCCGGTGCTCTTGGCTGGGCGTCGTCAGCACCGCCGTCTGGTGCAGCTGGCGGTGATTTGACGGGAGCTTATCCAAACCCGAGTTTAACGCCATCTGGCGTAACTCCTGGGACTTATCTGAAAGTCATGGTTGATGCCAAAGGGCGGGTCACTGATGGGACTAATTTGTCGGTATCAGATATTCCAAGTCTGCCCGCATCGATCATTGCGTCTGGGATCATTCCAGTTGGGAACGGCGGTACGGGGGCTTCGACATTCACTCAATACGGTGTCCTTTTTGGGAACAATATTGGCAGCATCAATTCCACAGCTGCTGGTTCGGCATTCCAAAGTTTGACAGTACCGGCCGATGGCACCGCGCCTTATTTCAGCGCGGTAAACTTAGCGCAGCCAGCAGCAACCACAGGAATACTGCCTAGTACATCGGGTGGTACTGGGATCAGTTCTGTGGCCACTTATCCAAGCTCTGGCATCATTGCGACCAGGGCTGCCACCGAAACGCTGACTAATAAGACCTTAACCTCTCCGCTGATTAACAGTGGTACTATTGCTAGCGCGTCTTTGATTACTGGTTCGACAGTCATAAACACCACCGGAAGCATAACCTCTGGTGGGGTGACATCTAATGGTAACGTTCAATTAAAGAGCTCCAACGGTAGTACGGCTAGCCGCCTCGTATTTAGCGATAGTTCGGCGACGTTCTCACTATCATTTAAGTCTCCTGATACACTCTCTACGTCGGTAAATTGGACTTTACCTGGTACCGATGGTGCTACTGGGCAACTACTCACTACCAATGGTTTGGGTACTCTACAGTGGGTGACGGGAGCAGCGCCGAACGGCACCGCTGGCGGTGATCTCATTGGTAGCTATCCAAATCCAACGCTGGCAACGGTCGTGACGGCCGGCACCTACCAAAAAGTCCGCGTTGATCAAAAGGGTCGCGTGACTGCCGGCATGAGTCTACTCGTCGCCGATATCCCAAGTTTACCAATTTCTATCATCGGATCGGGAGTGCTTAGCGTCGGCAATGGTGGTACCGGAGCTGATAACTTCGCCAACAACGGTGTCATGCTTGGCAACGGCACCGGTAACCTACTATCGACCGGCGCCGGTACTGCCTATCAAGTGCTGACGGTGCCGAGTAATGGTTTAGTGCCATCATTCGGAGCGCTAAATTTAAGCCAGTCAGCTGCAGTGACAGGTATTCTCCCGACATCTGTGGGTGGTACCGGAGTTACCTCCTCAGCGGTATTCCCAAGTAGCGGTACTATTGTGACCCAGTCCGCAACAGAGACTTTGCTGAATAAGACTTTAAGTAGTTCCGTATTCAATGCTGGCTCGGTCATAGGGGCGTCGGTGATTGGTGGTTCGACGACCATTAACACGACGGGTACAATAACTGCTGGCTCAACGACAGTCGGCGGTAGTTTGACTGTTCAGGGCTCCGGACTGAATTCGAATCGTTTAGTGCTGAACGATAAAGGATCTACTTACGCCGTCTCTTTAAGAGCTCCAGACACGCTGTCATCTTCGGTAGCCTGGACCTTGCCGGGTAACGACGGCATTAACGGTCAACTTCTAAGCACCAACGGATCGGGGGCTTTAGCCTGGGTTTCCGGAGCTACTCTGATTGGCAACGCCGGTGGTGATTTGGTGGGCGCTTATCCAAGTCCTACTTTGACGACGACTGGTGTGACAGCGGGCACTTATACAAAAGTTACCGTCGATGCAAAAGGCCGCGTGCAGCTCGGTGCTAACTTGAGTGTGTCAGATATCCCAAGTCTACCTGTGTCGATCATCGGTTCAGGACAATTGGGTGTTGCGAATGGTGGTACCGGATTTAGCAGCTTTACTCAGAATGGAGTCGTGCTTGGTAACGGTGTCAGTAATTTGTTTACGACAGCGGCTGGTACTGCTTACCAAAGTCTGGTGATACCAAGCAATGGTGGAGCACCATCATTTAGCGCTGTAAATCTTGCTCGCTCGGAAGCGGTCACAGGCATCCTTGCGACAGCCAACGGTGGTACCGGTGTTGCTTCGTCAGCAACGTTCCCGTCAACAGGCGCAATTGTGACGGATATCAGTACGCAAAATCTGACCAATAAAACCCTGACTGGTGCAATAATATCAGCAAGTACAGTGAATGGAGCGTCCTTAATTGGCGGCTCCACCGTCATCAACACGTCAGGCTCGATCACAGCCGGTGCGGCCAACTTAACTGGTGACGTCGGGATCCGCGGTACAGGTTTGGCATCGAACAGGTTGATGTTTAATGATCGTGGTAGCACGAATTTTGTCGCCTTTAAGGCCCCAGATGTCTTGGCATCTTCCGTTGTGTGGACGTGGCCAGGTAGCGAGGGAAGTAGCGGTCAACTGCTCACCACTAACGGATCCGGAGTTTTGGGTTGGGTTTCTGGTGCGGCTCCGAGCGGTGCAGCAACCGGCGATTTGACGGGTAATTATCCGAGCCCAACTCTAACCACAACTGGAGTTGCGGTTGGTACTTACCAAAAAGTAGCAGTCGATCTCAAAGGTCGAGTATATTTCGGAAGCAGCTTAACTGTAAGCGATATTCCAAGTCTGCCTATGTCCATAATTGGGTCAGGGGTCCTGCCACTAGCCAATGGCGGTACCGGTTCTACTAGTTTCACGGCCAATGGAGTGGTCGTTGGCAATGGCAGCGGAAGTCTCTTCACGACAGGAACTGGTCAACCATATCAGAGTTTAATGGTTCCTTCTGGTGGCGGTACGCCAGCATTTGGGGCAGTGAATTTAGCGCAGCCTTTGGCGATCACTGGCGTCTTGCCCGTAAGCGCCGGCGGTACAGGTATAGCTTCCGGGGCAACCTTCCCAAGTTCGGGCGTGATCGTGACACAATCGGCAACGGAAACTTTGATCAACAAAACGCTAACCAGTCCAGTGATCAGCGCGGGCACGATAAACGGTGCCTCTCTGATCACAGGTACCACTTCGATAACTACATCGGGCGCGATTAGTTCTGGAGCGATCAGTGCCCTTGGAAGTGTCACTATCCGCGGCGACGGCACCCTAGCAAACAAACTAATTTTGCGGGATAAGGGCACAACGAACTTCCTCGCTCTCAAGGCACCAGATTCGCTGGTCAGCTCCACCACTTGGCAGTTGCCTGACACCGATGGTGCCGATGGTCAAATGCTTAAGACCAATGGTCAAGGAATTTTAAGCTGGGTCACCGGATCCGCACCAAGTGGCAGCGCTGGTGGCGACTTGACCGGAAATTATCCAAGCCCAACGCTCACTACGACCGGAGTGTCGGCTGGTATTTATTCTAAAGTGACAGTAGATACCAAGGGTCGAGTGAGTGCAGGTACTAGTTTGAGTATTTCTGATATTCCTAATCTGCCGGCTTCGATTATTGTTTCGGGCTCAGTTGGGGTTGCCAACGGTGGTACGGGCACGGCGTCCTTTAGCACCAACGGTGTCATACTTGGTAACGGGATAGGCAACCTATTCTCCACTTCGGCTGGTAGTGCATACCAAAGCTTAAGCATCCCCTCGGGTGGTGGAGTACCGACCTTTGGTGCGATTAATTTGGCTCAATCTGCTGCAGTAACTGGTCTACTACCAACGACCTCTGGTGGTACTGGTATGGCGTCGAATGCTATCTTCCCGACTGTCGGTACCATTGTTACGCGGGACGCCAGCGAAACTTTATCGAATAAGACTTTACTCAGCCCACAAATTTCGGCTGCGACTATCGACGGTGCTTCGACTATCGGTGGCTCTACCGCCATCAATACAACGGGCACCGCGGCGATGGGGGCTACGACTATCGCCGGCAATTTGACGATTTCCGGCACTAACACTGCAGCCAATCGCCTGATTCTGAAAGACAAAGGTCCTACCAACTCACTGTCACTGAAAGCTCCTGATACGCTGACTACATCGGTGGTGTGGACTCTGCCTGGAAGCGACGGATCGAGCGGCCAACTGTTGCAAACCAATGGCTCGGGTGCTCTGAGCTGGGTGGCTGGTGCAGCTCCAACTGGTGCCGCTGGTGGTGATTTATACGGCGTTTATCCAAATCCGACTCTGACAACTACGGGCGTTGTGGCTGGTACTTATCCTAAAGTGGTAGTTGACGCTAAAGGTCGCGTGTCGAGTGGCTTGGCCCTTGCGGTGTCAGACATTCCAAGTCTACCGATGTCTCAGATCGGTTCGGGCACACTAGCCGTAGGCAATGGTGGTACAGGGAACACTAACTTCAGCTCAAACGGGGTTTTGCTCGGTAATAGTAGCAGCAATATTTTCTCAACCTCAGCCGGCAGCGCCTATCAGGCTCTAACCGTACCATCCGGCGGTGGCACGCCTTCTTTCGGTGCTTTAAATCTTGGTCAGTCTGCTGCTGTGACAGGAACATTGGCCGTAGGTAACGGTGGTACCGGCATAGCAACGGCACCAGGTAACGGTAATATTTTGATCGGCAACGGTGTTAATTATACTCTGACTACTTTGACTGCAGGGACTGGTGTTTCCATCACCAACAGTTCTGGCGCAATCACCGTGGCGGCAACTGCGGACGCCTCTACCAAAGTTAGTAAAGCTGGCGACACGATGACCGGCGCATTAACTCTGCCTAGCAACGGTCTGACGGCCGGTACTAACCAATTAGTAGTATCCGGTGGTAACGTCGGTATCGGTACCGCTTCGCCCGCTGCGACCATGCAACTTTATAAAACTACCAACGATAGTTCAATTTACGAAATATCTAGATTCACTGCATTTAATTCCAGTGCCACTAGCCTTCGAATCCAAGGTGGTAGCTCTGATACTAACTTAGCCTTGCGTCAAGTGAGTTTAGACTCCTACCGTACCGATACAAATGCGGCGCCAATTCTCTTTACGCAAACTGTAAGCGGTGGAACCACTGAGCGGATGCGGATCGCGGCATCCGGTAATGTGGGCATCGGCGCATCAGCGCCAAATAACAAACTCGATGTGGCAGGATCTCTAGCCATCGGTGCTACCTACGGCGGTGGAACCTCGACAAGTGGCAGTATAGCACCGACCAACGGGTTGATCGTACAAGGCAACGTTGGCATCGGGACGACGGCGCCAGTATCGCAGTTGGATGTCGGCGGTAGTAAATCAGCTGCTCCCAGCCTAACTGGTGCCTATCTAGGATTCTCTAGCCCAACCTTCACCGACAATGCCACTGGGTCAAATTCGACCACTGGGAACATGGCATTCAATGCAATAGGCGCCCCGGTCTTGGCTTCGACAAGTGCTGCAGTGATCACGACGAATGCCTACACGGCTTACGTCGCCGGCGCACCGAGAAAGGGCAGCAACAACACTGTGACCAACGCAGTGGCTTTGGGCATTGGCGCTACAGCCGTCGGTGCCCAGACTAATAGCTACGGTCTTTATGTGAACGCACAGACTGGTGCGAACTCTAATTATGCGGCGGTCTTCCAGGGCGGTTATGTGGGTATCGGTACGACTGCTCCAGCAGCGGCCTTGGACGTCAATGGCCACGTCGGCAACTCAAGCACAGCGGTGCCAACTCTAAGCAATTGTGGAGCAAGTCCTGTGATTGTTGGTAACGACACTCGGGGCACTGTGACCTTCGGCACGAGCGCCCCAACTGACTGTACCATCAACTTTGCTACCGCGTACGCCAACACCCCAGTTTGCGTGGTCACGTTCACTGGTGATACTAACATCAACACAGGCAGCTTGAATGTTCGGATTAGTGCAGCCACTTCGCTTGCATTCACGATCAGTCTAGCGTCTGGCCAAAGCTCGATTTCCTTTAACTACATCTGTATGCAGTAATCTGGTCCGGGGTGCTTAGGTTCCTGTTTCCAAGATGTCGTGCTCCCGTCTTTCTAGTTCAAGTAGCTCGGACGGTGACTTCAAATTAAAGCCAAAACGACTTAATTTCGCTGAGTACACGCCGTGACGCTCGCGAAGCTGACGCAGCGTTTGACGGTAGGCCGCGGTGACAATTTCCGTACGAATTTTGTAACGCATCGGCATGCCGGCCATGAGCTGGGCACACTCTTCATCCGGCTGAAACACTAAAAAATCGACGTCAGGATAGCGTTCAGTAAGGTGCGTAAGAGTTTGGTGGAAGCGTGTGTGCACCAGAGCCTTGATAGTCTGTAGCACGGCAAATACGCCGCCTTTCTTATCAACGGAACCTGGAATCATGGTCGCCAGTGGTTTCATGGGGTCGATAATGATGATGAGCCGACATTGGCGCTGCACTAGGAGTTCTAGATTGCAGGTCTTAGTTACCTGCCCATCTATAAACCACCTGCCGTTTATTTGCGCAGGTGTAAAGAAGGGGGGGAGGGCACAGGATGCGCGCATAGCATCAGATACGGTGATGTTTCTCCACGGGGTCTTGCCAAAGGTGACATGTTCAAACGTATCCTGGTCGGTTGCGCCTATGTAAAGCTCTGAGCTCAAATTTTCAAAAGAATCTTCATGGCCGTAGGTTAGGATCGCCTCTCGCATATAAGCCTTGAGAGTCTCACCCTTGAATATTCCTGTGGGGATCGCTCGCATCATCTTGCGCACCCACCGGGTTGGATCAATGCCGGTGGCAGTGAGCGCCGTTTTAACCAGTCTTTTACCGATATTAGTGGCGGCAAAGTCAAACATGATGCTGCCGTGCAAAGGTGGGAGCACGTCGGACTTGCCGTGCATTGCTCTGATCACCTCGGCAGTTGGTACGTTGCCCGCCATCAGCGAGGCGCAGATAGCACCGCTGCTGATTCCGGAATAAGCATCGACACTGCGAAGTGGCCTACCGAGAGTACTCTTGTCCAAGGCGTGAAGAACGCCGACCTGATACAAAAACCCCTCGAGACCGCCACCGCTAAGAGCCATGCCTACTCGGTCACTGCGGACTAAGCTTTGGGTCAGGACGCGTTTCAGCCAGCGTAGAATATTAGCTGTATTTTGCGGTGCCACATAAACGTCGCGCACCTGCACGCGACCTAGTTCGAAAGCGCGCTGAGCTTCATTGCGGTCGTCGCCAAGGATGGCGACCACTCGACTCATCGGGAAGATGAAGTCAGGTCCCCATAGCTCACCAAAGGCCATCGTATCGGTTTGAATTTTGTGTAGAGCCGCCCGCGCCTCGATGCCTCCTTGGCGCTCATCATAAATCAGGAGGTCCACTGGATTGCGGCGTAGATGCGGTGTGATGGCATCTAGGTTTGAAATCAAATGGACGTTGAGTGTGATGTGCTCAAGATAGACATTTTGTAAATGGAAAGCCTCGGACAGATTATTGGGTGTGCCAATAGGTACGGCATGAACCCGCGCCAAAGCTATTTTTGTTAAGCGGATTTGCTCTGGTGAGGCGACGAACAAAACGTGATGTAACACCGATCACCTCACCTAATGCTTGATAAACTTAAGTAACTCACTCATCAAGGTCGCCTCATTGACGTACCCGGTAATAGCGACTTTATGGCCTAGGTCTGCATTATTTGGTAGCAATACAAACGTCGGTAGGCTCTGCACGGCATATTTCTGTTGTAAATCATCAGATGCAGCAGAAGTTTCCGTAAAATCTAGCTTGAGCAAAATCCATCGCTCACGAAGCGCAGCGACCACTTTTGGATCAGCGAGAGTCGTGACGTCCATCTTCTTGCACGCTTCGCACCACTCGGCCCACATATCCACGAAAATCGGTTTGCCACTGCGAGTAGCGGCGGCGTAAGCGCTGGCCTCGTCGTGATACCAGTCCAGATCGGGGGCGGCACTAGCCTGATCCGACTTTGAAGTGGCCCACTGCGACAGAGCAAATAGGCCAAATCCCAGGATCATCGTGGGGACAATGAGGGCGCTTTTAGCCTGATGCAGTCGCGGCATGGCAAGGATGGCCGCTGACAGTGTCAAACCAACGGCTATGCCTCCGGTAGCGAGATTGACCCAGTAAGGTCGCATGCTTTGTGCGAGCTCGTAGAAGGGGACCCGCAGGTAGTAAAAGCTCAGTCCAAACATGGTGCCGGCAAATAGTAATTTTACCGCCAATTGTGCGAGAGGAGGGACTCGCCATTTACTCACCTTGCTGGCAGCTGCGCCAAGGGCGATGTAGGGTAGGGAAAAGCCGATGCTGTATGTGGCTAGCAAGGCTGTCGACACGCCAATGCTTGTCGCATTACGTGCGGTATATGCTAGCAGAGCTGCGAGAATCGGACCGGTGCATGGAGCTGCCACTAGTCCGGCTCCGACGCCCATGAGGATGGTATTTCGCGGCGATGGTTTGCCGCTGCCTAGCTGGTTACCAAGTCGTTGCAGCACAGACAGATCGCCAAAACCAAGCATGCTGACGCCTAAGATCACCATGACCAGGGCGAAGCTGATGTTAAAGCCTTTGCTTGCCAGTAAGCTGCCAAATAATCCCCCGCTAAGCGCCGCGACTAAACCTAAAGAAGAGTAGCTGAAGATAATTCCGAGCGCATAATAACAGGCGTTCAAGTAATGATTGTGTCCCTGCCTTGCCAGCAGACGCACGGTGATTGGCACCATTGGTGCCACGCACGGAGTTAGATTTGAGAGTAGTCCCCCGAGAAAAACGATCGCAAACAGAGTGACCAGCGAAGTTGCGCCGTTGCTTAGCGATGCCGCTAGAGTCACTTGCAGATCCTCATCGGGCAAGGCTGGTGGCTCGCCGTCCGGTGGTGTGACGGCATTCTGCACGGCCAAGTTAGGCGGCGGCACCATAGCCACATCGACCGTCTGGCTGTAGGGGAACAGGCATATGACATTAGTGCAGCCCACATACGTGATCGTGATCGGGAAAGTGCTTTGTCGCCATGCCGGCGCGCCTTGCAGATTGATGGTGAACTCGCCGCCGTCGTAGATCTCGGTTTCATGATTCTCGATGGGATCCATGATGGTGCGAGTCGGTGGAGCGCTGATCTTACTAACGACGTATCCGCTAGGACCGCTGAACTTCAGGTTCTTGACGTAGACCTTCCAGCCCTGAGTCGAGGTCATTCGCAGTGCTGCGTCAATGCTGCCATCGGCCGCAGTGACGGCTTGGAATGCCTCCCACGTGATCACGTCCTGGGGGCGGATGTCCTGCGCCTTGACCGGAGCTGGGTCGCCAAAATCAGCCGCAAGTACCGAATCTTCATAGGGTATTAGAACCGAGAGGCTGGCGAGCCCCAAGACTACAGCCAAGTGGCAGTGACGTAGGCTACTTAGGAACATAAGGATAACCCTCATATTTTTTTATGCAAGTCATTGATATCATAAAGGAAGCTTAGTGGCTATAGGCAAGGCCAGCACCGCGAGAGAAAAAATTGCTCGATAGTGAGCTGCGACCTTGACCGCTGCCGCAACTTCCTCTAGAAGGGAGGCTTCGCGTCCAGGACTAAAGTAATGATTAGGTGGGTTCTTCGCAATGCAGACCAAGAAATTCAAACAACACGATCCTAAGTTCGAGTTCAAGAGCAAGCTGCGCAAAGGCGATGAGGTCGTCGTTCTGGCTGGCAAGTCCAAAGGCGAGACTGCTAAGATCGAGACCCTAGATAAGAAGCGCAACCGCGTGTTTCTGGCCGGCAAAAATACTAATAAAAAACACCAGAAGCCAGATATGAACAACCAAGACGGCGGCATTGTCGACGTTCCTATGGGCATTCATATCAGCAAAGTGGCTTTGCTCGACAGCAAGACCAAAAAAGCAACCCGTTTGGGCTACAAAGTAGAGGGCGGCCGCAAAGTCCGCTTCGCTAAGAGCTCGGGCACAATTGTAGAGTAACGAACTGTACCGACTGATCCTGCGGCTCTTTCACGAGAGCCTACGGTCTATTCGGAGTTTCGTACTTCAAGGGGCGAGTTACCCAATCCTCCACACCTGAGGACGGTTCCCGCCCCGTGACTATTTCTTCAAATTCATCATTCAAAACTACATCCGCGGCATTCCTCTTCTGCAAATAAGTTTAAGCCCTCGGCCTCAGCCTGGGCGCCAAACTCATTTTGCCAATCTCGCTGTAGATTTGATCCGATGTCTGCAGCTTCAAGAGCATGTGACGGTGCAGTCGTTCCGATACCGACGTTGCCGATTGAGCAACGTTGCGGATGGGAATGAAATCGATATATTATCAGATATGCTTGGAGGTATATTTAATGGGTAAGCCAATGACAATTCAGGAAGAAGACGATAGACAAATTGAGGAATTAAAAAGGAAGACCGGCGCCACTACAAAAATTGCCGTACTAAGAATGGCTTTGGCTTTACTTGAGCAGGAAGTTGCGAGGCAAAGCCGGGCGAAACGGTGGCAGAAAGCTGTAAAGCTCGCTGCGCATGAAAGCGCTGAAATTAACGCTGAGTTTAGGCGTCACAGCCGAATCAAAGGGACTTAAAATTGACTCCGTTACAATGGCATTTGTATGTAGTTGACCTCGAGCCCCGAGTGGGAACAAAGCCAGGTAAACAACGACCGGCATTAGCAATCCAGCCATCGGAATTTGGTGAGGCAGGATTAGGCAGTACTGTAATTATACCGGTTACCACAAAAACGCTGGACGACGATGCTTTTCCACTTCGCGTGCGGATCCCTAAGGGTATGACTGCTCTTACACAGCAAAGTGACCTTTTGATTGATCAAATACTCGCTTGGGATAACACATTATTTCGACGCGACTTGGGGATCATTCCCGATGAAATTCGTAAGAGAGTCACAAATGCACTGCGTGAGTTTCTCGATTTATGAAAGCATGGGGTCGGGCACTGGCGCTAAGCTAATGAAAGCCATAGATCTTTTGTAGCCATGTTTTGTGGTGTTCTAATGGTGTCGATGAGTTGCTGGAAGTGCCCGACCCCATGTCTGCTAGTGCCTGACCCCATTAAGGTCCCGGACGGACGAAGACAACGAGTTTAGAAATGCCGCCAAGGCCTCGAGTTCTTCACCGGTGAATCCGAGTGGGTGCAGCGCGGGATCGCGTTGTCCAATCGCTGCCCGATCGGTTAGCTCGTTATAATAGGCTAGCGTCGTCTCTAGAGTGGTGAAGCGTTGGTCATGCATAAATCTTTGGCGGTGCGCGAGATTGCGTAGACTTGGGGTTTTAAATGCGCCCAGATTGCGTATGTCCTCGGTATTCAGGGTTGTGATGTCGGCGCAGTCGCTTGCTTCGCGGCGTAGTTTTTGTCCAAACGGCCCGATGCAGTTGAATGGATTGGTGAGGGCGCGGACACTGCCAACGGCGCGTCCGCCCATGATGGTCTCACCAAGCTGGGAAAGGCCGCTATTATGGAACTTCTGATCGGTGAGCGTCGCACCGCTGTGGCAACTGAGGCACTTTCCGGGGCCGACAAATAATTTTAAGCCAATGAGTTCGTGATCGGTGAAGCCATCGCCGAGAGCCGCTGCCGCAGGAATATTCTCACGCCAACGATCGGCAAATCGATCAAATGCAGAGTCGAATGCTACTAACCCTCGCAGGTAGCTGCCGATAGCGACACCGACATTAGCGTACACTTGATTCACTGCGGCTATGTGAGCCGGCGACATTTTTTCATAGGCTGCGACCCATCCTGGCGGTGGGGGCGCCCGATCAAATGCGCGCCTTGAGAGTTCTAGGGCAGGTGCAAGATGCTCACCGATCGCCTTGCTGATAATGCTATCTAGCAAATGAGAATCGCCCATAGAAGCGAGTCCGGCCGCAGCTACATTGACCTCCCACTGCAGCGGTGGCGGCGCAGGTAGGCCCGCCGAGGGTAGCGCGTCGGGATCGAGTAACTCGCCGGGTAGATTGCCAAATACAGCTTCATAATCACGGCGCCAGGGACCGAGCATTTGTTTAACTATGAAAAGTCGTGAACTAGCCATGTGCGTGGGGTCTTCCAGCGCAGCGAGTGTTGCGGCTCCGACACTGTCGGTATCGCCGCTACTGCCGAACCAGTGAGCAAAGCGCAGGTTAACTAGCTGCGGCAAGGTGGGCCTTGCAACTGTCAAAGGTGTCGGACTAGCGTGACAGCTGGCGCAGCTCATGTCGCCGTTGGGTGTTAGGTCACTCGAATGAAAAAGCTTACGTCCCAGTTGTGCCGCGCGGCCATCCGAGCTGGAACTGCTGGCCCCCGGAACCAATGGGATGCTAAATCCCGGTGCGCGCAAGCTGCCAACGATGGGGTAGAGCTCGGTATCCAATATGGGGAGGTCGCGAATGCGGGGGCCGGGATCAGGTAGGAGCAGGTAAAGCAAAGCGATGCCTAGAACTGGCAGCAGAGCGATAGCGATGGGTCGCCAGCGTCTCTTGCCAATCTGCACGTTTTGTCGGCGAACTGTGCGTTGCAGCAACTCCTGATCTCCTCCAAGCAGCACCCGTCTCTTTAGCTTAACGGTCTAACCCACCCGAAAGCCAGGTAAATTCAATGTTTGATTCAACCGCGACGGCTTAGGGTTGCTCCGGCCCCACTTCGCGACTATAACTCGGCCTTTGCTAAGCAGATTCGGTTGCGCGAAACGAGATCGAAATATGGCGACGAGCGGAGACAGCAATAGTGCGGTAGACAGGTGGCCATTTCGGCTTATCTGCTCGCTCTTAATTGCCGTAACCTGCATCGAGTGGCTGCTTTTTGGCCTAAGACAGGCGTTAGGCTTAGCTTCGTCAGCGCTGGTGGCTTTGATGCTTGGCCTAGCGCTCGCTAAGTTCATGGCGGTGGTCGCTTGGTTACTTGGGCGGGTGGTGACTACCACCCTCCCTCAGAAGTCATTCTTATTCATGGTGGTGTTGAGTGGCGGTGCCACCATCGCTATGCTGGTGCTGGCCGGCATCTAACTCGCCGGGTCCGCGAGCGACCGCTTCGGTTTGGATAGAAGCACCGCCCTCCAGATGCACAGTCACCTTAATCTTGGCTCCTGTTTTTAATGCGGGTAGAGCGCCAAAGACCATGGCGTGATTGCCGCCTGGGGCTAAAGTTACCGTGGTCTTCGGGTCGAGTTTCAGCTGCGGCAAGGGCTCCATACTCATCATGCCCTTGGCATCGGTCGTGCTCTGATGCATTTCGGTGCGATTGGCGCCTTCCACGCTGATCTTGGTAATGGTTTGTGCGGTTGTGCTAGTGTTTTCCGCAGTGAGATACAGCGCTGTCACCTTTGCACCTGGGGGAGGCACGCGTATCCAGGCCGAGCTTATTTTCAGGCCTTGGCCGGCGAACAATGCGGGCGTGTGCAGTGCGGCGGTGATTAGTAAAGCTAGCTTTGTGATGTTCATGTCAGACTCCGGTACTTAAAATATCGCGCAGGGCGTCGCTAAGGTCGCCTGGTGCTTGTGGTGGAGATAGCGTCTTTGCCACGGTACCGTCAGGTTTTAGTATGAAAAAAGCCCCGCTATGGACGATGGTGTAGTTTGGGAATTCACCTGGAGTTGTCCCTGGCTTTGCTGAATCAGGCTGCACCTCGTAGAAGACGCCAAGCTTTTTTGCCAGTTCACTTAAGTTGTCGGCTGTGCTTGTCGCTCCGATGATTTGCTTATCAAAAGCTGCGACGTATTGTTTGAGTACTTCCGGGCGGTCTCGTTGTGGGTCGACGGAAATAAAAACCGGCTGTACACGATGTGCGAGGTCGCCGAGGGAGCGTAGCTCTTTTGATAAGTAAGCCAGTGACATCGGGCAAACATCGGGACACGATGCGTAGCCAAAGAACAGCACGGTCCATTGCTGGGGCCATGCCGCCAATGTGAACGATCGCCCGTCTCCGTCCGTCAATGGAATGTCAATGACACGACTATGGCTGGTGCCCGTGGCCTGGCCATTTGTGTCAGCCAGTTTGTTCACGAGCAAGAAGCCGCCAATCGCTACAGCAACTATAATTGGGAACATAACTAGATTTTTCCGACCCATATTCAAACGACCCTTTCACTATGATCCTAGCGTCATACCGCGATGGAGCTATCGCTGTCCAGTCATGCCAAGGTACTCTGCGGCGCCTGG
This sequence comes from Pseudomonadota bacterium, assembly GCA_026390435.1. Taxonomy (GTDB): domain Bacteria; phylum Bdellovibrionota_B; class Oligoflexia; order Oligoflexales; family CAIYRB01; genus CAIYRB01. The sequence goes on from JAPLFY010000106.1 coordinate 26,534, forward strand.
GTACTGCCTGCAAATTACGCAGCTCATAAAAAAAGTTTGTCATCACGCAAGGTCTTTGTTGTTTGTCGCCTCATGTGAGATTATCTTACTTGGCATCGTGGATTACCTTTTTGACCTTGGTCATTGGTGCATAGATGATCAAATCTGCCTTTCGTATCGTAACTTTCACCGCTCTCTTCGTCGGTTTCATGCCGCGCGCCTTTGCGTGGGATAATGACCGGCCTGCTGAGCTTTACAAGCTTTGTACCTCGTGCCACGGCATCGATGGTGCGGGCAATCAACCGGTCGGGGCTCCGTCTATCGCGGGGCTGCCGGAGTGGTACTTGGAGGCGCAGCTGACCAAGTTCCACACCAGCGTTCGCGGTGGTCACGTCAAGGATATCAATGGCATGCGCATGCGGCCGATTGGTTTGACCTTGAATGAGGAGAATCGCAAGACGGTGGCAAAGTTTGTGTCGGCCATGCCGCGCCCGAGTACGCCAGACACCGTCAAGGGCAAGCTCGCCAAAGGCGAGGGCACGTACCAGGTGTGTCAGGCTTGTCACGGGCCACAGGCTGCGGGCAATCAAGCGCTGAATGCGCCGCCACTCGTTGGCGCCAATGATTGGTACTTGCTCACGCAGTTGAAGAATTTCAAAAACAAGATCCGTGGATACGATCCCGCCAAAGACCCTAACGGGTACGCGATGGCAGGTATTGCCGCGACTTTGGATGATGACGCGATGCTAAATGTGGTGTCGTATATCAACTCATTCAAGCCGGAACCAGTAGCTAAGTAACGCGCTTTGAGGGGGATTCAGACGTGGTTGCACAAGACCCAGATGTCACGGCAAAAAAGTTATTTTTTACTATCGTTGGTTTAGTCGTGGCTTTCGCGGCAGCAGTTATCATATTCGTTCTGTAAGGCCCGTTTCAGCGGAGGCAGCAGGTAAGTCACTATGATGGAATCACTCATCGCAGCAGCGTCGTCTTATGCTGGGCAGATCGATCAGGTCACCCATGTCGTGGCAATACTGGGTGGCTTTTGGCTGCTTTTGGCAGAAGCTGCTCTGTTCTACTTCGTATTCAGGTATCGCCGCTCGCGCAGTCCCAAGGCCCAGTACATTACTGGCGAGACCAAGCAACAGATGAAATGGATCCACTGGCCACACAATCTTGTGTTGCTGTGTGACATTGTCATTTTAGTTTTCGCGGTACGCGCTTGGTATCACGTCAAGCAAGAGATGCCTCCGACCGACGATGAAGTACGCGTCGTCGGCCACCAGTGGGCTTGGGAGTTTGTCCACTCCGGTCCGGACGGTAAGCTTGGCACCGACGACGATGTGTCGGTGGTCGACGAGCTTCACCTGATCGTGAACAAGACTTATAAATTCAAGCTCGAAGCGGCGGACGTGCTGCACAGCTTCTCTATTCCGGTATTCCGCTTCAAGCAGGACGCGGTTCCTGGGCGGCAAATTTCCGGTTGGTTCAAACCCACAAAGACGGGACAGTACGACGTGCCGTGCTCGCAGATGTGCGGTATCGGACACGGCATCATGGGCGGTCAGGTGTATGTACACACTCCTGAAGAATACCGTCAGTGGTTAGACTCAAAAGCACCGAAATCTGCGGCCTTGCCGGTTGAAGGTTTGGATCGCATCGCAATGAATCAGGGTGGGATGTAAAGATGGCGACGCAAGGACATGCTGCTGCAGCTAACGGTCACGATGCCCATGGGCACGGTGACCATCACGAGTTGAGTTTCCTTCAAAAATACATCTTTCCGTTAGATCACAAGATCATCGGTATGCAGTACCTGTTCACAGGCATTTTCATGGGCGTAATTGGCGCCTTGATGTCTTATGCATTCCGGATGCAGATGGCCTTTCCAGGCAAGGCAGTGCCATTATTTGGTTTGATCACCCCAGAGTTTTATAATTCAATGGTGACCAATCACGGCTCGATCATGATCTTCTGGTTTGCCATGCCAGTGCTCATTGCGGCCTTCGGTAACTTCCTGATTCCATTGATGATTGGCTGTGACGACATGGTGTTCCCACGTGTCAACCGCCTGTCCTACCAGATATTCCTACTTAGCGCCGTCATCCTAATCGCCTCGATGTTTGTACCAGGTGGTGGCTTTGGTGGCGCTTGGACGTCCTATCCTCCACTGTCAGCATCAGCGGTGTATAACCAGACTCCTTACGGTGCGCCTATGTGGCTGCTCGCCGTGGCACTCGAGTTTGTGGCCTTCCTTCTCGGTGGTATCAACTTCATCACTACCCTGATGAACGCAAGAGCGCCCGGGATGAAGATGTACGACATCCCAATCGTGGTCTGGATGATCATCATCGCCAGTATTTTGTTCATGGCCTCGGTCGGTCCGCTAATTGCCGGCGCTGTGATGTTACTTTTTGATCAGACGATCGGGACTGGCTTTTTCGATCCAGTGCGCGGCGGTGACCCAGTCCTTTGGCAGCACTTGTTCTGGTTCTTTGGCCACCCTGAGGTGTACGTAGTACTGCTCCCGGCATTGGGAATCGTGGCAGAAATTTTGCCTGTATTTGCCCGCAAGAAACTGTTCGCCTACAAAACCATACTGTGGACGGCTATTGCCACGGGCGTCTTGAGCTTTGTAGTGTGGGCCCATCACCAGTTCGTCGCTGGCATCGACCCACGCATGGCTAACATCTTCACTGTGACCACACTGCTGATTTCCGTGCCGATTACTGAGATGCTGTTTGTGTATATCGGCACGCTTTACGGTGGATCAATTTTGTTGACCACTCCGATGCTGTTTGCGATCGCTTTCATTGCCGAGTTCTTGATCGGTGGCGTCACAGGTATCTTCCTTGGTGCCAGCGGTAGTGACATTTACTTCCACGACACCTATTTCGTCTTGGCCCACTTCCATTACACTTTCGTTCCGATCGCTGTAATTGCCGTGTTTGCCGGGATTTATTACTGGTTCCCCAAAATGTTCGGCCGCTTTATGAACGACTTCTGGGGTAAAGTGCACTTCTGGGGTACGGCAATTCCGTTCAACGGTATCTTCTTGCCACTGTTTTACACCGGTGCCGCGGGTGATCACCGTCGTAGCTTTGACTTGCTGAACTTCCCTGAGCTGAACCAGCCAAATCTGATCTTTGCGCGCCAGTTCGCGACGATCTCATTGTTGGTGATGCTAGCCTTCCAGGTGATCTTCTTCATCAATTTCTTCTACTGCATGTTCCGTGGACGTAAGGCCGGCGCTAACCCATGGAATGCAAATACTTTGGAATGGGTGGCGCCATCGCCACCGCCGCACGGCAATTTTGCTGAACTGCCAAATTGTCACCGTGGACCTTATGAGTACAGCGTGCCCGGCCGTGATTCGGACTACTGGCCGCAGAACGAACCCGCTACTTGAACTTGAGGTGAGGCAGACGTGGCGACCGCGATACCAATAGCGACTGGACGAAGTGCAACCGGAATCCCCACAGGCAAACTGGCTTTGTGGTGGGTCATCGGATCTGAAATCGTTATTTTTGGCGGCTTGCTCGCAAGCTACCTGATGATGCGGCTTATGTACGACTCCTGGTCGGATGCTGCGTCTCATACGAACACGGTTGCCGGTGCCATCAACACCTTCATTCTTCTGACCTCTAGCTTGTTTGCTGTGCTGGCTCACAACGCCGCAGAGCGGGGTAAAGGGCCACTGGCTGCTGGCTATTTGGTTCTCACCATTGGCGGTGGTCTCAGCTTCCTCGTGGTCAAAGCCATTGAGTGGACCGGTGAGATCAGTCATGGATTTACCATAACCACCAACACCTTCTGGTCGTTCTACTATACGGCTTGCGGTTTGCACGGCCTGCACGTGATTGGTGGCATGACCTGCATGGGAATCATCGCATACGATGCGGTACGGGGGAAGAATCTTCAGCGCGTTGAGTACATCGGCTTGTACTGGCACTTTGTCGACATCGTGTGGATCTTCCTGTTCCCTCTGATCTACATCGCGAAGTAAGGAGAGACTGAGATGAGCGAAGGCAACGCCGCGCATAATCATAACGGACCCGGTCATCACCATCACGAGCCGCACGCGCCCATCTATTATGTGAAGATCTGGGCACTGCTGCTGGTTTTATTGATCGTTAGTATTACCGGTCCGATGTTAGGCAACAAGGTCCTTACCCTAATCACCGCGTTCGGGATTGCTGTAGTTAAGGCACTGATCGTGGCTGCCTTCTTCATGCACCTTAACGTTGAGAAGAAGTACATCTGGTATGTTTTGATGACGATGCTGACTGCCGTGACGATCTTCTACTTTGGTGTCGCTGCTGACGTGCAGAAGTACCATGGGTCTAACTGGACAAAGCCGGCCTCTTACAAGTATGACGAAGATATGAAAAAAGCGCACGAAGCTGGCGGACATGGCGGTGAGCATGGCGCGAAGCACGGAGCCGAGGCCGGCGCCACTCATGGTGCCGCTCAATAAGTGAGAGTGAGGGTTTGATATGGCGACGGCGATCAATGTGCCTGGGGCATTACCTAGGGGCCGGCAGCCGGTGGTGCCGAGTGCAGTGATAGCGACCTTGGTGCTTATTTTGACTGAGGTTATGTATTTCTGTGCGTTGATCAGTGCTTTTAACGTCATCAGAGCTCAGCTCTTTGGCAACTGGGCCCCTCCGGGCGATGTCCGCCTGCCTGTAGCTGCGACGGCTTTCAATACCGCCTTGCTACTCGCTAGTGGTGTGACCGTCTGGCTTTCTGCGCGCGCCTATAAGTCACCCGAAGGACGCAGCAAGGCGCAGTTACTACTTCTAGTTACTATGACCTTGGGAGCTTGCTTTGTTGGCTTTCAAGGTTACGAGTGGGTGAAGTTGGTACAGTACGGTATGACGATGCGCTCTGGAATTTTCGGGGCGACTTTCTTTATGATTATCGGCTCGCACGGCATTCATGTGATTGCCGCACTTTTAGTGATGGCGTTCCTATACATGCGAATGCTGCAAGGCCGGCTGAGCCTCGGGGCACTGCAGGCTATGCAGGTATTCTGGCTGTTCGTCGTTGGCGTATGGCCGGTCCTTTATCGTTTAGTGTATTTCGCTTAAGCCCGCGGTGGTCGGTCGGGTTTCATAGATTGCAATCTCGTGGGAGGCCTCGATGCTGACCTCACTTTTTTATACGATCTTTGGTGCCACTCATGCCTCGGCATGCGCGGTATGTGGTATCGGCGAAGATCCGGCAGCCGGTGCCATATTAGCTGGTACGGGTTTATTGTCGGCCGCTCCCATCATCATGATTGGCAGCGGTGTGTATTATCTTTATCGGCAGAGCAAGAAACATAGGCCTGACGATCTTCACGCGAGTGCGCCGTCACTGACTGCGGAATCGAGTCCCCATAAGTGAGCAAAGCCTCAAGAATCACCTTGATCGTGGTTGGCAATCTGGCTTTGGTCGGACTGCTGGCAGCAGGTTTCTTTTGGTTTGAGAGGCGCGAGATTGTCCCAGGGGCCGGAGATTCAGCCTTGAGTGACGACTCAGCAGGCGTTGACGAGTCAGATGACAGCGATGAACCGGCAAAGGTCAAAACTATAGGGCAATGGTCTCCTTTACCGGCACCAAAGCCGAGCGATCCCAATGTCGATCTTGAGCATTGGCATGGGCAGGTTTATTTCGTCAATTTTTGGGCTAGTTGGTGCACGGCATGCAGCGAGGAACGTCCGCAGTTGGATCAATTGGCGGCAGAGTTTCCTAAGTCGATGGTGGGGATTGCCACCATGGACTCCGTGGCTCAAGTTGGTGAGTCAGAGGCCGAGCATCCGCACAAGTATCCCATCGGTGTCGACGAGGATGGGACCATCTCTCAGACTCTGGGCATCGAAGTGTTACCGCAGAGTCTGGTAGTGGATGGTCGCGGCCGGATTTTACGGCGCTTTATGGGCGCCCTGACTGGCGTGCAGGTTGAAGCTATCCGGACCTTGCTGCGAGGCAAGCAGTAGGACTGACTTAATCGGCTGGAGTTGTCTCCGTAGGATTTGGATATTCTGCTAAGCCATGCGGTCCAAAAGGCAGGATGTCGGTGCGCGGCTCTTCCCAAGTCTGCGGATAGAATGGCTGCGGCATGGCCTTGGTGGCTAAAAGCTCTCGAGCTTGTTTAATGGCGCTATTTTGTAGCGACGTGTCGAGGCCACCGCTTTGTTCGACGTAAACAGTCGTTGAGGGGAAGGCAAAGCCAGTGCCGCACTCCTCTACTATGGTCATAAGTTTTAGATTTAGGTCTTCCACTACGGCCCAATACTGATGCAGATCCTGTGCCTTTATGAAGCTTAAGATCTCAACGTCTAGGCTGGATGGTCCGAAGCCAACGAAGCGTACCCGCGCTGGATCGTTCAGTACCATCGGATGACCAATCAGCAGCTCTTTGATCCGTAGGAGTAATAGGCGCATTTGCTCTGGTTTGGTCTCGTAGCGCAGCCCTAGCTTTGGTGCCCAACGTATTTTACTTCGGCGTTCAAAGTTCTCTAGCTTCATCATGGAGAATTCAGCATTGGGAATAGTCACCAGTGTTTGATCCATGGTTCGGAGACGGGTCGATCTCAGGCCAATCTCTTCCACTGTTCCGGAAATTTCCCCCGAACGGACAAAATCTCCAACGCGCACCGGTTGATCTAGAATTATGGAGACTCCACCAAATAAATTCTCGATCGTTTTCTGGCCCGCCAGTGCAATGGCCAAACCACCGACTCCAAGGCCAGCCAGAACAGCGGTGACGTTAAAACCAAAGGTGCTGAGAATAGCCAGGATTGAGACGACGATAACTAGCGCCTTTACGCCCTTTTCAATCGGTTGCAGCATGCCAGCTGCCGCGCGGCGTCCTTGGCTATCAAAAGCGCCTTGGTAATAGGTGATCACGATATGCAGAAGGTGCATGGCCAAAATCACGAACGCGATAATGAGCACCACTTTTTCACTTGTGGTCAGATACTGCCGGGTTTCTAAATTTAATTCGAGTGTGGCCCTTAGCATCCTAAAGGTAAGTACGCCGGCTATCCACCGCATGGATGGAAGGGCTTCGCGCTGGCTGTCTGTGGTCATGGTGATGGAAAAGCGACTGACTATCATCCGGCCAAGATGCAGAAGTAGGAAGGCAACCAGCCCCGATAGGCCGATAGCTAGAATTAACGCCAGGGAAAGTCCCAGCCACTGCCAAGCCTTGATGTTGAGGAATGTGGGTTCGACCAGCCAGGATGGGAGGCTGTTGAGTAACTCGTTGTGGGATAGGCGTTCGATTAGCTCTGGAACGCTTTGGACAAACTCACTTGAGAACTGCCATAACTTCCGATTGTCGGCGCCACTGTCGGAGCGATTATCTCCAGCCAAGGCGATGCGCTCGAGCTCTATGGGTATACTTTGATTGGACACCTGAACTTGTCCAACCACCTCAATCTGGGGTGGGAGTCCGTCATAGAGTCGCCCATCAGCTTCGTCCGAAATTCGCGCAAGGTCGATTTGACCGCGGGTATTTAAAAGTTTTAACAGCATAGCGGCTGTCTTCTGCCGCTTTTCAGAGTTCATGCCGCGGGGAAAGTGGATGTAGCGCAAGCTTGCATCGACATCTTCACGGCGCAAGATCGGCAAAAATTGGCGCATCATGTGCCGCGGTGAATCCAGACTTTCGGTCATGCCGTTGGGGGCAGAGTTTGCAGAGGTCTCGGCAGGACCTGCGCTTAAGCTCATGGTTGGCGTGACGCATAATAGAAGTAGCAGCAAGAACTGGCCACCCCTGCGCATGATTGTGCGTGGGTTAATCAGCGAGAAACATACTAGCCTAAGGGAGCTGCTCATCATCAGGGATAGACCTCGTAAAAAAACTGCCGCAACCAACGCGTAGAAACCTTAACTCTAGAATCTGAACACTCTGCGAATCATCACACAAGTGTCAGTTTTGTCCTCGGCTTTGTTAGTGGCGGTGCCGTTGACTGCCAGAGAGTCACAATTCGCAGCGGGATAAGCAAATGCTCGCTAATCATCCATGACTAGCGAGCACGTATTCTGATTAATATGACTAGCGAAGTATCAGTTGTGGCGGCGGTGCTTGCCCTGATGCTTGGGATAGTGTTTACCCTGGTGCTGATTTTGACCCTGGTTCTTGTTGTTGCCGTGGTCGTTGTTCTGGTTTTGATCTTGGCCGTGGTCACCCTGGCCGTTGTTTTGGCCCTGATTGTTGCCGTGACCGCCGCCGTGGTGTGGCCCACGATCGTTGGGCTGCTCGTCGCCGTAAAGCATGCCATTGATTCTCAGGTAGCCATGAGGGTGGCCACCAGAGCTGTTAGCCATGTGCACCCAGTGCAAAATGGCTCCGTCTGGGGACGCTGGATAGGGGCCAGAAGGTGCATTAGAGGTGATGTAGTCACCGCAGGCTTCGACTTGGTCGCCGACTTTGACGTCATCTTCCACATCGCCAAAGGCCTCGTTGTAGATGACTTCGATCACTTCGGTGACTTGGTCGCCAATCTGCACTGAGATGTGGATGTGAGGACCTTGATTGCCGTAGTTGCGAACCACGGCACCTGAAATGTGGCCGCGGGATTTGAACTGATTGGATGTGTGCGTTACCCAGTCAAGCACGATTTCATTATTGAAATCGGTGGGTTGACTGTGGTCATCCAAACAAGTTGGGGGCGCATCGGAATGCCCCCCCATCGCAGCTGACGGCACTAAGGCCAGCCAAATCAACGTACTAAACGATAATAGAGTCTTTGGCCCTGTCAACATCATCTGCTCCTCATAGTCCGGCATGTTGGTGCCTGGTAGAAACGCTGGACCATATTTCCAGCTTATACGGGTGTGCTCTGACGCCCGTGGTTGTAACGGGTCTGGCCCGGACTCCGCAACCGCTATTTTTAAGACCGGCCTCGTACGGGCCTAGATAGTTGCTGCATCAGCGACTAAACCCCCTTATATTAATAGCTAAATTTAGTCTCAAAATTAAACAAACGTGGTTTATATATTTTGTATAAAGCATTTCGGCCCGTGCGTTTTCTGATCCGTCATCAGCACACATTGGTGTGGCTGACTTGGCTCGTGATCTTGGTGGCAGCTTTTTATGCGCGCACCGTAAGCTTCGAATTTGCTTGTATTGATGACGATGCAAACCTTCGCGATAATCCCTTTGTTAACGGCACTCAGCTTTCTTGGACGAGCTGGTTAAGGCCTTATTTTAATTTGTACATTCCGGTTAGCTATTCATTCTGGCGGGCGTTGGTAGTGCTTGCAGGCGGGCTGGAACCGTGGATTTTTCATGCTGCTAACGCGCTGTTGCATGGACTCAACGTCGGCCTCGTGTTTTTGCTATTTAGGCAGTGGCGCTCTGGATTATCGCGCGCTGCCTGTGCAGCCGGGGCATTAGTCTTTGCTTTGCACCCACTACAGGTCGAGACAGTGGCATGGGTGTCGGGAGCAAGAGATCTTTTGGCAACGCTAGGTACTTTGCTGGCGTTGTTACTTCTTCTTCGCAGTGATGGTTCACGTCGCTATGTGTTGCTCGGACTAGCGACGCTAACTTTCACTTTGGCTTTACTGTCAAAGCCTGTGGCCTGCATCGCACCGATCATTGCAGTGTGCCTTGCTCCGCAGAGATTGCGGCAGAGATCATACCTAATAACGATCGGAATATGGTTAGTATTCGGCTTTGCCGCGGCATACGGCAATTCATTGTTTCAGCCGGCGACAGAAAACCCATTTGTCGTCATCTGGAGTAAAAGACCTTTGGTCGCTCTGGGAGCGCTTGGTTTTTATACTCAAAAACTCCTTTGGCCCATCGGTCTAGCAGCCGATTATGGATTAACTCCGGTGCGTCTTATGCGGTCGACAGGCTTAGTTATCACGGGATCAGTGGTAGCTGTTTGGGCGCTGCGCAGCCGCGGTGTTTTGATGTTTGTGGTGGGACTTCTTCCTACACTTGGGTTTGTGCCGTTTTTCTATCAAGCTATTTCTGCAACTGCAGATCGCTACGTCTATCTTGCGATGCTTGGGCCAGCTCTAATCATTGCCACGTGGTGGGACCGGGGCTTTCCGGTGCGCTGGTTCAGCGCCGTCCTTTTGTCTTCCTTGGCAGCTTGCACTTGGTTACAAATGCAACACTGGTCGTCGCGCGTTGACATCGCTAGACGTATGGTGGCGGTGAATGCCGATAGCTGGTTTGGCTACTTTAATTGGGGGACATCACTGCTGCAGCGAGGCGATGCTGAAGCGGCGCGCCATTATCTCGAGGCATCGGTGCGCCGCCGCCCGTGGTTCCCTGATTCACACTACAATCTGGCGATTGCTGCGGTGGAGACTAAAGACTACGTCGCTGCTGAACAGCACTTGCGCACCAATCTTTACTTCGGTGGAGATAATGCACCAGCTTTGATTTGGCTCGGTCATGTCTTAGCGCTTCAGGGCAAATTCGACGAGGCCGGTGCTTACTTTCGTCGTGGCCTAAAGATGGCGCCAAATCATCCCGGTGGTCGCCTGCATTATGCGCAGTTGCTCCGCGCTCAAGGTAAGAACAACGAGGCCTTTGCCGAACTTGAATTGGCACAAGAGTCGTCGATTAATGACACGAAATTCCATGCGCTTAAAGGCGAGCTCCTACTCACTCGTGGCGAAAACTTGAAGGCGATTGAGTCGTATGAAAAGGCGTTAGCACTCGGTTCACGTGGAGTTGATACCTACGCTAATCTAGGTGTGGCTTACTTGCGAGAGAAGGACTACGAGCGTGCCGAAGAGGTACTAAGCAAAGCTATAGCTATCGATCCATATATGCCGGAAGCTTTACATGGCATCGGCTTAGTTTACCAGGCCACTAGTCGCCGACAGCAAGCCATTGATGCTTGGACCACAGCGAGTGCACAGGGGTTTAAGCCGGCGATCGAGGCACTAAGGCGAGTGCGTAAGACTGATGGGACTAAGCAATAAGCGTCTAACCAATAAGCATCTAACATTTGGCGCGGGAATCTTGATGCTAAAGCGCATACGCAAACCAAGAATACTTTCATCGGCACTCACGGCGTCACTATGCACAGCTTTTATTTGGGGATTGGGCTGCGCTAAGCGGAAGAAAGACATTCCTGTTGGCCCTGATCGTTACGCAAATACCTATGTAACCATGCAGGCTAAAAGCTCGGCCCAGATTGCCGACGCGGAGCCTCAGAGCTGTCATTTGCAAGATACGCCCGATGGCCCGGCTGCTGATGGACTCTGTTTAACACCCACCAATTTAGAGATTTGGGCCAGTGAGTTAACCCTTTTGGGAAACAATCGCTTGGCTGCTGTTTCGCGCTTGCTTGGTAATGGCACTGGTCTTAGCAATACCGGCTATCTCGACGGGGCCGCATTCGATCTTGCAATGGCTGCGACACTTAAAGGTCAAGACAATCTTTACAGTGTGTATTCTTTGAAGCCAGATTGGGAAACTCTAAAGATCGACATCGTCTACCTGCGCCTGTCATTTTCCGTCAAAGGCGAATCTTGGGAGATGCTGATCCCTTACGGCAATCAGCCTTTAGAAAAAGAAGCTTGGGTCGAATCTTGCTTTACGCCAGCCACACGTGAACTCATCCATATTCGCGCAAATCCGCTGAGTGGGCTGAAACTTCAGCGAGGCGATTATCTCTTTTGTAAGCCAGCTGCTGGTGCTACCTGCGCATTTTCTGAGTTCCAATGGTTTGATAAAGCCACGAAAACTCTTAGCAGCAAGAGACCTGAAAATCCGCGAACTTTTGATTATCTGCGGGCTAACTCAAACGCTTCTTGCCTCAGCCCAGAGTCAGATTCCGCTGCAGCGTCTGTAAGCATGGGCAGCGTGCCCTTGTTTGTAGCTATTAATAAGCCGCTGCCAAAATTTTATGCGGATCTGTCTCACGGCGATGCGAGTCAAGCAAATCAGGGTGGTAAAATCCCTGCGGGAATTAGCCGCGACGACTGGCAAGCCCACCTCGATGCAAAGAGACCTAACGATCCTCATCTAATTTATTTTATCAATAAGGGTGAGAGCGTGGAGTCCGGCAGGCAACTCAATTTGAAGTTGGCCTTTGAACTGACTAACTATCTTTACTTGGACAAAGTCAGCAGCCTCGACAGCACTAGTATTGAAGATATTTTGGCAGGCATCACCACCAAAGATATTTTCTTTCGTGAGTTGACGCCTGTAGGGCGAGACTTTCTGCCGTTCCTGCGCGTTGATGTGATCCCGAGCGTCTCTACGGCGCCTCTGTCTGAGGTCTATCGAAGGCCGGAGGCAGGAACGAAGGCAACTCCCGCACCGAAAAGTTAATGTGGGGCATTCTGAGTCCAATTCACAGGTGCATCTTCCCGATGGTTGAAACTCAGCTTTGTTCGAGACGGAGTGCCATCTGTATTCGTAGTAAGATCTCAGGTGCACTAGAGGAGCAGAGCCGCAGGCCAAAGCCGAGCCCAAAGAAGTTACAAATCCCGACGTAGCCGCCGTCATACCAAATGCCTGAGAGTTGTGCCTGCCAGGTAAATTGGATAATGCTTCACCGATGTTGATATGTCGCCTTGTCGATTCGAGAATTTGATTGCATATGCGGGGTTAAACTCGTTGATAAAAGAGTCCAAACTTTTTGCCTTGGTGTAATTATTCTTCACCTCGATCGGAATGAACCCAGCATCTCTCTGCACAATGAATTCTATCTCCGCGGTCGAATTGGCCTTGGCGTAGCAGAACAGCGGAACGCCTTGCCGCACCAATTCACAGGCCAGGAAGTTTTCTCCAATGGGCCCCTTGTAGGGAACATCCTGATCGCCAGCAAGTGCTGCATAGGAAAAATCAACCTCGGCAAGTAGCAGGCCGGTGTCAAAGTAGTAACATTTGAAAAAAGACTCTCGCTTATGCGCTTTAAGCGGATGCTTTGGATGTTCAATGATAAATGACCGATAGATCAGTCCGCATGCCTCGAGGCAGGCAAAATAATTAGCGAAGCTTTTGAAATCACGTTTGCCTGAAATCTGACTCTTAAATGTAAAACGGTTGACCATGGTCATGGATTTTGTGAGCTGCTCTGCAACCAGCTCCCAAGTGCGGCCAATATTGAAGGCATCACGAGGGTAATATTTTGCAAAATCTGCTTTATATCTAACCAATAGGTCTTTCTGCATAGCGCGTACTTCGCTTATTGCCGTCAGCACCGAACCGCCAGCTGTGCGAAGCTTAAACCAAAGGTTTACAACCGCAGGCATTCCACCAACAAAAAGATAGTCGCGGTAAAGCTCGAGTAGCGCACTATGAGCTGAGGGAGAAGGTAGTTCGCCTGCGGTAATGAGTTCTAGGAGTGCCGGGTGTGCATTGGCAGCTCGCGCAAATTCATCGAAGGCCATTGGGTACATAGTGAGTTCATCGACATATCCGATCGGTTGGCTTGCACCTTCACCTTTACCTTCGACTAAACCGAGGTAGGATCCCGCTGCGACGACTCGCAGTGGCATGCGTGCTTCCGTAAAATGTTTAAGCGCCGTCAATGCGCGTGGGCAGTCTTGGATCTCGTCTAAAAAAAGTAGCGTGCTCTGACGGTTGATCACCGTGTTTAAGGTTATTTCAAGGTTCTTCAGCACGACCTCTGGGTCCAGATCGCCATCAAAAGCTTGGCGCGCGGAGACCTGGCGTTCAAAGTTTACTTCCACCAGAGTCAATCCGAGCCGCCTGGCCAACTCTCGAATCGTCCATGTCTTTCCCACTTGCCTAGCACCTCTGAGAACGAGAGAGCGCCGGGTTGGCGAGGAAGACCATTTCTCTAGTGATAAAAGTATGTTGCGTAACATTTTGCCCTTTGGATCTGTATTTTTACCCACGTAAAAATACATGATATTATGATTATTAGGGCCTTTAAAATACAAGATGAACTAACTTTCTTTAGCCAAGAGCGCCTTTGGTCGCTACGTGGTGCTATATCGGAATGCAAATGTGGCCAAAGAGAAACATGCATGCGATGTGGTGCCGTTTGCCTTGCTGAAAATGTCCCAAGGTTGTTCTCCTCAGACATTCTAATTTTTACCAACGAGGCTGAGCTGATCCGATGTGATCTACCTATCCCCTTTCGAGGTAGGTGGATCATTGCCCTAACCATTTAAATATAGGCCCTGGCAGCTTCTCTTTCAGAGTGCTCAAACGCGGCAATGAATTCTTCGAGTTCTTTGTTGCTCATATCGGCCTCTTTGCGCCCGACATCCCGCCAGCGACTGACAGCCGCTTCGACTTCACCAAGAATAGTCTTGGCGCGAACGCGAGAAATATTAAAATACTTTAGAACAGACCAAAGGGATTCTATACGCGAATCGGGACCGGTCTCTTCTGAAATCCATGTTTTCAGATCGCGCTGGCGATCAGGAAAAGGGTTGATGTCGAATGCAGGAGCAAGGCGCCAGAGTTCACCGGAGGAGTGAAGGAAGCCATGATTATGCAGATGGTCATCGACGTTGGTGATGAGGATCGAGAAAGCTATCCTTCTCCAGAGTTCTTCAATATCGTCCTTCGCCGCCGCGCCATGGATCCTCAGCGCATCGACGATCTCTGTGTAGGTATGAACATCGCCATCTGCGTCCCTTCCTAGCATTGTTGCGGCGGAAACATAGGGAATTCGCTCTCCGGATTCTGTGCGATCGAATCTTTGGATCACAGCCACAGACACTCCGTCGCTGTCGATCAGTTTAGAGCTGGCTGCGCTTATTCCTGCTGCAGTCGCGAGGCGCAAGGCCAAAACCTCCCCTTTGGTTACTGCCCGCGTGTCTTGCACACTGGGAAACTTACCTATGGCGAGACGTCCCTCATTATCTAGAAGTGTGCATTTGGGTCTGAGTCCTCCAAGTGAGGTGCCCCTTCCCCGCAGGTAAGCAAGATCCGCCTCGGTTTCTGTCTGGTTCTCCACTGCCCGAGTCGCAGCAAAAAGCATGGGTAGCTCAAGGATGGGTGGCGTTGTTCTTTGGCCTGACTCAGGTGCAGCGCGTTGCCATTGGTTGTCGTCCCGCAGTCGCAGGGCACCCATGCGACTCCTATCATCGACTGCAAGCAAAAAATCGAGCGCGTTGGGCGGCGGCAAATCCTTTCCTCCCTGCGCCCTGATCTGCTCGCGGCGCTTGGCGTGATCGCGCAGGATGACCCGGCGCCCCCAACCATCTGGTTCCGTATCAGCTATGGCGCCGTTAAACTTGGAGCCATCTTTTGAGGCTTTAAAAAATTGGGGGCCGCGAATCAGCCTAAGCGCCGGTTCTATCGGAAAGTCGGCCAGTACTCCAACCATACCGTAGGGCGCGTATGCGCCTGAGGCTTGGTTGGTGGTGAAGGCCGACTCACCGTGAGCTTCGCGGAGCGAAGTGAACGGTCATTTATTCGACCTCGGCTTGATTCT
>JAPLFY010000136.1 GCA_026390435.1 Pseudomonadota bacterium
TTTAACCGCGCCAACGATCACTTCCTGTTCCCGAATCCGCTAGACAAAGCGCGTAAATGGGATTCAGGCGTATTCTTCTCCGCTTCTAATTGGAAGCTGGCACAGTGGCGGTCCGACGCCTACACAGCTGCCATCGTACTCGAGGCTCTCGCCAAATATGCGCTGGCGTATGATCAGTCCGACAAGAGTTTTAAAGATGGGCTACGGTTGCACGTTACTAGCTACGGCCGCAATGCGGATGCAGCGGTGAATAACTTGGTTTTAGACGCCGCGAATTGATGCCTCGACATCCCCACTTTAGTGACGTGCCCAGCTTTTCTGGGCAATCGTCCAAACTTTAGTCAGTTCAAGGATCCATAGCGATTCGCCCATGAAGCGCCTTCGGCTATAAAATCAACGACTTGCCCCTTGGTCCGCCTAGGACCGCTTTTTGCTAAACAGACATTCAAGTGGAGGTCTGCCCTACATGGGCGCCAGAACTCCGCGAGGTTGCTGTTTGGGCTCTTGCTGTAATTGCTGTCGCTGAGGTTCACATGCGGAAAACCGCGATTCAAAATCTACTGGTATCGATTGCATGCCTAACTTGGAACTTCCCAACTCAAATGAGATTGGCAGCAAAATCAAACTTTTTGGTACTCGGAGTCATTGCCTCGGGAGACCACAAGGCTGGCGTAGCCCTAATTAAATCTGAGGCCTCGGGCACAACCTTCGCCGTACGCTCTGGCCAGCAGCTCGATGCCGGCACCCAAATTATGCGGATTTCAAGAGATTACGTTTATTTCGTGATAGACGGCCGTGAAAATAAAGTCCGCGTTGGCGAAGACACGGCGAGCAGCGACTCTAGTTCGCCGACGGCCTATGCGGATGTCGACCATCTATCTAAGGGTATCGAACGAGTCGGTTCTACCGTCCGCATAAGCTCAGAACTGAGAGAAGAGTTAACTAGCCGTCAACTAAGCCGCGTATTAATGCAAGCAGCTGCTATGCCTTATTATGAGGAAGGGCGACTGTCAGGGTTTAAATTATTAGCCATTGATGCTGGAAGCATTTACGACAAAGTAGGATTCAAAGATGGCGATATCGTCACCACTGTGAACGGTCACAGACTCTCCGACGTCGCCATGACCATCAAACTACTCCAAGGCATGAAAGATGCCAAAAGTGCCGATGTTAGCTTTCGCCGAGGCGGCGCTGAACAGTCCCTGACTTTGGAAATCCAGTAAGAGTAAATTCCAGTAAGAGCAAATTCCAGTATCCCCGACCGCGCCAAATTTAAAATTTGATTGAGTCTCGATCAAGCTAGCGTTAAGATCCCGTCAATATCTCGCAAATGCGACAAAATCACGGGGCTCTTATGCGACTTAAGTTAGCAGCAATATCTGTTGTCGCCATATTGATAACCGCATTCAACATTCCATTACCAAAGGCGTATGCTGCGTCCAAGGCACAGGCTATATCTGTGGGAGACCTTGCCGTCAGCAATCCAGCGTTCCTAAATATACTCCCAAATGAAGATGGCACGGAGCAGCTGATGATTTCCAGCTTCGCCATGCTTGGTCCCGGCAGAGTATTCTCGATGCCATTACTAACTAATTCTGAGGATTGGTTACAAACCTCCTATAAGAAATTACACCCAATCACCTGGAGCATCGCTTGGCCCAATCACGTTACTGCAGTCCCTGAGTCCGTCTTAGGACCTGGGAAAGTGGTGGTTGGGTCTGGTTTCTTAATTCCTGGGTATAAAACCGGGACTATCGCTATAGTCGATGTGGCCACTGGTGACACGCAATCGATAGTCAAGCCGAAGGCAGACTTTTTCTACCATCAGACTGTTTGGGCCGATGTAAATAACGATGGTCGCCTCGACATCATCACTGCTCGAGCAAAACTTGGTTGGCTAGGACAGCACGCTGGCGAATTACTCTGGCTAGAACAACCGCTCGATAAATCCCAAAAAATATGGACTGAACATCTCATAGCTTCCGGCCCAGACGTCTACTTTGTCGTCACGGAACATCATGGTGATTTAGCGATTATAGCCACGGAGTTTTTCAACAAGCGACTGAGTCTGCACTGGCGCCACGATGGGCAATGGTCCCAGCGAATCATCGACGACACGCTTGGTGCTGCATTTGATGTATCTCTCACTGACCTAAACGGCGATGGGCACGAAGACTTATTAGTCACTAACCATGAGGCAACAGAAAAAGCCGCAGTGTTTGCTTATGAAATCCCAAATGATTGGCAACATGGATCCTGGACACGCCACACACTCCTCGGCGGGATCGTGACCAAAGTAGCCAGCCCAGCAGCGGCATCCCCTGGCTCTGCACTGATCTGGAGTCACCAAGGCCGCAAGCCTGATATTTTTGTTGCCGGCGATGGCTCAGGTAAAGCCCACTGGCTGCAGCCAAACAGTGAGGACCCCAAAGACTGGACCTACACCGAGCAGGTACTTTTAGATACGGGATCTACCATCGGCCACATGGCACTTGGCGCCCCCGACACCGACGGCAATCCACACCTGTTCGTCCCTGATTACGACCAGAGTCGAATCCACGTCTTTAAACTTATCGACCGAACTTTCACCAACTAAGCTAAAGGCCGCATCAAGCCGGCCTTTTTCATCATCCGGCGATAGATAACTGCCGCTGCGCCACGACCAAGAGGCTATTAAAGATCAGCTCGCGGTGCTGATCACTTAGCCCGTTAATCATGGTCCCAAGAATAAACTCGTCATCACCCTCAGGCACTCCCCAACGCACCTGAACGCTGATGATTCCCAAGAATTTCATCTGCTGTTCTGGAATCACCCCAGTAAGGTCCAAAGTAAACTCCGTCCCCTTCCCAAGAAATACTGGCGACCTGACGCAAAATCCATTTAGTGAAAAATTCTGCAGCTGCATTTCGCCGTGAAAAGATTGAATTGTAAACAAATTTTTATTTGAAGAAAATCTCTGCTCCAGCCTCTGCACTCCAATCCGCTGCCAATACTTGGTGCGTGCTTTATCAATCGCTTCGGCAGCTTTCTCAAACGGATTACACTCGTAGCTCTCGGTGAGAGAGCTAGCATTTTTTATCGGTATTAAGCGCTGATAAAACTTCTCAGTACTCCGGATGCCCTCATCTAGAGCCTGATAAGTCGATTCACCAATAGTGACTTTAAATGGCTCGCAGGCAGACTCAAACCGCTTAGCCATGCTCACACCATCGCCGTGGAGCGTGAAGTCAACACGATGCTCGTCACCCATGTTACCGATGCAGACTAAAGCACTATTGACTCCAATGCGCAGGGGGAAAATATCTTGGGTTTCAGCGCTGACTGAGTTGATGTAGTCGACCATCTTGCGCTGAATTTCTAGGGCACAGGCGACCGCAGTGGTCTCGTGACCAACGACTTCCTTACCGGAAATATCGTAGCCAAAAAAGCACAGACATCCATCGCCCAAGCTTTTATCTATGACACCACCGTACTGATGCACAATCTTACCAATGAAGCCTAAAGTGTCTTTTAAAAATTGGAACGATTCATCTGGTTTGCGACCGCGTGCAGCTATGGTGTAGCCCACGATATCGATAAACATGATGCTCACATAACTAACACTCGGAGCCTTGTTTAGTTGAAGGCCCTCAGAGACGATTTTTTGCACCTGAAAGGGAGGAAAGACCGCACTTAAACTTGCAGCAAGAGCCCTGCTCCTCTTATCGTTCCGCCCAATTTCTAAAGCATTTAAGACGGAAAAAAGAAACAAGGAACCCAGCGAACAGCCCCAAAAATAAAGATTACTCGACCCATTGTTTGTCTCCAGATAAAATCTGGCTATCTCGGAAAACCCGAACGATATCAGAGGGCTTGCGCAGACCCCAAAAAGCAAAACCTTTTTCCTCATCGTCCGAAAAGCATGCAATAAAACTCCAAAAATAACGCCGAGAAGGAGTGCAACACTGATTGCTACCAGCGCTAAAGAATACTCCCACATCCAGGGATATCCGACTGCTGTGGCGAGGGTGGTCCCAGCAGCCAAATAGTAAAGTCCATAAAGCCATGGATGGTTGGCACGCCTGACTTCAAAGTAATTAAAAGCGAACATACCGGTACTAATTATCACGACAGTTAACGCATGGATCCAAACGCGCGCCGAAGAAGCCAATAGTTCTAAGTTAAAAAACCCAAGTGCCCCACTCGTGCACGCTTGGAGTAGGAGTAGCCCAAGGACGGTCGCGATGAAGTAAAAGTAAACCAGCGAGCGCAGACTAAAAATCATGACCGCATTGAACACAACCAAGGCCAGCGCAGATACTAAGAACGAAGCTGCTATTGCAATATACTCTCGGTTCATCCGATCGAAAGCATCTGGTTGTCTCAGTTCAAAGTCGATCTTAGCTGGGTCTTTAAAACTATCGACTCCAAAATAAACCGAGGAGGCACCTACCGGAAAACTCAGATTTATAGCCGGAAATATCCATCCCTTGCCTTGGCCCACGAGAGTGCCATAACCGACCTCGCTCCGCGATAGTTCGTGACCCGCATCATCAGCGACTACAACAAAAATCGAGCGAAACGAAAAATAGTTATAAAATACCAGGGGCAGCTCTGCCCTGCCTGGATTTAACACCTTAAACCGATACCAAACATGATGATCAGTATTGACAGACTGAGTGACATTAGAATGTACAAAGTAGTTAGCGAGCTTTGGTGCTGCAATCTGATCGGAGGTCACTTTACCGGCTTTAGCCTCATCAAGCTTGTCTACATGTGGAAACACACTGACGTGATAATCAGCGGAATCGCTGACCACTACTGGAGGCGTCACCGCAGGAGGCGTCACTTCAACGACAGCACGATCGGCAGACATCTGTAACGGTAATTTTCCAAAAGCATCAGCGCGACTAGCAGCCGCCGCAGCCAGCACACTCGTTAACGTCAGAATTAGAAAATTTAGGCGCATGTCATCCCAACCTTCAGGAGATGTATCGGAGGACTTAGATGAAACCTGAAGGATCGGAATTAAAAGCTATTATTATTGGCGCCTTGCATCCCCAAATACGAGGAACAAGCCCCACCAGCTTTAAACTTTACCCGCCTAAAGACTGCAACCTGACGACCAGATGCTTTGGGCACTGAGTCATGAGTTGCTCCTACGTCAGGTTCTCGCTATGAACGCATTATGGCGCTGCGCGGTGGCGCATTAGTAACAGCAACCCCCAACACAAATATCTGCACTCAAACACCGACGTCTTACGCGCCAAACCATTCGCTTGAAAAGAAACCGATAAGAATCGGAAAAGAACTTGAAAAGGACACAGTAATACCAGATAACAATTCGATAAATTCGTCTTTCAAAACTGGCTGGGGCCACTCTTCGACCCGGACCAACTACTGAGGTTCTCATGCGGATTTCTGCGAAGACGATGTTACTCTTTGCGCTCACGGTCGGCACCCCCGCAATCGCCGACGATAAGCTACCCGGAACCGTAACGGTGACCGATAACGGCAACGAGACCATCATCAGCGGGCCAAATCCGCAAGCCGCAGTGGTTTTAGTCGCTGGCGCATTTATCAAGCCTAATGGCTACGAGGATCTAGCCAAAGCCATCGTCAGCAATTCAAATCAAGAAATTGCCGTTTTTATCCCGCATTTTTTCGGCGATTTTGCTATCCCAGGACGCACCGGTAAAAAGATCGATGCTGCCATCGGCTACCTAGCGCAGCGGGGCATTGCGTCACCATCCCTGCGCGTTTTCGCAGCTGGGCACTCACACGGCGGGATGGCGGTCAATGACACCCCTGTTTCACATGATCTCGGCGGCTTAATACTTTTAGCTAGCTACTTACCGCATAGCGCAGTCGGTTCGCAGACGATCGCCAACTTTCCGAAGCCTGTGCTGATGCTGGGCGGAGAGCTCGACGGCCTCACTGGGATTAACTATGTCGCAAGGGATTCCCTGACGGTGGCGGCCTTGGCCCGTACGGACGCAAATGTAGTGACAGAGAAGCCTGTCGTGCTCCTGCGTGGAGTGACTCACAGACAGTTTGCTGATGGTTCCGCGGATGCTGCTGATTCCATTCCGCCAGAAGTATCACTAGTCGATGCACACGATGCGATGGCTAGGGTAATTGTAGATTTTATTGCCAGTCGCGGAGCACTCACTAGCTTCGATCAGGACTCAGGTAAATCACATATTAAAGCCCAAGTAGCAGCAACCACGAATTTGATAGAACCTTATCGGCTGGCACAAAATACCGAAGACATGACTTGCGCTGCAGCGCAAAGAGCTGCAGTCGAGCTTGCGGCTCCAGGTTGGGATTCCGTCAGGATTGAATCCAAGTTTTATCATCACGGCCCTAGCGATGCGTTGTTCATCCTTGATAAATCGTCCGTCTCCAAAGACGCCCAAGGCTTTAAACTGCACTTACCAGTACTGATCGACAGCGCAATCGACATGACTGACATCTCGAAAAATAACTACCTGGCTCCTCGCGCACTCCTCTGCAAAATGCGCACTGCGTCAAAAATTGCTGCTGAAACTGGCCTCGCCACGACCAAGCCCGACTTAAACTGCGCCGAATTAAATCAGCGCGTGATTGCTTCCACACTCGCTACGGTCACAGACGCGGCACAACGGGCCCGCTTCAGTGCAAAATACGGTGATCCTGAGAGCTGGGCTCTTGAGGCTCTGAGTGACGACACCTCAGACCAAGTACAGTACGGACCAATCACGATCCGTAGTGAGAAGAAAGCCACCGGCCAATCATGGATCACGAGTCGCTTTGCTTTCGAACCCAAAACAGCGTCTTCATGGCAACTCACCACTGGCGACCTAATGACTGCCGATGATGTTAAAATTGCGATGTTTGCCGGCGCCCACTACTGCAAAATATTGCCACCAGCTCGCATTATTGAGTGGGCAACCATATTTGGCCTCAAGTGAGCTGAGGAGCAATCGTGTTAGGTGTTCGTAAACTTTTCGACGCCCGCAATATCCTAGCGCTAAGTTTAGGAGTGATCGCGTGTGCAGCTCCGAGCTCGGCTGAAGAGCTGCCGCGGGACTTTGTCTCACTTGCCGAGATTGCGCCGGATATTAAAGTCGATATGCGCTACTACGGCAGTGACAACTTCACCGGCAAACCAGTTCCTGGATATCTTGCTGCCAAATGCCTCCTTACGCGAAAGGCGGCAGATAGCTTGCGTTCGGCACAAGATTGGCTAAATAAATTCCAGCTTCGCCTTGTGGTCTACGACTGCTACCGCCCTACTCAAGCGGTCAAAGAGTTCGGGCGCTGGGCCAGTGATCTGAACGACACTAAGATGAAGGCAAGTCACTACCCCAAAGTGGGCAAAGAGACACTTTTTCGCGATGGATATATATCTAATAAATCAGGTCACAGCCGTGGCAGCACCGTCGATATCGGGATTGAGGGCCTGGACATGGGGGCACCGTTCGACTTTTTCGACCCCATATCGCACACAGCAAATTCAAGCATATCGCAGCAGGCCCGCGCCAATCGCGCCCTGCTCTCATCAGCTTTAGAGCGCGCAGGTTTTGAAAACTACGCGAAAGAGTGGTGGCACTTTACGGTGAAGTCGGAACAGTTTCCAAGTCAGTACTTCGATGTTCCCGTTAAGTAGATTTACGATTTACTGGCAGATCCGTCGTACTGCACTACCCTTGGGACACCGTTCACCCCCAGCTTTGCAGCGACGCCGTCATCTAGATAGCACGGTGCATTGGGCCGAAGTTTTTGAATGACTTGTTCGACGGCATCTTTTTCATCAAAAGTGGCGATCAATAAAGTATTTTTTGTTTGCGTAGCCCGCATATGATGCAGGCACTCACCGCACCATGAGGCAAAAAAGATTAATTTTAGCGGACCGCGCTCTTTGACTAAACCCGACAAAGCACTCGGTGACAATTTTGGACAAACTTCAGCGTGTGCCAACGGTGCATGAAGACCAACTATAACAGCCGCCAGCCAGACTAGGCGGATGAATGGGCTAACGTCCACGCGGGCTGCGCCCCCCACCTTGCGGTGGCCTTGGTCCACTCCCGCCTTTGTCACTCCCCTGCTGTGAGTCCCGTCCGCGCCCCGGAACAGGCTCAGCACCTTCGTCACCAAGAGCAGATAACGCAGCGAAATCAATACCTTCGCCCCATGATTCCGCTTCGCTGGAGTCGTCCGTGGTGGTCTCAGTTCCGGCCTCAACCACTTCCATCTGGGCAACAGAAACAGTCACTTGCCGCCCTTCCGCAGTCTCGATCACGACAATTTGATTGAGGATGTCACCTTTGATGATATTGCCAATCTCACCGTCTTCTAAAGAACGGACGCGCGTGCCGCGCGGCGGTAATTTGCTCCTGAGCTCAGTGTACAGGTCGTTCTCGTAAGATAGACAGCAAAGCAATCTGCCGCAGCCACCGGAGACCTTACTTGGATTCAAGGCTAGATTTTGATTCTTCGCCATCTTGATCGAGACCGGCACAAACTCGCGCAGAAAGCTCGAGCAGCAAAACTCCCGGCCGCAGATGCCGATACCACCGACTAGTTTAGCCTCGTCACGAGCACCCACTTGCTTTAGCTCAACTCGGGCCTTAAGTCCGGTCGCTAGATCTTTCACTAAATCGCGAAAATCAACCCGCCCAGGTGCGGCGAAATAAATGATCACCTTGTTGCCGCCAAACTGTACTTCGCTCTCCAGTACAGTCATTTTCAAACCAAGAAGGTCTGCCCGCGAGCGCGCATACTTGACAGCATCTTCGGGGGTAAGCTTGCGCGTTTCATCAAGGTCACGACGCGTTGCCAGTCGGGTGATGGTCTTCAAATCTTTGGTGTCAGTGGCTTCAAAAGCGAAGCGCACCAGTGCTACCTTCGCCAGGCTAGGCCCACGCTCGGTATCCACCACCACATCATCGCCAACCCTAAGGTCGCTCTCGCCAGCAGCAAACTCATAAATGCGCCCGGCGCGACGAAACTGAACTCCGACTATATTGATCCCGTCCATTCACATCCACCTTTATGACCGTTGGGTCAAAGCTAGGGCCTCTGCTAATAACTGCGCATTCAAGGGCACCCGCGCCCCCCGTGCTAGTCCGCGTGCGCGCCGCAGTAAATCGCGCCGCTGTGTTCTTGCCAGCACCCCTGAGTCGGGAACGACACCGGATGCTATGAGTTTACGATAGTACTGATTCAAATATACATCCCACTGTTCTACCAGCTGGGCTGCACTGCGCCCTTGCTGCCTCGTACAGGTCTCAGCCCATTCTATCATCTCAGCAGCTGTAGCAGTTTGCGGCAACAAAGAAAAATCATCGCCCTTTTGCTCGGCTGCCGACGAAAGCTCACGCCAAGCCATCCCTGGAGACAAGGCCGAGCGCTTCAGTAACCCCTCGAGCTCAGCTAACGGCAACGGTGGCAGACCCGCTGCCGCTGATTCCTTGGCTAACCACGGTAAGCTCAATGCCAGCGGTGGTGGCGGCAGGTGCCAACGCACAAGCCTGGAAAGGATTGTGGGGAGGACCGCTCCCACGCGACTGGTGCTAAGGAAAAGTCGCGCTCCTGGTGGCGGTTCTTCAATGACCTTAAGCAACCGATTGGCTGCAGCTTCAGTTAAGCGGTCTGCATCGACCAGTACTACCGTCCGGTAACGGGTGCCTGGTCCCGGACTTAGCGCCAGGTGATCTTGGAGTTTGCAGGCATCATCGGTAAGAAAAGCGGCTCCGTCGTCCACCTCCATCCACAACACTTCCGGGTGCCTGCCACTGAGTAGGTATCGACACTGAACGCACTCGCCACAGGCTGTCCCAACTTCGCAATAATGCATGGCCGTGAGAGCCGCCAATAGCGACCGCTTACCGATACCGGCTCGCCCCACCAACAAGAGTGGCGAAGGCAACCGTTCACGCTGCACAAGCTCTTGCCAAGTATTCAGCACTTGATCGAAGCCAAAGAGGCCTCGCCACACCGGCAGCGGTCCTAGCGCCTCACTAAGGTCGTCAGACTTGGCCAAAGCGCGCCTCCAGCTCGGCCAACGCAGCGGCTACCATGGCTTCCGTGGTGAGTCCGGCATCTATGCGCACGTGACCATTGGGGTCACGCTTCAACAGTTCTGAGTAAGCCAGCCGACGACGCTCGTGATCTTGAGCTTTAACCCCGTCGTAGCGCTCGATAGCGTCTTGTTGATCGCTCACACGCTGACCGAGGCGACTAAGTGACACACTAACGGGACAATCTAGAACAAACGTAAGGTCTGGACGTAAGCCGGCAGTAGAAATCTCGATCAGTTGCTCTGTCACTACCGGCGAAAGCCCCCCCAACACACCCTGATAAACTCGAGTAGAGTCGGCAAAACGGTCGCAAAGTACCCACTTGCCTGCCGCCAGCGCTGGCCGGATGACTCGGTCACAGTGTTGAGCCCGCCCTGCTGAAACCATTAACGCTTCCGTGACAATGCTGAGTGGCTCATCGCCCGGAGGCTTAGCAAACAGCGCCCGCAGGGCATCAGCGACCGGGGTTCCACCAGGCTCACGACTCGTGATCAAGGTCCGACCGCTGGCTCGTAAATGCTCAGCAAGGCTGCGGACAAACGAGGACTTACCTACCCCCTCGCCTCCCTCAACTGCAATAAATCGCCCCAGTTGAACCCGCTCTTTCAATCTATAACTCATTAAGATATTTAAAAAATCCTCTGAACATTAGCAGCCAAACCAAAGCTGGTCAAGGAATCCGCCCGAAAGTCCGCCGTGAAGCTAAGGGTTTTATCAGCTTAGTCCCGTACCCGGTAGCCATGGCCCGCATTTAAACGTCTGAGTCCTCTCACTTTTCCAACTCAAGCGCCGATAGCTACGTCGAGGGTGTTTAAGTATCACCCAATGGTCTTATAGCCAATCGGAACAGGCATGAGCGAAATGTCGCGCTACATTCTAGCTAAAAAAATCGCCCGCGGCGGTATGGCGGAGATTTTTCTTGGCAAACAAGTAGGCGAAGACGGCTTCCAGCGACTGGTTGCGATCAAACGGATCCTTCCTCATTACTCTCAAGACCAAGAATTCATGCAAATGTTCCGCGACGAGGCGCACATCTGTAAGCGCCTACAGCACGGTAATATTGTGCGGGTTGAGGACTTTGAACAGGTTGATGGCTCGTATGCAATCATCATGGAGTTCGTCGATGGCGCCGATGTGCGGACCCTGCTTCATGCCGTAGAGCAAAGTCGCCAGAAACTGCCAGTGCCGATGGCCTGTTTCATCATTGCCGAATGCGCCCGCGGTCTGCACTATGCTCACACTAAAACCGACGAGATTTCGCAACAACCCCTGGGTATTGTCCACCGGGATATCTCGCCACAGAACATTCTGGTGAGCTTTGAGGGCGAGATCAAGGTTACGGACTTTGGCATCGCCGATGCTGAAAGCAAGTTGACCGACACGAGGCCTGGCGTCGTCAAAGGCAAGTATTCCTACATGAGTCCCGAGCAGATCAGCGCCAAACCAGTGGATCAGCGCACAGATATCTTTGCTCTGTCGATTGTGTTTTGGGAAATGCTGGCGATGCGTCGACTGTTTCAGGGTGAGAACGAAGTCGACACCATTACCAAAGTCAAAAACTGCCGCATCGACTTCGAACTACGCCAACTAAATCCAGAAGTGGATGAAGAGCTTGATGCGATCATCAAGAAGGGTCTAGCTCGTGACCCGAAAAAACGCTACCGCACCGCTGCCGACCTAGAGAAAGAACTGCGTCGCTATATGAGCCGAC
Organism: Pseudomonadota bacterium; assembly: GCA_026390435.1. Lineage (GTDB taxonomy): Bacteria > Bdellovibrionota_B > Oligoflexia > Oligoflexales > CAIYRB01 > CAIYRB01. The sequence continues at coordinate 11,756 of JAPLFY010000136.1, forward strand.
GCCATCCCGAATTTACTCCCGAGGATCTCGGAAATTTCCTCAAGAAAGTCATGGAAAATCGCCGGACCGAATCTGCGGCCGAAATTAAGCGGACCCTGACCGAGACCAATCTAAGGCCTGGACGAAAAACCAACACCAGCTCCACGACACCGCTCGCCCCCGGTACTGATGGTAACAACTCAGACCAAGGACGGCCGCGCGACATTGAATTTGATGGGAAGAGCTCACCCGGGTTTGCCATTCGCAGTCAATTACCTCAGCCCCTGTCGGGTACCGGCAAGAGTCTACTCCCGAACTCCCTGAAAGTGTCGCCGGGCCTGGTCAGACCACATGCTGGTGCTGCTGCACCCGCTCGCGCTGGCGCACCGCGGCAAGTGAATAACCCAGTACATGGTGGGAGCCCACTTTTCCGCAGACCGCGCAGACAAAGCTTCGCTGCGCCTTTGGTAGCGATCTTATTTGCAGCAGCATTATTTTTTGTCGGTGCCAGGGCTTACACTAGCCTTACCGCGCAGTACCGACTAGCGACTGTGCAAATCAGAACGCAACCCAGGTTTGTTCGCCTAACTGTTGGTGACACGCCCATCGAAGGCAGTCACTACGTCGACACGACAGCCAACAAATTCTACGAACTGCATTTGCCGCCGGGCCCTCACACGCTGCTGATATCCCGCGCCGGATTTGCGCCGGTACGGCACAAATTCACGGTGAAAGGTGGCGAACGTCAGATCAAAGATGACATCGTGCTAAGGCCCGAAGGCGCGGTGGCAGCGGTGAAAATTTTTGTAAAAGGTATGAATAAAAACGCAGTAGTTAGTATCAATTCTGGCTATTTCCGGTCCAACTTCAAAGCCAATCAACGCGAGCCGATTTTGGCTAAGGACCTGCGACTTGGACCAAATTATGAAGTGAAGGTGACACCAAGCAGCGATCATGAGCGAGAGTTTAAATGTAGTTTTAATCCCAGGTCCACTTCATGGCTAACGCCGGACGAGCTTACGATCGACATGAAAGATCGCAAATGCTCGATCCAACGGTAGGGGTCGCCATGAAGCGCCGGACACGGAGGTTGACGATCATATCCATCACGGCTTGTGTGTGGACTGCCGTCATATTTGTTGGGTCGGGTAAACAGCAACTCTTGGCGCGTGCCTCGGCAACTCTAAACATTGAAACCGAGCCGATGAGCGTGCGCATCAGTGTGGATTCAGACAAAGCCGAGAATGGTGGCTACATTGATACTCCGACGCAGATCATGCTGCATCCAGGCAGGCATAAACTAAAGATTTCTCGCGACGGCTTTGTTACCCAGCAGCTCACGATTGACGCTGAAGCAGGCGATGCCGTGAACATGGACGATATCATGCTCGTACGCATAGCCGGGGCTCCCCTTGCAAGCGTCGAGATAACTAGCGAAGATATCCCCCTAAACTGTGAAATCGATGACGGATTAGCCCGCGGCGTCACGCCGCTGACCGCGCCAGACTTACTGGCAGGACAGCCACACCAGCTGAGCTGCTACCCTAAATGGCCCAGCCGCGAGGGCGCCGCTAAATGCAAGTTTACCCCCACCTCAACTGGAACTGGAACTGGAACTGGAACTGGAACTGGAACTGGAACTGGGGACGTCGCAGTGGCCCATCTTAAGCTCAAGACCAAGAACGGTAAGCTCAAAATCAGCGGCTGCGACCGACGCACCAGCCCGTAATCAGTTTCCAGCGCTTTCGCATGAGACACTATTTCGCCGCCAGACCACCCACCTACCGGGCTTGGGTTGACAGCAGCGTACCGCCCCATTTAACCTCGCTGGGTTTCGACTCCGGCAGGGGACTTGCGTTTGAGCCTTCACTATCGCCAACACGGCAGTGCCATCGTCATTATTGGCAATACCTACGCCTATCGTGACCAGCTGAAGACGCTGGGCGCTCGGTATAATGGTAGCGACCGTAATTGGCGCGTGCCTTTCACACCGGCCAACCTAGCCTCAGTCGCTGAACTTTGCACCAAGGCCGGCGGCGGCAGCTTGGGCACCGCACCCAGTGTTGAGCTGACTCTCCCGCAGAGCAGTCCACTCCCAGCTATGGCTGAGCACACCCGCACCATCATCGAAGGCACCCAGTCAGCAGATCCCAGCCTCACCATTCGGCAGTTGATGGAGCAAGTTGACCTCGCCATTACCCAAGCTTTTCCGCAAACCGTCTGGGTGACTGGAGAGGTGCAAAACTTAAGTCGCAAAGGCACAGGCATCTTTTTTGATCTGGCCGAAGCTAGGACTGGTGCCCATGCTAACGCCACTGTCACTGTGCGCAGCATCATCTGGGGCAATGCCCTAGCAACGATGCAGGCCCGCCGCGGCGCAGATAAATTAGCAGAGGTGCTCCAGGAAGGTCTGCAGCTCCGCTGCTTATGCCAAGTCCAGCTCTATAAAGACCGTGGCAGTCTCACCCTGCTCATCTCAGATATCGATCCCACGTTCACCAAAGGAGCACTGGCTCTGGCTCGCGAGCGCCTGCTCAAAGAGTTACGCGCCAAAGGCCTCGACCAGGCCAACAAGCGGCTCGATCTACCGCCCTTTCCGCTCCGTATTGGGCTCATCAGCTCTGAGGGCTCTAGGGCGCAATCGGATTTTCTCGACCAGCTGGACTGCCTTAACTATCCAGGGGAAGTGCTGTTTTGCCCGGCCACTATGCAGGGGGAGCAGGTGCCGCGGCAAGTGGTCGCAGCACTGACTTTGCTGATCCAACACGGTTGTGATCTGGTCGTCATTACACGTGGCGGCGGCAGTGCCGCCGACCTGCGCTGGTTTGATGCACCTGAAATTGCCTATGCAATTGCTGCAGCGAGCGTCCCAGTGATAGCCGCGATCGGCCATCACGATGACGTTTGCGTCGCTGAGGAAATCTGCCACCTCAGGCAGAAAACCCCCACCGCTGCGGCAGACTTTGTCGTTAGTATTTGCCTAGATACCAGGGCGCGTATCGACAGCATGGCTGCCGGCCTAGCCAACTTGCTGGGACAGCGCCTTAGTGAGGTCAGTTTATTATCTGCAGCTTTGATCGGACGCCTGCATGCCGCAGCAGAACGTGGATTAGACAGCCGTTCGCTGATGCTCAATCAGCTGGGCAACCATTTACAACGGACCGCCACATCCCGTATCAACACCACGATGAGCCACCTTAGCGACTTCAAATCAAGGTTCAATATCGCTGCCGAGCGCCACCTTGGCAGCTTTGCAACGCGTTTGGCCGAGATGCTTGGGGCACTGCAGCGGCGAGATCCGACCGCCTGGCTGAGCCAAGGGTGGACTAGACTCAGCGGGGCCGATGGGCCCATCACCAGCTGTGAGCAAGTAGCCTTGGGAGAATCCGTCAAAGCCAGACTAGCCGATGGTTGGCTCAACTTAAGTGTCCAAGAAAAGCTACCGCGGGCTCGCCCACAAACAAATACCCATACTCCGGAGGCCTTGCCATGACAGAGTCCAGTGAGAAAGTTAAAAAAAACAAAGCCACAACTGAATCCGCAACCTATAAAGGGATGCTGAGCGAAGTGGAAAACCTAGTCAAAGAAGTAGGTCAGCCAGATCTTGATCTAGACGACATGGTCACGAAAATAGAACGCGGCTACAACCTAATCAAGGCCATGCGCACACGCCTAGAGACAACTAAACAAAAAGTCGAACAACTCCGCCTCGATTTTGAGTGAGCGCTGCTTTTAGGGTCTGTGCTTCAGCGTGAATGCTCGGTGTATCCGGGGGTCGCGAAAATCCTCGGGGATGGTCGACGCGGTAATGTCAGCCACCTCGTATTTCCGACTTAGGTTTTCATCCAACATGAAAACTTTCTTGTTAGTCGAGAAATAAAGTATTCCACCCGGAGCCGTCCAGGCCATCGCCAAATCAATCAAACGCCGATGATCGCGCTGAATATCCAGGACTCCAACCATACGTTTCGAGTTGGAAAATGTCGGCGGGTCGAGAAAAACGATGTCGTAAAGTGGATGCTCCGCGGGCCTTTGCTCGAGAAACTCCCTAGCATCTGCCCGAATAAATCCGTGCTTCGCGAGGTCAAGACCATTCGTCCGAAAATTGTCCTGCGCCCATTCTAAGTAAGTGGCAGATAGGTCGACGCTATCGGTGATCACACCGGCCTGCGCAGCAGCGACACTGACGCTGCCCGTGTAACAGAACAAATTAAGTAAACGAAGGCCAGACGGCAACTTACGAAACCGAGACCTTAGCGGCCGATGATCGAGAAAAAGGCCGGTATCTAAATAATCGGTGAGGTTTACAAGATAACGACTCGACTCCTCCGCGACCACGAGCGGACGCCCCCCGTCACTCAGCTTGGTGTACTGCGCTGCACCAGGCATCCGCCGGCGCCCTTTAATGTGGACGAGTTCCGCTGGCATGCTCAAAGCGCCACTGACAACCGCCCGCAGTTCATCCTCCGCCGCGGCGCTGGCCTCACCGTCACGACGGTCATAAACCACGGCATGGGGGCCGTACAGATCGACGATAAAAGGCAACTCGGGGATATCCGCATCGTAAAGCCGAAATGCCTCAACATTCGCCTGCTTAGCCCAGCTACGGCGAGGTTTTAGGGATTTACGAAGACGGTTAGCAAACGCTGATAGATCATGCATAAAAAGTCCAGACAGACCCGATTTTTAGAATTTCTTCTTTACGCCAATTTGTAAGCCATAGGCAGTTTTATTTTTCGGCGACACCTCGTTAAAGCCAATGAGCAACTCTGGGTCCACCGCGGAAAATGCCAACATCGCATAATCAAAGCGAGCCGACACGTAAAACCACTCAATCGGCGCAATCGAGACCTCAGCGCGAAACCGGTCATTCGTACCTTGACCGACAGCCTCGACCTTTGGACTGTCTGCAGCAGCATTAGGATCTGTTACGGCTTGTTTGTAATTATTAAGAATCGAGCGCCCCGCACTCACCGTTGTCGTGGTGCCGAAGGGCAATTTTTTGCTCGCATTCAAACCAAGTGAAATACTGCTAGCTTCCCCATACATGAAATAACCCTTAGAAGGCTGCGCCGCGCTATAGCCCACAGATCCACCCAAGCTAAGAGTCTCCCAATTATGGGTCATCCCAATATCTGCACTGTTGAGTTGCCCACTAAAGGTATTGCCTGAAGCACCCTGATCGAAAGGATCACCAATATAGGCAAAATAATCAAAAAAACCTACCGGACCGGCTGGCACCGGTTCGCTAACCGCCACCTGCCTTTGTTTGATGCTAAATTTCGCTGTATTCGCCTTACTATTGTAGCGAACACCAGTTGCGACCGTGTAATTGGACGTCATTTTACTTGAGTTTAAATCTGGCAAACCGTAGCCAACCCAGGGCGCAACGAAACCCTCGAGACCATTAGAACTAAATGGCACCACTAGCTCACTAGCGATCTGAGTAGTCAGGAACCGCCAGTTACCTGGTGGTGACAAAGTCGTGATTGGATAATACGCATCGTTATCTAAATTGTATGAGCTCTTGCTGCCTGTAGTCTTGGCCCACTTTTCCCGGACATACCCCGTTAAAGTGATAAATGGACGACCAGCCGACCCTGTAAAGCCAAATCCATAAGTTCCCTGGGTTTTTAGCGTGACGTCGAGAGATGATGCGCTAGTTTGTGCCGAAGTTAGCAGAAAATTCGTCACGTACTGGGACTTCTGCGTCAGAGCTAAACCAGATTCTATATAGTCAAATTTAAAACCAGGTGGATTTTTCCCCTCAACTTCGTTCTTGCGCGCTGGCACATAGGTCCGCACCGGCCGGCTTTGCCCTGCCGCGCCATAACCTGCCGCGCCATAACCTGCGGCAATATCGGTGAACGAGGCATCGACAGCCTTCTCATGGATGTCTCCTGCTCGACTATCCGTGGGGATTAATCCCAAGAATAGAAAAAAGCATAATGCAACTGACCGACACTGCAACAGTGGACGGTTATGAGCGCGAGTATCAATGTGAAAGTTTAACATTGGATAATTCAGGCTGAGCCTGCTCGGCTGCCTTCGCTGGCGACTGCTCTCGGGTTACCAGCGAATTTAGCAAGCGAGCTTCCGTCTGGTAGTCAAACCGGGTGAAGTGATCCTCTTGATTCATTTTCCCAGCAAGCTGAGCAATCTGGTTGGTAAGATCGGCTGGTAAAGCGCCGTGCATGGCTGCAGCTAGGCGGAGTAGGTTCCAACCAAATCTCTCTTCATTATATTCGTTCGATATGTCGTTACTACGGGCCAACGCAGCTCGGCATTTCTGCAAACTGCTCAGGTCACGGGCCGCCTCTAAACAGGTCCAGCCGGCTAGACTTGCACTTGGCTCTAAAGATACATCAGGTACCGCTGCCCCTTTTATCGACGCCACTTGCCATTCCAGCCGAGATTTAATTTTATTCAATCCCATCCTATCCAGTTCCGATCGGCTTAAACTAAGCGCCCCTTCGTTTACCAGATCATTTAACGCACGCTGAGCCATTGTCAAACATGCAGAATAGTAGTTGTCCGTGCTGAGCCAACCCTTATTATCGCGATGCTTGATCCAGTTGGGATCCCATGCCAGCATCCGCGCCCAATGTGCATGCACTAACTTATGGTCTGTCAGAAATTCATTCCAGTCCCGATAACTGGAACGCCAGCGGCGCGACCACATCTTTAGCGAACAATCCACCGGAGCGATGGCGGTACCACGCAGAATTTTCGGATCAAGACCAGGCAACTGGCCATCGTGGCTAAAAACATAGCTTCGCAAGTACGGTAGCCAAGCATCAGCGTAAATCTTTTGCTGCTGAACCTGGTCTACTATATCGATGCTATTCGCCTGCATCAGACGATTAAAGCCCTCACGATCACCCTTATCCAGCAGTGACTGGACATCTTCTGGCTTTAAATTATGGTCTTGCTGATCTTTAGCTTTACTCGACATACGAGCAGAATTTGCCATGTAAATGGCCGCAACGAAGGCGGCAATAGCGATTGCTAAAAACGCCATGGCCAAGCCGACACCACGGGTAGATTTTACTTTAACTCGCTTGGTGTCTTCGTTGATGAGCTTTGCGTCACTATCAGTGGCAACGCCCCAAGCTCCCGTCATATCCTCATGAACAATGCGGGCAACATCAGGATACTGCTTTTTCACGCGCTCTAAATTTTCGAGCGTCACCCACGGACCACAATGCCCCGAGACCTCGTCCTGTAGGCCAAATTGCATGCGTTTATAGGCATCCTTTAACTCCATCAGGGTCATTGGCCCCGTGAAGGCTTCAAGGTTACGCCTTATCAGATAGAGTTTCGCCATTAGCCTCTCACATGCGAAAGAAGAACGGTGATATTATCCCTGCCGCCAGCTGCATTGCCTGCATCGATTAGAACCTTAGGCAGAGAATCTAGATGGTCTAGGTTTTCGGTGATAATCTGAGCCGTTTTGCGGTCTTCAAGCATCCCGCTCAGTCCATCCGAACAAGTAAGAAAAATTTGTCCTGGCTTGAGCGGAACTTCGTAGATATCGACGTCCACTCGCTCACCTAAACCCATCGCTCGAACTAACGCTCCTTCCTTTGCCCCCGGTAGCACGGCAGACCGCGGTAGCCAACCGCGCTCAATAAAATTGCCGACGCTGTGATCCAAAGTTAATTGGAAGATGTGCTTCTTATAGTAAAGGTAAGTCCGACTATCTCCGACGTGCGCGAGATGAAGGGTTTCTCCGACAAACATGAGGCAATTTAAGGTCGTTCCCATACCCGTGAGATCGCGATCGCGTCGCCCACGCTCAAGAATTTCCATATTAACGCGATCGATGGAGCTCGACAAAAACGGTGCAATCTCTTCGTGGCGAATACGATCACTATTAAGAAATGATTTCCGCAGGCCATTTACGGCCATGCTCGAAGCCACTTCTCCGCCACTGCGGCCGCCAATACCGTCCGCGACTATGCCGAATCCGGCTGCCTCGTCGTAGTATAGGCTGTCTTGATTACTTTTTCGCCGCCGACCGACATCGGTGGCTCCGATCATACGAACCTGCACGCGCTGCCTCCACTTTGCTTCTGGTTCGGAATCGGAATATTGAGGCAATTCCCTTAGCGCGGCTTGCCCGCATCGGAATTACTAGTTTACTTTCCAACCCACCGAAAAGAATAACAAATCATAGCCGTTTGGGTTACCTTTTTTCCATATTTAAGGCTGACAGAACAAAATCAGCGAGACGACAAAGTCGCTGACTTTGATCGGAAAAAAAGCTAACTTAGTGAAGATATCCAAATCACTTTAATTTGTTGGCTACACTCGCCAGCATACCCGTGAGGTTACCTCGATGCCGAAAATTTCTGCCAAGTGGAGGGATTTCGGCACCTCCATATTCTCTATAATGACCCAAAAAGCGATCGCCAGTGGCGCTGTCAATCTAGCCCAAGGATTTCCTGACTTCGATGGACCAACAGTCATAAAAGATGCGGCTATCGCAGCGATCAAGGCTGGTCGTAATCAATACGCTCCAGCCCCCGGTGTACCGGAACTTAGGCAACTCTTAGCTCAGCGAAAGGCAGAACTAAGCCAACGCACTTACGACTGGAATAGCGAAGTCACCATCTTTTCTGGGGCCTCTGAGGCAATTTTTTGTGCGTTACAAGCCCTATTCGATCCCGGCGATGAAATTTTAGCGTTTGAACCGTACTTCGACTCCTACCCAGCAGCGGCACATAGCAGCGGTGCCCGTATTGTAGGTATCCCGCTGGACCCGCCGAGTTTTACCTTCACTCGCTCTAGCCTGGAACAGGCCGTCACTAAACGCACCCGGGCCCTGCTGCTGAATTCACCGCATAATCCAACTGGTCGAGCCTTTAACCAAGTTGAGCTAGAGTTACTGCGCGATTTTGTACTGGCGCATGACCTCTTAGTGATCACCGATGAAGTTTACGAGGAACTCGTTTACAGTCCCGCTAAACATCAAAGTATTGCTGATTTGCCGGACATGGCGGAACGTAGCATCGTCATATCGTCGACCGCGAAGACCTTTAGCTTTACCGGCTGGAAAGTTGGCTATGCATTTGCTCCCAAAGAGCTAACCGCAGCATTACGCGCGGTACACCAATTCACCGTCTTTTGTTCTGCAACACCGCTCCAATACGGCATGATCGCCGCTTTAGAGCTAGGGCCAGAATATTTCAGAGAATTACGCCAGGACTACCGTCTGCGCCGGGACCTTTTACTGACGGAACTCCGCGCATCTGGTTTTCGCGCCGAAGCTCCAGAGGGCACTTACTTCATAGTCGCCGATTACAGCGACCTCTCAACACTCGATGACCTCAACTTTGCCTCACAACTTACTGAGCAGCACAAAGTAGCGGCCATTCCAATCTCAGTGTTTTACACGGATCAGCAACTTGCTGCGCGCCGCTATCGCTACGTACGGTTCGCATTCTGTAAGAACCAAGCAACCATTGCTGAAGCTGGTGCTCGACTTAGGCGGATCCGGGAGCCATAAAGGAGCGCGGTATCTGAGTGCTTGAGCCTAGCCCTGACTCTAGCCCCGGCTGGCGCCCAAACTCGGCCAAATACTCATCTCCGGCAAATACACCCACCCATCCTCATCTCGGTAATGATCTGGCCTCTGCTGCGTCAAACCGCTGCTCTGTAGCGACGCGACAACAGTGGCAATAAAAGCGTGAAAAACTTCCACGCTGCCGCAAAGCAGCTCACTTAGAGACGGGTTCATTGGCGCCACCAAATGGGCTCCTATCATCGCACCCAAAATACCCTGACGCATGGCTAGACCAGTCTCAAAGCGTCTATAATTTTGGCGTGCATGATCCGGCAATCCCAGCGGCTCCCGCATGAACTCAATCGCATTGGCTACCTGGGTTTCTAAAAGTTCAATCCGTGGCGACATGGCATTGAGGCGCCTTTGCAGAGTCCGGGCCCGAGTGACTAAAGGGGCTAGATTAGCGCTGTAGGTCGGCTCCTGTGCTTCGCCCTCGTCTTGATTCAACTGCATAACGTCCCACACACGCTGGCTCTGGGGATTTACCGGCCGCGCCTTTCGCGCGCCACGCCTTCTCACCCGGCTACTAATTGCCAACATGTAAGCGACCGCAACGTCGTCACACTGCACTGCGCCAGGACAGACGGGGCGTTGACAGGCCACGCAAGGGGGCAAAGTCAGTGGACAATCCACGAACACGGCGGCAAAGGGTCCATGGTGTTGAAGCAGCTCGACCAAGCGGTCGTCAGAAAATAAAGTGCCATATGCTCCGATCTTTTCATATACTTGGGATATCTCAACAGGTGCATGGCGAAGATTACCTGAGGCAACCACTAGAGCCGTCTTGTTTGCATTAGGTCCGGACAAGTGGATACCCGCCGTCCTAACACTGCTGAGCGTCGAGGATTTATTGCTGATCTGGCGAGAAAAAATATGCTCATTACTCATAGTCGCTCACGCTTTCGTCGTGCTGGCTTGCAAGCCATTGTATGCAGCGGAAGCTACCGCCAATTACGCCGAGGCAGGCCGTCTGCAACTAGCGCAGAAGAACTACGACGAAGCCATTGACCTCCTGAGGATGCATCTTAGGCAGTCGCCCAAGGACTACAATACCTGGAATTTGCTGGCGACGGCTTATTATTATTCCGGTCAACCTAGGCGGGGCCTACGTTACTTTAAACACGCAGAACACCTCACGACTGCCTCGGCATACAATTATTATCACCAAGGCCTGTGCTACGAAGCTTTGGCACCAGCAGCGCTGGATGCAGCCGAGCCCGCAGACCTACTTAAAGCCAAGCAATATTTTGCCCTTGCATCCCAGCGCTTTACTGATGAGTACGCTGCCCGTGCCACTTATGAAGTCGGAGTACTCGAATACCTGGCTCATAATAAAGCTGCCGCACGGCATTGGCTTACCCGGTACCTGTCACATTACCCGAAGGGAAACTACGCCCCACAAGTCAATCAGCTCCTGCAAAGCCTCCAAGAAAACCGTTGGCTCACTAATATCGAAGGCACCAAAAAGCCAAACATGGAATCGGCGCTGTTCAAGTACAACAATCTTTCCCTAGGCCCTCTACCGCATTACTGGTTTACCCAAGGCGGATTTCAATATTCCGAGGTAGCTGCTCAAGAACCAAAAGCGAGGGCGCAAATCAGCGCCAGCGACAACAGGTTTATTGCCATGCTAGCCAACGCCGGTGTTGGTATAGGACCGATCCGTGAGGACGACATCACCTTATTTGCCGGCTATTCCTACAAACAGACCTGGGACTCAAACAGTGACCGGATCAATCGCTGGGTGGAGTCCCCAACAGATTTAGACACCTTCCCATTTCAGGCAGATCTACTGCTCCGCCGCCACCAAATCTATGCCGATGTTCGCCGCGACTTCCGCAAAACGTTTTTCGTCGGAGTGTTCGGTCGGCTAGAATACGCGCGCGTCGGCTCAGCATATTTCCCATCCGCCGATAGCCCGATGTTCCGCAAAACTCTCGATCAAGGTCAAATCCAGCTTTTGATACCTTGGATTGGGATGGCCTACTGGGACCATTTTCGGACGCTATTTTACCTATACATGAACAAACAACTAGTCTTTAACAGCCCGGAATTCTCCAACAAGAGCTATGATTTTGGACTTAGCAGCAAAACTCCTACCATGAGCCTTGGCATCAGTCATGCCATTGACCTGCCTCGCTATGACTTAGCTATAGATATCGAGCTATTTCGCTATGAGTTTATCTACAACGATCCTTGGCTTGATTATAAGCGCCAGGGTATTTTCATAGGAGTGGAACAAGACTTTCTCCAACGCTGGACGGTGGCTGGTATAGGCGGCTACTACAGCGATCTCTACGTTTTCCCCCGCGTTAAAAGCTACAACTGCAGCACACTGGACAATACGTCCACAGATCAATTCATCGCCTCGTCAAGCCCTCGTGGCTGTAATCGCAACGATACTGGTACGCTATATCAACTTGGTTTATACTGGAATAGAACACAGTTTCAGCGAGTTTCCATGCTGATACAATATATTAGCAACGAGAATGCCGATCAAAAGGAATTCAATCAGACTACGAAGAACGTCCAAGTAATGTATACGCTAGCGTTTCCCAGTGTGAAACGGGTATCGAGGTTTGTGGACCGCTTTGCGGACGCGGCCTTTACCAAAGGGGGGAAGACTTGGTAGAAGTTGCGAGCAGCCAGAAAGCAATTGATGAGGCACTTAGACTGCGTCAGGCGGTATTTATATCGGGTGACGGCCTGGCGATCACGTTCCAGACTTTCGTAGTATCACGGAACTCTGATGGCCTGGTCCTAGCCAACCACATCAGGCCAAAGTATATCGGCGACTTTATGAACTCCCGGGCCTTTAGCTTACAAATAGGCATGGTTAGGTTCCAGTCAGACAAAATAATTTCAGACGGCCAAAATGTCATTTTCCCCCTGAAAAAAGACTCTGTGATTGAGGAAACGCGTCAGTCAGAACGTTTTTATTTCACCACTGATGAGCGCGTCATTGTGGAAATACTTAATCCCTTCGATGGCGAAACGCGGATCTCAAAATCCGTCATGGACATGTCAGCAACCGGACTATCTTTGCGTACGACATTTGAATCACAGCTTTTCCGTCCCGACACTTATCTACCCACGATGCGAGTCTTAGTTGACGGCGAACTTTATAAAAAAGGCTCTGGTCGTGTAGTTTATCGCCGCAAGTTGATGGATCTCGGTGGCCAGATACGTAGTCAAGTCGGAATTAAATTCGAGAGTTGAATGGCAAATTTACCTGGTAGCCGCAATATAAGCCGTCTGAAAAAGTGGCAACGCCTATTCGTTAATCGTTCCCTCAACATGGGCAACATTAAAGCGATTGGTTTTGACATGGATCACACCCTAGTAGTTTATAATCGCGAGGCCTTTGAGGCCCTAGCATTCCGGGAGACATTGAAGAAATTTATTGCCAGCGGTTACCCTGAAGAGCTAGCAACTCTAGCTTTCGATCCGAATCTATTGATTCGGGGCTTACTAGTCGACATGGACCGTGGAAATGTACTGAAAGTCGATGGCCATAAATATGTCAAAGTCGCCTATCACGGACATGTCCGGCTAGCAAAAGACGTGCGTCGCAGCGTCTACAATATTGAGAGCTTCAAGGCTGGATCACTGCTTTCGGTCGATACTTTCTTCTCATTAAGCGAAGTTCAGCTATTCACCGAAATAGTCGATTATATGGCTCGCAATCCGAACAAAATCCAGAAGAGCTACCGGGAAGTATACGACGACTTACGTCGATTTATCGACCAGAGTCACGCTGATGGATCAATAAAAACGCACGTATTGGCGCATCCGGAAAAATTTGTGCGTAAAGACAAATATCTAGCCCTGACGCTGAAGCAACAAATCGAGGCTGGCAAATCACTTTTCCTTCTAACCAACTCGAGCTGGGAATATACGAATGCACTCATGACCTATATCCTAGGCGACGAAAGTGACGAGTTCACCGACTGGCGACAATATTTTGAGTATATTTTGGTGAGCTCTGGTAAACCTGGATTTTTTACTGGTAGCCAACCTTTTTACGAGATTCAGACAAAAACCGGCACGGTGAAGCCGCTGGCTGGACCGCTCGCGGAGCGCTCTATTTACCAAGGCGGGAATGCTAAACTCTTTCAACAGCTAACTGGAATACGCGGTGATGAAATCCTATTTGTTGGTGATCACATCTACGGTGACATCATTCGCTCGAAGCATAGCGTTAATTGGCGTACACTTTTGGTTATCGAAGAGCTGGGCACTGAATTAGTGAAACTCGAGGCTTTAAAGCGGGCGCTCAGCGATATTAGGTCTAAAATGGAAGAGCGTGAGATTGCCGACGAAGACCTACAAGTGCTGCACTCAAAGCTTCGCTGGCAGGAACGTTTGATGGCGCATTCTCAAGCGAATGGCGAAGTAAAAAAGGCCGAATATATCGGCAAAGAACGCGAAAAATTAGCTACCAAAGCTGGCCGCTTAGCCACGCGACTTGAAAAGCTCGACTTTGAAATCAAGACGATGACCGAGGCTCGCGCGGCCCGCGTTCACCCAGTCTGGGGTGAACTCATGAAGGTAGGTCTTGAGCGTAGCCGTTTCGCTGATCAGGTTGCTGATTACGCCTGTCTATATACCAGTGCTGTGTCGAACTTAAGGTTTTACAGCCCATTCAAGCGTTTCTCGTCCGTCCACGATATGTTAGCACACGACTTTTAATGGCCGGCATAGCTGCTCTGACATCGTGAAGACACTATCGGAGACTGACTGAGTTGAAATTTTTTCGGGACTCTAAAATCAGCAACATGCTTGCTTTGCGGTTAGGCGCACCAGACCCCCAGCTAGATTCAGAGCAAATCGAGCACATGCAGCGCTGGCGCGTCCAAAATGCACAACGCGTCGTAAATATCTTTTCCCGTGCGTCAGTACCAATTCTGAGCTTATCAGCTGCAGTAATGACACAAACTGCTCCCCCTTCGGTCCGCCCTGCGTGTGTTTTTACATTTGGTGCCCTTGTCATAGTTTCGTTGGCTTGGTTGACTTGGACCCACCTGCTCAAGCGGCCAACAACGATGCGAGCGCTAAATATCTTTGGTCTAGCCGCTGGTGGTGTCGCCATCGTAGGATTTAGCTCGATTTTGCATAATACAATCATCGGCAATGATTTAAATGCATCGCAGTACATCATGATCGGACTGATGTTCGGTGTACAAGGTTTTATGATCGGACTTTTAGCACCTATTATGGGTGAGCTGGCGATATCATTCGCGCTGGTCCATACCATCAGTTGCCTGATCATTTGGTATGTAGATCATGCTCCCGAGCCTATCGCCTGGAGCCTTACACTCTGTTTATCGGAAATTTTAGTTGTCTCATTCTTCCAACAACAGGCACGCCAATCCAAAGAGCACGCTCTACTTAATTACCAAGCTCTGGATTTGGCTTCGCAAAACCAGCGACTAAGGTTACGGGCAATTGAAAGCGAACTCTTACTAGCCCGCGAAATTCAAGAATCATTCATACCGCCGCCGACGGAACTGATTACCGATGATTTTGCCGCTCATTTTTTTCATATCCCCCATGGTCTTTTAGGCGGCGACTGGTTAGCAGCACGCATACTACCGTCTGGTGCGATGGCTATTGCGGTCGGCGATGTCAGCGGCAAGGGTGTACCCGCCGCTATGGTCGTGCAATCAGTGCAGTCATTGTGGGCGCAGGCTCTGCGGTCGCCTGAATTCGACCCGGCCGAGTGGCTCGATTCCGTTAATGATACCTTGATCGCAATGGGACGCAGACATCCGTACACTTTAACGCTCGGCATCATGGTTTTGGAACAGAAGCGACTAACGTATTACTCAGCTGGGCATGTACCGCTGCTGCTACTTGGCTCCCCTACAGATCCCATGCAAATCACATCTATACATGGAGGCGGCAGCGTCCTGGGCATCGACGCCAATTTGGCATTGAAACCCGTAGTCGTAGACTTTGACACATGGCGCCCACACTCAATATTTCTCGCCACTGATGGTGTGCTACCTTGGCAGGTGCGCCGCAAAAAAAGTCGCATCCTAAAACTGGTTCAAGATGTACGGAGCCAAGGCAAAACGGCCCTTGAGTCTATCGATGAGGAAGATGACCAAATTTTGGTTTGGGTTGAATACGCCGCGCAATTTGGAGGAAAAATCGCTCCCGGGTCGATCCCCGCTGAATTGCCGATAGGGATTAGCGCCGACAGTTAACCATCCAGCCACCGCAGGACCAGGTCGCCCTAGATCTGGAAGCTAATTCTTGGGCTGAATTATTTTCCGTTTTTTTGCGGCCTTTGATTTTTACCCAAACTGATTCGAGACGTTTTCCAAGTTTTTTGCTAATAAAGTCGCTCCTCGCGTCGATATGTCACGAGAGGTGAGCTTATACATGGTCCTGAGGACTTTATTCGCATTGTTCTGCTCTGGTACGGCGCTAGCTATGCCGGATGGCCTGTCTAATGTTGCCTCGGAATTAGTGAAGGTAAATACCGAAAATTTACCTCTAGAGTTTAATAACGTTGAGTATTTAATCGATCCCACAGGGGAGATAAACTTTAGTACGGCAGAAGGAAATAGTAATTTAGCTTGGCAGCGCGCGACAGAGAGCACCTTTGGGATGCAGCCTGCAGATGTTTGGATGCGTTTTCACATCGAAAATGAAACGCCCTTTCCAGCAATTCTTGAGCATCGTTGGAATCTCCCCATAGATGACGCACAACTTTTCTGGCGGCACAACCAAACCTTAACTGAAATAAAGCCGTCCCGCAGTTACGCACCCCTATTTGAACTGAATCTACCGCGTGGTTCGCATGAATTTTACCTTCACCTCAAAAACTGCAAGTCGCATACGATGAAGTCTAGGTTTAGGATTTCTAATGCATTTGAAATGCATGCACAAATATTCTCAAGCAGAGATTTCATTGCACTTCTTTACGGCGTCACTATTGCGACGATTTTGCTGAATCTCGGCTGGCTTTTGATATATAAAAGATCCTATTTCCTATATTACATTCTCTACAGCTTATCTATGCTCGGTATTCTTGCAGTAGCCTCATTCCACATGGCAAATTTCTCCCAGTGGCTATGGAACAGCATGCTGCTGATCAATGCGTTTGCAGTATTTCTGTTCATGACCACGGCGTTATCTATGCGTACCTATACGCCCAGAATTTTTTACGCCATGATCATTATGCTCATAACAATGGCCGTTCTAATGGCTCCTGAAATTGCATATGGTCGGCACTTGCCTTGGTACGTGCCGCAGATTGGACTTTACGGTGCGTCGATTATCGGAGCGATTATTCGCCATCGGCAAGGCTATAAACCAGCTACCTTCCTCATGGCTGGTTGGACCCTACTCACCGCCGGTTATGTGATCAACGCCCTAGCCTACGCAGCATCGGTGGGGATGATTTGGCGCTACTCCCTCTACCTGGCATTTGCCGTCGAAAGCATATTTTTTGCTATCGCTGTTGGTTATAAGGCACGGTTAGCTGAATTAAAAGTGACAATCGAGAATACGCACGCTTTTAGACAAATGGAAAAGGTATTCTATCCCCATCAAATACAGCAAATACGCACGGGCATTGAACTCGAACTAACGATGCCTACGGGCAGCGGCGAGGCTTGTGTGCTTTGTTTTGACATAGTTGGAAGTAGCAAGATCAACCACGAAAAGACCAAGGATTTTCTGCGCAACGTCTTTCGTCGCTGTAACGAGGCGATGGACGACGGCTACGACCCAAGCCGTCTGGTGGCCAGTGGATTTCGAATCAAGGAAATGGGCGATGGCTTTATTTGTAGCGTTGGCTATCCGTTCAAATCACTTAGCGGATCGCTGGCGAGAGATGGATTGGGTCTAGCCATCCGGTTCTTAGATATCTTCCAGGAAGAAGTTGAGAAGTTCGCGTATCACGAACCCGTTTACTGCTGCATTGCGCTAGCTATGGATAGTATCTCCGGCTTTTATCCTTCAGGTGGTACCCGGTCTTACGACCTTTACGGTCGGTCGATTATTCTCGCGACGCGTTATGAAACAATGCGAAAAGTGATGTTTCCAAGTGGTATGACAGGAAGTGTTCTAATTGCACAAGAGCGGGTCTTCTATAGTTTAGCAGCGACTGAGAGGTCAAAGTTCACCAAATATTCTCTGCGGGATAACCACGCAACAGTTCGTGACGACTCCGCTGCTGAAGCTCTCTTTTATTTAGTAGTCGGCAATTCCGCGCCAGCTGATTTGGTATCACTTCCGCTATCTGCATAGTTGAGATTTTACCAAAATCTTTGCTCTTTCCGCCCAGGAGACTAGCGCGCTCCCGCATGCGCAAGTCCCAGGTCATAAACATTTTATAATTAAATTTATCATTAAAACCAAAACAAAACGGCAATGTTCAAACGCCACCAAAGACCCTGCTCATCTCGGTAAAGACTCAAGAAAAATGACTAATTACCCGAAGAATGGAGCGCGGGCGCAAAACCCCGTCCGGCATTAAAGGTGGAGCTAATGCGCAACAAACTTCTCGGTAACCGTTACCGCATCGTCGATCTCATCGGCGAAGGTGGGATGGCTTACGTCTACCTCGCCATCGACGAGAAGCTTGGTCGTCGCGTTGCCGTGAAAGTTTTGCACGAACACATGGAAAGAAATCCCGAAATCAGACAGCGTTTCCAAGCTGAAGCGCAAACGATTTCTGCTTTTGATCATCCAAATATTGTTAAAATATATGATTTTTCTGGCGATCAAATCGGACGACTTTGGATCGTCACAGAGGTTATCCAAGGCAAAAACCTTGCTCAATATGTGCAGAACTTAAGCAACAAGTGGCTACACCCCGTTATCGCTGCCTGTATAGTCGCAGAAATTTGTAAGGGGTTATCTAAGGCCCACGAGAGCAGTATAGTGCATCGCGATATCAAACCTGAAAACGTCATGATCACATATGACGGTCGCATAAAACTCATGGATTTCGGCATATCTAAAGATCTCGCGAAATCTAGTGTCACCGTCACTGGCACCTTCATGGGCTCCCCCAGCTACATGTCGCCAGAACAAATCCGCGGTCGCGATGTTGATTGGCGAAGTGATATCTACAGCCTGTCGGTTCTCTTTTACGAACTAGTGACTGGACGACTCCCATACATCGGAAACACTACCCATGATGTGATACTCAAGATCATGGAGGGTAACTTTACTCATCCGCGCTATCTCGTACCAGGAATACCGCCTGCCTATGACGAGCTAATCATTCAAGGCCTGTCAAAGCAGGTCTCCGGTAGACCACAGAGTGCGGATTATTACCGCGAAATCATCGACCAGACGCTCCGCCTGCTGAACTTTGACGAGAGTCACATTGAGCTAGAGAGATACGCAAGGGACCCCGCTACTTTTCAGGCGCGCCTAAAGGCTTTCAACGTTGGAACGGCAACGCCACCTCTACCAATGACAAGGCTAGCAGCTCCAACGCCAGGAATGTCTCCTCGGCCGGTAACCGCGGCGACACTGCCCCCTAGGTCTAATCAAAGACAACCTAGTTTTGCTCCCGCTAATTCCATTCAGCGGATGGAACCATCACCGCCTCCCCCCGCTACAGCCTTTGTTCCTATTGCGCAATTTGCCACCGGAATGCCGCAACGTCAGGCAATCCTGCCGCCGCAGCGCAAGGCAGTAGCATCAGTTAGGCAAAATCCAAGGCGGCGCGCAGTCATAAGCGTCTATCAAAACAGAACTTGGTTTAGCTATTCATTAAGTTTCATCTTCATTGGACTCACCTGCGCTTTAAGCTTGTGGGGCTTCAACCTAATTCAGACTCGCTTAGACGCGAGCAACCTTAACGCAGGTCAACGACGAGACAATTGGCCGTCAAATAGCCGCAGCGCCGCTTACAGTGCGCGCCAGCCAAAGCACCCAAAACGAGACGGCACCCCCCCAAGAGCGACCATTACATCTGGAGCTGGGGCTGTAATTGGAGCTGGAGGCAAAGCACCTTCGACCGTTTTAAGTACCCCGCCCATCCTGGGAACCGTGCCAGCACAACGACTAGCGGACACACATCAGAGACCTAGCAGAACCCCAAAAAAATCGCAAAAAAACCATGATTTTAAGCCTACGCCAAACAAGATTGAGGCAAACAAGGCTGAGCTTCTAAACTCACCTGTAGACTTATCTGCCACTAAAACCTCGTCTGAGACGGAGTCGGCAAAACAACGCAAGCTGGCATCAGCTGCAGATAATGCAACTGGGCTGGAGACGATACTGCCTGCATCCCTCAATCCAAATGATCGGAATGACCAGGCAGACAAACAAGATCAACTTGAGCGACCAGAGATTAAAGATACCAAAATCACTACCGAAAAAAATGACCCGAAGCTGACACCAGCCCGAGGCAAAGGCATGGTTATTGTGAGCTCACAGCCAGCTTCAGAAGTCTATGTGGACGGTAGGCGGATCGGCACCACCATCGACCGCACGGGTGACAGTGGACCACTCCCCCTTGCTCCGGGCAAACATTCTCTTGAGCTAAGGCGAACGGGTTATCCTGTATATCGCCGCGTTTTTGAACTTGCGACTGATGAGATTCTCACTCTCCCCCGCGTCACTCTTGGCAACCGGGAAACCTCAAATAGCAATCAGTTGGTAACACTGACGATTAGGACCAATACTGATACAGCGCAAGTCACGCTGCGGAATTTAAATAGCAATGCGACACAAATATTTTCCCTACGCGGAAGCAGCAAGCAGGTACAACTTGGCGCTGGTCGCTACTACCTTAGAGTGGAACACAATACCGACGTAAAAGAACGTGAACTGAGCTTAAACGGCAACGAAGGACAGCTCACATTCAGCGCAGAATTTAAGAAGTAACGTTGGAGCATAGATCTTGAGTAGACAGTCAACAAATAACAACCAGCCACATGGTCGCCCGATCACGGGGCGATCTGCGGCCATTGCGGCTATTGCAGCTGGTGTTATTCGCGACCTGTTGATTTGGACCTTAACTGTGAGCATCGCATTACCCGCAGGTTACAGTGCATCAATGCTGATTTCCTCTTCAGCACTCGCTTCGGCTTACTCGAATGGATTTGATAAATATCAGCAGGGTGATTTCGCGGGTGCAGAAAAAATACTTAAAGAGTCTCCGCGCAGCAAGCTTCCAGCAAAGGAACAGGCCAGCACTCTTAAATTAATGGGCATCTGCCAATTTATGCAGAACAACAAGACAGCCGCCGCAGAAAGCTTCAAGAGTGCGCTGAGCTTCGACTCTTCAACTCACATTGATGCAGGTGAGGTGCTCGATGACGCGGTGCTCGGATTCTTCAACAAGATCAAATCTACTGCCCCGAGTGGTGGGACTGCCAGCGCGGGTAAGGGCCATTCGGCGACGAGCGCATCGAAATCTTCTAGCAAACGCACCACTGACTCAAACGGCAATCCACTCAAGCAAACCTTCTTGATGATTAATTCCTCAAATAAAGGCGCCAATATCACCATCGACGGCATCATCGCTGGCCAGGTCAACAACAAGATAAATACTGAGCCTGGCAAAGTATTGGTGGAAGTGTCCCTGAACGGTTACAAGACGAAGAAGCTGCGGATCAATATCATCAAAGATCAGGATAATGATGTCAGCATAAATTTAGAGAAAAACCAACCAAAGGCACCTCCACGGTCAAAGGCAGCGCCGCAAGCGACACCCAAGGGTGCTGACGACAGCGGTATTGCCGCAGCTCCCAACTCCGGTGCGCCAGCCGGACGCCCGAGCAAAAAACGTGGATCAAGTAACAATCAAAGCCGACCTAAGACAGCCAACGACGATATGTTCGGCGAGCCGGCCGCAACACGGGCCCAAGGCGCACCGGGTGGCGGGCTAGCAGCCAGCCGTTCGCAGCAAGCCGGAGCAAGGGCCGGGCAGGCTGCAAATCAGCAGCAGGCACTACAGCTACAACAGACACCCCAGGGATACGCGCCTACAGGCTATCCGCAGCAGCAAGGCTTTCCGCAGCAGCAAGGCTATCCGCAGCAGCAGGGCTTTCCGCAGCAGCAGGGCTTTCCGCAACAGCAAGGCTATCCGCAACAGCAAGCCTATCCGCAACAGCAAGGCTATCCGCAACCGGGTTACCCACCACAGGGCTACGCCCCGCCGCCGTATTATCAGCCACCTCCGCAAGTCATCATCCAACAGTCGCCAGCACCTTATTATGGTATGCCGGCGGAGATGAGTGCATCCGCTCCGGCGTCACCGGAAACGTTGCCACCACCGCCGAGCATCCCAGCAGATCAGGGTTCTAGCGATCAGTTTTTGGGTAGCGACGGTGGGCTGCCACCAGAGCCAGCATTTAGCCCTGATCCCGCATCTAACGGCGGTGGGTCGAGAGACTCCGCAAGCCGTGCGAAAAATGGCGGTAACCGTGGCAACGATAGTTCGCGTAACGTTTTACTTTATCTACTACCTCTAGGAGTGGGCCAGTTCGTTAACGGTAAGCCTCTGCTTGGGGTATTAGTTGCTGTCGCCCAGGTTGGGGCATTTGGCTATGGCTTCCAAAAAGACTCACTTGCCAAGTCAAAAACAAAATCAATCAACGCCTATTCTGCGGAAAACTGCACAACAGAAGAACAGCTAGCGGATTGTCAGCAGTATATTGATAGCGGCACGGCATACGTGAATACTCTAAATACGCAAAGCAAATATGGCTTCATTGCTGCCGCTGCAGCCTATGGCCTTGGCGTGACGCAAGCCTTCCTCGACACCCCCGCTAAGGTGGCAAAAAAGAAGAAGAGAAGAGGCTTTAATTTATCGGGGACCAGAGCTGCGCATGGCGACTCCTCAGATATGGACCTTTACGATGTAAACGAATCCTACGCCTTTGACTGGCGAGTGGACGTAGTCCCACATTATAATGCGGTGAGCACGAGGTCCGAACCAGCGCTGACGCTCAATTTAGATTTGCAGTTTTAAGCTGCGCGCTGATAGTCCTCGATTGGGCACAGGAGAGCAAAAATTGAGTCCTGATTTGAATCCTGATTTGAGTCCTAATTTAAGTCCTAATTTAAGTCCTGAAAAGATGCTAAAAACATACGGAATTGCCTTAACAGGCGGCATCGGGACTGGCAAATCAACTGTGGCTGACATGTTGCGCGCTCGGTCCTATGAAGTGATCGACGCGGATCAGCTAGCTCGGAACATCACAGCGCCGGGTAGTGCCGCCTTGACTGAGATCGCAAACCGCTTCGGAGCTGATTGCTTAAATGCCGATGGTAGCTTGAATCGCAAAATACTCGGCAGCCTAGTATTTCAAGACTCTGGTGCCCGACGCGATTTGGAGGCTATCACCCACCCGCGCATCAGAGCCGCCTTGCTGCAGCACGTAGACACGCTCAAACTTGACAAAAAACCTCGCCCCTTTTTTTACGAGGCAGCTCTGATTTTTGAAACGACCAGCGCCCCCTTATTTCGCACGGTATGGGCCACCTACTGCCCACCCGACATGCAGGCCCAGCGGATTATTCAGCGTGATGGCGTCACAGCAGAGCAAGCTGCGACCGTGGTCGCCGCACAAATGTCGAGCCGTCAGAAAGCGGACCTAGCTGACGTAACCATCGACACCAGCGGCACCCCTTTGACCGTCGCCAAACAGCTCGATGACCTACTAAAATCGCTTAAAGACATCGCTCCAGACTCCACGAAGACCTGACGAATTTGGGCTGTGAGCTAGCCCGTTCCATGATAGATTGAGCCCACCTTGCGCTGATGCTGCGCCTGGCTGACAAGGATCCAACTGATTTGAGCAAACGCGGTAAAAATTCCCAGGCTAAGAAGCGGCCACCACCACGCCGGCGCGAGACGCCGCAAGCAGATAGGCAGCCTAGATCTCGAGCTGACCAGGAGGGTGGTAACCCTGCGATAGCGAAGGCAGCAGCCCAAACTGCAGCTCAATTGAAAGACTGGCTGGCTGCCGGCACCAGTCAGCGTGCCGCGCCTAAATCCTCCGAAGTGCTCCTCGATCCATGGCAGGAGCAGGTGCTAGCGGCGCTCATGGCCGGAGAATCCGTCGTTGTCGATGCACCGACCACCGCCGGCAAGACCCGCGCGGTTGAGGTGTTCTTTCGTGCCAAGCTCAATGATCCCAGCTTTCGGGCTGCCTACACGACACCGGTAAAGAGTCTATCTAACGACAAACTGCGCGAATTCCGCGCCATGTTTGGCTCCGAAAATGTCGGCATTGCTACCGGTGACATCAAAGAGAATCTGCAAGCTCCAATTGTGGTTGCAACACTGGAGTCTTACCGCAACTCGTTACTTGGGGTAGAACCCGATCTTGGACGTACCTTAGTCGTCTTTGACGAGTATCATTACCTCCAGGATGAAAGTCGCGGCAGTAGCTGGGAAGAAGCCCTAATCCTGACTCCAGCAAGCTGCCAAGTTCTGCTTTTGTCAGCATCCGTCGCCAATGCCGAGCAATTCACCGAGTGGCTGCGTCAGATCCATCCCTCGCGCCCCTGTATCATGGTACGTACCGAGAAAAGGCCCGTGCCATTGGCAGATCTGATTTATTACGGCGGCGAGTGGCTACTGCCGCAGACCTTACCGGCGGGAGCCATGAAGCCCCTGCCTAAGGGCCGCCCGGAAGCACCGGTACGTCAGGAAGACATCGCAACTCGCGCCGAAGGCCTGATCAACCTAGGGTTGACGCCAGCTATTGTATATTGCGGTCGCAGGCTAGCCTGCGAAACGATGGCCAACTTGATGTGTCGCCATCTCCCTCCGTTACCCGCAGCCGAAGCGGAGCGCATCGGCACCTCGCTCGCGGCGTCCCAAGACGAATTTCGCGGCCTGTCCTTTATTCATCCGAAATTACGTCAAATGCTGCAAGTATACGGTGTCGGCTATCACCACTCTGGACTGGCAGCGCCAGCGCGGATGGCGGTAGAGGCACTAGTCAAAGACGGCCTCCTTCGCTTTTGCTCCTCCACGATGGGACTGAGCCTCGGGATTAACTTCTCGGTGCGTTCGGCGCTTATTAGCGATTATCAGCGTCCAGGCGAGCTCGGCTTCACCGATTATGCGCCGTCGGAAGTGTTACAGATGTTAGGCCGTGCCGGTCGCCGCGGTAAGGATGTGGTCGGCTTCAGCCTCTGGCCATCGCCTCAGGCCTATCAGCGCCTTGGAAATGCAAAACGCGACAATGTCGAATCGCGACTGCGCAGCGATCCGACGACCTTTCTTGGTTTGGTCGGAAGGGGTTTCAGCCTCAGTGCCATTGAGACCTTCTATAGTAAGAGTTTTCGGCGTTTCACCGATCAGGGCATTGACCTTAGCCTGATCACCAAGCCGCGCCTCAGTAAAAAACTGGGCTCTCAGGACCTACCCTGTGACTCGCCAGCAGCAGCTATCGCGCAGTTTTGGAATAAGCAGAATTCACCGTGCACGACATGCCGCCACATAAACGTCTGTCATCCGGTCTTGAAGGCCAAGAAAGCGGGCACTCTTGCGGCACTGCACGTGCATCTACACAAAATTGGCGCCCTGAATCCGGATGAATCTTTGAGCGAATTCGGTGCGATCGCCCGCTACTTTCCGCAGTCGGGTGGACTAGTCATGGCTCGCCTGATCGCTGATGGGCAAATTAATTCGGATAATTTAAACCGAGCGGTTGAGCTTGCGGCGTCCTTGACCCTGGCTCGTTTTAAGGAGCCTGGCACCGACTCGCGTTACCGCCTGCCATTTGGCGAATACGGCGTCGAGGATATGCTCCTCAGCATGTATCCGTATGATTTATTCCCTGAAATTTATGATCCACCATTTCGCCAACGCACCTATCCAGTCATCCGCGAATATAATCCGGCAGCCGGCTATATTATTCGTGAGTGGATTCAGGGCATGCCGTGGACGGATCTCATCACCAATACGACCCATGAGCAGTACGGAACGGGGGATGTCATGTCCCTGATCCTGCGCAGCGCCACTTATCTACAGTCGGTGGTGCAGGCCGGGATCCCGGAACTCACTGATATGGCTCGTAATTTAAGGTCCATCATGCTGCGCGAGCCATTGTCTTTTGTGCTTGCCATTTAACCTGCATTAAATATTGACAACATAGGTCCGGGATTGTATTACCCATCCCGGACAATCGTTTCCCCAATGTAGGAATCGAGTGTCGCAGATTCCCCTAGAATCTACGGTCACTTAGCCACACAGTCGCGACTCACCTCAAGACTTATCGGGATCAATGCATTTTTGGCACTCGGATTGCAGTAACGATTGTACGGCGCTAAACGGAATCTCCGCTTAGCAAAGTCTCAGAGAGTGCCTGTTAGTGTCTCATTAGTGTAAATCGAAAAGCTCTGCCGCTGCATTTAGTGTCCTCCTTTCCCGTTTCTGTTAGTACCTCACGTACCGTCTAATCCTTAGTTTATCCTTTCAAAATCGTTTCACCTTAGGTGGTCAGAGCTTAGGGGTCCCCACAAGGGACCCCTTCTACGTTTCCGCGTTTTGAAACGAAGACGGGCGCAGGGAAGCGCAGACTGCAGACGTTGCCATCCCACCAGATACAAGTACTGCAAAGACATTTGACGCTCGTCGAAGAAGTAGTCTCTACCCAACAAACGAAATGCCTCCTAGAGTCAAAAAGCCAGGCGTGGCAAATTAGATTGGAATCATGGAGGAGACAAATCATGACGGCATCTTTTTACGATTTTTCAGCGGTATCGATTGATGGCGAAAACATCTCAATGTCTGCTTTCAAGGGCAAAGTTATCTTAGTGGTGAATGTTGCGAGCAAGTGCGGCTTCACCCCTCAATATAAAGGCCTAGAAGAGCTGTATCAGAGTTACTGCGACCGCGGTTTAATTGTCCTCGGCTTTCCCTGCAATCAGTTTGGTGGTCAAGAGCCAGGCACATCTGAAGACATCAAGCAATTCTGCAGCCTAACCTACCCTGTCAGCTTTCCTATGTTCTCCAAGGTTGAGGTTAATGGACCGAGTGCACACCCGCTGTTTAATTTCCTTAAGCAAGAGCAAACAGGTGTACTCGGAACAGAAGGCATTAAGTGGAACTTCACCAAGTTTCTCGTTGGCCGCGATGGCAAAGTCGCCGAGCGTTTTGCCCCGCAAACAGCTCCTGCAAGTTTGACTAAAAACGTTGAGGAGCTACTTAATCGGTAGTGTCTTGTGAGCACGGGTGTGCTCTCAATTATGATCTGCCCGGCAGGGTTCTACGAGCCTTGAGCGGGCTTTTCTATATGTAGCTTAGAACGATAGCAGTCCCGTCCCATTGCAACGGCAACGGCAACGGCAACGGCAACGGCAACGGCAACGGCAACGGCAACGGCAACGGCAACGGCAACGGCTACGGCAACGGCAAAGTGATTTTGCTAATTCTGCAGATGTCCATCGATGTCGTTAGCTTTTGCTTCCTCACCACTACATCCTGTAGCGTTCTTAGACTAGCGATAGCAGAGTACCCCAATATGGGGTACTCTTGGGTGGAGCGTAAGGAATTGGCCATTAAACAGGTTCAAATCAGTAGTGACGCGAGGCGAGATCTTCGCAAAGTTCCCGTTTATCAGCATCGAAGAGGTTAACAAACATGACTACTAAACGGTCGAGGAAGACAGTAAAAAGCGACGCTACCTTATTCTTAGAAAAGCTTGGCGGCGGTCCTTTGACCTTCGGGCGCTTGCTTTATTCCATCCGCATGGGAGATGAAATTAGTCAGGTGGATTTTGCGAAGAAACTAGGTATTTCAAAAGCTCATCTTTGCGACATCGAGAAGGACCGACGCGTTGTCAGTATTTCTCGCGCTTGGGCTTGGGGCAAGAAGCTTGGGTACCCACCTGAGCAATTCATCGAGCTGGCTTTGCAATCAGTGCTGGAGCGTGAAGGACTTCATTTTCAAGTAAAACTCATTACGGCGGCATAACCTGCATGTGCCTACACCGCCCTCGATCTCTCAGCCAAACCTGATGCCGCACGGCAGCGGGTATATATCTACCGGCGGTATTTTGGCGCTGCCGCGCGGCAGCGATAGTTTGATCCCCCGCTGGTGGCGGCACTGCGGTATCGTCGCTCTCGACGGCGTTCTCAACAGTGTTGGTTCGGCTCCCAACATCATTACCCTTAGGTCCATGCTTCGCGGCAGCGCGCTCGGCCTTGCGCACAGGATCTCGTTTGGTGAGCAAGGCGACTTGTGATTTAGTCAG
>JAPLFY010000140.1 GCA_026390435.1 Pseudomonadota bacterium
TTTGATGATGACCACGGCGACTCAGGCCTTCACCCCGACGGCGCATGGCTCTGCAGTCTCCTTTTGGACGACACCCAACGGCTCGGCCAGTGTGGTTGAGCGCATGCGCGTTGATCACAGCGGCAACGTCGGGATTGGGACTACGGCGCCAACATACAAACTTCACGTAAATAATAATGCGACAGCAGCCCTAACCGACTATGGATTGAGGATAGACGCCGTGACCGGGACTGCCGGGGCTAGCAAGACCTATGGACTTTATGTCAACGCATCGGGCAGCGATGATGCAAATTATGCGGCAATTTTTGCTAGTGGCAACGTCGGGATAGGGACAACGGCGCCAGGTGCCAAACTTGAAATTGCTGGCACATCGGGTGTGGACGGCATTAAATTCCCCGACGGGAGCATCCAAACTACATCAGCGACAGGGCACATCCTCATCACCCACGAATTACCTAACGCGACCTATGCTGGCTCTTCTGTGGTTGGTTGGCAAACCCGTCCGATTAACTCCAAAAAGATTGACACCAGTAACCTTGTATCCCTGGCTTCGAATCAGGTTACCTTCACTGCGGGCACCTACTACTGCCAGGCAACGGCGCCAGCCTTTGCGGCAAACAGCCATAAACTTAGGCTTCGCAATGTCACAGACGGTGTGACGTTAGTTGTGGGTGCAGCTGAATATGGTAATTCCACTTATTGGGTGCACACCACGGCAAGACTTGTGGGGCAGTTCACCATCGCAGCGGGCAAGGTTGTGGAGTTACAACATTATACTACCACGGCCCGCGGAACCGATGGCTTAGGTACTTATACTAATAGTGGTGAAGTCGAAGTTTATGCGATACTCGAGTGCTGGAAAAACTGACCTTCTTGGGGTCAGGCACTTCTGCTAACTCATTTACACCATTAGAACACCACAAAATATGACTACAAAATATCTCGATCTTTCAGTAGCTTAGCGGCAGTGCCTGACCCCCTAAACCATTAGCTAGTGGCGAAAAACAGACGATTGAAAAGACCCTCGGCGTGACGCAAACGTCGCTCATTTCGCCGCTTGTCAAGTCAGTGCAGGAGCTTTATGGGCAGGAGCAGGCGACTAGTCAGGCCGTTGCGGTGCTGAAGGCAGAAAATGATCGTCTCAAGGCGCGAGCCGACAAGGCCGAGGCCGAATCCACCCAGCTCAAAGCCTTTCTCTGCGGCCAATTCCCCGCTGCGCCTATGTGTCACCCATGAGCCAGGGCTGCTTACCAGATCAGACAGCTGCGGACTGTCTTAAAACTCGCATAGGATCACCTAGGGTGCATCGATTATGCAGCTTCCTTAACTTTTACCTCCGCCACTAGCCCGGCGGCTTCGACAAGACGAAGTACGCGATTGATGGTTACCTTCTGCATGCTTCCGGCAAGAATGCCTGTCACAGCGCTGCGAGGCAGTCCGGAACGCTCGGCCAGCAGCTCATGAGTTAGGCCATTTTTCTTGGCGATTTTCGCTACAGCGGCGATAAGCTGAGCCTTGATGACAGCCTCCAATGCACGACTACGGCTAATTTTAAGCTTTGCGGCTAACTCAGTGGTTTTTGTCTTTTTCATGTTATATCTCCTCGAGGCGCTTCATAACAAGTTTGATAGTTCTCCGTGGCGTCGACTGCGTTGATTTCTTCATGGCATGCAGCAGGTAGATGGTGCCGTGGGATTTTATGAAATAAAAGACCCGGTAAATCCCTGTCCTATCGCGCAGGCGCAGCTCGTGGACACCTCTACCTATATCCGGCATCGGCCTAGACAAAGGCATAGCCAGCCCCAGCCCTGAATCGAGCCTAGCAAGTGCATCGGCTAGGTCCTCGCGGACGACAACCGGGAGAGCAGCCAACTCCTTTTCGCATGCTTTGACGACATCGATCATGCCTTGCAATGTCTCACAAATAAGACATTGTGTCAACGCAAACAGTCACCGATGGGACCAACAGAAGGCAATGTCGGTATCGGGACTACAGCGCCAGGTGCCAAACTTGAAATTGCGGGCACATCGGGGGTGGATGGGATTAAATTCCCAGATGGAAGCATCCAAACCACATCAGCGACAGGGCACATCCTCATCACCCACGAAGTAACTAACGGGACCAATGCTGGCTCGTCTGTGACTGGGTGGCAAACCCGTCCACTAAACTCAAAAAAGATTGACACCAATAGCCTTGTGTCCCTGTCTTCGAACCGGGTGACGTTCACCGCAGGAACCTACTACTGCCAGGCAACGGCTCCAGCCTTTAGGGCAAATAACCATAAACTGAGGCTTCGCAACGTAACAGACAATGTGACATTGATTGTTGGCTCCTCTGAATACGCTTATCAGCCTTCAATTATTGGGAACACGGCAAGACTTGTGGGTCAGTTTACCATCGCAGCGGGCAAGGCTTTGGAGTTGCAACACTATATCGCCTATGCCCGCGCAAATGATGGCTTAGGTACAAGTGTAAGTAGTGGTGAAGTCGAGGTCTATGCGATCCTCGAGTGTTGGAAAAATTAAATCCATAGTGTTCAAAGCCCGAAACGGCGGCAACTAGGTAAACCTCGCGCAGAATCAACTATTGCCGGACATTCGCTGTTCAGCGACGGCCGTTGGCTAAAGAATCCTTGAGATTCCACCGAAAGGTTTTCGTCAGCCTGTATTCCATACTATGAGGATATCAACATGGGTGCCACCGCCAAGCCATCACCCGATCTATACACCGATGGTGTCGCGTTCGCTGAGCGGACCGGTGAGGTTAATGATTGGCATGAGCTGCTTGGCCTAGGCCTGGAGCCCGACACCGTCGCCGGTGGCTTCTATTGCGAGAAAGCAGATAAACTTCTGAACTTTGTCCAACGCGACCCCGCCTATCATATCATCACGTTTCTTGAGGACAGATACATGAATCGGTTCGTGACAGGGCAAAGGCGTATATACTTCCTCGCAGATGGGGATGCCGATCCAAACTTAGTTTGCTATCCTTTTCAGGCGCTTGATTGGCATCTAGTCTTTGAAGATACGATCGGTAAGACCTTTGCCATGCTCAAGGACATTAAAAATCGTCGCTAGACCGAGGGCTAAGCACTCGGCCTTGCGCCAATCTCGATCGAGCTTTAAGTCGTGGCAGGAACTCATATTGTGATACATGCCCCGTGCGCGGGCGTCCACTGTGCGGCGGCTCAGTTCCCTTGATAATAAATATTCGAACACAGCGTAGGCGTCAAAGTGATCAGCCAGTGTGTACAACCCACACGCCGGTGGTAATTCCGGTTTCGGCTCATCGCTGAATATCGGTACCTGTACTGCCCTGCCGCTGCGCGTGACTCCGACATGCTGCACCGCTTGGGCCGTGGAATCCTCCTATGGTCATCGCGGTGTCTTTTAGCAATCGTGTGCCATGGCGTCCAACGACATGTACCTGATTTTTGGGCATGTCGGCCGCTCAAGCAAAACACCGAATAAGTCACTGTAAACAACAGCAATAATTAAAGATCAGTAAATCCTGCCTCAAGCCTGTGAGCTTTCTTCCGAATAGTCGGTGTTGCTAACCGGAGAGGGCCAGCTTGTCAGGTTTACGCCAAAAGCATCGACTCATGATTGCACTGAGCTGCATGGCATCAGGTTGCAGTCTAATGCTAAGCACAGTTGCTACGGCGAGGAGCATCCGAGAAGAGCATCAAGATGCGTATGCAAACCAGTTGAAAAATACGCCTAGTATTTTTGCCACCACACCGATCTATCACATCGTCCCAGAGGAAAACACGATCACGTTTGCAGCGGCTGTGAACCGCACGGATGCCACGGTTGGACCGCTTGGATCTAACGTCAGCTCAGATCGCCAAAACTTGTCTAGCCTGCTGACGTACGAAGGGTGGTCGGGATCACCCTACATCGGATTTTCCAGTCGTGAATTCGGCATTGGCTTCACTGGTTCAGTCGGCGAGATGCAATCTGATTTCAAAATGGACACCATGCTTTCTGAAAGCTCACTCAGATATAGCGGCGTCGGACTATTTCTTTACTACTCGCCAAAAATTTCGATGCTACCCAAAAGTGTTGATGTGTCCGTGTTTGTTGGTGGCAACTCTTTGAACGCAGTCCAAGAGCAGTCAACGGACTGGACTTCAGACAGCACGACTTCATCAGCCACAAAGTATCGCTACTCAGTGCAGAGTTATACCCGCGGCTGCAATGTGGGCATCCATCTCGCTAAACGATTCATTTTTATTCCCTGGTTCGATTTCTCCAACAACCAGGTCGGCAAGGTGACGACTGCAAACAATGGGCGCGAGTTCACGGTCACCAGCAGCACCGACTTGCAAGACAGCATGAACCTTTACTGGCACACGATGCCGACTTGGCGATACGGCATCGATTTCGCCGTAACCCTTGGGATGGTGGACGTACATTTCGGCGGGCTACTAGGCGCCCTGGGCAGCATCAATAAGGGAAGCGACCGAATTTCCGATCAGTCCAACCAATTCAGCCTATCCATGAGCATGAAAGGATCCTGATTTTTTGGCTAAGACAAGCGGCTAAAGGTCAAAGTCCGTTACAACCCAGGCAAGCCGCTTCCAGGAGATCTTTAAATTCTAGCCGACCTTATTGTAGACCTTCCACAATCTATCGATGTCCTCATGCAGTAAAGAAGATAGAAACGTCGTCACGGGCTTCCCTTGAGACGCAGCGATTTTTTTCGCTTTTGCGAGCGTTTCGGCACTCACCCTCATATTAACTTGTTTAGACGCGACTAACCGAACATTGCGACGTTTGGCAGCATGCTCAGTGATCGTTTCAATATCTTCATCGGTCAGTGTGTCAAGGACACTATCCGAAGCACTATCCCGCCTCTTTCTCATAAAGCCCCCTTTTTTCGAGTTTTCCTACGGTAGGCATTGATAACACCGAGCACATGAAATGTTTTGCCTTCGAATATCCAGATGATCCTATAAACTTTCTTTCGCTTATCCCGACCTTCGTGCACTACGTCTGCAGCAAAGTATTCAATGCCGCGAGTGATTGAGTCAGAATCGAAGGCCTCGCCGTCCAATGCCATCACGAGTTCCATAATCAAACTGTCATCGATCAATTTGCCATGTTTGCTTTTGTAGTATTGGCTGATTCTGACTTTAAAAATCTGATGCCCATTTACAGTCAGTTCTAGATCGTAGTCATTTATTTTTGTAGTATTCAAAAAAATAAGTCCAATTATTTAAGCACTATACACGTTATTGTGTATAGCAAAATTTTTGTTAATTCACAAGGGGCCAACCGCTGAATTCTGAGCGGTTGGCCCCACTCCACCAGCAGGCCTTGACGAATGTCCATTCGTTCTCATCTTTCTTTCACGCCCTTCGGGCAATTATGAGAAAGTTAGATTTCATGGGCGACTTCAGGGGGGATCTCTTAATGAGCAAAAGCTACAGTCACAAAAGATACAAACAAGACTGGTTATGGTTACTTTTGGCAACGGTGACGACTGGCACCGTTGGCTCAGCGGGCATGAGCACTTGGAGCACAGCGGCGTCTGCCTATACGATTCCGGCAGAAGGTGGACCGGGAATCGACAATGAAAATGTCGCGTTCTTACAGAAAATGTCCAAAGGCGTGGCCCAAATCGCCAAGCAAGCTAATCAAGCGATTGTTTTCGTGTCGGTGTACAAAAATATACAAAGCATGCCTTCCGGAATGATCGATCCCTTCGACTTCTTTTTCGGCCCCGGCGGCCCCGGCGCCCCCGGCGGAGGAGGTGGTGGTGGCGGTGGTGGTGGTGGTGGTCGCCAGCAACCACCAAATCAGCGGCAGCCCCACAAGGAAAAGCGGGAAGAAGGCCTCGGATCCGGGTTTTTTATCGATGTCGCTAAAGGCTACATCATCACCAATAATCACGTGGTTCAAGGCGCCGACGAGATCCAACTGAAGTTGGCTAACAACGAAACCTACATCGGCAAAGTCGTGGGCCGCGACCCGAACACCGATATTGCGGTGGTGCAGGTCAAGCAAGAGAACTATAACCGCAACGGCCTTGGTGCGCTGCACCTGACTAATTCTGATGATTTGTCAGTTGGCGACTTTGTCGTCGCGCTCGGCGCCCCGTTCGGCCTTGAGGCTAGTCTGTCCTTTGGTGTCGTGTCTGCCATGAGCCGCGGCAGCCTCGGCATTGCGAATATCGGCAACTTCATCCAGACCGATGCCGCGATCAATCCCGGCAACAGCGGTGGACCACTCATCGATATGCGCGGTAAATGCGTCGGTATGAATACTGCGATCTACTCGCGCTCTGGCGCCTACAACGGCATAGGCTTTGCCGTTCCTGCCACCATGGTGCGCACAGTTGCCGAGCAGCTGATCAACACGGGTCATGTGCGCCGCGGTTACCTCGGTGTTTATCTGCAGCCGCTCGACGAAGAGATGATCACCAGCCTAAATCTGCCCGAAGGCGTTAAAGGCGGTGGCCTAGTAAGTCGTCTCATGCCAGGCGGCCCGGCAGCTAAAGCCGGCCTCGAAACCGGCGACGTTATCACTGAGGTAAATGGCCACACGATTAAATCGCATTCGGAAGTGACCACCGCTATCGGCCTGATGAAGCCCGGCACCAAGGTCAATCTGACCGTCTACCGCGATGGTAAGAAAAAGGCGCTGCAGGTCCTCATCTCGCAGCACCCTGAGGATCAAAGTGAAGACGGGGGAAATACCGAGGAGGAAAGTGCCAGTAACAGCAAACAACTTTTCGGCATGGCCATCGCGCCGTGGAGTAAATCGCTACAAGATCGCTACAACCTCGAGTCAAAGAGCGGCGTGATTATCACCCAAACTGCACCCGATAGCCCAGCCGATCGTGCAGGACTACGCGCCGGTGACCTCATTCTTAAAGTCGATGGCCGTAAAGTGGACAGTGTGGAAACCTTGCGCAAAGCGGCCAAAGGTAAGAGCCGACTGCTTGTTTGGATAGAGCGCGCTGGTGAGTATTATTTCGTGACACTTCGCAACTAATTCTCTTAAGTTTATCCTTGGTGGGTTTTGTTCTTACTTGAGCTACTCGACTCGACAAAGTACAGGACCCACCTTTGTTTTGCGGTAAGCTTGGGCTACATGTTGCGCGAGGATTTTCTTGTGACGAAAAAAAAGACTCTAGTACGTCAGCTTAGTGATGCCGTGAAGCTCGCTGTCGATGCCACGCAAGGCATCACGGATATTGTGGAATCCATGCATCACAGGATTGGTGCGGGGCCTAGTCTACTCGGCAAACCGCTCCAAGGTGTGGTGAAAGCCGTCTCGGCCCCAACCTACGCAGCTATTCGAGGCATCACCAAGTTGGTGGGGATGAGTATTGAAACGTTTCTAGCGCAGCTTGAGCAGCTCTTGCCCAAAAACGGCATCGAGCGGGGTACGATGATTGCGGCCATCAATGGAGTGTTGGGCGACTATCTGGCGGAGAGTAAGAGTTCGCTTGCGATGGAGATGCGGCTTTGCTCGAACGGGCTAGATCTCAGTATTAACAAAGACTATCTACAGCAGACATTCACCACCGGTAATTGCCTGCTCATACTACTGCATGGATCATCTCTAGATGAAGGATGCTGGCAGCGCAAAGGCTACAACTACGGCAGCACTTTGGCGCAGGCGTGTGACTTGGTACCGATTTATCTGCGCTATAATTCAGGACTGCATATATCTGAAAATGGTCAATTGTTCGCCTTGCTGCTGGAAGATTTAGTACGGCAGTGGCCGCGTCCTGTGGAAAACATCATCCTACTCGGCCACAGCATGGGCGGCCTAGTCGCCAGAAGTGCCTGCCATTATGCAGAAGGGATGAACGCCGCCTGGCGTTCCCAGTTAAGCAAGCTGATCACACTGGGCGCTCCTCATCATGGTTCACCACTCGAGCGAGGAGGCAACTCGTTCGAAACCATCCTTGGGCTGCACGCCTACAGCAAACCACTAGAGAAACTCGGCAGAATCCGGAGTGCGGGGGTCACAGATTTGCGCTTTGGTAATGTCCTAGATGAACACTGGCAAGGCCGTGACCGTTTCGCCAGGAGCCACGATCCTAGAACTACACTGAATCTACCTGCAAAGGTGGAGTGCTATGCAGTTGCTGCTAGTATCGCCAACAAAAAAACTAAAGGCCGTCAGCCGGGAGACGGGCTTGTGCCTATAAGAAGTGCCCTCGGATTACACGAGGCAGCGGAGCTCTCACTTGATTTTCCACTCGACCACCAACTCGTCGTGTACCGGACCGCGCATTTGGATCTTTTGTCGAATCCCCAGGTATATCAGCACCTTGTACAGTGGTGCGGGGCCGGACGGCAAAAAAATTAAATCATTTCGAGACATTAAACTCTTCCCAATGATTTTAGTGACTTATAGCTCTCAAAGAAATCAACAGGGCTCCCGCTCCAGGGCCCCAAACAGCTATTTGCATCAATTAAATCGAACGCTTCCAGTCATCCAAAAAAAAGTTGTGAATTCAGCCAGTAGCGCTTCAATTTTTGTCTGATTGTGTCGATAAGCATTGTGGATAACCAGGGTTCAACCCGCCCATGGGGACTAAACATGCGAATCAGAGTCTCACCGATGCATATCGCGACGGTCACTTTTGTGGCTGCCGTCATGCTTTCGTGTAACTCTAAAAACAGCCTAAGTGGCTACTCGATCGGGTCCGCTAAGTTACCCCTATGCACGGGCGCCGAAAAGACCACCGCCGATCAGGCAGGTTGTATTGCTGACGACACTCTAAACCGAAGTGCCGTAACTTACGTTGACGCTGCGAATGGACTTCCGAAATGCGACGCAACGAAAAAGGGCGCAATCTACTACGTTGCAAAAGACAAAAGCTTACAGAGCTGTGATGGACGAGCCTGGCAAATCATCAATGCGCAGGGCGTCGCTGGAGCGCCTGGAGCACCGGGTGCCAAAGGTGAAGCCGGCGCTCCAGCTACTACGCAAAATAATTATTACACCGAGGTCAGTGCCGTCACCACGGTGGTCGAAAGCAGCCGGACCATCACGCGCTCACTGATCAAGTACTCAACCGCTCAAGGCGGTACCCTGGTAAAAACTTGCACCGAAGATACATGGAGAGAAGCTGCAGGTGTTCTTAACGGATACAAAGCATTTTGGCGTGGCTACGGTGACAAAGCCTGTGGTGACTCAACCACAGAGTCCATCAGATGCAACGGTGGATATGCTGCCGTAGGCGGCTCATGTGTTGCAGTCTGCAGCTCCAATAATCTCTCCGCCTGTAACTCAATCGATCTGTGCACCAACTCTGGAATGACCTGGGCGAGTGGCCGGTGTGTCGGCGCATGTAGTACCGACAATCTAGCTGCCTGTAACAGTTTGACTAAGTGTCAGGGCACTTTAACCGGCAACGGCAGCAGTGGTCCTGGGGTTTGGGCAGGAAGTCAGTGCTTACCTTCGTGCGTGGCTGGTCAGATCAAAACTAATCGCGGCTGCGAACTTGCTGCGGTGTGCCCAGCAACTAAGCGTCTCATTGATAACCAATGTGTCGATGCCAGCTTCGCAGTACAGGGAGGCAACATCTGCGGTAAATATACGACCACTGTTAAGTTCACCGCTGGCCCTCACATCGTCAATTGCGATGCCGAATTTCTCGACGCAGTGATCATCGAGCCAGGTGCGACCTTCAAAGTCGACGGGCCGTGGACCATGCGCTTTGCAAAAACCTTGTACGCCGTGGGAACCACGACCGACCCCATAACGTTCGAGGCATCGTCTGGCAACGCCGCGCGCAAATGGCTTAGCCTATCGGTCAGTAACGATCATGGCTACGGTAGCCTGGCACCCTTTACTCTGAGTAGTACCTACAATTTCGGCACTAAACTCGACTTTGTGACCATCAAAGACCTTGCCGCCAGCACCAGCAGTGGCAGTGTGTCTCTGGCTGGTTACGTCACCAATCTAAGCATTCCGACTAGTGATACAGCGGTGAATTTAGGGACGACGAGCAGTCCGCTTTACATCGAGAGCTCTAGCATCAGCGCTAATACGGTCAGCGCACAGATGGACTCGGCACATGAGACTGCGGTCATCAACAACACAATTACAGCCAATGTTGAGTTCAAGGCCAACTCAGGACTGATCTGGCGCAATACGATTACCGCTCCGGACACCAAATTAAACTCCGGGAGCCAAGGACTAGTCCTGTTCAACACGATCACGGGGAACCTGTCGTGTACGGGCTCGGCCTCACCTGCACTGGCACAGGCCTATGGCAACAAAGTGTCGGGGACCATATCGCTAAGCTCTTGTCCAAATCAAAGTGATAACTCGACATCGCTTTCGGACGGAACCTTCGCGTTTGCTGATGACGGTACATTAGGCCAAAGCACATCGACCGTGACGAATCGTTCTACGCCTATCTCGGCTTTAATTCTAAAGGCAACGGGCTGGGTCACAGGCGCCACCGTCAATTTAGAGCTGAGCACTAAATTAAACGGAGCAACGATACCAATCAATTTGCAGACGGGATATACGCCGCCAGTACTCATTGGCTTGCCTGGGATTTACACTGCTAAAGTAAAATCGGTTTTGGCCACCAGCAGCTTACTCGGCAACGTCAGCCGAATCGTCACTGTATATGCGCAGGGCAACGGGCCTTTCGTTATGTCCAAAGGAGCGATCACAAACAACGCTAATTGGACATGGAGCAGCGCTGTTGGGGTCTCTGGCAAGACCTATCGCTATAAATTTAACGACGCTAACTTCATGATCGCCCCGACGGAGACCAAGCTTTTAAGCTACGATGCTGTCAGCACCTTGCCCGATGGCACCTACACTTTCTACGTGCAGGAAAAGGACGAGAACGGCAACTGGAGCGACGCCACCTCTAGCACTATCTTTCTTGATAAGACGATACCGAAAACAGCTAAATTACCGACCGGACCGTCTCCGTTCACCGGCTCTAAAGATGTCACATTTACCTGGGAAAATCCGGGCGATAATCTTAGCACGACCGGCGAAGGTAGCGGCGTAATTTCCTACAACGTAAAAATCGGCACTAAATTAGGACTCAGCGACGTATTCAACGGTAACGTGCGTGGACTCTCAAAGACGATTACTGGCGTTGACCGCGGCACCTACTATGCCAGCGTTCAGGCAGTGGACAGTGGCGGCAACGTCTCACCATTCTCCAGTAGCTCAGCGGCAGTGACAGTGGATCTGACAGTGCCGAATACTCCACCGACGCCCACGACTAGCGGTATCTACACTAAAGCTAGTACGGTCACCTTCAACTGGACCGGCCCAGGCGACAATTTAGGTGGCTCTGGGATTGCCTCTTACAACCTGCAGATTGGCAGCTTTAAGGGCGGCAGTGATGCGTTCAATGGCAATGTTGTGGGCGCCGTGTCGAAGACCATACCAACCCTAGATGGTAAGACCTACTATGCCCGGGTCCAATCGGTAGATGCCGCGGGTAACACCTCCGCATTTTCAGAAAGCTCAATCGGCATTGCCGCGGATTTAACAGCGCCAGCGATCCCTGCTGCACCGACATCAAATATGTCGGCTTCACGCTACGGAACTTTTATTTTCTCGTGGCTACCACCAGCAGATAATGCTGGCGGAACAGGAGTGGCTAAGTACAACCTCAAGATAGGTACCACTCCTGGCGGAAGCGATGTGGGCACTTACAGTGTAACAGACCTAAATAGAACCATTACCGGTAACAACGGCAGCATCTGGTATGCAAGCGTCGAAGCTGTCGACCGAGCCGGCAACGGATCTGGATTCTCGCCAAGTTCAGACCGCGTCATCGTCGATAAACAAGCACCGAACAAACCATCCGCGCCAACCACGCCGACTCCGCGCACGAAATCTAGTGCCGTGACGTTTAATTGGAGTGCTGGCAGTGACGTTGAACCGGGCTCGGGTGTTGGATATTACAACCTACGAGTAGGTACCAGCCCAAATAGTAGGGACGTATTCGATGCTAAAGTTTACGGCCTAACCAAGACGGTTACCCTAACTAATGCCCCAGCCTATTATGCCATCGTTCAAACTGTTGATAATGCCGGCAATGAATCAGCTTGGTCAGAAAACTCAGTGAAAATCGAAGTCGATGGCATTGCTCCAGAGGCAAGCGGCGGTGGAATAATCACAGCCTCAAGCATAACAAGTACGAATATCAACCTAAGCTGGGTTAAGGGTCAGGATAATGCGTCCCCTTCCGGCTCCCTGTACTATCAAGTGTACCAATCGACCACCGGCAATATCAGCACACTTCCAGAGATCACAACAAATGGCGTTGCCTTCGGGCCATTAAGCTTGGACATACCAAGCACCACTGTGATGGGACTTGAGGCAAATCGCACGTACTACTTTAATGTCGTGATCCAGGACCAGGCGGGCAATCAGAATACCTATACAATGGTATCAGTTGACACTGCTATGACCACACCATGGACTTGGATGAAAGGTAGTAGCTCTAACAATGGCAGCGCCGTCTACGGCCTTAACGGTGAAGCAGCAACTCTGTACACTCCAGGAGGCCGTCAGCAGGCCGCATCATGGGTTGATTCCGCTAACGGGCTTTGGCTATTCGGTGGCAGCGGCTCAGCAATTGGGACCACAGCAACTTATTTTAACGATTTATGGAAATTTGACGGCACGAATTGGATATACGCAGCGGGCAGCTCTACTACCAACCAATCTGGAAAATACGGCAGCGATGGCACCTATGCACCTGGTAGCCGCGCATCGGCTGTATCGTGGACGGATTCCGACAGCAAACTTTGGCTGTTCGGAGGCGCTGGTTACGATAGCGCTGGCTCCTTTGGTTACCTAAACGATTTATGGAAGTACGATCCCAGCACATCACTTTGGACCTGGATATCTGGTGGCACCGTTTCTGATCAAATTGGTAATTACGGGACTAAAGGCACAGCCTCGGCAAGCAATGTACCAAGGTCACGATACGGCAGCGTGACTTGGTTAGAGCCTCGCCCAAGCACAAGCTCAAACAACCTCTGGCTATTTGGCGGCTATAGCCGCGACGTGGGCGCTGGTATTGACGTACTCCTCAACGACCTATGGAAGTTCGACTCTAATACCCAAAACTGGACTTGGGTATCGGGTAGCCAAAACGCAAATCAAAGAGGAGTTTACGGCACGCTAGGGGTTGGGTCGTCATTAAACACACCCGGTGCTAGGAGTGGTGCCGTGTCTTGGTATGACAGTTATGGCAACCTCTGGCTATTTGGCGGCTCCGGCTACGGCGAGAGCGGATCCGCGGGTAACCTTAATGACCTTTGGAAGTTTTACGGTGGAAGTTGGACCTGGGTTTCCGGCAGTAAAACAGCGAACAGCCAAGGAAATTATGGCCAAAAAGGCTTGGCGGCGAGTAGCAATATTCCTGGCGCACGGAATGCAGCGATTGCCTGGATGGACAGACCTCCTGTCGGCAATATGTGGTTATTTGGAGGCTCCGGCTTTGATGCAAATGGTGTCAACGGCTTGTTGAATGACCTATGGCGTTTTGACGGCACCAACTGGACTTGGATATCTGGAAGCTATACGGTGAGTCAGTCCGGAACTTACGGCCAGTTTGGCAAACCAAGTGCCACTAATGTCCCTGGCTCACGCAGTGCTGCTCTGTCATGGATCGATGGTTCAAACATTCTGTGGTTGTTCGGTGGCTACGGTTTCGATCAAGCTGGGAGCATGGTGCTGCTTAACGATCTGTGGAAGGGACGGCCTTAGTCCTGAGCAGTCTCGGCACTTCAGCAGCGTCAGGAGCCCAACTTTTCCTTAACAGCTGAAGACTAAATATGCCTATTTTATCGGACGAACTTCACTGCCATCTCTACGGCTGCCTCACTCCAGAAGACCTCTGGTCGCTTGGCCGTGACCGCTGGCGCTCTCTGGAGCCACGCCTTGCCTGGTACAGCGCAGAGTATGAAAAGGCTTACGGCCGTCGCCCTACTCCGTCAGACTACTGGCTCAAAGACTCCGGCCTTGAATTACTTCGTAAAGATTTTTTATTTACTACGCCGGGACCTTTTAGCCGCTTTCAAGCGTCATTCAATTTGGCAATCGCGCTACTGCCCATCACCCCTGATGACACTGTTGTGCTTAGTCATGTGCTGAAAGGCCAAAGAGACAGCGGGCTCAGCTACGGCGAGTATCGCTGCTTTGTGCCTGCCGTGTTAACGCCGGATCAAATTGCCGCCTACCTGGCTACCATGGCGGATAAAACGCTTGCGATCGCAGCCGAGAGTGATCCCACTTTTAAACCGCGATTGATCTTTAGCCTCAGCCGCATACCGGCCACCGGACTTACGCAGTACCGCTTGCTCAAAGACTGCCTGAGGGCCAAACCAGACAGAGCGAAGGTCGTCACCGGGATTGACTTCTGCGGTGTGGAAGAAGGCCATCCACCAAGTCTGACAGCACCGCTGATTGCCCAAATTATCGCCGACAACAGTGTGGACAGGTCACAGGCGCTAGCGCTGCTGTACCACGTCGGAGAGTCTTTCACCGATAAAACATTGATGAGTGCCGCCCGCTGGGTGTGGCAGGCTCATCAGATGGGCGCGCATCGACTGGGCCACGCGCTCGCACTTGGACTAGATCCAGAAGTTTACCGTGGTCGCCAAGCCACCGAGAGTGTGCGTGAGCGCCGCGATCATTTGCAGTGGTTGCAGCATTCTAAACCTTGGTTAAAAGAGCGGGGCTATGAGGCCGACAGCGCGCGACTAGCATTCGAGCTAAACAAAACAGCCGGCGCCGGCCTCGATGACACCTGGACCTGTAGCTACGATGATGAGGTTATCGCTGACTGCCGGTGCCTACAACAGGCTTTAATAGCAGATTTAGCCGACAAAAACGCGATCATCGAGAGTTGTCCCACTTCAAACATGTTAATCGGTCAACTGACCCCCGCATCGCATCCATTACCGCGTTTCACGAAGGCCGGGCTGCGCGTGGTGATTGGAGCCGATGATCCTGGAATTTTTGCCACATCGCTTGCCGGTGAGGAGAAGATTCTGCGCACTAGCTTTGGATGGTCTGAAATAATGTTACAGCAAAGCCAAGAGCTAGCGCGTCAAAGCCGCGCGGAGAGCCTCGTTGGTAGCGTGGGCACATAAAGCGGAGAAAATTGTTGACATTCGAGTCATCGTAAGGGACCGTAAAGGTTCTGTATTTATGGTTTTTTCATGT
Source organism: Pseudomonadota bacterium (assembly GCA_026390435.1). Taxonomy (GTDB): domain Bacteria; phylum Bdellovibrionota_B; class Oligoflexia; order Oligoflexales; family CAIYRB01; genus CAIYRB01. The sequence continues at coordinate 15,196 of JAPLFY010000140.1, forward strand.
TTCACTTTCGTTTGCAGGAGATTTCATGAAACTCGTAGCCGCCCTTTTCTCAGCTAGCCTTTTGTTCGCATCCGCCAGCCACGCTGAAGAAGCTATGGCTCCAGCTGAGCACACCGCTGCTCCTGAAGCTGCTCCAGCTCCTACCGAAGAAGCTAAAAAACCAGCTGAAGAGAAAAAAGCTGGCAAAGCTGCTGGCAAGAAAAAAGCTAAGCACGGCAAAAAAGAAGCTCATGGCGAAGGCCATGAAGCTGAGCACAAGTAAGACCTAGCGTCTACTTTAGCTTGGTATGAGCATTCGGGTGCATTAAGTTGCCTCGAGTGCTCTTTTTTTTTAAAATTTTGCCCCGCCTTGGACCCAACATGGACTTAAAGACAGAAGACAACGCAACCAGCTCCATCAAACAAGCACTATTCCACTCAACCGTCTTAATTTCTGGTCTAGGTTACTTTGTCGACATTTACGACTTAGTGCTTTTCAGCATCGTTCGGGTGGATAGCTTAAAAGATTTGGGTATTGCCGGTAGCGAACAGTTGAATACCGGCGTCCACCTGCTCAATATGCAAATGGCCGGAATGCTGCTCGGTGGGATTATTTGGGGCATTCTTGGCGACAAGCGTGGGCGCGTTTCAGTCCTATTTGGGTCGATCCTTATCTACTCCCTGGCCAACCTCGCCAATGCCTTCGTCACCAATGTCGAACAGTATGCGGTGTTGCGCCTGCTTGCCGGCATCGGGTTGGCGGGCGAGCTCGGCGCGGCCATCACCTTGGTGAGTGAATCACTGCCGCGCCAATCTCGTAGTTACGGTACGTGTTTTGTTGCCGCCATTGGCGTGTCGGGGGCTATGTTTGCCGCATTAATAGCGGCGGTCTGCACATGGCGCACGGCATTTATTATTGGCGGCGTGATGGGTCTAGCGTTGCTCGCTACAAGATTCCGTCTGCTCGAATCAAATATGTTTAAAAGCTTGCAAGACCAAACGGTCAGGCGCGGCGATCTGCGGCTTATTTTCCAGTCAAGAGAACGCTTCACTAGATATGTCCGTTGCATTTTAGTCGGTATACCCACTTGGTTCTGTGTTGGGATCATTGTCACTTTTTCGCCGGAAATCTGCCGAGCTTTAGATGCCACGGGCCCTGTGTCTGCCGGCCAAGCCGTACTGTATTGCTACAGTGGTATCGTTGCTGGTGACGTAGTCAGCGGCTTTCTCGGTCAATGGTGGCGAGGTCGCAAACGAGTGGTGGCGGTATTTCTCGCATCTACTCTTTTGGCCATCGTATGCTTTCTCAATATGCGAGGCTTCTCTCCCAGCGTTTATTACTGGATGAGCTTCGCTCTGGGCCTTGCCACGGGTTACTGGGCCGTCTTCTTAACCATGGCGGCAGAACAGTTTGGCACCAACATCCGCGCCCTGGTGTCCATCAGCGTGCCAAATTTCGTTCGCGGATCTGTGGTTCTTTTGACCTTCGTCTTTCGGTCACTGATTCCGGTATTGGATCTGACTAAGAGCGCACTGGTCCTAGGCGTAGCGTGTGTCGCTGTGGCGTTCGCCGCCTTAGTAGGTATGAAGGAATCTTTTGGGGCAGATCTCGACTTTATTGAGGAACACAATCCGATTTGAACTTGCCTTAGGCGTAGTTATCTAAGTAATTTATAGGCCGACCTCGAGCATGCCTCGGGTTACGATTACGTAAAACATATATTCTTGAGTTCAAGCCATGAAAAACACCAGGCTCATTCGGCCAGTTTTAGTAAGCGCCCTCATCCTGGTTGGCTGCGGTACACAAAAAACTACTGTGCCATCGGAACTGAAAATTATTGGCGGCAGTCCGGCTGATGCACAACTTTACCCGGCCGTGGCCTTGGT
>JAPLFY010000037.1 GCA_026390435.1 Pseudomonadota bacterium
CGATGTCGGCTCATCGCATCCTGGGGCTGAAGAAGGTCCCAAGGGTTTGGCTGTTCGCCAATTAAAGCGGTACGTGAGCTGGGTTTAGAACGTCGTGAGACAGTTCGGTCCCTATCTGCTGTGGGCGCAGGAAATTTGAGAGGCTCTGTCCTTAGTCCGAGAGGACCGGGATGGACGTATCCCTAGTGCACCAGTTGTCACGCCAGTGGCATCGCTGGGTAGCTATATACGGATGGGATAACCGCTGAAAGCATCTAAGTTGGAAGCCCGCCTCAAGATAAGATTTCCCAGGCTTCGGCCCTAAAGGCTCGTTCTAGACCAGGACGTTGATAGGGTGGAGGTGGAAGTGCAGCAATGCATGGAGCTGACCACTACTAATTAGCCGTGCGGCTTAATAATTGTCGTCGACTCTCTACCTGGAAGAACCAAGGATTCTGTTGTTGAATTCCTCGTTCCAGGTGGAAGCTGAAGAATCCCGATTTGAATTGTTCTTGAACACCTTCGATACACAGTTGCCAATACTTGATTTGGCTGTGTCTTTAGCGAGAGGGAAACACCCGTTCCCATCCCGAACACGGAAGTTAAGCCTCTCTGCGGCGATGGTACTGCTCTTTTAAGAGTGGGAGAGTAGCACGATGCAGCCTTAAAAAACGAAGCCCCTGATCACCGAAAGGTAGTCAGGGGCTTTAGTTTTGCCTATTTTAGTTTCTCTTACGGCCCAAACCCATCATTGATACAGTTGTATACATAAGCATCAAATTCTGGGGTGCCTGCTGGCGGTATATTTTCAGCGGGTCCGTCTTTTTTGTATGTATAGCACCCTGAGGTGATACCTAGTGTCGATGCTTGCGTCCCGCTGCATTCTACGTTGGGTGCTCCCTCTGATGCTGATACGAACTGAAGTGAGATTCGCTCGGTCTTCTGATCTGCAGTAATAGACTGACTGCAAGTTACTAGTTTTGAGCCGTCAGTGGCGGCCTTGCGGACTGTTTCTGTTGTGAGGCCGTTTTTATCGAGTGCTTTAATGGCTTCAACCCAGTTGCACTCCCAAGTTGCCTTAGGTAGTGACCCGCATTTTCCTGTTTTGAAATCCCAAGTCTTTCCCTGATCAACAATGCAAGTCTTTTGCTCATTCGACAAAGCCAGATCGACTTTATCAGACTGACACTTAGTGGGGACATTGCTACCGATCGTAGGAGTCCCTGTTCCCCCTGGTCCTCCTAATGTTGGCTGGCCATTCGTACATGCTACTTTCGGATCCTTGCAGAGAGGGTTTATGCCGTCCGTGCCTATACCGTTTTTGTTTGCTGAGTCGTCAGAGTTTGCCGGCGTCTTCGTCGTGCCGCCGAAGTTAGCACTGGAGCAGGCGTAGATCAGGCTGGCTAGGGCTGCAGATAGCGGTAGAATATAATTCAGTTTTTTCACAAGCGTCCCCATGCGATCAGTGATTGAACCTGGTCCTCGCCCCTTTGCTTAGGCGGACCGACCTCACTCTACCCATCCTATCGGCATTTCAGAGTCCTACCTTTAGTGGAAATTAAGCCCATCGTTTCAGCGGGTTTTAGCCACCTAGGAAACGCTTGCCCAGATGCCCCTAGCCGCCGCCGTCCCGGAAGGGTATACTTAGGGTACTTGCCGCTCGTTCCAATTTAAGTCTGACGTACTGTCCCTAAATACCTGATTTCACAATCCTAATAGCGCTCTGTTTCGGGAGGCGTTTGCCTTATGAAGCTATGGCTTTTGACCTGTACTTTCATAGTCTTGTTGCCGTTCACTGCGCTTGCAGCAGGGCAGCCTAGGGCTGGTGCTGGCGACCCGTTACCTACTCCTCCGGCCCTGAAAGCGGATGTGCGTTTTTGGGAGTCTATTTTCACCAAGTACGGGCCAGACGACTGCTTGTTTCATGATAAAGAAAACTTGAGCGTCGTATACTTCGTGAAGCGACTAGCCCCGGTCTCGGTCTTTCGTAAAGCTAGTTTAACTAAGCATTATCTGGCCGTGCTTAAGAAGGCTATCGCGGGTTTAGCGGATGGTCACGAACCTCGGAATGCTATTGAACAGCGCATCGTTAAAGTGACAGCACCTGAGCTGAGGACCCCGGGTTATTATCGCAGTGCCGCTTTGAATCTTCGGTGTCAGCGTGGAGTAGACTTGCAGCCGAGTTTGGATCGATCCAAGGACCATCTGGGTATGGTGATGCGGGTACTGGACCAACACCATTTGCCAACTGATCTCGCGTTCCTGCCCCACCTTGAAAGTGGATACAATCCAATTGCTCGGTCTCGAGTGGGCGCGAGAGGACTCTGGCAGTTGATGCCGTCTGCTGCTCGCCTGTCTGGTCTGAGTGTGGGAGGGAGGTATGACCACCGGCTCAGTCCGCAGCGGTCGACCTCAGCGGCTGCCGGTATGCTTGCTGATTTCTACAATCAAACCGGTTCTTGGCCTCTAGCGATTACAGCCTACAATTACGGCATCAACGGTACGATGCGCGCTATAAAAATTTACGGTAATGACTACGTCACCATTAGAGACAAGCATCGCACTAGTGTATTCGGCTTTGCGGCGCGGAATTACTATCCCAGCTTTCTTGCTGTGAGAAATGTAGCCGGCAATATGGCACAAGAGCAAGTAGCGGCCGCTTCACGCCGCTCCAACTCTAGCACAGGCAAGTTATAACCTGTGTTTTGCGTTGCGGTAAATTAGGGCTCAAGCGACAATCAGCCTGTCGCGAATAGACCTGAGTTCGGAGCCTTACTTTGCTGAATATCGCACAGGCATTACCGCTTTATCTTTTATTGCTCATCTTGCCTTTGGGTGTAGCTGGCCAGAATATCGGGTCCGGAGTTGTTGGCCTGGTGCTATTTGTTCAGCTTTTTCTCAAGCGACATGAATTGCCAGTTAATCAACTTTGGCGGGAACATGGAAAAGCTATTATTGCAGTAATAGCTTTCCTCGTGATGCAGGTCATCGCAACAGTTTCAAATCCGGCGAGCCCTGTGCGTTTCCAGTTTAACTATATTTTTGGCTACGCTATTTGGGCTCTCCTACCGCCGGTCGCATATTTAGTGCTGCCAAGACTTAACGCCGATGTCTGGCGCAAATTGCACCTAGGTTTGGCAACAGTTTGCGTCGTTCTTGGAGTTATTTCGCTTAGTCAATCGATATGGGGCTGGCGTATCGTTCAGACTCACGTTGAATTGGGCTTCCCGCGGGCCCAAGGCCTTTACTCTCATCCGATGACATTTGGCTATGTTTGTTTGATCCTCGTACCCATTGTGACGGTGGCTGTTGTTCGATCTCCCCATCGTCTTATCTCCTGGGTTGCGGCCATCTCTTTGCTTGTGGCTATTTATACCAGTCGCTCACGTATGGTTGAAGTTGTCACGGGACTCATCATCTTGTGGAACATTTGGTGTGCAACTAAAGGTCGAATGCGCGCCATAATTATGGCCGTATTCGTTGCTAGCACAACATTGATCTTAACCACGAATAATCCTGTAGGTGAGCGATTCCGCGGCACCTTACATCGTGAAGACGTACGCAGTGATTACGTGGATGATCGGGTAGCTTTCTGGCATGTCCATTGGAACATGCTCAAAGAACATCCTTTGCTTGGCCATGGCGAAGGAATCAATACTGCGTATCGGATACCGTATTATGAGGCTATTGGTTTGAAGGGATTTATTCGCCAATACGAAGCGCACAATATGTTTCTACAACTGGCGGTGAATCTTGGGCTGATTGGCCTGTTCGTGTTCCTATGGTGGTTAATAGATTTATTTAGATTTGCGCGAAGATTTGCCCAGCGTGGTGATTGGACTGGGCGGGTGGTCATGCAGACTATTGTGGCTTTATGTATTGGGGCATTGACCCAAAATGCTTTCCAGGATTCAGCGGTTCGATTCACCATAACTGTTTTGATTGCAGCTTTCTGGCTTTGGGCGCGAGATAGCGCTTCTATATCGACATCCCCCAACGGCGAACGGTCTTAGCTTCAATCACTCGAAACACTAGATATTCGACAACAAGCCCGATCATGATGACTGAGCTAAGGCCAGCAAATACAGACGCGATTTCAAGCTGATTCTTGTTTTCGTAGATGTACCAGCCGAGTCCTCCCGAGCCTGCACTCACACCAAATACTAACTCCGCGGCAATTAGCGTTCGCCAGGCGAAGGCCCAGCCTAGGCGAAGGCCAGTTAGTATCGAAGGGAAAGCTGCTGGGATTAGGATGTGGATGACGTAAGGCAGACCTTTGAGGCCGTAATTTCGCCCGACCATTCGGAGAGTTGGTGAGACTCCATCAAATCCTGCCAGTGTGTTTAGGCTAAAAGACCACAACACTGAGTGGGCTAATACAAAAACTAAACTGCCAGTACCGAGTCCGATCCAGAGCATGGCAACTGGTAACAGGGCAATTGCAGGTAGAGGGTTAAACATTGCCGTTAGGGTGGTTAACAAATCTCGGCCGAGCTTTGATGTCATTGCAATTACGGCCATTATAATCGCAATGAAAATACCGACGGCATATCCAAGAAGAAGGACGCCCAGGGATGTGAGTATGCGATCGACCAAAATGCCTGAGCGCAGGCCATCAAATAAAGCTGCCATGGTCTCGCTGGCTGAGGGGAAAAGCAGCGAATTATTTAACCACGTACTGTAGCTCTGCCAAATAATAAGCAACGTTACTAAGATCAAAAGTCGCCGCAGAGATGCCTTTTCATATATGCGTTGCCAGAGGGGGAGGGGCATCTGTTCTACGACTTGGTCCGGCGTTATTACCTCGAGATCATAGATCTTATCTGTCATCGGAGTTCACCTCCGAGCTATGGTCACCGAAGAGTATGTCATGAATCATGGTCTCTTTTGTTGGGGCGCTCTCAATGTCAGCCTGAAGGCGTCCAGGATGGGGAGAAAGTATAAGTATGCGGCTACCAAGAGTGAGAGCTTCGCGGATTGAGTGAGTCACAAAGATTAAGGTTAATCGCAAACTCTCCCAAAGCTGGAGTAGTTCCTCTTGCATCTGGGTTCGTGTGAGAGCGTCGAGTGCCGCAAAAGGCTCATCCATCAGCAATATTTGGGGCTCCATAGCTAGAGCTCTTGCCAGCGCAACACGTTGCTTCATGCCACCTGATAGTTGGTGTGGATAATTTTCAGCAACGCGTTCGAGTTTGACCTTGCTAATAGCGGCGCGGGCTTTGTCTCGGGCTTGCGATCCCCGGGCTTTGCCGCTTACTTCAAGTGCAAAGATCACATTTCCGAGGACGGTGTGCCAGGGCAGTAGTTGGTCGAATTCTTGGAACATCATCACTCGGTCAGGTCCAGGCCCCAGAATTGGCTTCCCATCCAGAATAATGTCACCACGGGCCGGTTTTATGTAACCGCCAATTGCCTTTAATAGAGTTGATTTTCCCGAACCTGAGGCGCCGAGTAACATGCATCGCTCGGACTGTGCCAAAGAAAAACTAATCTGTTTGACAACGGTGATCCGGCATTTCGTGTTGCCGGAGGTGTCTTCGTAATCCAAAGATACATTGTTGACCTGCAGGAGGGGGGAATTCAAGATACCTAACTCCCGGCTAAGTTATGTAAATTAGGATGAGTCAGATCCTTCCAGGAGTCAGCTTTTTCCTTAATGGTACCGACGCTGTACATAAAGTCGGTAAAGACGCCAAATTTTTGAGGCGTTAGATCAAAATCATTTTCTGGGTCATTGAGTAGCGCTGTGATCATGGGAAGCGGATCTTTGGTGCCAGCAACTTTGATGTAAAGAGCGGCAGCAGCTCCTTTGTTGGACCTAATCCAGTTGGTGGCTTTTTGAAAAGCAGCAACATATGCTGCGTACAATTTGGGATTGGCTTCATAGAATTTAGTTGTGGCGACGACGGCAGTGAAGGTCGCTTTGCCGCCAAGTACATCGCTAGATTTCAATACTGTATGGATCTTGCCATTGCCTTTTTCAAGTTCGAGTTTTGAAAATGGTGCAGAGGTAAAATGCGTTGTGATTTCAGATCGTCCTGACATTAGTGCAATGTATGCCTCAGGATGACCTAGGCCGACGGTGAATGAATCTAAACGGTTGAATTCAGCTTTGCCGAATGCTTGCGCTGCTGCCATTTGTAAAACTACAGCCTGCACTCCAACTTTTACTGATGGTAAGGCAATCCGGTCCTTGCGAGTAAAGTCCCTGACGGTTTTAATATTAGGATTGTTAGTGTTCAGGTAAGTCGGAATGGATGAAAGGGCGCCAACAGCGCGAACCCCAAAGTTGTTACGGGTTTTCGCCCAGAGAGTCACTAGTGATGAGGTGCCGACAGCACCAAAGTGCAAAGCTCCGGAAAGCATGCCGTCATTAATTGCTGCAGGGCCACTGAGAACGCGCCACTGCGTATTCAAAGGAGCGAGGCCTGCGGATTTTGCTTCCTCTTCAACTAGCTTTTGGTCCTGCATCACCATCAGTGGTAGGTACGTTAGTCCGTATTGATAGCCAGTAACTATAGTAGCGAGTTCAGCTCTTGCGTTCTGAGCGAATGTCGAAATTAAGATGGCCAGCAGAAAATATAAACGCATAAAGAAACCCCATATAGACCATGGTCTTTGATTATTTCCTGCCAAGATGAATTTTCAGATGATTCATGACCCCTGGTGGTGGGCCGATGAATCTTTTTCTCTCTAGCCCAAACCAGATGACCGTCATCGCAATAGCGGTGCCGCCTAGTACAATAAGTGCTTTGTCATTTGGTGGTTGCACTCCGATCAGTATTAAAAGTGATCCACCGAGAACAGATATGACGCAAGCTGGTTTAAACCAGATCCCCAAATTCCAGGGGCCAAAATTATGCCAAGCACGTCCATGCGCAAAGAAACCTAAGCCTGCCGGGATTACGTAGGAAATATATAAGAAAATCACGCAAACTACGCTAATCGTCGAATATACAGGGGTGTAAAAGGTGAAGAGACACGATAGCGCGACGATAGTCCAAATCGAGGCAGATGGAGTGAGGTTTTTTGAATTGATTTTTTTTAACTGCTTAGAAAACGGTAAACCGCCATCACGCGCGAAAGCATAGGTCATGCGAGATGCTGAGGTGACTGTCGCTAAACCACAGAGGTATTGTGCTAGTATGATGCCGCTCAACAATAAGCCACTTACTGCTTTGGGCGCGACGGAATCGAGCAACCAAAAGAAGACGTTTGGACCCTGCGAGGCTGCTTGGTCTAATGATGGCATAGCTAGAACCATGGCCGTAAGCATCAACCAGCCCGCAAGTCCTGAGATCAAAACGGAGCGGACAATTCCCAGAGGGACGGTGGTCTGGGCGGCAAGTGTTTCTTCAGAAGTATGAGCAGAGGCATCGAAGCCTGTGATCGTGTAGGCGGGGAGCAGTAAGCCAAGTGCAAATAAGATGCCTAGATGATTGGACAAGGGCCAGACATCCCCCCCTTTGATACCGCTGTAGTTCGTAAATGTGATCAGTCTCGTGAAATCAAAATTCGAAGTACAAATCAGCATAGTTGCGGTGAGCAGGAAAGACACCGCTAGAATCAGATATCCGCTGAAATCAGTAAGGAGAGTTGTGAGCTTAATGCCTCGGTGATTTATGATCCCCTGACTGACGGTGATTAAAGTGACGCCACATGCTTGCATGAGGAATTGCTGATCAGACGGCAGATTCTCCCAGTTAATTCCGAAAATTTTACCGATTGAATTGACTGCGAACAAAAAGGTCCCAACATTGATAGCTGCTAATGCGGCAATCAATCCAGCAAGGTTGAACCAAGCTGTGATCCAGCCCCAGCAGCGTCCACCTAAAATCGCAGCCCAGTGGTAAAGTCCACCAGCTGTCGGAAAGGCTGAGGCTAGTTGGCCCATTGTGGCTGCTACTACTAAAGCGAGGGTGCAGCCGACTGGCCAACCTATACCAATAGCGGCTCCGCCAACGGCGCTGAAACCTAGGTGGAAGGAGGTGAGGCCTCCAGATAAAATGCAGATGATGGAAAAGGAAATCGCAAAATTCGAAAAGCCGCTCATTCTACGATCAAGTTCTTGTGTGTAACCAAGTCGCTTAAGAGTGTCGGTATCAGAATTACTAGGCTGTGGAACAGACTTCATGACTGAACTCAATCAAATAAAAGGATCGCTATGATTGCTGGACTCTGATGTTAGACTCTGAACTTGATCACGCTAAGATCATAGTTTCATCGTTGGGCAGCGATGTGTGCCACCAAACTCTAACACACTGTTGTCAGCGCTTACGTGCTGAATTAGAGTCTGTTGTCCTAACAGATTGAGTTCGTAGGCATCAATCTCAATATGAGCATTGTAGTTTTCATGCGCGCCAGCCTTGACCCATCCCTGAGGTGCTGCCGTCGCGATTCCTACAAAATCTGATCGCGAGCCTTTTGCCTTAATTTCTAGTTTTTTTAGTGGATTCAGGATTGTGATTTGGAATTCACCATCGCAGGGTTTGATGTCCCTGGTTACAGTAAGATTTTTAATTCCTGGCAGGAATACCCAATCAATTTTTTCGGTTTTGAAGATTGCACTCCAAACTTCCGGTTGAATTAAGCTGACTGGTGCTGGGCCTCCAGCAAGGCTAAGGCGGTTTGCGCCGTTTTCAGAGATTGCATGAAGCCAGATCCAGCTGCTCGGGAACCCAGACCCGTAATTCTTTTCCATATGAGAGACAGCACGGCCAGTAATTTGGGTGCTACCCTTGCTAAACTGATAGCTGGTATCACTCGCCAGGCTATAAATGAACCAGTGGCTCCAGATGAAGGGGAGTTTCGCGGCTAAACCTTCCGGACCTACCCACGGTTGATCTGGGAAAATTGGACGAGTGCTTGAAAACTGAGCTTTAAACACATCGCCACTCGGAAACTTGAGATCGATGCTGTCTTGGGTCATTGAGCCGAAACTGTCGGCTTGCCAGCGAAAGTTCGCCTTCGATTTATCGTCAGGATTCTTCGTGACAGGTTCGCCGGATGCCTGCAACTCTGTCTTTTCAGGGAATCCCTCTATTGTTTCAGTCTTGCCGGTTTTGCGGTCGTGAATTACGAGTGCCACGTAGCCTTCAAGGGGGCTGTCAGAAAACTTGACGCCCTGACGCACGAAAGACCCCACGATGACAGCAAAGTCGCGTTGTCCTGCATGATCAACAATGCGTGTGTACCAGCCCTCAAACCATGGCCCATTCTCGCGGAAATGCGGATCCATCGGCGACTTTGTACCGCTGAATCCGGGCTTGCGACAGCTTAGCATCCAACCAGTGCTGACAAGCAAGGTAACCAATGTTAGCCATCGAAATGACATGATCTGCCTTCGTCTACGCTTTTTTGGGGCCGTGGGTGAAGGCCTGCGAGAGAGCATCCACGATTAGGTCTACTTCGGCGGTAGTAATCGCGAAATGTGGCGTAAATCGAAGCGAATTGACGCCACCATGGATCACCCCGATACCGTTGCGGCGCAAATATTCTTCGAGCTGGCCTTTGCCGACTACCGCAAAAATCGCTGGGTTGATGTCAATCGAGACGATGAGCCCCGTCCCCTGGACCTTACGAATTATGTTTGAGTAACACTCGGCCAGTGACTCAAACCTGGTGACGAACTCCCGGCCCTTCTCTTGGACATTGCGGCGTAGATCGGGTGTCATAGCGTCTAGGACAGCAACCGCAACGTCTAGAGCCCGCGGGTTAGCAGTCATAGTGTTGCCGTAAACACCGCGGACGTATAATTCAGCGGCAGTGTTGTTCATCGCCAAAATCGACAGTGGATACTGGCCAGCATTGACGGCCTTGGAGTAGGTCTCCATATCGGGCTCAGGAAGCTTTTCGAACCCTGGGTAGTCTACGATACTAAGGCAGCCTTGCGCACGCATACCTGCTTGGATTGCATCGACTACAAGTAGGCCACCGTGCTGTTCTGTCAACTTTCGTGCCAGTGAGTAAAACTCCGGTGTGATCGCTTTACCCGGATCGCCCTCGCCCATGACCGGCTCGAGGTAAGTGCTCTCAAAGAAAACCCCTTCGCGGTCGGCCCAGGCGAACGCTGCTGTAAGCGCTTCCAGATTATTTGGTTCGACGATGTGCGTGATATTTAGATCACGGAATGAGGCGAGGTTTTGCTTATAGTTCTTTGCTGAGGAGTCTGAAAGCATCGCTGGGCGTTCTGTGCGGCCGTGAAAGCCACCTTTCAGCGACAAGTACATGATGCGTTTGCCAGCGTGACGGCCGCCGACATCTGTTTGCTTCTTGGCGTTGATGTCAGAAATGCGTGTAGCAACTGTCATCGATTCTGAACCACTGTTCATACATAGGAACTTGGTGAATGGGCAGCCACCTGTACGGCTAAAGCCAATGGCCTTTTGCAGGCGATCGGCGAGCCGGTGCTGACTGAAGCTGGGTGTCATGATATTGGCCATCACCACGGGCTCACTCATCACAGCCAGCACGGAATCAGGTGCGTGTCCGAAGCCAATCATTCCGTAGCCACCAGAGTCGTGGAGGACTGCACCATGGAAGGTCACCAACCAAGGCCCTCGTGCTGCTAGCGCGACGTAGGGATTTCGCTGATCTTCGGCGTAAAAGTTTACATATTTACTCTGTAGCTTAACGATTAGTTCTTCCTCAGCGAGTGTCACTAGATCGGGGAACTCACGGCATAGCTCGGCCTGTGCTTTTACAGCCTCGGCAATCGCTTGCCCCAGACTTGGATCGAGTGGGAGGAAGCGACTAAGCGTGGCATGGGATAAACCCGGTGTCGATCGTTGACCGACTCGAGATTGCATATCCGTCAACTGCTTTAGTGCGTCCATTTTCTGCTCCTTCATGTGCTAACCACCGCTGTTTGGCGTTGTCTCGCCCAACGGCACCATGTCACCAGGGTAAACCCGATCATAATGCTGACATCGGCAACGTTGAAAATACCCGTGCGTAGTCCACCGATTCCTACATTGAGGAAATCGACTACGAAGCCCGAGACGATCCGGTTGAGCACATTGCTGCCACCGCCCGCTAGTATAAGTCCATATCCAATCGTCTCAGATGCTGTCAGATCATGCTTCAGGTAAATGAATAACGTCAAGCCGAGTAGTAGTGCGCCGGCTACAACGCTTAGTAAAAACCAGCGTGAAGGGTCTGAGAGGGAGCTGCCAAGGCCCAGAAATGCTCCCACGTTCTCTGCATATTCGAGTCGCAAAGAATTGGCGAAGTAGTGCTGCGGAGCATGGTCGCGGAGCAATCTGGTCGCAAATATTTTGGTCGCTTGATCCCACCCTATGCAGCTGCATAAGGTAACTAAGATGATGAAAAGCCTGTTGCCAGTAGACATGGGAAACCTCGTCCGAAGCCCTCTTTCTCTTATCGGCAAGATTTCCCTGTCGTTGAGGTTTATGTTCTGCCGGGCACCATCCCTCTTCTCACTCTCAGTCGGCAGTAACCTATTTAAATGACAGTGAAAAATATCTGGGGGATGGTCGGAAGCGCGTTGTTATTGTATAACTATTTGAAATCATTGTTTTTATTTGTTTTCTGATGACAATGGCTTTGATCACGCTAGGATGCAGCTCCTGACCCGATGCGAGTATAGCTCAGTTGGTTAGAGCGCTGCCTTCACACGGCAGAGGTCCTCAGTTCGAATCTGAGTACTCGTACCATATTCATGCACATTTACTTCCTCCTCGTTGTTGCCAGATAATCGTTCCGTCAGAACTCTAGCTATGGCTCGACTCAACAAAGCGTGACGCTTGTGTTGGTTCCTCGATATTTAGATGAAGTGTCTTGGTGAAGGTGGAAGCGCCGGTCACCAGGTGACCGGCGCGTTTCCGGAGGCCAGAATCATGCCATTCTTGCGGGGGCCTCAATTGGGGAAGGCCTTAAAATGCAGTGCGATGTAGAAGGTGGCGACACGGCATGATGTCGCCAAAGTAGGCACCAGGATGAACTTGGGAATGACCGTTAGTCACTCCCTACTTGTAGATAGTTCATCGTTAAAATGGGGTATCGACTTTAGGGTTTTTTTAATAACACTAACGACGGTTGGTTTAGTCATTTGCAAATATAAGCAGAACCACCTAGGAAATCTAGGTGGCTGCATTTGGAGATAATCAATCTCTAATTATATAATTATTTTTAAAAAACGCGGATTAATAAGGCCATTGTTATAATGCGCCATATTCATTTTTAATGAATCTGCAACTTAGTCGCTTGTCAGCCAACCAGTAACATCCATCACAAATCCTAAAGTGTAGGCAGCGATAATGAAGGGTGCTACGAGAGCCAACAACAGTAGTATTGGCAGCATATGTAGAACATCGACGGGATTTTCGACGCGGAAATCTTCGCGGCTGAACATCATGAGATCGACCTTTGAGCTAGGCATAAGAGCTAGGATCAAGCTAAGTGACCAATAGCAAACCTAACTTTAGCAGCCTTAAAAGGCAAATTCAATCTGCCCGCTTGCCAAAGACATAACCATGCATTCGATCGGAATTAGGCGGCGCTACCGCGATATTTGGTCCGAAACTCTGCCGATAGAGCGTTAAATTTTCTCAGGAGCTCGTCATCAGCGAGATACTTAGGCCCCCAGTAGGCGCTCTCTGTGAGCCAATCGGCTTCGGACAGAGTAAAATGATTCTGCAAATTAGCCAGGGTATCTGCACCCTGGTCAATCCAGGTACTTAGTGCCACCTGGATTTCTACAAATAATTCGAAGGTGCAGTGGGGCACCAGGGGTAACTGGGTAGTATTCTCAGCCCCGAGGGAACTTGCTGGCGGTGGTGGCGTGACAGTGTCCCCATCAAGGCTTAATTCCGCAGCATCGACGGCTGATTCGGGCACGCTGCTGAGATAATCTGAGTCTGTCGATGATTTTGCCTTATCCTTGTCGTCTGTTTGCCGGCGCCGACTGACCAGCGTCTGCTGCCGCCGAGTTAAATACATGTAGCATGCGCCTGCTGCCATCAACAGAGCGAGCAATATCAGGCTGTATGATGGTGAATTTGACTCGTCTACAACTATCCGGTCGGAGTCTGTGTCCGCATCCGTAATTGCAGGCTTCGGTCGATGGACGAGCGATTTGGCAGCTAAGCTTTTAGTTGTCGCTGTATTGAGCTGTTGCGGCCTCGGGGTGGCCACCGCTGGCACAGTCATTTCGGGAGCTGGGGGCGTTGGTTCTGGTATTGCCGCGACACTTTTTGGCTTGGCCTTAAGTTTAGGCGCGCGGTGACTGCTGCGCCGGACCTTTTTTTGGGTCTTAGTGGGATGCCAATCTGCAGTCTTTTTGACGCTATCGGTTCGGCGGACATGGGGGGCATGCCAAGTTGCGTGTTTTTTAGATGCAGTCGTTTGATGCTTAGGGAGCCGGGACTTTTCCTTAACGCTGCGCTTACTGTGTCCTGTCTTTGTAGGCTTTTTCTTACTTGCTGCAGCAAGAGTCATAGTTTCGGAAGTGGCGTTGGCAGTTTTCATTTCGGCGAGACTAGGGGCTGCAGAAAGTGCGAAGCCCGCGAGAATCGCGAAATTGAATCGTTTGAGTTTTTGTTTGAATTGCCGCATGTGCTGATTCCGTAGTTGGACTCCTAGAGTGTGGAATCGGCAATCCCTTGAAGAACATGAGTCGTTCTCTCCAGTGAGCTTTTGGGGAAATGCGAAGGTACGGCAAATTTTCCATGATCTACAGTCTTATCGAGAAGTCGATCTGCTGGCAAAAGTCCGGCTAGTGATATTAGTTTTGACTGGAATTTTTATGACAAAGCCGGTCGGCAGATTAGACTCCGAGCGGATAACCCGGGGTGAGATATCTGGGTTTAACTGGGCCACTTGCGCGAGTGAAACCGTGTTCTTACGGCATATCTCTCTAACGCTGATAGGTTTCGATAACTTGATAGTCGAAAAGGCTAGCGGTTGAACTCTCGGCACTTCTGGAAATAGTCGATCTGCGTCTTTTAGAGTTGCCAGTACACCGAGAAAGCTTGAGTAAAAATTCTTTGAGGCAAAGCCAAACTGATTGCCATGATACTTGTCGATCAGATCTGCAATGTCGTGAGAGTCTACTGCCTGTGTGGCCCGGCGGATTCCACCTACACCGTGATTATAGGCGGTGATAGCAAGGGGCCAAGCACCAGTTAGGTTATAATTAAGACGGAGTAATTTAGCAGCGGCACGGCTGGCTTTGATCGGATCGTTGCGTTCGTCGACACCGTCAAAGATTCTCAAATATTGATGTCCAGTCGCTGGCATGATTTGGTAGACGCCCGAGGCTCCAACCTTTGACTGAGCTTTGAGATTGAAGGACGATTCCACAAACGCTAACCGCGTGATCTCGACTGGCACACCTTGCCGGCGAAATTCTGCTTCGATGCTGCTTAGGTATTTGGGGGCGACCGCAAGTCCGCTAGCGATAAAGTCGCGCTGCCCGCGTTGCAGCCTCAAGGATTGAGCAGCTACCAGGTATTTGTCTTTGTTATTAATATGGATCATGTTCTCTGCTAGGCGCCGCATAGCTGGAGTGAAACGTTCTTCATTCTCTCTGTTTTGATGCATGGCGAGAAAGAGCTTCCGGTAATTATCGCGCTCCACTTTTGCGAATTTTTTTATTTTTTTGTCTTTGGCTACCGGTAAGGCCGAAATTTTTGATGCGTCAAATATTGCAATAACTACTTCTGGATACTCAGAAAGGTGGAGTACGTAGTGGTCCTTGCTCCAAAGAGAATAGATGCGACGCCAGAAATTATAGCGGCGCGCTAACTCTGAGGGTACGCGGAAATCATCAGTGATGGTGACGGCCTCACCATCTTGGTCATAAGCCTGACGTGAGCAGTTTAAATAAGATATACCGATCGCTCCATCTTGTCTGATGCGCACCGGAACACATTCTTCTGTTTTTTCTGTGTTTTTTCTTTTTAGCTCAAACTCAGCGTTGTCTTTGTCTGCTTGCGCTGAGGTCATGGCCAATGAATTAGGAGCTGTCTTGCGCTTAGCTGACATTAAATGCGCTGATCGATGCATACGCAAGATACCATCCATTAATGCGGCACCGGCAAAAAGCGACAAGGCCGCTACTAGAATAGCTTGCTTGGTCCGGTGATTTGGCAGAGAGCTGCGGTGGATGGCGGGGGAAGTCTTCTGTAACGGCATCAGCTAAAACCTCAGTTGGAGCAACAACGGAATCAACAAGTGCAAAGAGCATTAACTTTGACGGCTGAAGACAGCCGGCAGTGGTACTCATTGAGCAAGTAGCGTACCAACTGCATGGGTCAGGAAACGTGCCAATAAAACGCCAGAAAGTGACCTTTGTTTGATTTTTGCCTTGGTGCCTATGACTGACAGATGTCTAACTATTCGACACTTACGCCGGTGAAACGGCGGGGCGTCAAAAAAATGACAATCTTTCAAGGATGCGCAGGCTTTCTTAAGATGAAAGTAGCCCGTAGGCAGATGCTTACCCGCGGAATTCTTGGGTAGATGACTGGAGGCTTAGGTATGGCGTCAAATAAATACACCGGTGCCCAAAAGGCAGCTATTCTCCTGTTGTCATTCGGCGAGGATATATCCGCTGAAATTTTCAAGAATATGAATGAGTTTGAAATTAAAAGGATAGGCTCTGCGATGAGCCGTCTAGGTCGACTAGAGCAAGATATTGTTGATGGTGTGATGATGGAGTTTTACGAGATCCTACAGCAAAACAAGAAGTTTTTTTATGGTGGCAACGAGTTCACCATGAAGGTTATCGGCAATGCTTTCAAAGGTGGTGATGCTGATGACCTGATTGACCAATTGTCTCTTGGGTCGGCAGCCAACCTGGACTCATTAGAGCTCATCGACCCACGTACTTTGGCAAACTTTATTCGGAATGAGCACCCGCAAACGATGGCCCTAATTTTGGCGCACTTAGATCCGAAAAAGTGCGGTGAGACTCTGAAAGTACTGCCCGAAACACTTCATACCGAGATCCTCCTTAGGATCGCCAATTTGGATGCAGTGCAGCCAGAGATCATTAATGAAATTGACGATGTGTTGCGGCAAGAAATTCAGGCGATGGGGTCGATTCATACGGCTAAGATCGGTGGAGTCGAGCCAATTGCTGAAATGTTGAACTTGATTGATAAAGCGACCGAGGAACAAATTCTCGATAGCCTAGAAGAACGAGATCCAGACCTTGCTGAACAAATTCGTAAATTGATGTTCACCTTCGACGACTTGGTGAAAATCGATGACCGTGGAATTCAGGAACTCATCAAAGGGATCAATAACGAGAAATGGAAGGTTGCCCTTAAGACTGCATCCGAGGCAGTGCGTGAACTGGTCTTCAAGAATATGTCCGAGCGGGCAGCAAAAATGCTGCGTGAGGACATGGAAGCCATGTCCGCTGTGAAACTCTCAGATGTTGAGGCTATTCAGTCAGATATCGTTCAGACAGCGCGTAAATTAGAGCAAGAAGGCAAAATTATTATCGCCAGCGGCGACTCAGCATACGTTTAGAATTAGTTGGATTCCTGCCACAGAGCACGTTGCTCGTTTAGCAGCGTGCTGAAGGTGTCATTCTCGATGGCGACGCGGATTTTTGCCATTAACTCAATATAATAAGTTAGATTGTGGATGGTGAAGAGGCGCAGGCAGGTCAGCTCACCGGCAATAAACAAATGCCTGAGATAGGCACGGGAAAACGTTTTGCAGGTGTAGCATGGACAGGCTGGATCTAGTGGGCCAGGATCAAGGCGATGTTTTTGGTTCTTGATGTTGACGCGGCCGAGTGACGTGAACAGTGAGCCGTTGCGACCGTTGCGGGTTGGCATGACGCAATCGAACATATCGACACCGAGATTGACGCCTTCGATTAAATCAAGCGGCGTTCCGACCCCCATGAGATAGCGTGGTCGATCGACTGGCAATATCTCGGTGCTCGCCGCGATCATTCCGATCATCTCAGGCTTTTTCTCACCAACGGAAAGGCCGCCGATGGCGTAACCTTCAAAACCGATGTCCATCAGTGCGCGCGCACTAGCCTGACGTAGGTCCGGATAAACTCCGCCCTGGACGATGCCGAACTGACACAACTCTTCCCGGGATTTGGCGGCACGGCAGCGAGCTGCCCAGCGCATGGAGCGACGCATCGATGACTCAGCTTGCTCACGCGTCGCAGGGTAGGGCGTGCATTCGTCGAGGACCATATGAATATCGCTGCCAATAGTCTCTTGAATTTGCACAGCCAACTCAGGGGTTAGCGTTAGCTTTGAACCATCCAGGTGACTTTGGAAATGAGCGCCGTCCTCAGCCAGCTTGTTCAGCTTACCTAAACTAAAAATCTGAAAACCACCGCTGTCAGTGAGAATAGGCCGGTCCCAGCCGATAAATCGGTGCAGTCCGCCAAAGGCGCCGATGACCTCCATACCCGGGCGTAAATATAGGTGGTAGGTGTTGCCGAGAATGATACTCGCGTTAATTGTGCGTAGATCCTCGGGGGTCAGGCTTTTTACAGCACCAACAGTCCCAACCGGCATGAATACTGGCGTTTCCACCGTGCCGTGAGCTAGCTGCAGACGACCCCGCCTAGCTCCGCCAGACTGGGTCAGTCGGGTGAAGCATTGGCGCGGTGACGATAATGGTTTGGAATTAGAATCGAGATTAGACAATGGCTTTGCCGAGGGCTGATTGCACCAGCTCGACGGTTAGCTGGGCGGTTTTATGTGCGAGATCCGTCATCGGATTTAATTCTACAAATTCCATCGATCGGAGCAGCCCGGTATCGGCGATCATTTCTAGCGCGAGGTGAGCCTCTCGGTAACTGATACCACCGGTAACTGGTGTGCTGACTCCAGGTGCTGAGGCCGGATCGATGCCGTCGATGTCGAAGGATAGATGTATAGCTGCTGTCCCTTGACTGGCAACTGCCACCGCATCCTTCATGATGGCGTGCATACCACGTTCGTCTATTTCTCGCATGGTAAAGTAGCGAATACCACTGCGGCGAAGGATATCCTTCTCGGCTCCATCGAGGGTGCGGATGCCGATCAGTGCGACGTTTTCCGACTTAACTTTCGCGCCCTTGCCACCGATATCGACGAGATCAGGGTAGCCATGGCCGAGGGCAATCGACAGAGGCATGCCATGAATATTGCCGGAAGGGGAGGACTGCGGTGTGTTGCAGTCAGCGTGAGCATCAATCCAAATCAAGCCAATATTCTGATTTTTTTCCCGAAAAAAACGGCTTACCCCGGCGATGGTACCGATAGCGATAGAATGATCACCCCCAAGGACGATGGGTATTCGGTCTAGGGTAAGGGCCTGATGCACTTCGCTTTCTAGGTTGCGGCAAGCACTCGCAATCTGGGTGCGGTAGCGCTCCTCATTGGCTGATGCTGGTAGGGTGTCCCTAACCGGCACTGGTAGGTCACCGCTGTCATAGGGTTGGTAACCGAGGACCGAAATTTTCTGGTGTAGATCAGCGATGCGTATTGCGGACGGCCCCATGTTGGCGCCGCGCATGTTGGCACCTAGGTCGAGAGGTACGCCGATAATTTGAACCGCCTTGGTAGGCATGCAAAAAACCTCATAATGTTCTTGGGCTACTGCGAGTTCTATTAGGTTTATGCCAGTAGCGAGTCCTTGTCAAAGCGGCACGCGAGGGCGTTGAGGGCTTGGCAAGCGTGTCAAACTCATGTAAGTAAATACTTACTCAATTAGGTAAGGCCCTGTGACTTCAAGAATAAAAAAAGAAAAAGAGCAGTCTAAAAAGAGGCTTACGGCGGCTGATAGGCGGCATGCCATTATCGAGGCGGCCGTGCCTCTTTTTGCCCAAGAGGGCTTTAAAGGCGTCACGACAAAGGAACTTGCGGCGACTGCGGGTGTTTCTGAGGCTCTACTTTATCGGCACTTCCCCAGTAAAGAGGCGCTCTATGAAGAGGTGCAAGATCACTGCTGCCAGACTAACTCGGAGCTTAAGGAGCTCTTTGCGGCGTTAACACCCTCTACGGAAACGCTAGTCAGTCTACTTTTCTTCCAGGCGAAGGTGGTGGTCGAAAAGATCAATCTGGACAGCGGCCGTGAGGAGATGTTTCCGCGGCTGATGGTGCAGAGCCTACTGCACGACGGCGTTTTCTCGCGTCTTTTCGTCGAGCGCGCTGCCATGCGTTATGCGGCGATGATGGAAGCTAGCCTAGTTGCGGCTCGTTCCAGTGGTGACATTGTTATTACCGGCATGCCTGATGATTTAAGTTTTTGGTTTTGCCATCACATGTTCGTATCTATGCGTCTTCATCGTCTACCTTCGACGCAAGTAGTTCCCTATAGCGTCAGCAACGACGAACTCATTGAGCAATTTTTGCGCTTTATGCTGCGAGCCATCGGTATGACTGACTCCGCTATCCTACGATACTGCGAATTCAAAGATCTGAATCATAAAGCGAGCCATTGGGTCGCTAGTACTAACCAAGGGATGTCAAATGGCAAACAATAAGTTGTTTTTATTTGCCTGTTGCTTAGTCGCAACTGAGGTCGCTCTCGCAGTTGAGCCCGCAGCAGATATACGCGCCGAGCTAAAGTCAGTCGATCCGACCGCCATTGCCGTAGATATCAGGGATGCGACTCAGCTTGCCCTTGGTAAATCACCCAGGTTGCGGCAAGCAGAAGCTGAGCGTAACGCTCAAACTGAGCATCGCCGAGCTTCGTGGGCTGATGTTGGGCCGCGAGTAAAAGGTGAATACAATGAAATTCACCTGCGCGAACCAGTAAAGGCATCTTTCGGCCCCCAGCCTATTATCATTAGACCAGAGCTTACCCGCACAGCATCGCTGACCGTTGCGCAGCCTATCACCGGTGGCTATGCGTTAGTTACGAAGGCCCGATTTGATGGTAAGCAGGAAGATCTCAAGGAACTGGCGCTGAGGCAGGCGCGCGCGGATGTTGCATTTCAGGCCACAGACATGTGGCTTAAAGCCTACGAGATGCAGCGCCAGTTAGAAATTGCAGAGTTTGCAGTTCAAGTGGCAACAAGTCAGGCCAACGACGGCGCCGCAATGGAGCGCGCTGGTCGTCTTAATCATGCTGATAGTTTGCGGCTGCAGCTTGCTATTTCTGAGTCTAGGAGCGTTCTGGCTAAGGCTCGTGCCGGTCGGGATACCATATTTGCGGCGCTACGCGAGGCACTGGGCTTACCTCTCGAGGCTAAATTAGTGCTGAAAGGTAATCTGCCAAAACTTTTACCGCCACCGACACTTGATAAAGCATTAGCTGCAGCGACAGATAAGCGACTGGAGCGTAAACAAGCGGAGGCTGGCGTAGCCCTTGCTGGCTACGGCAAGAAGTTTGCTTACGCTCAGTACGTGCCATCCGTGAATGTGTTTGCCAAAGTCGATAGAACTATCGGTCAATTGGGACTTGGAGCACAGGCGTTCCAGCATACATACGGTGTCAATGCGAGCTGGGATCTGTGGACAAACGGATCATCAGCCTTCGCCGTTAGGGAAGCGGCTCAGAGCCAAGTTGCTGCTGAAGAGGCCCAACAAAACGTTGAGAAGATGGTCCGCTTGGACGTGCAGCAGGCATTGGCTAATTTTAGTGCTTCGCAAGAGGCATTGGCTGCCGCCGAGTTGGCCGTGACACAAGCTGAAGAAGTATACCGGATTCAAGCTGTGCGGTTTAAGACGGGAGCTATTCTTAGCTCAGAGTTGCTGATGTCACAAAATGCTCGCGACGCCGCGCAGGCTCGTTTGGTTAGTGCTCAGACCGATTTAGTCGCTTGGAATTTAAAAACGCAAAAGGCCCTAGGCCTCGAGCAACCGCAATTATGAAAGGCAACACTATGACACGTTCGCATTGGGTCAATAAGAACTGGGCCATTAAGAATTGGGCGGTCACGGGATCAGTATTACTCTGGTTGATGGGGTGCCATAGCTCGGGCGATGGCAAAGCCTCGTTGCCGCCAAAGGGCGAGGTCCCGGCAACTGCGGCAGCACCGACTGCGGAGCCCGCTGTGACCACGCCAGCTGCTCCCGCCACGGCCGCTCCAGCAGCCGCTCCTGTTGCCGCTCCTGTTGCCGCTCCTGTTGCAGCGCCGAGCACGGCTGCTGAAGCTAAAGGAACAGCAACGGAGTCCGGCGCTTCGGTTGCAACCGCTGGGCCCGGAGGTGCAGCTCCCATGAGTACATCTTCTGCAGTGGACTACCGTCTTACCGGGCAAGTCAGCGCCATGCGTCACTCGCAGTTAACCTTCCGCGTATCCGGATTCATCAAATCTGTTCCGATGAAGCCCGGTACTCAGGCTAAGGAAGGGCAAGTCATTGCTACGGTGGACGACCGTGACTTTGTCGTTCGAGTTGAGTTAGCAAAGGCACGCCGCGACAGTGCGCGCGTGCAATTTGCTGCCGCCGAAAAAGAGCTCCAGCGTGAGCAGGAGCTGAAGAAGGCTAATGCTTCGACAGCCAGCAACTTTGATAAAGTTAAATCAGGTTTCGATCTAGCTAGGGTTGGCCTGAGGCTCGCGGAGCTTGATCTAGAGCAAGCAGATTTAGCTTTGAAAGATACCAAGCTAACTGCGCCCTATGATTGTGTCGTGTCCTCTCAATTGAAATTCGATGGCGAGCCAGTGCAAGTCATGCCGCCGTCACCGGTCGTAGAGATTTACGATACTTCTGAACCCGAAATCGCTCTGTCCGCGCCGGAGCGTCTCATGGGTCAGATTCATGTTGGCTCCCCACTTAAAATATCCGTTCCGTCTGCCGGATTTACGGGTAAAGGCGAGGTCACAAGAATCGTGCCAGTGATTAATGAAAAATCACGGACTTTCCAGGTGATCGCCAAGTTTCTGGCTTACGATCAAAAAGTAGTGCCTGGAACCTACGCTGAAGCCACGATTGAGTAAATTATTGTGTGGCGGTCAAAAAGCTACCTCGCCATGAATGCTTGAGCACACCTGGAGTAGTTTATGTTTTTATCGGAAGTTTCGATCCGGCGCCCCGTATTCGCCACCATGCTCAACTTAGTACTGGTGGTCTTCGGTCTATTCTCGCTACCGCGGTTACCGGTTGACCAGTTTCCTGAAGTCGAATTTCCCGTAGTTACTGTGACAGTGGTCTATCCGGGTGCCGATCCGACCTCGGTGGAGCAACGCGTTTTGAAGCCCCTAGAGGATGCCGTAAATGGCTTAGCGGGGCTTGATAAGTTGTCATCGATTGCCTATCCCAGTTTAGCTACTGTGATTTTACAATTTAAGTTGGAGAAGAAGGTCGATCAGGCGGCGCAGGAAGTGCGCGACAAAGTTTTTGCCGCGATCTCAAAATTGCCAGCGGAAGCAAAAACGCCAGTCATTCAAAAGCTTGATATTGGCGGTGCTCCAATTCTAAATATTGCCATGACCGGTGAGGGCTTAAGTTACGGTACGTTGTCTCAGGTGGCGAAAGACACGATCCTCCCGGCCTTGCAGCGGGTGCCTGGTGTGGCTCAGGTTCAGACAGCAGGGATCAGGCCCCGGGAAGTGCAGATTTATGTAGACCGGAAGAAGCTAGCGAGCTTTGGCTTAACTCCAGCAGACATTATTGCCTCCGTGCAGCAGGAGAACGCCGATGTGCCTGCTGGTAAAGTTCAGGATCCGAAAAACTTTCTCTCTCTGCGCATTAAGAATCGCGTCGCTGACGGTATACAAATTGCTGCGCTGCCGGTGATCGGTGCACAGCAACGCGGATTGATTATCGGTGATGTCGCCGAGGTTAAGGACGCCATTGCTGAAGAAGAGACAGCGAGTTTTGTCGATCGTATGCCGACCATCTTGCTCAGCATTCAAAAGCAGGCTGGGTCGAGTACCAATACAGTAGCTGATGAAGCGCGAATTGCGCTTGCTAAATTAAGCACTCAAATACCCAAAGGCGTTAAGCTTGACATCGTCACCGATAACTCCAAGTACATTAAAGGGTCGATTGACGCTGTTAAACTTGACCTTGTGCTCGGGGCAGTGCTCGCAACGTTAATCGTTCTGATCTTCTTGCGTGATTTGCGGATTACCATCATCAGTGCCTTAGCGCTGCCAACGGCCGTAATTGCGACCTTTGCCTTTCTCGATTACATGCACTTTACCCTCAATGTCATGTCGACCTTGGCTCTTTCTCTGTCGATTGGACTGCTAATCGACGATGCTATCATCGTAATTGAAAACATCGCGCGACACTTGGCCATGGGCAAAAGTGGACCACAGGCTGCTAACGACGCAACCGCAGAGATCGGCCTCGCCGTACTTGCGACTACGCTTACCATTTGCGCCGTGTTCGTGCCGGTCGCCTTTATGGAGGGTATTATCGGTCGGTTTTTCTTTCAATTCGGACTTACTGTTACTTTTGCGGTAATCATCTCCTTGTTTGTTGCCTTCACTCTGACACCGATGATGGCATCACGTTGGCTCAAAGAAGGGGCAGGTGAGCACAAGCCGCACGGTGGGATCAAACTTAAGATGTGGGAAGCGGTGGAGCGCGTTTTGGTGGCGATCGATAACGGTTACCGCGCGACGCTGACCTGGTGCTTGGATCATCGCGCTATCACGCTCGCTGGCGGTTTCGCTACGTTTATTCTAAGCGCCGTGCTGCTTAAGTTTGTCCCCGTGGCATTCTTTCCGCAAGAGGATAAGTCTGAGTTCAATATCAACTACACCCTTACCGAAGGGACTACGATTGATGAGACGAAAAATAAATCCTTGGCACTAGTCGACTCTATTAGGGCTTACCCTGGTGTCTCCCGAGTGGTCACGGCGATCGCTGCTGGATCGGAGAAAAAGCCGAATAAGGCTGTGCTAAACGTCCTACTCGTCGATAAGCATGACCGTAATTATACTCAGTTTGAGTTGATGTCACGGATGCGTGAGGAGCTGCTACCTAAGTATGCTGTATCTGGGGCGGAGCTAGACGTAAGCGAGTCCGGTGGGGCCGGTGGCGGTAAAGCGCAGCCCATTCAATATATTTTCAAGTCTGATCGGTATGACGAACTAGCGGTTTTCACCGATAAGGTTGCTGATTTTCTCAAAAAAGAAGTACCTGGCACAGTTGACGTCTCAACAAGCAAAGCTAAGGAACAAAAGGAATTTAGGATCGAGGTAGATCCGCTGCGAGCTGCTGATGTAGGTGTGTCGGCTGCTCAAGTCGGGATGATCGTGCGGTCTCTTTTTGAGGGCGATAAGATCTCGGAGATTGATGATCACGGAAATTCATTTGATGTTCGGTTGCGGATTTCTGATCAAGATAGGTTAACAGCTGAGGATTTAGCTAGCGTCACGATGATCAGTCGCTTGGGTCAGCAGTTAACTTTGGGCTCAGTGGCGCGAATTATTCCATCAGTGGCGCCATCTGCTATCGCTCGATTCGATGGACTTCGTCAGATCACGGTTTTATCCAACTTCACCGGGAAGGATTTAAACGGTGCAGTTGGTACACTCAATGCGTACCTTAAAACAAATCTACCGCCCACGATAACCTATACGTTATCTGGGCAGGCCGACACGATGAAGTCGTCCATATCAGCGATGTTAAAGGCGCTTGGCTTGGCAGTGCTTTTGGTCTTCATGATCCTCTGTGCACAGTATGAGCGGTACTTGGCACCTTTGGTCATCATGGCTGCTTTGCCTCTATCGCTTACGGGTGCTTTTGGTTCTCTACTTCTCACTGGTCAAGTCATGTCGGTGTACACGATGATCGGTATTATCCTGCTCATGGGGATTGTGACCAAGAACGGGATTTTGCTCATCGACTTTACTATGCAACGAATCAACGAGGGTCTGGATGTTAAGTCTGCACTACTCGAGGCTGGTCCGATCCGTCTCCGTCCGATCTTGATGACGACCTTTGCAGCTGGCGGTGGGATGATTCCCATTGCCCTAGGCCACGGTACGGGCGGTGAAGCTCGTTCGCCGTTAGGCGTAGCAGTGATTGGCGGTTTGTTAATGTCAACTGCACTCACTCTAGTCGTCGTTCCCTGTGCCTTCAGTGCGGTCGAAGGAGCGCGGGCACGGTTGCGCCGCAGGCGTAGCACTACCTAGCCTCTGATCATCAGAGATAGGACGAACTCTGCCTAGGGACGCAGGGGGAGGGATCCTCCCCCTGCGTTAGATTAATGACGGAACTGTCAAGACACTGGATACCAGTTTGGTTACAGAGGCCCAGCTTACATATTCTGTAGCAAGCCCAGTGCCACGTTCGGCTGCTGATTCGCCTGCGCCAGGACCGAGGTACCTGCTTGTTGCAGGATCTTGGCCTTGGTGTACTCGGCGGTTTCGGCAGCGAAGTCTGTATCGCGGATCCGACTGCGAGCTGTATCCAAGTTCTCAACGGACACACCTAAGTTGCTGATGGCAGACGTCATTCGATTCTGCACAGCACCAAGGTAAGATCGATACTGGTTGACCGTGGTGATTGCTTCGTCGAGGCGTCCGATACTCAACTGAGCATCTTTCTTCTCGCTAATGCCTGCGACGTCTTCGCCCGCCATGGTCTTGTTGATTTGCAGAGAATTCTCGCCGGTCGAGAAAGCATTGAGCTTGTTAAGATCAAGCCTAATGATGTTGACCGGGTTCTTTGCATCGAGGGCATCAGACTGCCGGTAATAGTCTTTGCCGATCTGTACTTCTAGCGGGAACTGGTTCTCGCCTTTGTGCATGTCGTCGGCAATGTTGGTGGCACCGACCAGAAGACGCGTACCGTTGAACTCAGTCGAGTTAGCAATCCGGTCGATCTCTGATTTGAGTGCCTGGTATTCCTCATCGAGGAATCCCCGTTCACGAGTGCCGATCGTATCGGAGGCTGACTGAACCGCCAATTCACGCAGGCGGACCAGCATGTTGGTGGTTTCCGTCAGACCGCCCTCTGCGGTCTGTAGCACCGAGACGCCGTCTAGGGCGTTTCGTTTAGCTTGGTTCAGAGAGCGCACATCAGCGCGCAAGTTCTCTGACATTGCCAAGCCCGCTGCATCGTCTGCAGCTTTGTTGATACGTTCGCCGGACGCTAATTTTGCGGCGGAGTTACCCATCGCATCTGTCGCGTTCCCAAGTCGGCGCTGCGCATTCAATGACGCAATATTCGTGCGGATTCGCAAACCCATAACCTGACCTCCTGTCATTAATCTTCTAGAGCAACATCATGTGCTCTTGAGGACTCATCGACGGCTGGTCGGCAAAGTTTAGCGGCTAGTGTCCGTGAATTGGTTAAGTGTCTGTAATTACTTCATATAAAAAATTACATGCCCCCGGCGTTTATTGCCTAGGGGCGCGTCTGAGGGCCAAAACTAGCCTAAATAGGGTGGCTCGCAGCATAGTTTAGGAAGCGATTTACAAGGTCTTGGCCAAAGCTAAATGCGCTGTGGTCAGGCTCGAGTGGTAATTGATGCTGCTTTAGGAAGGCAAGTGTGGCTTCAGGGTGCGGCTGTAAAGACCAGATTGGCAAGTGATTGTGGGCTAGGCCGTCAATAGTGATGGCGTCGCTGCGCGCGATCACCGTCATATCCTTAGGCTTCAGTACTACCATTTCATTATGGGACACCATCAGCTCGCCCTCAGCTTCGGGCCAACAAGAGGTAGCGTTCATTACTACTGTACGACTGCCGAGATGTTTGCGTTGATCCGGGAAGACGTAATCGACTTTACCGCCAAACATATAAGCCAACATTTGGTGACCGTAGCAAATCCCCAAAGTTGGCAGCCCCCTTTGCAGGTGTGGCATCAACCATTCTTCAAGTTGCAGTTGCCACGGTAGGCGTTCGTTCACACTAGAGGCACTGCCGAAGATAATGACGCCGCGAGCAGTGGTCATGTCCTCGGCTTGCAGAGAGTCCACGCCGTGCATAGCTGGTAGATGATAAGTAAGTGGCAGAGGAGACGTGCGTGCTAAACGGTTAAAGCCGTCTAACTCCGGCGTATGACGCGCCGGATCGATGATGACTACTGCTCCACGCTGACCGCTCAACGCGACGAGGGCGCAGACTTAGGCGCGGCCTGCGGGTACACGTGGGAGTCTTTGCCTTGCAACTGTGGAATCGTGCGCTGGGACAATTTGTCCTCAAAGGCGCATTCCGTAACCACAATCTCTGCTAAGGCGGAGGTCTTCACCAAGTTTTCCTCACGCGCTAATTTGACTGGCGCATGATTAGTTGCGCTAAACACTGCAATATCGCAATACGGGCATTTGACTTCGACTTTAGCGACTGGTGTAGCCTCGTCATCAAATGTGATGTGAAAGCGACGCGAGCAGACCGTATTATCAACGAGAAATTTTTGATACGACATCGAACACCCTACGAACGACTACGCAATGACATAGAGCCGATGGATCTCATCCGAACCTCAGCCGCCTCAGTGCTGAAGTTTATGGCAAAAGCGGCACCATGACCAGTCAATAGCGGTCATCACCGCTCAATCTCTTATATAATGACAGGTGTATCCGCCCGGATTCTTCTCGAGGTACTTCTGATGGTAGTCCTCTGCCGGATAGA
This sequence comes from Pseudomonadota bacterium, assembly GCA_026390435.1. GTDB lineage: Bacteria > Bdellovibrionota_B > Oligoflexia > Oligoflexales > CAIYRB01 > CAIYRB01. The sequence continues at coordinate 27,454 of JAPLFY010000037.1, forward strand.
ATGTGGTTGCGGCAATCATTTCGGTGACTACAGGCTTTGGCCACTTGCCGGAAGCATCCACACTTGCCTTTACCGCTTCAGCGGTGAGGCGTTGGGCCTCGTCGTGGTAAAAAATCGCTGATCGGTACTGGCTGCCGCGGTCGTTGCCCTGGCTGTTTAAGGTCGTTGGGTCGTGGAGTTTAAAGAAAAAATGTAATAAATCTTCGTAGCTTAACTTGGTGGGGTCGAATGTGACATCGATTGCCTCGGCATGGCCGGTGCGGCCCATTTTAACGTGTTCATAACTTGGGTTGGCAAGCTGCCCCCCAGTGTAGCCGACGCAGGTGCTAATGACGCCGGGGTAGGTGCGCAGTAGCTCCTCAACTCCCCAAAAGCAGCCGCCGGCTAGTGTTGCGCGCTGATTCTTGCCTAAGGTGGGTGTGCTGGTAGTCAAAGCGAATCCCTTTCGCGCTAAATTTACCATGCATCACTAACAGATTACGGCTCTCCAGAGCAAAGCGATATCGGGTTGGAGGTGGGTACTACTCTATTGCGCCCAATTTAGGGTCGCTTTCCGCTATCGCGTCGCGCCGTTAGCTTGGTGTAGACTGCGGGAATAGTGGAGGCAGACGATGATTGACCTGGTAAATGCAGCTATGACCAGCGCTGCGGACGCGCTAGCTAATCTGAGAAAAAATGACGCTGCTTTGGCTGCAGTTGCTGCCGCCGGCGAGTTACTAGTCAAAACCTTCCAAAATGGTGGGCGTGTCTACAGCTGCGGCAACGGTGGCTCGATGTGCGATGCTATGCATTTTGCAGAGGAGCTATCGGGTAAATTTCGCCGCGAGCGAGCAGCGCTGCCAGCGATGGCTATCAGCGATCCGGCGCATTTGACCTGTGCCGCTAATGATTTTGGTTTTGATTCGGTCTTCTCGCGTTTTGTTGAAGCGCATGGTCGGCGTGGTGATGTCCTTCTCGCCATTAGCACCTCGGGTAACAGTCCCAATATTTTGGCAGCAGCAACAACAGCTCGCGCGGCCGGCATGAAGGTGATCGCGTTGACTGGTAAGCCGGGCAGTAAACTTGAGCCACATGCCGATATTAATATCTGCACTCCAGGTGGCACTCAGTACTCCGATCGGATCCAAGAACTCCACATTAAAGTGATTCACACTCTTATTGAGCTGTGCGAGTCGCGCCTATTTCCGGCGGGTGTTTAATGAAGCCTGATACTCCGGCATGGTTGCGTCGGCCAGTACTGCTGAGTCCCGATAATTTTACCCCTCTAGCAAGGACGCCGTGGGGCGGCCAGGTCATAGCTTCCACCTATAAGCAGAGTGTCGTGAAGGCAGCAGATGACACGGTCATCGGTGAGTCATGGGAATTCTCCTGCGATCCAGCCTTCCCCTCGCGTATTTTGGCGACTGGGGAGACTCTGCTTGAAGCTGTGCAAAAGTGGCCGGAAGCAATACTATCGCCACGGCTTGCTGCATCCGGAGCGACCTGCGAGATCCTTCTGAAGTTGCTGGATGCTGCCGAGCCACTGTCGCTGCAAGTTCACCCCGCAGATCACGACTCGCATTTAAAGGCGGGAGAATGTGGCAAACCAGAGTCCTGGCTGGTCCTACGTGCAGCCCCAGGTGCCGGAATCTACTTGGGATTTGCTCGTTCGATGACGCGCGAGGCTCTGCGCGCGGCTTTACTTGACGGCGCTTCAGCCCGTGATTTACTACATTTTGTCGCAGTCAAACCCGGTGATTACTTTGAGATCGAACCCGGCGTTCCCCATGCGATTGGCGGTGGCGTCACTCTGCTAGAACCACAGCGCATTTTGACCGGCCAGGCGGGCAAGACCTACCGTCTTTGGGATTGGGGGCGTCGCTATGATACCCAAGGTCGTCTTGATATGACTAACGGCCAGGCGCGCCCACTCCATGTGGATGAGAGTTTGCCCTTGGTGGATCCGGAGCGGCAGGTGGGTGAGGCCTTCGTCGCCACTCTGCGACGCCAACCGACCGAGCACCGTTTTAGCGGTGCTGTTTCTGTGCGTGAGTTTCCGGCGAATCCATACTATAAGACCGTGCTTTGCTCGCTTCCGGCCGGCGCTCAGCTGACCCTGGTCATAGAGGATGGTTACGGTGCATTGTTGGCGTTGAGTGGAGCAGTGGTGGTCAATGGTGAGACCATACTCCAGGGACAACCGGCGTTACTGCCTAACTTTGCCGCACCATTCAAGATGATCGCAACTGAGACTACAGAACTCGCTATAGTGACTCCGGCCTTGGCAGAGCTTAGTTTCCGCACATAGCCAATCATGATCGGCTTACCGGGCGTCCCGATTTCGCCATCGCAGTATAGGTTCAAAGAGTAGGTTCAAAATATGTCGATCGAATTACAAAGAGAAATCGCCAAGCGGCGGACCTTTGCCATTATCTCTCACCCTGACGCCGGTAAAACCACGCTGACCGAAAAGTTGCTGCTGTACGGCGGTGCGATTCAAATGGCTGGTACCGTAAAAGCCAAGAGGTCGAAAAAGTTTGCGACCTCTGACTGGATGGAAATCGAAAAGCAGCGCGGCATCTCTGTGACTAGTTCGGTGATGAATTTCCCTTACGCGGGATTCGAGATCAACTTGATCGACACACCTGGTCACCAGGATTTTTCTGAGGATACTTACAGGACGCTGACGGCAGTCGACTCGGCATTGATGCTAATTGATGCCGCAAACGGTGTGGAGACGCAGACTAAGAAACTATTTGAAGTGTGTGCGCTGCGTAAGACTCCGGTGATGGCCTTCGTCAATAAGATGGACCGAGAGGGTCGTGATCCGTTTGATCTGATGGACGAGATAGAAAAAGTACTCGGCATTAGTTGCTTTGCCGTGACTTGGCCGATCGGAATGGGACCTTCTTTTCGTGGCGTTTACCACCGCATTAGTAATCAGCTTCTGATTTTCGAGAAAGATGCTGATCGGGCTCGACCAGTGCCTTTGAAAGGGTTGGATCTAGATAGTCCAGAGGTAGTCGCCGAGTTGGGAGAAGAAGCAACGCGGCAGCTACTGGCAGAAATTGAATTGCTGACTGGTGCCGGCGGCGACTTTGACCGTCAAGCTTATATGGAAGGGCGACTGGCGCCATTATTCTTCGGTAGTGCGGTCAATAACTTCGGCGTGCAAACCTTGCTCGAAGCTTTGATCGAAATCGCTCCAGCGCCGCTATCGCGAGTTGCGGTAGAGCGTACGGTGGACGCTAATGAACCAAAATTCACTGCGTTCATTTTTAAAGTCCAAGCCAATATGGACCCGTCTCATCGCGATCGGGTAGCGTTCATGCGCATATGTTCTGGGCGATATGAACGCAACATGAAGGCCTATCACGTGCGATTAGGCCGCGAAATGCGACTTGGTAGACCAACGCAGTTTATGGCTCAGGATCGTAGCTTGGTCGACGAAGCGTTCGCCGGGGATATTGTCGGTATTCACGATCCTGGGATCTTTAAGATTGGGGATTCGCTGAGTGAGGGCGAGTCACTAGTGTACACAGGGGTTCCTGTTTTTGCACCGGAGCATTTCTGCCGCGTTGTATTGCGTGATCCACTAAAATCCAAACAGCTGAGTAAGGGACTTGATCAGCTTTCCGAAGAAGGTGCTGTTCAGGTATTCCGTCCCTCCCATTCGAACGACCAGTACTTGGGGGTAGTGGGACCTCTGCAGTTTGAAGTCGTGGTTTACCGAATTCTTGCTGAATACGGTGTTCAAGTGCGATTTGAGAGCTTGCCTTATTCCGTCGCTCGTTGGATTAGTTCCACCAAGGCAGATGTACTGGATCGGTTCATTACTGCGAACAGCCAGCAGGTTTGCTTTGATCAGCATGATCACCCCACCATTTTGGTAGATGAGCCATGGCGCTTAAGGCTACTCGAAGAGCGTAACCCAGATATCACCTTCTCCGCGACCTCTGAGGGGCCGGGTAAATTACGTTAACCATTTTATTATTCTAGGGAGACTTACGTGATGGTTCCTTTTCGTGTGTTTGATCGTGAGAACAAGGAATTATTTGTTGTCCTCAATTACCATCCTGGTAGCGCTACTGGTGATCAAGGTCACTATTTGCTAGCGCGGGAAGATGATAATGAGCGTGACGGCGAGATGCTGATCGTGCCAGCGACGAATTTCGCGAAGTATCGATTGGTCGACTTTTTAGAAGAGGGCGGTGACGCTTACTCTGATTAATCTGCTCACATAAAAACAAAGTCCTTTGGTCTCGACCAGAGGACTTTGTTTTTTCAAGAAGCCAGAGAACTTAGCGCACTGCTTCTTTTAGCTCTTTGCCTGGACGGAAAACCGGAACTTTGCGCGCCGGGATTTGAATTTCTTCACCGGTTTGCGGGTTACGGCCAACGCGGGCTTTGCGTGCGGACACTGCAAATGTGCCGAAGCCTACTAGCTTCACGCCGCCGTCCTTTTTCTTGATGTTCTTGCTGACGACGTCAATAAACGCATCGACAGTACGCTCAGTATCTGCCTTGGTTTGTTGAGTAACCTTAGCGATGGCTTCGATCAGTTCAGCCTTATTCATACGATTCCTCCAATAGATAACGACGAATTATCAAGAAAAGACATACCTCTTAGGTGCAATCTCTACAGGTTTACGCAGGTGCCATGGGAAGTCAAGCCCTTGTCAATTGGGCAATGCTGATTCATTCTTGTCAACATTCTTTGACGTTCATATCGCTCATAACGCTCTTATTGAATGGTATGTGATGGCTGCATCCAGGTCTTTTGGCTACAATGGCAGACATGCAACGTCGAAAAACAAAATCTTCTTGCTTTGTTCCTCTGCTGATGATCGGGGTGATTACGCTTTGCGTATTTGGGACGCTGGCTAATGCAGCGATTGTAGGCGACAGATTAGTTATTGCGGTCAACACTGTGCCGTATTCTCAGCGTCAGCTAGAGCTTTACCTAACCGTCAAGCAGACGATCAGGCCCGAACAAGGAGCTGACGAACCAGTAATTTCATCTCGTAATTGGGGCGAAGCCATTACTGTATTCACGGAAGAGATGATGATTTTGCAAGAAGCTGTGCGACTAGGTAGCTTTGCAGCGCCGGATCAGCTTTTGGATAAATACAATGCGGTCATTCGCAAAAAGCTGGCCCAAGGTGCCGCGCTAAAGCGTACTTTACAGAGATTGGGTGTGGATGACTTAACCATTTCCAGGACTCTAGATAGTATTTTACGCGTGGCAAGTTATCGACAAAATCGAAATCGGCAAGAGGCCCAGGCGGCTGTAGTAAAGAAGTCAACCGCGGTCGAGAACGAATCTAAGTGGCTAACCGAGTTGCGCGGACGGGCTAATTCCAGGGTATTTGCAGGTGCTGAAGTCTACTTAGAGATTAATCCGATCGCCGGAGGGCGCTCTGATGGATCACCCTGAGTGTTCTGGTCGCCCCGCTCATGCGCCCGCCCGGTTCCAACTCTTTCCGATGACGCGCAGTATCGATCATATGCGAGCATTGGAAGCGATGGCGGCAACCTGGCAACAGGGTGCTGAGCGATTTTGGGATTTTGAAGCACTGATCGCGATGTTGGCGCGGCCAATTTGTCGCGGTTATTATGCCGCGGTATCTTCAGCGGCCCCCTGGGTTGGAGTCATGTTTATCGATGTCGGGGTATATGCAGCAGACCTACTGTATATCTATGTCGTGCCGGAATATCGTGGCCGCGGTGCTGCAGGTCTGATGTTGCAAACGGTTCTTACGGAATTGGCCACAGAACCTCAGCTGGAAGCGCTTGTCTTGGAGGTGCGTCCATCGAATAAATCTGCCTGCAAGCTATACCAGCGCCTTGGCTTTGCCGAAGTCGGCATCCGCAAACGTTATTATAGTGATGGAGAAGATGCCCTGGTGCTAAAGCTCCCTCTAGGCGACGCGGATTTTATCGCGGCAGATCCTCGTAAAGGGCCAAAGTCATGACGACTGCTCCTGATCTCACCGCCCAATTTGATCTAGTCTGGCTGCAAACAGGCTTTATTGGCGATATCGTGCTTACGACTGCAGCTATGGCATTGGCTAAGATTTGTTGGCCGGACAAAGACCAACATCTGATTACCACTAAGGTTGGTGCCCAAATCCTTGGCGATACTCCTGAGTTAAAAAGCTGCCTCGTGTTTGATAAAGCGGGTACGGGCATGTTGCGCGCCACTAACCAGGTTAGGCGCGAACTTAAAAAAGTAATACCAGCTGGCCGCAAGGCGATCTTGCTGCAGGCACACCGAAGCCCAAGGTCGACTATTTTGGCGCGCTCGCTTGGATTGCCAGTGGTTAGCTATGAGGAGTCCAGTGGATCTTGGATGTCGTGGCGGCGGGTGCCGCGGGTGGCCGTTTTGCATGAGGCGCACCGAATTGCGTTATTACTCGGGCCTCTTGGTGTAACACGTGAAAAAATTTTGACGTCGAGGCCCTCTCTGGTTCCGCTTCCGTTGACGCCCGAGATTCCATGGCAAAGGAACATCATGGGGCATAGTGGGCGTATAGTCGCAGTCGCACCGGGTAGTGTTTGGGGCACTAAGCGCTGGCTACCTGAATACTTCGCTGAGCTCACGCGCCAACTTTGGGCTGCTGATGACACGATGGTTGTTTTTGTCGGCAGTCCCGCTGAATCCGACATTGCATCTCAGATCGTCGCGATGCTTGGGGGTAGCCAAAGTAGCTTGAGGCTTTTAAATTTGGTCGGCAAAACCTCGCTAGAGGATTTGCGGCGGGTGTTGCCACGCTGTAGCCTTTTAGTGGCAAATGACAGCTCGCCAATTCATTATGCCTCAGCGTTAGGCGTACCGACGGTCGCAATCTTCGGCGCCACTGTCCCCGGAATGGGTTTTGGGCCGCTCGCGCCAAAATCTAGCGTCGTCGGTGTGGAGTTGGATTGTCGCCCTTGTAGCGATCATGGTCCTCAGCGCTGTCCGCTAGAGCACTTTCGTTGCATGCGCACTTTAAGCGTAGAGCAAGTTGCCGCTGCTTGTCAGCGGGTTATGCATTCCTAATTAGTGGGGGCTGCTATGCCAGATCAACCATCCAAGGCCGTATCATTTGCCGAATTTATTCGTCAGCGAACGCCTGATGCTGCTTTGCTAAAAAGATATCAGACTCACATCGGCGAGCTCTTAAGGCTAACAACCCATGGCCTATTTTTTGAACCAGACCCACAGAGATTTTTTATTCAATGTGTCGACGAGGTGTTGCTCGGGCTACTTGAGTGTTTGAATCAAACATACGGTGAGCATCATGAGGCTTTAGTTGGCCGTGAAGTGGTGAAGTTGCGTAGTTGTCTGTTGGCAATAGGGGATGCGTTGCGCAGTGATGTAGATGCGGCGCTGAATAATGATCCCGCGACATCCGATCCTCTTGAGGTGCTTTTTTGTTATCCAGGCTTCAAAGCAGTAGCTGCTTATCGTATTGCGCATACAATTTTTCAGCAGAAATTGCCTCTACTACCACGCATGATTAGTGAGTTTGCACATCAAATAACGGGGATTGATATTCACCCTGGCGCGCAAATCGGGTCTCACTTTTTCATTGATCATGGGAGCGGTGTAGTGATCGGTGAAACTACGATTATTGGTGACCACGTCACTCTTTATCAGGGTGTGACTTTGGGGGCAAAGAGGTTTCGTCGCGATGAGCAAGGGATTGTCATCAAGGGGCAAGCACGGCATCCGATTCTTGGTGATCGTGTGACTGTTTATTCCGGTGCCTCTATACTAGGTCGGATAACGATTGGTGCAGGTAGCGTCATCGGTGGCAATGTATGGTTGACAGAGAGTGTGCCGGTGAATAGCCGCATCACTCAGCAGCATTATCTGACCGGACTTTTTCGTGATGGTGACGGTATTTAAGGAGGTATTATGCAGAGATATCAGCGGCCGAAGATCGCAAATAATATCCTTGAGACTATCGGTAATACTCCGTTAGTGCGCCTGAATAAGTTGAGCAAGGATGTGCAGGCGCAGATCCTGCTGAAGTTAGAATTTTTCAATCCGCTGTCGAGTGTCAAAGATCGTATTGGCGCGGCTATGATTGAGGCGGCAGAAAAATCTGGTGCCCTTAAAGCTGGGGCCACGATAGTTGAACCAACCAGCGGCAACACGGGCATTGGTCTAGCTTTTGTGGCAGCACAAAAAGGCTATCATTTGATCCTCACAATGCCTGAGACCATGAGTATTGAGCGCCGTAAAATGCTGAAAGCCCTAGGCGCAGAGTTGGTATTGACTCCCGGTGAGCTTGGTATGAAAGGCGCCATTGCCAAGGCTGAGGAATTAGCGGCGAAAAACCCCGCATATTATATGCCCCAACAATTCAAAAACCCTGCCAATGTCGAAGCGCACAAGCACACGACCGCCCTGGAGATTTGGGAGGATACTGACGGCAAAGTGGATATTCTTGTCGCGGGTGTTGGAACCGGCGGTACGATCACTGGTATTGCCAGCGTTATTAAAAAACTAAAACCTAGCTTCAAGGCGATCGCGGTCGAGCCCAAGGATTCACCCGTGCTATCGGGCGGGAGTCCTGGACCGCATAAAATCCAAGGGATCGGAGCTGGTTTTGTACCAGACATTTTCGATGCGAAACTGGTTGATGAAGTCATTAAGGTGAGCAATGAGGACGCAGGGACTTGGTCTCGTCGTGCGGCGAAAGAAGAAGGAGTGCTCTGTGGCATATCTTCTGGTGCCGCGATTGGTGCGGCTATTCAACTCGGTATGCGGCCAGAGAATAAAGACAAGATTATCGTTGTGATCATCCCGAGTAGTGGTGAGAGGTATCTTTCGACTTGGTTGTTTGACGAGTAGAGGCCGGTCCTTCGCTTGACAGAACAACGCGCCCTATGTTCTCCTAAAAGCTGTTCATCAAGACCGGTTGAGGGGTAGGCCCGACGATGCCGGGGCAACCACGCAAGCTTATGAAAGTAAATTGCGTATGGTGCCAAGTCCTGCGGTAGCAACCCGGCGTAAGCCAGGAGTGCAAACCGGAAGATGAGCAGAAAAGGTCCCCTGCGACTTCTTCTTGCACCCTTCTGTTCCCGCGTGTTCTTGGCACCCCAGTAAAGGGGACGAGATGGTGGAGTTGGCAGGGGGAAGAGCAGAGTTGGGTGCGCGTGACGTTTGGCGCTCACCGTCACCAGTAGGTGGCGTAATTAATCTGCTGCAGCGCCCTTTCGTGCTTGATTGCGGCCTTAACCTTCCTGAAGTCCAAGTTGCCTATGAGATTGTCGGCCCCAGCAACGCACCGGTGGTCGCGGTGTTGGGGGGTATTTCTGCGACCCGCTTTGTGACCGGGGGAGTTGATAATTCCGCGACAAGACCAAGGGGATGGTGGCGTGATCTCTGTGGGCCTGGCCAGGCTCTCGATAGCAACAAATATCGCATTTTGTCGTGGGACTTTCTTGGCGGCAATGGTGCTACCACTGGCCCTCGCTCATCAGATTACGCGGGTAAAACATTTCCCGATATCACCACTGGAGATCAAGCTCGTGTGCTTGCTGAGCTATTGCCTGTACTTGGTATTTCGAGCTTACATGCGCTCGTCGGTGCATCTTACGGCGGTATGATAGCCTTAGCTTTTGGGGGGCGATTTCCCAAACTAGTAAAGCGGCTGTTAGTCATAAGTGCGGCCCATCGCAATGCGCCATTGGCCGTGGCTTGGCGAACTATACAACGGCAAATTGTTAACTTTGGACTGTCGGAAAATCGAGGGGGCGAAGCACTGGCTTTAGCTCGTGCTTTGGGTATGGCCACCTACCGTACACCAGATGAATTTGCGCAACGCTTTGGTGGAACGCGTTTGGATGCTAATGATCCAGATTCATTTCCGATTTGGGACTATCTGCGGGCTCGTGGTGAGGACTATGTCAAGCACATGGATCCACATGCGTTCCTCTGCCTGTCTAGGTCCATCGACTTGCATGAAGCGGATCCGCAGAAAATCTGTGTGCCAACCACAGTAGTAGCTGTGCGGCAGGACCAATTGGTGCCGCTGGCCCTACTGGAGGAGTTGGCTGATGCGCACGCTGGATCATGTGAGCTTCAGGTCATCGATTCACTTTATGGTCATGATGCCTTTTTAAAAGAGCCAACATTTTTTTCCCGCTTATTGCGATGTTTATAGGAGCTTGATACCGTGAGCGACTTTTCTGCAACTACCTGTGTACGTGCTGCCGTTGGGACCGATCAATCTTACGGCGCTGTGATTCCACCCCTACATCTCTCTACTAACTTTACATTTAAGGGGCTAGGGGACCGTCGGAAGTATGACTATACTCGCTCCGGCAATCCTACCCGCGACATCCTAGGTGAAACTTTAGCCGAACTCGAAGAGGGGCATGGTGCCATCGTAACCAGTTCGGGGATGGCAGCGCTCACGGCGCTGGTGCATTTGGTCGACGCAGATCAATTGATTTTGGCACCTCATGACTGCTACGGTGGAACTTTTCGCCTACTAACAGCGCTCCATAAGCAGGGTAGAGCTCGGGTGCTTTTCCTGGATCAAGGGGATCATCGGGCCTTTGAGAATGCCTTTACGTCCGGAGCCGAAAAAGTTGGCTTGGTGTTGGTGGAGACGCCCAGCAATCCCCTTCTCAGAGTTGTAGATATCGCCGCAATTAGCGCGATTTGTCGGCGCCACGGGGCTCTTTTGGCGGTCGATAACACCTTTTTATCGCCGGCTTTGCAGCGGCCCTTAACTTTGGGCGCTGATCTGGTCGTTCATTCGACGACGAAATACTTAAATGGTCATAGCGACGTCGTCGGTGGCGCTGTGATCGCTAATACTGCTGAATTAAGCGATCGTCTAGCCTGGTGGGCCAACTGCCTTGGCATCACTGGAGCTCCCTTCGATTCCTTTTTGACCTTGCGTGGCGTGCGGACTCTTTCTGCTCGCATTCGCCTGCATGAAGAAAATGCTGCGGCCGTCGCGCAATTACTGAGCGATCACCCGGCGGTAGCCAAGGTTTATTATCCCGGTCTGGCAAGTCATCCAGGTCATGCATTGGCGCGGGCCCAGCAGCAGGGCTTCGGTGGCATTATCAGCTTTGAATTAAATGCCGGTATTGCGGGCGTTCATGCATTTTTAGAGGGGTTAACCTGCTTTTCTTTGGCCGAGTCACTGGGTGGCGTTGAGAGTTTAGTGGCACATCCGGCATCTATGACTCATGCATCGATGGCAGCAGAAGCTCAGGCACGGGCGGGAATTACACCGCAGTTGCTGCGTCTGTCTATCGGTATCGAAGCCACTAAGGATCTGATTTGCGATGTACGTCTTGGTCTCGACCGTGTCCAAGCGCTACGAACGCAACCAAGGTCTGATGTTGACTCGGTGAGTCGCGCGGCAACTTACTGAAAAATTTTTATCGATCTTGGTCACTTTCGGGAGTGATTTGTAGTTATGTCTATTGCTAATCTGAGTATTGATGCAGGTCTGAGCGTTAAACGAGTCGCTCGTTGGCCGTCACCAAAGCAAAAAGCCATCTGTGTAGCTATTGTCGGCCCAGGTGGCGTTGGTAGTACCCTGCTCGAGCAATGGCAGCATATCCAGCCTCAATTGATGATGCGGTCTAGTGCTCGTTTAGATTTGCGTGCCTTGTGTAACTCATCGCGCATGTTACTGGCGGCGAAACCTATCGATGTGGCGGAGTGGCAACAGGCGTTAGCACAGTCAAATTCAGAGCCTAATCTTGGAGATCTAAATTTATTTTTGCGCCATCAAGAAGGTCCAGTCGTGGTGATCGATGTTTCAGCCTCCGAATCCGTATCGAAGCAACATGAACATTGGCTGCGGTGCGGCTTTACCGTACTAACGGCGAATAAGTATGCGGCTGCATCTGCTTCACACCATTATGCGGCACTGCGTCATGCGGAGGCGATGGGTGGGGGGCGTTACCTATGCGAGACTACGGTTGGCGCTGGCTTGCCGCTTATTGGGCTGATTTCTGACTTGGTGCGAACCGGTGATGAAGTGCTGAAAATAGAGGGCATACTCTCGGGTACTTTGTCTCACCTTTTGGCTCGCCTTGAGGTTGGTGAGGCATTCGCAGATGTGTTGCGTGACCTACATTCATCGGGTTTTACGGAGCCTGATCCTCGCAATGATTTATCCGGCCTCGATGTTGCTCGTAAGCTCGTTATACTCGGGCGTACGGCAGATATTAAGGTGGATCTTGACGACGTCAGTCTCACTAGCTGTGCCACGACTGGGGATCGGTCAACTGAGTCTGTAGTGAAATTCCTTGAGACCTGTGACCAATACAATCAGCTGCTAGCAGCTCAAGTGAGTGCGGCTCGCAGAAGAAATTCAGTGTTGAGATATGTAGCGACTATTGAGCGCGGCGGACGTGCTGTAGTCGCTCCTAAAGTTTTAGCCAATGATCATCCAATGGCAAGGTTGCCGGCAGGTGATAATTTGGTCCGCATCACAACAAAGCGCTACCAAAGCAGCCCGCTGGTGATTCAGGGGCCTGGAGCAGGCAGAGAGGTTACCGCTGCTGGCTTACTGGCTGACTTGATCCGTTGTGCCTCACGCTGAATCTTAAGCCTAACAAAGCGCACTGATTCTCATACGCTTGCTCATGTGTGGGTAATGTGTTGAAACGTCCTAACGCCATGACGGAGGTGGTGTTGTCAAAATGTCGGGGCTGTTTCTTTTTTTTCTTGTAATTTCCATAATTTACAGCTTCGATATATAATCAAATTCAGCGTCAAACCAAGAAAAGTATGTGAGGCAACCGTGCGCCATCCTAAGATGATGTGTTTTGCCTTTTTTTTCGTTCTAGCATGCTCTAGTCATCCATCGTCGCAAGTTGCAGCCACAGGCTACTCAAATACTCGGCCTTCTGTTGGGGCACCTTTGAGTAGTTATGATCCTGAAATGCCGCTCCACACGCGTGGTCGATTTATCGTGGATGCCAATGAGCGCCGAGTTAAATTGGCGTCGGTGAATTGGTACGGCGCTAGCGATACTTACATGGTGCCTGGCGGACTAAACCGCGCTCCCCTGACTCATATTGTGGCGCAAATTAAAGCATTGGGGTTTAATTCTGTTCGCCTGCCCTTTTCAAACTTTATGCTCTCTGCCAGTCGTGTAGATGACCAGGCTATTGCTGCAAATCCACAGCTATTTGGCCTCACCCCTATTGCCGTTTACGACCGGGTGGTCGAGGCCCTGACTGATGCTGGAATTTTAGTTATTTTAAATAACCATACAACGCATCCAATGTGGTGTTGTTCCTATGATCATGATGGCCTTTGGTACACATCTGACTACTCGGAGGAGCGATGGCTTGATGACTGGGGCTTCATGGCTCGGCGTTACCGAGCCAACACTCGAGTGGTAGGCGCTGATTTGAGGAATGAGATTCGGGTGGCAAAATGGAGCGGCACTTTTGTCCCAAGCGCGCCAAATTGGGGGAGAGGGCCGAACGATTGGCGGGCTGCAGCTGAGCGCGCTGGTGCGCGGGTATCGTCGGAGAACCCGCAGTTGTTGATTATTGTCGAAGGAATCAATTTCCCTCGCGATCATCTTCGCGGTGTTTACCTCGACCCCGTAAGGCTGCCTTTAGCTAATCGCTTAGTTTATGCAGCGCATAACTATGCATTTACGGCACCAAGTCTGATTGGCCCGACCTACGGTCAGTTGGATCAAGCTAAATTTAATGCGCTTATGCACCAGGAATGGGGCTTTGTGGTTACACCCAACCAAGCTTTCACTGCTCCAGTTTGGGTGAGTGAGTTCGGAGAGTCTAGTCATACATTAGATCGCAGTTGGTATGCGCATATCATAGAGTACTTGCGCGAAGGTGATTTTGATTTTGCTTACTGGGCTTTGAATGCAGGTCCGAAAGCTTCGGGAGAAGAGGAGACATTTTCCCTTCTGAGCGATGACTGGAGTTCGCCGCTCAGTGATTGGCGGATCCCGCCATTGAAGACTCTGATGCGGCCACGCATCGGCCCTGGTGTAGAGCCGCAATGGGAAGATCAACCCCAGAACCATTTTGCCGTGCAAACATTTAGCGACGGAGACAGCATTCAATCCTCGGACCTTCAGGATTGGATGCCTAACACCTTTAAGTCCAGATGTCGCGAAGGTGAGCGCGTAGTGGGACTGAGTATTGGCAAACGCGCAGCTCAGTCGTTTGCCCATGGCGTGCTGTGCAGCGATTATGGACTTGATCTGGGCATCGGCAAGCTTCTGACTTTGTCTAATAATAACCATAACCAAGGTGATGTGGGTGCCCATACTCAAGGCAGAGATTGGGCGGACGGTGCTATCAAAATGGAGTGCGCCCTGAACTCTTACGTAGCAGGAGCTGCACAAACGCGGCGAGCACTTAAATATTGGTTCGCGGGTGTGCTGTGTGCTGAAGCTAATAAATCTTTAGGCGCTCAATGTCATAGCATTAATTTTTTCGACCACGATGATCGCGCCACGGAGATCCCAGGTGATTGGGATCCGCATATGCACAAGGGACAATGTGCATTAGACGAGTATGTAGCCGGAGTTAGTGCGGCTAAGGGGCATGTTAGGTCACTACTCTGCTGCAAATGAGATGCCTACAGATAGTCCGAAAGATCATTCTGTCGTGACACGCTCTAAGAACTCATCAGCAGCTGACTCCAACTTGGAACGTCTTGCTGCCGCTAATTTGTCAAGCTGGCGGACAGCCATCGACGTGCGTGGATTACGGAGATAAAAGTCTCGCTTTCGCTCTATAAAGCGCCAGTAGAGTCCATCAACGGCATCAGTCCATGGTCCTGGCGTATAGTTACTCATTTTCAGCAAATAATTTGATCCGCAGATATATGGCTTGGTCGCAAAAATGCCGCCGTCTGAGTGCTGCCCCATACCGTATACGTTAGGTCCCATAACCCAATCACTGGAATCTACGAACATCTCCATAAACCAGCGATAAACTTCGGTCGGTTTAACCTCGCAAAGTAGCATTAAGTTGCTTAGGACCATTAGACGTTCAATGTGATGAGTGTAGCCGTAGCGAGTGACGTTTTGAATCGACCCATCTAATACCGGTACTCCCGTGGTGGCGTCATACCAGGCCTTTGTGAGTAGTCTATGGTGGCCAAAAAAGTTGCTTGTCTCTTGTTTGCTGCCAAAGTTTTGGTCTATCCCTCTGATAAATTCTCGCCAGCCAATGATCTGCCTGATAAAGCCCTCGACAGAGGCGATCAGCGACGGTTTTTTTGTCTTATGGAATGCTTTTAGCGTGGTTTCTGTCACTTCATGAGGAGTGATAAGACCTAGATTTAATGCTGGACTGAGAACGCTATGGAATAAAAATGCTGAGTCTGTGCAGATGGCATCTTCATAAGGTCCAAAATCCTCAAGTTTCTTAGCCAGGAAGTCGTTCAGCAACCGTAGCGCCTCACTTCTTGTGACGGTCAGGCCAAAGTCTAGAGCATTACCCGGGTGATCTTTGAAGGTGCTGCTGACCAAGCTCAAGACGTCTTTTGTCATCTTTGTCGGTGCGCTAAATGGGGCTGTAGGCAGCTTCAAGCCTTTCGGTAGCTTCTTGCGATTTTCGGTATCGAAACTCCAACGCCCACCTTGAGGTTTACCGTCGGCATCCAACAAAATGCCTAATTTGCGCCGCTGCCGCTCGTAAAAGGTTTTCATGAATGGCTTTTTAACAGACTGTAAATACTGCTGAAAATCATCGCGGGAGGTGAGGAACATGGGCGACTGATGAGTCTGTACCGTAATCTTCGCCCTTTGCAGTGCGGTGAGAAGTCTTTGTTCGAACGGTCGGTCTTCGATTTCAAATAGATCAACTGCTCGCACGGATTCGCGTTTAAGCACAGAAATCAGGCGATCTTCGTAGCTTAGTCCATCCTCGGTGAGTTGATGGTAGATGACGTCGAAACCCTGCTGACGCAGCTCCTGGGCGCGGTGACGCATCGCTGATAGAAACAATGCTATTTTATGCTGGTGAAAGCGAAAATACGTGCAAAGTCCGAGATCCTCAGCCATAAAAATACGATGACCGCGAAAAGATGTAAGGTAGTCATCAGGAAACAACTGATTGCCAAGAAGTACGAGCATTTTTTTTGTCACGTTTGACCTCTAATTGGGCGCGTTGGCCGAGATACTTTAACTCTCAATCTTTTATTTTAATACTTAGGACACCATGACACAGACGATCATTTTTCCATTTATAGATTATTGGTGGTTCTATCTGGCATTTACATCTTTTGTCATGTTGCTTCTGGTCATTGATTTGGGAGTATTCCATCGCCACTCCCATGCTGTGAGTATCAAAGAGTCGGTCACTTGGAGCGTCGTGTGGGTCAGTTTAGCTTTAGTGTTCGATGCGGGTTTGTATGCTTACACTAAGTATCGCTTCTCCACAGATCCAGCGATTGTGGCAGCAACAGGTTTGGATGCTGCCACTGCTGCCAGCAAGGTGGCACTGGAGTTCCTTACTGGTTTTGTGATTGAGAAGTCGTTGGCTGTCGACAACATCTTCGTCTTTGTGGTGTTGTTCCAGTTTTTCGGTGTTCCTGGGATTTATCAGCATCGGGTCCTGTTTTTTGGCATTTTGGGTGCTTTAGTTTTCCGCGGCATCTTCATTGCACTGGGTGCTTACCTGCTCAAGTTTCACTGGGCATTGACCGTCGTCGGGGTGTTTTTGATCTATACCGGTGTGAAAATGATTTTTGGCAGTGATGACGAACCAGATCCAGGTGCAAATCCGATCATCAATTGGGTGAAGAAATTTTTACCGATTACGACAGAGATTCACGGGCAGAGCTTTTTTAAAAGGTTAAATGGTGCTTTATATGCGACACCATTATTCCTTGGCTTGGTGTTTATTGAGTGTTCAGACATTGTCTTCGCTATAGATTCTGTGCCAGCGATTTTCGGTATTACTCGTGAACCTTTGATTGTTTACACATCCAATATTTTTGCGATTTTAGGATTGCGCGCACTTTATTTTCTCTTGGCCGGGGTCGTTGATAAGTTCCACTATGTTAAATTTGCGGTCGCTTTGATTCTCGTTTTCGTGGGATCAAAAATGACCTGGTTGACCCATTTGATGGGTAAAGAGCTATCCATGGGCTGGTCGCTGGGTGTTATTGGCGCTTTTTTGACGGGTGGCGTTTTTATGTCCGTGGTGTCAAAACCTGAGCGACAATAAAACCATAGTTCTTTTAGCTGGTTGCGCACGCCTGCTGCCGTAGTCGAGCCTAACTTTGAGGAGGACTCAAGTTAGTCCGCGTTCTGGCCGATAAATATGGTGTAATTTGGTGGAGCGACCAAAATGCGCTTATTCGGCCTAATACCAAAATTATTCGTCTGCTCTGTAGCTGCGCATACAGGTATGTTGGCAGGTGTTGCTATGCAATCATCGGTACAGCGTGATCTGGCTCGGCCAAGATCACAAATTGTGAATCTAAGTATCGTTGGTGGAGCGGCGCTGACTCAGTCTGCGCCCGGTGTGCGTGTAAGCCAACATTTGAAACGTCCTGCGATGGAGCAGAAGAAATTAGTTCCACCTCTTAAGCAGCGCGCAACTGAACCAACTAAGGCAGCCTTTCCATCACCTGAAGTTAACAGCGCGTCGTCCCCTGCTGCTTCAGCGAGTGGCTACTCAGATGGACTAACCACGATAGACTCAGCGCGTGGGCCTAAACTGATTGCCGGCTCAGTGGAACGACCACCTTATACTGACGATGCGCGTGCAGCTCGATTTGAAGGAACGCTTGAAGTTGAAGTCACAACTAGTGAGGATGGCCAGGTATCCGAGGCTCGCCTGCTCAATCCAAGCGGACTAGACCTTGATCATGGAGTGATCGCAGCTGCTCGCCTAGCTATCTATAATCCACCGCTTGATTCAGATGGACGGCAGTTAGCTGGGCGAGCTCGTCTGAAATTTCGCTTCTACCTAGAAGCAGAGCGGCTCTGATTAGCGTAGGTTGTGGCCAACAATCAGCCAGGTTTCTATTTGAGGTGCATCTTTTTGTACGCCAAATAGTGGTGCTAGGTCGATGTGAGTCGCTGGGGTAGGGCGCCACTGCAAGCTAGGACCAACAACTAGCTCTGGATGAAAATGACCGCGATTTTTGCTGGTATCCACCCATTCGCTTTTTACTTCCGCGCCTATGGAAAGAGTAGACACGAATGCGGTCGTACCTAAAGCCGCGGTCACGGCGAGTTCGCGTTCTTTGGCTACGCCCCATAATTCTTGCTCGTAGGCAAGGTTGGCGGATGCGTGCAGATTAGGTGCGACTGTCTCACTGAGTAGTAAGCGAACTTCGCCTTTAGCTGGGTTGTTCTTGCGCGCATGGTACTCGAAGTACCAAGTTGGGTTGAGGGGTAAGACGCCCCAATCTGCCATCGCCCAGCGCAGTTCATACTGCTCACCTTCATGGTCAGTGAGGCGTTTGCCGTCACGGACCTCATTTTTTTGATTGATGTAGAGATCGAGCTGGATGCGCCCAGGAAGGCCGTATTCAATTTCCTCTTGAATCAGGTAATCATTTGGCGTCCCATCGCGATATTTGTGAGCCTTAATCCACAATTCTGTGGTGAGGTTTCCAGCGGGTATGACATAGCTGCGTGTGGTTGGAAATACGCGCCGTGTGGTCCACACCGGCTGCCGGTAACTGCCGTAGAGGGCATCTGGAACAATGGCTTTGCCCGAGACATCTATGGTGTCCGAAGGGACCTGGTCGGACTTCGAGGTGTCTGCGGACCTGGTAGCATCTGCAGCCAAGCCACTTTGCGCTCCCACGCTCAGCCAAGCGGCAGCGGTTAGGCCAGCTAGCTTAAGACTTGGTTTTCTTGTCATCAGCTTCAACATGAAACACCTCCATGGTGGTTAATCGACTGACTAGTTCTAGCGCTTACTTGATTCGCACCACTGTTTTACTGGGGGTGCTGGAAAGACCGGGCTTGCCAAGCCCTTTGTGAGGGTTTGCGCCCTAAAGGCACTTAACTAGTTAATTTTTTTGTATAGTTCTCTATTAGAATAGCAGCTTCCGGTGAGATTTGAAGAGAACTGCCTGGTTTTTGATTTTTATAATTAATATTAACGTCTTACGTTTTTTTTCTGCGGCAGAGGGCCGGTGCTAACACCAGTAGTTGAAAATGATTCTCAATTTTATTATACAATATGCCGATAAGGGCATTGAGGGCGGGAGCCCCAAACAACGCCTAGGAGTTTCTTATGGTGGTGTGTTTGTGTAAGGGTGTGTCGGACAAAAAGATCAAGTCGCTGCTAGAGAGTGGAGCTACGTGTCTCCGCGACGTTATGACGTCGAGTCAGGCTGGAAGCGACTGTGGTTCTTGTATCTGTCAGCTCAAGGAAATGGTGCGAAAGTCCCAACAAAGAAATGGCGCAGCCACAAGTGGCAACGCCGCTCCCGATACTAACTGCGGCTAGCTGTTAGTCCTTATGCATCTGCTCGGCTAAATAAGCCGTTTTACCAAGCTCTTTAATCAGTCCAAGCTGTGCTTCCAACCAATCGACGTGCTTCTCTTCGTCAGATAAAATATGCTCGAAAAGTTCACGCGTGGTGTGGTCGGTAGCCTCAAAGCAGACTTTAATTGCGGCTTTTAGGTTAGTCATTGCCGAGTGCTCAAGGGCCAGGTCGGATTCAAACTGCTCGGGTACTGTTTCGCCGATGTTGAGTTTACCCAACTTTTGGAGATTCGGTAGGCCCTCTAAAAACAGAATGCGGTCAGTCAGTGCCTGAGCATGTTTCATTTCATCGATAGACTCAGCCCAAACTTTGTCGGCGATGCGCTCATAGCCCCAGTTTTTGGCCATGCGAGCATGCAGGAAGTATTGGTTAATCGCGGTTAGCTCACCTGTAAGAATTTCGTTAAGCGCGTCTATGACTCGCGGATCGCCCTTCATCCATTCACCTCATTAGTAGCTAAGCGTGCATTCAGCCTTCTCGTAATTAGAACATTTGAAACTGCCTGCCAATACTTAGTGAATCACCTAAGGTCTCGGAGTGACCAGCTCACCATCTGCCGAAGGCCAGTGAATGGGTCTCTGGGCAGCGAGGAAGTCGCTAACGAAAGGTGCCGCTGGGTGCCGCACTAAGTCGGTGAAGGTGCCTTTCTGGACAATGTGGCCAGAGTTCATCATGACAATGTGATCACCGAGAAATGCGGCTTCAGCCAAGTCATGCGTGACTAGCACCACGGTCTTTTGTAGGTCAGTAAAGATCGACTTGAGGTCCGACTGCAAGTCAGCCCTGATCATGGGATCGAGTGCTCCCATAGGCTCGTCGAGTAAAACGATGCCTGGATCCAGGACGAGAGCGCGTATCATGCTCACCCTCTGCTTCTGACCACCAGACAGTTCCGAAGGGTATCGCTGTAGCATGTCGGTCTGTAATTTAGTCATCTCGAGTAGTGGCCCGAGGCGCTCTCGCGCTGCCGCTTCCACTTTAAAATAGCGTGCGGCAAGCAAAATGTTGTCTAGAGCCGTGAGATGCGGAAACAAGCCGCCGTCCTGAGTCACGTAGCCCAGTTTTCGGCGCATAGCGAGAACGTTGTCGCGCGTCAATGTCGTGCCATCGATGCTAATCGTCCCGGAATCCGGCCAAGTAAGCCCCATTAATAGGCGGAGTAGTGTCGATTTGCCGCAGCCGCTCAAACCAAGCAGGATCGTGGTTTGCCCTTTGGGGCATTCTACGTCTAAAGGTCCTAAGACACGCTGTCCAGCGAATGACTTGGTGATCTGAACGGCACTTAACATCAGGATGTCCTACAAAATTCGGGCTGCGCACCAAGTATTGGTGCCTCGCAACTGAACTGCGATAGGGGCCCAGGATTGCATCCCTAATCGCCAACGTCAAGCCACCAAAGATTTAGGCAACCTACCAATAAGACTCAGGTATGCGTGCTCACTAGTTTTAGGGGCCGATAAAGTTGACGCTTCTTGTACTGGTGCGCTTCCATTCGTACGAGTATGGAATCAAGAGTGTGTAGAGCATCTTCAATGAAGGGCCCTTTATTCAGCATGACGCATTCTGCCCGCACCGACATGGCAGCATCGGTCACTTCGGAGCGCGTCGGAAACCCTGTTTTTGCTAGAGACTCTAGGACCTGAGTTGCCCATATCACTGGGATATGAGCTGCCTCGGCTAGCCAGAGGATTTCCTCTTGTACTTCAGCCAGTCGGGCAAAGCCTATTTCGACGGCGAGATCTCCGCGGGCGATCATGAGCGCCAAATTACGCTTACCTAGAAAATCCAAAAGAATGGCTGGTATCGCTTCAAATCCGGCGCGAGTCTCAATTTTAATGATGAGTCCAATATCGGGTCGTCTGATCTGACGTTCCAGTGTTCTCACATCTTCAACTGAGCGGATGAAAGATAAACTCAGGATGTCTGCGTGCTCTTCAGCAAAGCTGAGAGCAGCGGAGTCGGCCTCAGTGAACGCGGGGACCTTTAAGTCTGCATCAGGAATATTGATGCCCATGTCGCCATGCAAGCGAGCTGTCCCACGAGCCGCCCGTTCCAGGCGTAATACTGCATAAGTTGGTGCCAATGTTTCAATGCGGGCAACAATTTTACCATCGTCAAACATGACTGCCATGTCATTTTTAAGCGCACCAAAGATCGCGGGCATGGTGCAGCCAAGCCGAGGTAATTCGGGGTGATCGGCGAGGGCCTCTGTGGGAGTAGAGCAAAGAATGAATTTAGCACCAATCCCGATCAATACGCTGAAATCTCTGGAAGGTAGATTCTTGCAAACAAAGGTGATTTTTTTCGCGCCGCTTGCGTCTTTGATCAGCAGTTCGGTCATCTCGCCAATATAAGCGGTACGATCCAGTTCACCAATAATGCCTAGAGTCGCATCCTTTGATTTAATACGAATGGAGCGTGGGCGACCACGTGTGTCTTCAAACTCGAGCTGGTCGCCTTCGGCGATCTTGCCCTCTATCTCAGGTGGGATAGGTAACGTTGGTATACTGGTCAAAGTTGAGCTGCTGGAGGGAGATGATCCAATGCGTACCTGACAGGGGGTGGTGACTCTGCCAAACTCGTCCCGTTGAGGTTGAAGTTTTATGACGTGCGCGCCCTCGGATAAGGCAAGCGTCCTCATCTTCGGTCCTGGCAGATCTACTGCAATACGTAAGGCTAAATCAGCATCCTTTGAAGCTCGTCTAGCGCGTTCAGATATCATACGCCATTCATCTGGCGTTCCGTGTGCAGCATTGATGCGTAACATGTTCATTCCTGCCTTCAGCATACGCCTAAGCCAGGATTCATCAGCGACATCTGCCGAAGGTGCGGTGACCATGATGTAGACGTGGCGAGACTGCGGCTTGGGGCCAAAGATCGCTCGGGTATGGGTGTGCAGAAGGCTTTCGGACTCAGACCAGGTTAGCGGTAACACGGCTGGCACTTGATCACCAATTTGAACCAACTCCGGTGCCTGATTCGCCTCGCTTGCAGTTAATAAAAGCCGGACTTTGCGCAAATTCCCGAGGACGTAGCCTTCGGCTCGGCCTAGAGAGGACAGGCCGTGGTCAGCAAGCTCAAGCTGCAGTTTGCGGATGTCTAACTCTCGCAGTGCCATGTAATGAATCAGATTTCTTAGGCTTGCTTGCCACTCCGGCCGGGCTGCTGAGATGATTTTAGATCTCCGCGCCTCGGCACTGACAATGTGAGATTCAATGGCGAGTAACTTGTCGCTCATCGATTTTTGGTTCGCCATTGCTTGGCCCTTATCGCTACTTGTGTGCAATATCACGCAAACTGATGCGGGCATGCACAGAGCATTTATGGGTGATGCATGGTGCGTGCCATTTGTGCAAAATAATGAGCATCATTTATTTCGGACATATTTTTACGAAACATAATAAAATGAAGGCCTTGTCGTCTGTTGCTCATTGGCGAGGGGAATTCAGTGACCAAGCAAATGATCATAGAGTCTCCGACGCTCCTCGATCGTTTAGTTCGCGGGACTAACGAGTGGGCTTTAAT
This sequence comes from Pseudomonadota bacterium, assembly GCA_026390435.1. Classification (GTDB taxonomy): domain Bacteria; phylum Bdellovibrionota_B; class Oligoflexia; order Oligoflexales; family CAIYRB01; genus CAIYRB01. Next base: position 50,441 of record JAPLFY010000037.1, read on the forward strand.
TGATGTCCGCGCTCCATCTGAATGGGATAAAGCATCCATACCTGGTTTTGTAAATCTCCCGATTCTGAATGATTCTGAGCGTCACCTTGTTGGCATTGCCTATAAGCAACATGGGCAAGATGCAGCAATTAAACTTGCCCTCGAGCTAACTGCTCCACACCAGCAATCCAGAATTGAAGGCTGGTATCAGGCTGTGCAATCCAGTCCGATTAAACAGGGCGTAGTCATGTGCTGGCGTGGCGGACTCAGGTCACGTACGGCATGTCAGCGTATAGCCGAGGCGGGCGCTGTGACCTTGCAGCTGGCCGGTGGCTATAAAGCCATTCGCAACGAATTACTGAAGCACCTCGTTGCTCCGCCATCTTGCCTAGTCCTTACTGGTCTAACAGGATCTGGCAAAACTTCACTAATTCGCCAACTAAATGCTTCGGGAAGTGGCATCAGTAGGGCTATTGATTTAGAGCTGGCAGCGGGTCACCGAGGTAGTGCCTTTGGAGCTGGTGACTTTGAAGTGCAGCCTTCGCAGGCTAGATTTGAAAATAACCTTGCTTTGCAAATCATGCGAGGGATGCTCGCGACCAGTGAGCTTTTGATTGAAGATGAAAGTCGCACGATCGGGAATATCTCAGTTCCGGATGCGTTATATAAAGTGATAGTGACCGCCCCAGTCGTAGTTCTTGATGAGCCCTTACATGTGCGTAGTGCAAATATTGCTCAGGAGTATTTGCAAGCACCTTTGGATCGTGGAGTGCCACTTGAAGTCCTGCATGAAAAGGCCAAGCAAGCTCTCTCGTCGATAAGTCGACGTCTAGATGTCTTCGGACCAAAGTTGCGAGAGCAGATGGATGACGCATTCAGATACGGCAGAGATTTGCAGCGCCATCAAGAATGGATTGAAGCTCTACTAGCTCATTACTATGACAAAAGTTACCATCACTCCGTCAACCGGCTGAAGCGGCCAACGCTGTTTCAGGGTGATCGACTTAGTTGTCAGGCATGGCTCGAGGATTATTTCTCAAAGAGATCCATGCCAGTCGCAGGGTGATTAGAGGAGGCGCGCCCAAACGGCCTTTAAGTAACGTCCTTCATCAACATGCGCGAGGAATGGATGGTCTGGAGCAGCGCCACTGAGGCGGAACACCTGCGCATCGCGCCGCTCGTCGCGTGCTGCTTGCCGGATCGTACTTAAGAACTGTTCTTCACTGATGAGGCCGCTACACGAGCAGCTAAGCAGGATGCCTCCTGGTTTAACTATTTGCATTGCTAGTCGGTTGAGGCGCCAGTACTCGCCAAGCGCGGCATCAACTTTATCAGCTGAACGTGTTTGCTTGGCCGGATCTAAGATGACGACATCGTAGCGCTCACCGCGCTGCGCCGCCTGCTTCATATAATCAGCGGCATCGGCTGCGTGAAAGTTAATGTCGACGTTATTTAATGTCGCATTTGATCTGGCCGTCGTGAGTGCTTCAGCATCATCCAAATCGATGCCAGTGACCGTCTTTGCCTTGCCTATGACCTTCGCATACAGGCCGAAACCGCCCGAATGACAGCATACATCGAGTACATCTTTGCCTTCGCAAAGTTCTGCAAGGAGTCGGCGATTGTCCCGTTGATCGGCAAAAAATCCAGTCTTGTGTTTTGAACCGACGGCAACATGAAAGCGCACGCCTTGTTCTTCAATAACCACAGGTTCTGGCGCGGGCATCTCCCAGCAGTCAAATGACTCTTGTTTTTGTATGCGCGATTCAGCAAACCAGTAAACGCGTGTTTGCGGAAAGTGCTCCAGCAGCACTTGTTTAATCACCTCGCGCTGACGAAACATCCCTGCCGACGTAAATTGAATGGCTAGAATATCGCCCAGGAGATCGACGATCAGCCCACTTAGTCCGTCACCTTCGGAATGAATGAGGCGCATGCCAGTCGTTTTTTGAAACAAACCCAGATCACGTCGCCAGGTGATGGCTTGCTTGATACGCCGACTAAAAAAATCGGCATCAACCACCTCATTCTGGTCTGTCGTTAAGAGGCGCACGCCAATGCGAGCATGGCCGTTGTAAAATCCACGCCCGACAAACTTACCGTCCTGGCCAATCACTTCTACTACGCTTCCGGGCGGAATGCGCTCCGTTGGCTTAGCTACAATGCGGGTAAAGATCCAAGGGTGCTGGATGCGGAATGGTTGGGTTAATCGCACTGTGGTCAGTGCTGATGTTGTCGGCGTAGTCGATGTTGTCGGTTTGGTCATGAAATCTCCTCGAGCCCGTAGCACCGCGGCAGACTAGGTGCCGTGAGCACTTCTGGCAAGCCCAGGCTGCGGGCTTCCGGGCAGCGGCTGAAATCCAGGCTTACGCAACGGAGCGCGATGGAATGGATATCATCCTGAATATATGGCAGTTTATCTAGGTGATTCTGGCTGAGTAGAAAGCTGGGACAGGGGCGATCTGAGCCGTAAAGCTGATCACCGAGGATCGGAAATTCGTGCCGTGATAGTTCGTAACGCAGCTGATGAGGTCTTCCCGTGTGCGGCTCGAGATGCCACAGAATTGCTGGCCCATCAGATAGATTAATGGTCCTTAGGGCGCGCGCCGAGGTTTCCGATGGTTTGCCGTGCGGGCTTTCGTAGGCGCGTTTTTTTCCTCGCAGAAGATTCGAGCGCCAGGTGAAAGTTTGCTCTGAGGTCTGTGGCGGGTCGCCGCTGCTCATAGCCTCGTAGGTTTTGCCAACTAGGCGATTTTCAAACCAATAGTTAGCGAGGCGATGTGCCTCGGCATCTTTGGCAAAGAGTAGGATTCCGGTGACCTCAA
>JAPLFY010000014.1 GCA_026390435.1 Pseudomonadota bacterium
CATTGACCCAGTGCAGATCGGAGCGCATACCGATCATCCTTTTGCGCTTCGAAAGAATCCGATCTATCAGCGCTTTACGCTCGTCCAACGTGATCATAGCGACCTCCCCTCAGGGTAGACCGCTTACCAATTCAGCCACTAAGGCACCGGCTTAAATCTCGGATCAGGGCATTTCTGCACTTAACCCATGGCGCTTAAAATTTTGTCGCAAGTCAACGTATCCATTGGCATTGACGGATGACGCCATTTACCACGGGTTAACTATTATCAGGTTTACCTGCTCACTTAGGAACAATCCTATGCTGCGATCAGGTTCCTAAGATCGAGCGGCAACTTCCCTATTACGCGGTCGACCGCGCCAGCACATTCCGCTTCGGTGACCACGGCGTCCGAGCTCAGGTAAATCGGCAACCCTGGCCGCTTTGCTTTCACTACACGGCCAATTTCCAAACCGTCTCCACTTGAACCATCCAAATATAAGTCAGTTATGATGCACGTTAGTCGATTTAAGAATCCTGGATCCTCCGAAACTTTTCGATTCAGCTCATCTAAACTGCTCATCAGATGAACCTGTGCATCGACTTTTAAAACTTCCTCCCAGGCAAACCGAATAAAAGGATTGTCCTCAATCAACAGCACTTCAGGCCTAAGCCCTTTGGTTATGAGTGACAGAGATTCGGTGGACAATTCCAACGTATCGCGACGCTCGTTCTCAACGAATGCCTCACCTGCCTGCAATATCAATCGTAAACACTGTGCACGAGCCATAGGCTTAGGCAGATAAACATCGGCACCGAATAATAAAGCAGTTTTCTGATCTGATGGAATTATTCGGTTAGAGTGCACGCAAATTCGAGCGGAAACTCCTCGATTTCGGAATACCCTAACCAAATCAAAGCCACTTTGAGAATCGCCGCCCATATCAATATCTGTGATTATCAGATCAAAGTTCAGTTTATCTATCGAAGCTAGTGCCTCTGTCGGGCTCTTCGCCATGATCAAAGAGACCGCGGAAGCAAGATTATCATTCGTATTGATATAAGACGATATCGCCGTCAAATATGTGGTCTCGTCATCGACGATGAGCATCAATAGAGGCCTGCCTAATCGACCAGTCAGGTTGAGTATTTGACCTTCAAGCCACCTTTCATCAGCATCCACTTCTGCTTGGGCAAGTCGATCGAACGAAAGGCTTGAACTATTCTTTACAAATCCCGAGCTGTGAGTAGGGAGCTGCTTGCTCCCAGATGCTGGTCTCTCTTTTGATGCAGGAAGAGTGAAGTAAAATTCCACTCGTCCTTGAGAGTACCCAGACCGCTTGTCAGATCGACACCATATCCGCCCGCCATGAGATGCGATCACCTTCTGAGCGATAGCAAGGCCCAATCCAACGCCATTTTTCTTACCACTCGTGAAAAATGCATCAAAAATTTTCGCTAAGTCCTCTTCCGGGATCTCCGATCCAGAATTCCCTAAACAAAACTCAACGAATGGTTTGCCGCTCACAACAACGTCGCGAGTTTCAAACCAAGTAACTCCAGTTCCACCAATCGCCTGTATCGCGTTGACGTAGATATTGGAAAATACCCGACCAATTTTAGCCGGCTGCACTGACACCGTATCTCGATGAGCTAAATTATACCTGATGTCAACATTCGCCTTAGGATAGAGGCTGAATATTTGACCCAATGCTTCCGCAATTAATTGCTGTGGATCGATCGTCTCGACCGCAGCCTCACTGGCAATGGAGCTGATTTCCATAAGGTCATTGACCAGTCCATCCACGCTTTTAATTGCAGCGTCCACCTCGGGCACAAGATTATCTAGGACACCTCTCATACTGTCCGGGTCTCTAGCACGACCAAGAACAGATAAACCCATTCGCAAGATAGAAAATGGCTTTCTTACGTCGTGAGCTAACATTTGAGTTGTCCTCAATACTGCATCATTCTCCCGCTCCAGCATTTTCTCGTGTTCAAGAAGCCGAAGATTGGTCAGCTTTATCCCTTGATTTTCTATCTCCACTTTCTGATGAAGCTTGGTGATGTAGTTAATTCGATCTGCCATTGCAACCGACATTAAAATCATTTCGCAGGCAGCAGCAAACTGGTGAGGTAAGTTAGTCAAGAAGAATTGGTCTACCACACCGTTCTGGGCAAGAGCTCGAAGTATAGTCGCGACTGCAAACGGTAGGTACGAAAAAATAAGCAACTTCGCTGGCCGAAATCCTGATTGAGCTGCACGGAACGCTAAAAACAACTGCATGCTCATGCAAATAACCGCTATCCAAGCCATCAGATTCGCTGCAGATAGCTTGCTAAACCAACCTAGACTTATAGACATGACTGAATATGCAATTGCAACAACAGTCAGAGCCAATGACAGAGCTGTGATTACCCGATTGAATCTGGTGTTTGAGGCCGGGAGAAACGCATGTAGATACTTAATTACGACGAAGATGTAGCTGCAGGAAAAGACAAATATAAGCATCGCATTTAGCGATCCAGTGTTAGGCCAGAGATAAGTCCTGCCGACACCATTTAAGGTCGAAAAGAGACCGAGCAGACACGTAGCAAGGAGTACGTAAAATATATAGGCAAGATCTTTTAGAGCAATAAAAATGACAAGATTGTAAAGAATCAACCCCAGCATGATTCCGTAAAAAGCGCCGTTGATTAGAAGGTCGAGAAACTCATGAGACACAAACGGCATCAGCGTATATAGCTGAGTTGTCACATCTACAGGTCCGGCAAGCTCAGAATAGAAAAGCAACCGTACCCGCTCGCCCGCCTTCAAATTCACGCTGAATGCACTTTTTGTGTTGGGGAACTTGAGTGCATTCGAAGGTACTTGCACACCTTGTGCGGAATGCTCAGTCACCTTCCCATCTCTGATCACAAAAAGATCTGCGCGCCAAAAGTACTGCCTCGGCATCACAATAAAGACTTCTTGAGTCTCCGGGGATCGGCTTTCCACTTCAAATGTAAGCAAGAGGGGAACTTCAGTTGCGCCCAAGTAAAGATCGCTTGGGACGGCTTTGAAGTCATGAAGCCTTGTCAGTATATCCGCAGCTAATTGAGAATCCCCGCCTTGGAAGTGATACCTGTGTTCGAGAAGGTATTCCATATTCGAACTAACGATCTCACCGTCAAACCCACGATCAGTTAGGATAACAGGCGAAGCCGCGAAACCTGTCGCGGCCTTGGAGGACAAAATTGATGCAAGTATAACCAGGTAAAACGTATGCACGATCCGCATAGCGACCACCCCTTAGCCCAGCCTGAATAACTTGAAGGGGGTATCGGAAGACTCAGAATAAAGCTTAGCATTTAAGGTAATTTAATTATTTAAATAAAAAAAAACGGACACTTAGCGCCCAGATTATTACCATTAAATGCTTATCGGTGTCTGACTTGGAGATATTGAGAAGGGATAGAATGGTACGGGTACGCCGACTTGAACGGCGGACCTCTACGATGTCAACGTAGCGCTCTAACCAACTGAGCTATACCCGCATTCTACATAAAACAAAGCACCGTTAAGTGCTGAGACGAGTTTTGTACTCATGCCAGGCGAATCTGTCAAGGAGAGTAACCACCAGTGATTCGCTCTAAAGTCTGCTTTGATACAGGATCGTAGTGCGAGAACCGCATGGTATAAGTGGCCCTCCCCTGCGAAATGGACCTAAGCTGCGTAGAATAACCAAACATCTCAGCCAAAGGAGCCGCTGCCTCGACTACTTGCAAATGACCACGCACAGTCACATTATTGACTCTAGCGTGTCGGCTATTCAGATCGGTGATGATGTTGGATAGATAATTTTCCGGGACCAAGACTTCGATAGCCATTACGGGCTCTAGCAGTCTCGGCTGTGCTTTTCGTAACGCTGCGCGCATCGCCTGTGCAGCAGCAATTTTGAAGGCAATTTCATCCGACACGTTTTCCTGGAAGGCGCCGCCGCGAAGCACGGCCTTGACACCGATGACCGGGAAACCCGCAATTGGACCTGCTTGCATACTTTCTTCAAGCCCAGTCCGCACGCCCTTTAGGAAGGCAGCAGGGACCTCCTGAATTGGGGCTTTACTCTCAAAAATAAGGCCACCCTGAGCTTCCTCTCCCTCAAGAGAGGATACCTCTATACGAACAGCCGCATACTGATGCAAGCCACCGGTCTCACGCTCAAATAGTTCTTCGGCAGACGCGTGACCAGCGATGCTCTCTCGGTAGGAGACTTGCGGCGCACCTACATTCGCATCGACCTTAAACTCGCGCTTGAGTCGGTCGATAATAATCTCAAGGTGTAGCTCGCCCATACCGCTAATCAGGGTTTGACCTGTCTCCGCATCTTGCGACACCAAAAACGTCGGATCTTCTATCCCTAAACGCTCTAACGATTTACTCAACTTGTCGCTGTCCGCAGCACTCTTAGGTTCAATTGCCACTGCAATTACAGGCGCCGGAAATTGGACCGACTCATAACGAATCGGAGCTTTCTGATCACAGATCGTATCACCGGTCGCTACTAACTTTAGACCTGCAACAGCGACGATTTCCCCGGCACTAGCCTGCGGAACTTCTTCACGCTGATTTGCATGCATAGTCAAAATCTTCGCCACGCGCTCTCGCTTATGCGTTCTCGCGTTATAAACTGTCGTGCCGACCTCAATAGAACCGGAATATAGCCGAACATATGCCAACTGACCCACAAAGGGATCGCTTACAATTTTGAACACGAGCCCGGACATCGGCTCTTCAACCAGACGCTTGCGTTTGGTCACGATTTCTTTATCGTCAGCTGAAAGGCCCTCAACGTCGGGCAGATCTAGCGGTGAGGGTAAAAGTGCCACAACAGCGTCCAAAAGAGGCTGAATGCCCTTATTCTTGAAGGCAGACCCACAGAACACTGGCACAAATTTGAAGTCAATGGTGGCCTGACGCGCGGCCGCCCATAACTCATCCTCTGAGATAGGTTGTCCCTCAAGGTATTTTAAAGTCAGTGCCTCGTCCGCCCCAGCAACGGTCTCTATCAAATGTTCCCGGGCAAGTTCTACATCGTCCACCATGTCGGCCGGAATCGCACTTATTTCAAACTTCTGCCCCTTACTTTCATCGTCATCATGCCAAACCATAGCCTTGCGGCTAATCAGGTCCACCATGCCGATAAAATTCTCTTCGCGCCCAATCGGAAGTTGGAACGCAAGAGGATTAGCAGAAAGCCTCTCACGAATAGAATCAACACTTGCCAGAAAGTCCGCACCCACCCGGTCCAACTTATTTACGAATGCGAGACGGGCCACCCGATACTTATTAGCCTGACGCCAAACGGTCTCTGACTGAGGCTCCACTCCGTGCACGGCGTCAAACACCGCTATAGCCCCGTCCAGCACCCTAAGGGACCGCTCCACCTCGACCGTAAAGTCTACGTGCCCTGGAGTATCGATGAGATTTATACGGTGATTTTTCCAAAAACAGGTAATCGCGGCAGAAGTAATCGTGATCCCACGTTCCTGCTCTTGAATCATCCAATCCATAGTGGCGCTGCCCTCGTGGACCTCGCCAATCTTATGGATCTTACCTGTGTAATATAGAATTCGTTCGGTAGTGGTCGTTTTACCGGCGTCAATATGCGCCATAATTCCAATGTTACGAAATGCCGAAAGCTCTGTTTTCTTGAGCGCCATAACTTCGATCCATCATGTCGTGATTGACAGAAAACGACCACATAACAAAAAGGGGCGGCTTGAATGGCCGCCCCTGCACTTACTTGCCTAAACTTACCAACGGTAGTGAGCAAATGCCTTATTTGCATCAGCCATCTTATGGACGTCTTCACGACGCTTGATGGTACCACCGCGCTTATTAGCAGCGTCCAGCAACTCGCTTGCCAAACGCTCACCCATACTGCGACCAGGACGTCCGCGGGAGAACTCAATCAACCAGCGAATAGCCAAAGCTTGCCGACGCTCGGGGCGAACTTCAACTGGGACCTGGTAGTTGGAACCACCTACCCGGCGCGACTTAACTTCAACCAGAGGGCGCGCGTTTTCGACCGCAGCCCTAAATACATCGACACCGTTTTTATACGGTGAGATAGCTTGAGGACCTTTGCCATCGATAATATCGATAGCTCCGTAAAAGGCCTTCTCAGCTGCTGATTTCTTACCATGTGTCATCATACAATTGACGAACTTGGCAACCAGTACATCTTTATACTTTGGATCCGGTAGGATCTCGCGTTTCGGTATCTCGCGGCGACGTGCCATTTTCTAGAATCTCCCTTTTAGGTCTTCGGCCGTTTAGCGCCGTATTTGCTGCGGCTCTGCTTGCGGTTGGCTACGCCGCTGGTGTCCAAGGTGCCCCTGATGATGTGGTAACGCACACCTGGTAAGTCTTTTACCCGGCCGCCGCGCACCATGACCACACTATGCTCCTGCAAATTGTGGCCTTCGCCGCCAATATAGGAGGTAACTTCGATACCATTGGTGAGACGCACCCGAGCCACTTTACGTAGAGCAGAGTTAGGCTTCTTCGGGGTTGTAGTATAAACCCGAACACAAACACCGCGCCGCATAGGACTGCCGGCCAGTGCAGGAGACTTACTCTTAGTCTTAACCTGGCTGCGCCCTTTTTTAATAATTTGGCCAATCGTAGGCATGTATTCCAACCTTTTTCTAATCAAATCAGCATACTACCGCTGTCTTGGATTTACCATGAAGCTCTGCGGCAAGTATAGCTACCAAAAGGGGCTCCTGCTGGCAACCCCAAACCACGACCCTTCAAACAATAACACCCGCAAATCAGCTTACTGAGCTGCCGTTTGATCAGCAGGAGCTGCAACCGCTGGCTGACGCCGAACCGTAGCAACTTCCGCCTTCAAGTCTCGATAGACCTTCGCACCCGTACCCGCAGGAATCAAACGTCCCATGATCACGTTCTCTTTGAGACCGCGAAGGAAGTCGACCTTGCTGTTAATCGACGCTTCGGTCAGCACCTTTGTTGTTTCCTGGAAGGAAGCAGCAGAAATGAAACTTTCGGTCGACAGCGACGCCTTCGTGATACCGAGCAGCAGCGACTCTGAAGTAGCTTCAGCTTTACCCTGCTCACGCATCACAGCATTAACATCAAATAGCTCGTGACGATCGACTTGCTCAGCCGGCAAGAATTTGGTGTCGCCCGGATCCACAATCTTCACCCGGCGAACCATCTGACGCACGATCACTTCGATATGTTTATCGTTAATTTCCACACCTTGCAGACGGTAAACATCTTGAATGTTGTCTACCAAGAACTTAGCAAGAGCAACTCGACCGAGAACCTCAAGGATCTCATGCGGATTCACCTGACCATCGACCAGCAGCTCACCCTTACGGATATAGTCACCGTCGGTGACGACAACGTGCTTGCCTTTAGGAATTAGGTACTCTTTCGACTCGCCAGCATCATCAGTTAGAATCAGCTTGCGTTTGCCTTTGGTATCCGCCCCGAAGCTAACCGTACCATCACGATCACCCATGATCGCAAGGTCTTTAGGCTTACGAGCTTCAAACAACTCAGCAACACGCGGCAGACCACCGGTAATATCTTTAGTCTTGGTAGTTTCGCGAGGAATCTTGGCAATGATGTCACCGGGGTGAATCATAGCCATGTCGTCTTGAACAACGATTGCCCCGACTGGCAAACTGTAGACGGCATCCTTCTTCGTCGTCGCTTTTACTACCACACCGTTGGCATCAAGAATTTCCAACCGTGGTTTCAACTCTCCGGTCCGACCCTCTGTTACCACCCGCTGAGTCTGAAAAGTCACTTCATCCACGCGCTCTTCGAGAGTGGAACCCTCGCGAAGGTCGGTGTAGCGGACATTACCAGCCACTTCAGCGATAATTGGCACGGTAAACGGATCCCAAACCGCGAGCTTGTCGCCCGCTGCTACCCGGTCGCCTTCCCTAACGGAAAGAGTCGAACCATAGATAATTGGGTATTTTTCTTTCACCGAGCCGTCATCACCAACGACCTGGATCTCACCAGTACGAGTCAAGACAACTAGATTACCCTCGCGATTGTTCACGCAACGAAGGTCATGAAACTTAACAGCACCGGAGAACCGGCTAGCCTGAGCACTAGTTTCAACCGTATGACTAACGGCACCACCAAAGTGGAAGGTACGCATGGTCAGCTGAGTACCTGGTTCACCGATAGACTGAGCGGCGATAACACCGACAGCCTCACCAACGTTAACCAAGTGGCCTGTTGCCAAGTCACGACCGTAGCATTTCGCACAAGCGCCGACGCGACTCTCACAAGTCAGCGTAGAACGAACGCGAGCCGACTCAACCTGATTCTTATCGATCGACTCCGCTAACGCTTCGTTAATCAACTCGCCGCGTTTCACTAGCAATTGGCCATCAGAAGGCCGCAGGATCTCTTCTAGGGTCGTACGTCCTAACGAACGTTTACCCAGTGATTCTTTGATGTCGTTGCCTTCACGCAAAGGTACCAACATCAGACCTTCTTCGGTCTTACAATCATATTCCGAGATAATCGCATCCTGAGCCACATCAACAAGGCGACGCGTCAGGTAACCCGAAGATGCCGTCTTCAAGGCGGTATCGGCTAGACCCTTACGTGCACCGTGAGTAGAGGTAAAGTACTCAAGAACCGACAACCCTTCGCGGAAGTTAGAAGTAATCGGTGTTTCGATAATCTCACCCGATGGCTTGGCCATCAAACCGCGCATACCAGCCAACTGGCGAATCTGTTGCGCCGAACCCCGGGCTCCGGAGTCTGCCATCATGTAAATCGAGTTGTTACTCGGAACGGTTTGTTCCTGGCCGTTATGGTCAGTACGAGACATCGTAGAGATGTTCTTAAACATCTCCCCAGCAATTCCTTCAGTCACTTTGGCCCAAATATCGATGACTTTGTTGTAACGTTCCCCTTCGGTCAAAAGACCTTCGGAGTACTGCTCCTTAATCTTCTTAACTTCTTCGTACGCTTCGTCCAACAATTTCTGCTTGATCTGCGGCACTACCATGTCACCGATCGAAATCGACAGGCCGGCCTTCGTCGAATAACGATAGCCGATTGCCCTCAAGGCATCGGCAACGAGCACGGTGCGTTTCGGACCACAGCGACGGAAGGTCTCGTTGACCAACCGACCCATCTCTTTTTTGCCGAGAGCCTTGTTGATCATATCGAACGGAATTTCGTCCGGTAGGATCTCTGAGAGCAACGCACGGCCAACTGTAGTCTTGGTGCGGGCGCCGCGCAAACGCACGGTGATAGGAGCCTGAAGGCCAACGCAGTCATGATCGTACGCAGCTCTAACTTCCTCAACCGATCCAAAAATCTTACCGGCGCCTGGGGCTCCGACATCTTCGCGAGTCAGATAGTAAATGCCTAGGACAATATCCTGGGTCGGAACGATCACCGGGTTACCAGAGGCTGGCGACAAAATATTGTTTGTCGACATCATCAACACCCGCGCTTCGAGCTGTGCCTCAACAGACAGCGGAATATGTACCGCCATCTGGTCACCGTCAAAGTCAGCATTGAAGGCAAAGCAGACCAACGGGTGCAGCTGGATAGCCTTACCTTCGATCAGCACTGGTTCAAAGGCTTGGATACCGAGCCTGTGAAGAGTAGGAGCACGGTTCAGTAGAACTGGATGCTCTTTAGTCACTTCCTCAAGGGAATCCCAGACTTCGGGACGCTCTTTTTCCACCAATTTCTTCGCACTTTTGATGGTCGAAACGATCCCATGCTCTTCTAGCTTATTATAGAGGAAAGGCTTGAACAGCTCGATCGCCATTTTCTTCGGCAGACCACACTGATGCAAACGAAGGTCGGGACCTACAACGATAACCGAACGACCAGAATAGTCGACGCGCTTACCGAGCAAATTCTGACGGAAGCGGCCTTGCTTACCCTTGAGCATATCGGAAAGGGAACGCAGGGGACGTTTGTTAGGACCGGTAAATACTTTCCCCCGACGACCATTATCGAAGAGCGCGTCCACTGCTTCCTGCAGCATACGCTTCTCATTGCGAATGATAATCTCCGGAGCATTTAGCTCGATAAGACGAAGCAAACGGTTGTTCCGGTTGATGACCCGACGGTAGAGGTCGTTCAAGTCTGAGGTCGCGAACCGCCCGCCATCCAGCGGCACCAACGGACGCAGGTCCGGAGGCAAAACAGGAATAACCGATAGCATCATCCACTGAGGCTTAGCCATGAAATTACCAGCATTATCCTGCTGATTAAAGGCCTCAACAACCTTCAGCCGCTTCTGTAACTTCTTCCGGGTAGCCTCGGCTTTCACATCACGAAGGTCCCGCCGCAGATCCTCAGCGAGGTCTTCGATCCGTACCTGGGACAGCAATTCCATAATCGCTTCAGCGCCTACACCAACCCGAAACGCACCATTTCCGTGCTCGACCAGGGCGGTGTCATAGTCCTCTTCGGACAACACTTGCGCCATCTTTAGCTTGGTAACATCCTGGGTACCTGGATCTAAGACAACATAGGACTCACTGTAAAGGATACGCTCGACATCCTTCAAAGTGATATCCAGCATCGCACCAATACGCGATGGCAAGGACTTCAGGAACCAAATGTGCGCTACAGGAGTCGCCAAGTTGATGTGACCCAAACGTTCACGACGAACCTTCGAGTGGATAACTTCCACGCCGCACTTATCGCAAACGATACCACGGTGTTTCATCCGCTTGTACTTACCACAAATACACTCGAAATCCCGGACTGGCCCAAAGATCTTAGCGCAAAAAAGACCATCGCGTTCCGGTTTGAACGTACGGTAATTGATTGTCTCCGGCTTTTTCACTTCGCCGTAAGACCAGCTCCGAATTTTCTCCGGCGATGCGAGTGAGATCTTAATAGCATTGAAGCTAAGGGGATCAGTCGGTTTATCAAAAAAATTCAGTAAGTCTTTCAAATCACGACTCCTCTAAACTGAGGGACCTGGAGCAAATTAACATTTCGTTACTGCTGCTGTTGCAGTCCATCCAGGCCAGTTTCCTGCCCGTCATCACGGATCAGATTGACGTCTAGGCCAAGGCTTTGGAGCTCTTTAACCAACACGTTGAAGCTCTCTGGAAGGCCCGGCGTCATTGCGTTCTGGCCTTTTACAATGGACTCATACATTCGCGTACGCCCAAGCAAGTCATCCGACTTAACAGTCAGGAACTCCTGAAGGGTGTGCGCTGCACCGTATGCTTCCATCGCCCAAACTTCCATCTCACCAAGACGCTGACCACCGAACTGAGCTTTACCACCCAATGGCTGCTGGGTGACCAAGGAATACGGTCCAATCGACCGAGCATGGATCTTCTCATCAACCAAATGATGAAGCTTGAGGACGTACATCACGCCCACCGTCACCCGGTTGTCAAACTTACTGCCGGTCCGGCCATCATAGAGATCGACCTGACCATCATCATTAAGACCAGCCAGCCGCAAATGGGCCTTAATTTCCGATTCATTAGCGCCGTCGAACACTGGGTTGGCGAAATGAACGCCTTCCCGGTACTTACGCACAAACGTCTTCAACTGTTCGTCCGTCGCCGACTTCGCAAATGCCTGCACATCTGGGGCATCCCAGATTTGAAGAATATACTCCTCGACCGCCTTGCGGTCGAAGGTAGCTTCCAACATCTCATTCAACCGCTCGCCGATGCCTTTTGCAGCCCAGCCAAGGTGAGTTTCCAGAATCTGACCAATGTTCATCCGCGATGGAACGCCCAGCGGGTTTAGCACTACATCAACTGGCCGACCATTTTCCAAAAATGGCATGTCTTCCTCAGGGAGGATACGCGACACAACACCCTTGTTGCCGTGCCGACCGGCCATTTTGTCACCGACCTGCAGCTTCCGCTTGATGGCTATATAGACCTTCACCATCTTGATCACGCCAGGAGGAAGCTCGTCTCCCTTTTTAATCTTCTTGATCTGTTCTTCGGTCATAAACCGAATCAGATTGATCTTGTCGCGAAGGTTGTCCAAGGCAGCGCGAAGAAGACCGTTCTTCTCTGCGTTCTTAAGACTTAACTGCTCCCACAATACGTAGTCTAAACTCTCGAGGAACGCTGTATCGACAGTTGTTCCCTTTTTGCCAGCCACGTCGGCACTATCTTTAGCTTTGACATCAGTCGCTAGCGCATCACCATTAGCAATCCTGGCCATCTTGCGAATAGCAGAATCTTTAATGATATTGATACGATCGCCCTCGTCCTTACGCAGCTTCAGAATCTCAGTCTCTTCGATCTGAAGTGACCGTACATCTTTATCTGCACCTGCACGGGCGAAAACTTTCGCACCGATAACTGTACCAACCACCCCGGGAGGCACCCGAAGGGAGGTATCACGAACGTCACCAGCCTTCTCACCGAAGATAGCCCTTAGCAACTTCTCTTCAGGAGTCAGCTGCGTCTCACCCTTAGGGGTGATCTTACCCACCAGAATGTCATTTGGCTGAACCTCAGCACCGATGCGGATGATCCCAGCCTCATCGAGATTCCTTAGGGCTTCTTCACCCACATTAGGAATATCACTGGTGATCTCTTCCTGACCGAGCTTCGTGTCGCGCGAAATACACTCAAACTCTTGAATGTGAATCGATGTGAACTGGTCTTCTTTAACAACTTTCTCTGAAATCAAGATCGAATCTTCAAAGTTGTAGCCGCTCCAAGGCATGAAGGCGACGACCACATTCTGCCCAAGCGCCAACTCCCCAGTCTCGATGCCGAATCCGTCGGCGATAATATCACCACGGCCGACAACTTCTCCCTTTTGAACAATTGGGCGCTGGTTAATACAGGTGTCCAAGTTGGACCGCTTGTACTTTTGAAGATTGTAAATGTCCACGTCTGCACCGACCTCGGTCAGGGCTTCTGGATCATCTTCGTTGGTCTTGATAACAATCCGGTCAGCATCGACTGACACCACGGTGCCGTCACGCTTAGCCACCACAGCGGCGCCCGAGTCGCGAGCAACGATGAGCTCTAGCCCGGTACCGATAAGTGGCGCCCGAGTTTTAAGCAGAGGCACAGCCTGGCGCTGCATGTTCGAGCCCATCAAAGCTCTGTTCGCATCATCGTTTTGAAGGAATGGAATTAACGACGCAGCTACAGACACCAACTGATTGGTGGACACGTCCATCAAGTCAGCTTCTTCAGCTCGCGCAATCTCGCTCTCACCCTGGCGCCTAACCCCGACTAACTCGTCAGGCTTGTGCGTACCGGGAAGAGCCGCCTGTGCAATCACATGCTCACGGTGTTCTTCAGATGCTGAGTAGTAACGCACCGCCTTTTTCAGATCATCCGTCCGAAGGCTCTTGTACGGTGTCTCGATGAAGCCATACTCGTTCACCCGAGCATAACTAGCCAAAGAGGAAATCAACCCAATGTTCGGGCCCTCTGGCGTCTCTACCGGACAAATACGACCGTAATGAGTAGGGTGAACATCGCGAACTTCAAAGCCCGCGCGTTCGCGTGACAGACCGCCAGGTCCAAGAGCCGATAGCCGACGCTTGTGAGTTACTTCAGACAACGGGTTCGTCTGGTCCATGAACTGGCTCAGCTGCGAGGATCCGAAGAACTCCTTCACAACTGCAGAAGCTGGCTTATTATTAATAAAATCATGCGGCAACAGTGTGTCTACGTCTTGCAACTGCAGACGCTCGCGAATTGCCCGTTCAATCCGAAGCAGGCCTATCCGGTATTGATTCTCTAGCAACTCACCCACAGCACGAACGCGCCGGTTGCCCAAGTGGTCGATGTCATCGATTTCGCCGTTACCGTTCTTCAAACGCAACAGATAGCCGACCGTCTTCAGGATATCATCCTTAGTCAACGTCCTCTGCTCTAAGGGCAAATCTAGACCGAGGCGCTCGTTTAGCTTTAAACGACCGACCGTGCTTAGATCGTAGCGATCTGCATTAAAGAAGAGATTATCAAACAAGGTCTTGGCTGGTTCGATCGTTGGTGGATCACCTGGTCGCAAGCGTTTGTAAATCTCAAGGATAGCTTCATCCTGAGTGCTTATCCGATCACTAACTAAGGTGTTGCGGAACGAAGCATCAGCATTCACCTGATCCATGAACAAAATGTCGATCTCTTCAACACCGCGGTTGACGATCTCTTTAACCAGAGCCTTGTCCAAGTCGGCGTTAAGCGGAATGATCACATTCCCTTCACGATCCTTCACGCCTGCCGCTAAAACCTTGCCAACCATATCGTCGCCGCTTAGCACCTGGTATTCTAAACCAGCCTGCTGCATCTGACGGATGGCGCCTTGAGAAATACGGCGATTCTTCTTAACGTACACCTTGCCCGAAGTCGGGTCTAGAATATCGGCAGATGCCCGCTGACCGCGAAGAAGTTCGAAGTTCAACTTCTTTTCAAACTTACCTTCGCGAACACGGATGCGCTCTTTTTCATAAAAGTAGTCAAGCAATTGGGCATCGGTGAATCCCAGTGCTTTCAATAATACGGTCGCGTGAAGCTTCCGTCGACGATCAATACGCACGTACAAGATGTCTTTCGAGTCAAACTCGAAGTCCATCCAGCTTCCGCGATATGGAATGATTCTAGCCGTATAAAGCAGTTTGCCTGTCGCGCTGTTACGACCCTTGTCATGATCAAAAAATACACCGGCAGAGCGGTGCAACTGCGAGACCACAACACGTTCTGTACCGTTGATGATGAACGTTCCGGAGTCTGTCATCAAGGGAATTTCACCGAAGTAAACTTCCTGCTCTTTGACGTCCCGGATAGTTTTTACACCGGAATCTTTATCTACGTCCCATACGACGAGTCGAATAACGACTTTGAGGGGAGCCGCAAAGCTCATCCCCCGCTGCCGGCACTCGTCAACGGTGTACTTCGGCTCTTCGAAAGCATAGCTCACGAACTCGACCGAGGCCGTTTCCTGAAAGTCTTGAATAGGAAACACCGACCGAAACACACCCTCAAGCCCAACGTTCTTGCGCTTGTCCGGGTCCGCAGCCATTTGCAGAAATTGCTCATAGCTATTGCGTTGAACTTCGATCAGGTAAGGGATTTCGACAGCAGGAGGAATTTTGGCAAAATTCTTCCTTGGCCGCGTAAAGGATGCTGCCAGGGAGGTCATAGGGCTCTCCTAAAGATCCAAGGGAATGCAGGACACCCTAACGTCGCCACGTCAAAGGATTTGCCCTGCTTCATGTCGCACTGAAAGTATCGAAAGCTGGCTCATCATTTCCAGAGGCTTGACAAATGTCAACAGACAATATCCATGACATAAAACTAAGACCCCGCCTCAGCAGGACAACACGTCAATTTAGGAAATGTCATAAGACATGCTCTACTGACGCGCACCGCTGCATGAGGCGGTCTTAACGGCCATGCCTCTGGCAAAGCCAACCGACTAGGCTAGGCCAAGCTTACTTGAGCTCGACTTTTGCACCAGCCTCTTCTAGGGCTTTCTTGATTTTTGCAGCTTCTTCTTTAGAAACGCCTTCCTTCACGGTTTTTGGCGCTCCTTCGACCAAGTCCTTAGCTTCTTTCAAGCCGAGGCCAGTGATCGTACGGATTTCCTTAATCACGTTGATCTTCTTGTCGCCAGAGCTGGCCAAGACCACCGTGAACTCCGTTTGTTCTTCAACCGGAGCAGCAGCAGCTGGGGCAGCGGCTGCAGCAACCGGGGCCGCAGCACTTACGCCGAACTTGGTCTCAAGTTCTTTCACCAACTCAGCTGCTTCCAGCAGCGTAAGGTTTTCCAAGAAAGTAATTACCTGTTCTTTCGTAACGCTCGACATACCGTACTCCCTCCTCAACCTTCGGCGCTATAAGCGACCCGAAGCGGTATACAATTAAAACTACTAGTTCGCCTTCTTATCCTTAATCGCACCGATGACCTGAACGAGCTGCCTTGGCACCCCGGTAAGAACCCCAAGAATCCCGCGGTGCGGAGCAACCAAGGTTCCCACCAAACGAGCCAACAGTACATCCATTGTTGGCAGTTCAGCGATAGTCTTGATGTCAGCGGCCGAGACGGCTTTGCCGTCCAAAACACCACCGGTAACTTTAAAGTTCTCCTTGTCCTTGCCGAACTCTAACACCGACTTGGCGGCCTTAGCTGGATCACCGTAAACGATTACCAGGCCAACAGGCCCTTTTAGAGAGTCGGAAATTGCCGCGACATTTCCCGCTTCTTCCCGGATTGCGACTTTCGTCACCCGGTTTTTAACTACGCGAAACTCGGACTGCGACTCGCGGAGCCTAACTCGCAGATCAGTCAACTCGGCCACCGTGAGACCACGGTACTCTGCCACCAAAGCGGCAGTGGCCTTCTTTAGACGCTCAGCTATTTCACCCTTCAGCACATGCTTGCGGGCTTTGGTCATTGCCATGGCGTTACACCCTCACCTACCTAGGAAATAAAACTCATTACAACCGGAACGGAGCTGGATCAACCTTGACGCCAGGGCTCATAGTCGACGACAGCCCGATTCTTTGGACGTAGGTACCTTTTGCTGTCGCTGGCTTAGCTTTCAGCAGGGCATCAAGGACAGCCTTGGCATTCTCAACCAACTTATCCTGATCAAAACTCACCTTCCCTACGGGACAGTGAACGATACCAGCTTTGTCCACCCTGTACTCAGTACGACCAGCCTTTAACTCGTTAACGGCTTTCAGTACGTCGAAGGTCACGGTGCCAAGCTTCGGGTTAGGCATAAGGCCACGTGGACCCAAGACTTTACCCAACTTACCAACTACACCCATCATGTCAGGGGTAGCAACCACTTGATCAAAGTCCATCCAGCCGCCCTGGATTTTCGCTGCCAACTCATCACCGCCCACTTCAACAACGCCCTCGACTTTAGCTTGCGTTGCTTTTTCGCCTTTAGCGAACACGATGATTCGCACACTCTTACCAAGGCCATGAGGAAGCGGAACAGCGCCGCGCACATTTTGGTCTGCTTGGCGGGGATCTACCCCCAAATTGACAACCAGGTCTAAAGTGGCGTCAAACTTGCAGAATGTGGTTTTCTTGACGAGGCCTACTGCCTCAGACAAGGAATAATGTTTTACAGGATCAACGGCAGAGACAGCCGCGCGGTACTTTTTACCACGTTTCGCCATAAAGATATTCTCCGTAGTTCTAACGAGCCACCCAACTGGCAGCTCTCCTACTATGTCGGCCTCAAAACTGAGGCGTTGAATCGAAATCTAAACCAAGGACACTATCTGACAATCTCAGCCCTGAACTTCAAGACCCATGCTCCGAGCAGAACCGGAGATAATCTTCACTGCAGCAGCTTCGTCGTAGCAATTAAGATCTTTCATCTTAATGGCTGCAATCTCTTTTACCTGAGCCAGACTGACCGACCCGCAGGTGGCTTTACTTGGAGTCTGAGACCCCTTGTCAATCTTCGCAGCCTTTTTCAGGAGGTCGGAAGCTGGAGGGCTCTTGGTAATAAAAGAGAACGACTTGTCTGCATAAACCGTAATGATTGTCGGCAGAATGGAGCCGATTTGCTTTTGCGTGCGAGCATTAAACTCTTTCGTGAACGCCATGATATTGACGCCACGCTGACCTAGCGCCGGCCCCACTGGGGGCGCGGGATTGGCTTTGCCGGCTGGGATCTGCAATTTGATATAGCCGACGATCTTCTTTGCCACCTTCAACTCCTTACCAAGACTGGTAGCCGAGAACCTAGAAAAAACAGAAGAGACGCTTTATACGGAAACCATTCCCCGAAGTCAAGCTATCAATCTTGACTTAGCTCAACTTCTGCACTTGTCCGTAATCTAGTTCTACAGGCGTTTCTCGTCCAAAAATACTAACTAAAATACGAAGCTTCATTTTATCGGCCTGAACAGCCTCAACGATGCCATCGAAATTAGTGAATGCGCCGTCAATAACTTTTACGGCCTCACCTTTTTCGAAGCTCTGAGTAGCAGCTTGCTGCTTAGTCTGTTCTTTGATGGTCTCTGGCGATGTCAACCGCAGGACTTCCTGATCAGTAATCGGACGAGGCGCCCTAACGTTACCAACAAATCCGGTAATCTTCGGTGTCTCTCGAACTAGATGATTGGTCTCCTCGGTCATCTCCATCTCGACGATGATGTAACCGGGAAATGCGTTCCGCTCGACTTTTTTCTTCTTTCCGCTTTTTAACACGGTCTCTTGAGCAGTCTTGGGAACCACAATCTCACCAAACTTGTCTTCCATCTTATTGAACTTGATACGATCAAGAAGTGTAGACTTCGCCTTCTCTTCGAACATCGAATAGGTATGTACGACATACCACTTAAATTTAGGGTTTTTTGGACCCTGCGTTGGGGATGGCGTAAGTTCCGCTTCCCCTGCTACCCGTGTTTCATCATTCATGACTTCACCATATTCAACTAGAACTTTCCGACTTTGAAGCCGCAGAACTAGGCAATCAATAACTTCAGGATCCGAGACCAAAAAATATCAAATACGCCGACAATCACGGCGAAGATTCCAACGACTATACAGACAACAATGGTCATCCGCTTCGTGTCCGGCCAGC
This sequence comes from Pseudomonadota bacterium, assembly GCA_026390435.1. Lineage (GTDB taxonomy): Bacteria > Bdellovibrionota_B > Oligoflexia > Oligoflexales > CAIYRB01 > CAIYRB01. The sequence continues at coordinate 18,557 of JAPLFY010000014.1, forward strand.
TAGGCCACGACACCTTGCGAAGCTCACCGAGTGCAGCAAGGAAGTATTCATTGCGCTCTTTATCGGAGCGCAGACCCCAGGCCGCACCAACACCAGCCGCTGCACTAACAACGTAGGCAGCATAGCTGAACCAATCGAGTCGCTCGATCCAACCGGTTTGTATGCCTACAGTTTCACATGCACGGTAAGCAACAAATGCCGTGAGCAGGAGAAACACGATATAAGCCGAATTTAACCAAAAGGCATCGTCTTTCGCCACTGGCTTAGTCCTTAGCTTAGGTGGAAATGGCAGGCGAGGAGGGACTCGAACCCACAACAAACGGATTTGGAATCCGCCGCTCTACCATTGGAGCTACTCGCCTAGAAACGACTCAACTAATAAAGCCGGGGCGTTAACCCCGGCTTACAAACTAATTAATCAGTAATCTCAGCAACAACACCGGCACCTACGGTCCGGCCACCTTCGCGGATAGCAAAGCGGAGCTCTTTATCCATTGCGATCGGCGTCAGAAGTTCGACTTCGATGTTGATGTTATCACCAGGCATCACCATTTCAACACTCTCAGGAAGAGTAATGGTGCCAGTCACGTCCGTTGTGCGGAAATAGAACTGAGGGCGATAGTTCTTGAAGAAAGGGGTATGACGACCACCTTCTTCCTTGGTCAAGATATACACAGAAGCTTTGAACTTTTTGTGAGGCTTAATCGTACCTGGCTTAGCCAGTACTTGTCCGCGCTCAACTTCTTCACGCTTCGTACCACGAAGAAGTACGCCGACGTTGTCTCCGGCTTGACCTTGGTCAAGAATCTTACGGAACATCTCAACACCGGTACACACAGTCTTGGTGGTGTCTCTGATACCGACGATTTCGAGTTCTTCGTTGACCCGGCAGATACCGCGCTCAATACGGCCAGTAACTACCGTCCCGCGGCCAGAGATCGAAAACACGTCTTCGATAGGCATCAGGAATGGAAGATCTACCGGACGCTCTGGGATCGGAATCCACTCGTCACAAGCCTCGATCAATTCAACGACTTTTTTAGCCCAGTCATCATCGGCCGCGCTGGATTCCAAAGCCTTCAGTGCAGAACCCTGGATGATTGGAGTGTCGTCACCTGGGAACTTATATTGGTTAAGAAGCTCGCGCACTTCCATCTCAACCAATTCAAGCAACTCAGGGTCATCAACCATGTCAACTTTGTTCATGAAGACAACAATTTTCGGCACACCGACCTGACGCGCGAGCAAGATGTGCTCACGTGTTTGAGGCATAGGGCCGTCAGCTGCGCTCACCACTAGGATGGCGCCGTCCATCTGAGCGGCACCCGTGATCATGTTCTTCACGTAGTCAGCGTGACCTGGGCAGTCAACATGAGCGTAGTGACGCTTAGCTGACTCGTACTCGACGTGAGCCGTCGAGATCGTGATACCGCGGGCTTTTTCTTCAGGCGCTTTGTCGATTTGATCGTACGCCATGAAGGAGCCGCCATGCTTAAGAGCCATGACTTTGGTGATTGCCGCAGTTAACGTAGTCTTACCATGGTCAACGTGACCAATCGTGCCGATGTTAACATGGGGTTTTTTCCGCTCGAACTTTTCCTTAGCCATCTATTCCTCCCGCTATGGCTGACGCGCCTCGAAACTGAAATCTTCTAAATTCAAATGATCCGTATTTCAACGGATCGCTTCTTCGTCGATGGAGCCCAGGATGGGAATTGAACCCACGACCCCGTCCTTACCAAGGACGTGCTCTACCACTGAGCCACCTGGGCAGTATCAAACCTAGTAAAAAACAACACCCAGAAATGGAGCGGGAAACGGGATTCGAACCCGCGACCCTTAGCTTGGAAGGCTAATGCTCTAGCCAGCTGAGCTATTCCCGCCCTGTACCGCCGAATACTAGCCTATTCGCTAGAATTTGAAATGAGAATTTGTAGGCAACGAAGTTTTTCCGTTGTTTTTCAACTTCTCCACCTCCTACCTCGACGACAAGACAGAAGATGGTGGAGGGTGAAGGATTCGAACCTTCGAAGACGTAAGTCAACGGGTTTACAGCCCGCCCCCATTGGCCGCTCGGGCAACCCTCCACATTCGCACACTAACGCAACACATCAACTACGGTCTGGAGCTGGCAATGGGACTTGAACCCGCAACCTGCTGATTACAAATCAGCTGCTCTACCAATTGAGCTATGCCAGCAAGCTGATAACTTTACCGCCATAACCAAACCGATGCTATCAAACCCCTCTCGTCGCCAACCAAATCCATTGCGGAAAAATTCCCTAATAGATTCAGGATGTTCCAAGGTGAGCCGATACAATTGGATACTATAATAGGATCATCGATGTCAAGGCGTTGCCGCAGTGACTCGGGTAAATTCACATAAAAAGATCCCGGCCGCAACAGAGACATTTAAAGAGTCGAGTCCCCGTCCTTCCCCAGGGATTGCCGCTAGGCGGTCACAGTGCTCCGACACTTGTCGCGAAAGGCCCGAATCCTCCGACCCTAACACCAACACCGTTTTGTCATAAACATTCGCGAGTTTGGAATAGGGCTCGCCGTCCATTGCTGCCCCAACGATCCAATAGCCACGGTCTTTTAATTCGGACAAGGCTCGACTGAGATTCACCACCACGACAAGGTCACTTAATGCAAATCCACCTTGAGCTGTATTGACGCCCGCCTGCGTCAACAACACCTGACGACGCTCGGGCACTAAGACTTCGCGGACACCAAAAAATGCTGCACTGCGAACTATTGCCCCTAAATTTCTCGGATCCGTAATGTGGTCTAAGGCGATAATCACGTCTCGCTTGCGTTCTCCCACTCGAGATAGCAGCACATCAAATGGGCATGCCTTAAGTTCCACGCTAGCAGACACCGGTGCCGCGTATTCGCCCGGTTCGGCCTCTCGCTCTCGCAAAGGGACTTTCAAATTATGAGCTTCAGCTAATCGCTCTACCGCTTGTTTGTGTTGGGGCGCGTAGTAAATTTCTTTTATTCTGTCAGGAGTGAATCGCGCATATTCGGCTACTGCGGCAATGCCATCAACCATGAAAACACGCTCAGCAAATGGGCTGACTCGCTCTGTTCTTTCGACTCGCTCATTCCGCCCACCACGGGATGGCTTAGCACCATTTTTTTTATTGGGTTTCATAAACTCACCGATCGGTATTGCTGGCGGATGCTCTGTGCAACTTTGTAGTCTAAGTTATCGCCAGCCATTTGAAGTATAAATTGGATCATGCTGTCAACGCACACCACTAAGTGGCGCATCCGCTTTGCGCTATCTTGACTTTGATTGATTAGTCCAACTACACAATCACGACCAAAAGCCGCATTTTCATCCAGAAAAAATGCCGGTAGCCCATCTAAACTTAAATTTGCTGCAAAGGCTCTTGCATCTTGCATCGGAAACTCTACCCCAGCTTCAACAAACGCCCGCCTCACTGACTGCAACACATAACCGTGCGCATCCAATTTGGTTTTGAGTGGCGCCAGTTTTGAGGAGACCTTTAGTCCATGCTCAACCTCCGGAATAATTTTGCAAATGCCCGAATTAACCATATTCAGCAATGCACCGATCGTATAGGCGTCTATTAGCTTAGAACTGTTTAATAGAGCCTGTACGCTAGGCTCCTGATTTAACATCGCAACGAGGTCCCCAAAAAATGTACCCGACTGATAAGCCCCTGCAGCCTGCTCGGGTGGAATTAGGAATTTGACTTGACTCTCGGCATTCAGTCGCCCGAGAAAAGCCCGGAATGCACAGCCATAACTATAAAATTCTTCCAATAAGTCCAGAGTAGACTCGGTAAATACAATTTCGGTTGGTGCAGAAGGAGCACCAGGCATGATTTCACAGAATACTTGTTCTGCCATAAATACAGACCTAAGAATCTGCTTAACCTGAAGTTTTAAAGCCTGCCACAGCTGGACATTGGTCAATACTTTGTTCCCGACTAAGACCTGACCAAATTTGCGAACCTTTGTTACTTCTGCCGCTGATCGCGTAAGATCGTCCAAACTGATGTGTGACTCTCGAAAAAGCACTTCACCAAGACGATCGTCAATAACATTGGATCCCGCAAAAACAACGGCCCCCTGAGACACGAAAATGCGCTTTACTCCGTAACCGGTATCTACAGCAAGAACACCCGTAAATCCCGCAACGACAAGTCCGTGAAACAGATCTCTAAAAACATTTATCGGACAACTCGCTGCTGCACGGTGGCCTTTACCGGACAGCGCTGGCATATCATCGGCTCGCAGCAAAACTCGACCTGCATCTAGGATCTCAGCACGCCACTTTGTATCTTCGGTTGGAGTGGGAGCCCCAATTACGACCAGCTTATCATCCTGTTGAATTACGGTAGGGCTTGCAGAGTTCATATTCCATCCTTCCATCAAATCTAGATCACAACTTCAGCTAATCTTGCCGCCAGTCGGTAGCTCAATCACCATCCTCGTCCCCCGCGGTTCGTTGCTCAATACTCTTAAATATCCGCCATGGTCAGTAATTATCTGAGCAACAATCGCTAAGCCCAGCCCAGTGCCGCCGTCCTTAGTCGAAAAATAGGGCTCGATGACTCGATCGCGCAGATGCTGAGGAATTCCAACCCCATTATCTATGACCTCAATCCGAACAGTGCTTAATCCAGGGAGCAGCATTGATTTAAATGCCACATACCCCTGTGCGTCACCATCAATCAGTGCTGCGATTGCATTGTCAGTTAAATTGACAAATACACGGTTCATTTGGTCACGATCCAAGGGGAATTCAGGAACGTTACCAAGATTAGACGTGTCGATTCGAACATGGGGATAACTCATACGGTATAAACTGGCGACATCTCCAATCACTTGATTAATATTTGCCATTTGCGGCTTTACTTGAGGTAATCGTGCGAACTTTGAAAACTCATTGACTAAGTCCCGTAAAGAATCGACTTGCTTTAGGATAGTCTGCAAGCATGACTCAAATACTTCCAGATCTTCGCCGGTAAATTTCCCGGGAAAGCGCCGCAATAATCGCTGAGCACTCAGTTTGATCGGAGTTACCGGGTTTTTAATTTCATGCGCGATGCGCCTAGCTACTTCCCGCCATGCCGCGATACGCTGGAGCTTTACCTGCTCAGTAGCATCATCGAATACAAGTATCGTACCAAGATCCTCACCGCTCTCATCGGCAATCCGCGCACCGTCGACCAATAAAATCTGCGGTCGGTCAGAAATCATTACCTCTAACTGCGCACTGTAAAGGTCGTGATTAGCTAATCCATCAACAAGCGGCTGCCAGATTGCCGAATAAAGGTCAGGACCGAAGCCGTCGCGTGCCGGTCGACCAATCAGCTTCGAGGCATTCAACTTGAGAATTTGTTCCGCAGCATTATTTACTGTAGTGATCTGGCCCTTTCTATCAAAGGCAATAACTCCAGTTGTAATACTCTTAAGGATCACCTCCATGTATTTACGGCGTCGATCAAGCTCCTCGTTACTATGCAACAATTGCACGCGAGCTTGCTCCGCCTGCGAGCGATGCCGCTGCAGGTCCTGAGTCATCTGGTTGAAGGAACGCACCAGTTGACCGGTTTCATCCTCAGTCCTGGCGGTTAATGCCACCCCGTAATTTCCCAAGGCAACCTCGCGTGTACCCTCCGCAAGCGCCCGAATTGGATCAGTAATCCCACGTGCCACGTAAAAACCGAGCCATACGGCTGAAAACACCACCAACAGGGTCATGACGATCAAAAGGATCAGGTAACTCAGCTTGATTAGTTGAGCACCGGGCCTCAGATTAGCGAAGCTCCTTTGGATCGTCTCAATACTTTTCAACATCTGAGTTTCAAAGCGAGTCTCGGTAACAACAACACCAATAAGCTGGCTTTTAGCGGCCTGAAAAAGCGGCGCTGCTCCCTTTACCACATCCTGCTGTGCTTCTCCGACAACTGCACTTGCCGACTGCATGCTGGGTTCTCGGCTAAACCGATCTAAAACCTCACTTACAAACGGATCGACTTCAATCTTGCCACTATCGCCCACAGGACGACTGGCCCAAACCAAGCGTCCGCCGCGATCGTAAACTTTGACATTGTCTAAACCATACTGGGCCTCAAAGCCGTCCAATAGATGGCTAGGCACATGTAACCAATTCATCACAGGTAGTTTTTGGTCCAAAAGTGTCGGCTTTAGCCTTTGGACTGCGACACGCGCCAAACTTTCAAGGCGCCTTTGATCTTGGCGATAGACGCGCTCACTCACCTGACGCGTCTCTTGCATTGTGGCCCGAACTTTATCAGAAAACCATTCATCGAAACTGTTAACAATGAATCGTGCAGAAACATAAAAGAAGAGTATGGTCGGCGCTAACGCAAAAAATACAAGAGTAGCGACTAATTTAGTCCGTAAATTTGAGCCAAATACGCCGCGACGGCGCTCGACCACCAGTTTAGCCACATTACGGAAAAGCAGGAAGCTAAGAACAAGAATGAGAATGACATTTAAATTAATCAGACCGAAGTAAATAACGGTCGTGACGAAGTCCTGGTTCTTTGCAAAAGTCTCACTAAGGCCAAAAAGCCGAGTTTCCAGACGTGACAACAGTATAAGCACCACCGTTGTTAGTACTATGGCTGCGAACTCAACGATTCGCCGGCGTTCGGCGGCCGCCTTCGGCGCCATTTACTGTATCACTCCATAACTTTGAGCGGAATCGCGGCGAAAGCGCGCTTATCGCGCTCGATCCGGATTTCGTAATGCCCTGGTTTAGACATCGGCACTATATGAAACTGGACATCCTTATCATCACTCAAATTAGTTACAACGCGATTAAGCTTAAACTGATCCGATGCTTTCACTATCAATTCTTGGCCATCTCGCAGTACCTGAATCTTACCGTTAACCTTGACCTCGGCGTAACGAAAGGCAGGATCCACCAAGCGCAAGAAAGCAGCGCCGTGCAAACTATCCCTGGTCATTGCCAGAATGGACCAGACCTCACCCTTGCGCCCCTCCGAATACCATTGACTCAATTGATTAGTCCGAAATTCAAAGCCACGATCCTCACCCAGAAGCTTGCCAGGGCTCTTAAAGCCAATGACATCAACCTGGCCAACTGGAATCGCCTGAGTCACCAACTTTGCCTCTACCACTTCGAGCAAGTCACCACGCATTACAGTTAGTTCGGCACCTTCCCTTAGGAAAATTGGCTGCCGGTTGACCTTGATAACAAAATAATCGAGGCGCTGCCCGCCGGAAGGCACGGTCTTAGCTTGGGTCTGCAGCTGCGGCCGCACCCAAGCCGGCATCAATGTGAGGGTCGCACCCAAAAAGGCCTTAATCGCCAATTTAGGCAATATTCTCTTTAATAGTTTGCTCATATAGATCCCCATGCCCCCAAGTCTACCATGTCCGTCATCCGACAGCACAATTGGCTTATTTGCCTCGCTGAGTTATTCAGGTTACTTTGTGCTAGCTGATCATTACGCGGCTATGCAATGTAAGCTTGAAGAGATTCTAAAGGAAAGTTAAAGGCATGATACTAGACCAGACCACGGTCGATAGATTTGCCGAAAATCTCAGATCTCGCGGTAAGCAGCCAGCGACTGTCGAATCTTACTGTCGCGACGCCCAGGGGTTCCTGGGGTATCTTCAGCGCTGCCGCCTAAGCCCAACTCAGATCGAACCAGTCACTTTAATAGCATACCAAGAATACCTTCGCGGAGATTTAACGGAACGGGATAATTCCATTCGACGCACGGTTATTGGCATTCGGCAGTTTTTTCGATTTTTGCACGAATCGAAATTATTACATGGCTCACCCTTTGACAGTGTGCCCATCCCTCAGCGGGATGACCGAATTCCTAAGAGTCTTTTACCTGAAGCGATAGACCGCATACTGACTCAAGCACAACGCGGGGCACCCCCTTGTAAAGGTGCCCGGGACGCAGCCCTAGTTGCTCTGCTTGCATTCGAAGGAATCAAGGCGAATGAGCTGATTGCTCTTCGTTGGCGAGATTTGCTCTCGGAGACCGATACAAGCAGCCTGCACGTTGGAGGCTCAAGGGCTAGATCCATCCGCCTTGGGACAAAATCTCATGAGCTACTGCTTAATTATCGGAAGCATTATCAGTTAATTGACCATCCAGTTATCAAAAACAGCCCCGATAAGTACATGTTTTTGGCGTTCAAGGGTAGGGATGCCAGTTTTCCATTGCCCAGTATCACACGCCACGGTCTAAAATTCGTTTTATACGAACTTGGCGAGAAGGTGGGCATCGACAGCCTCAATACTGAGCAGCTTCGCCATTTTGCAGTGACTCATTTGTTAGCAGAAGGCAAAGCTCCTGACGAAATCATGACTCACCTCGGTCTACGGCGACTTGGCAATATAGCAAAACACTTGGCGGCTGAGCCGTTGGCGTCACTGGCGAGTGATGCTGATAATTCCGACACATCGGATCCTGGTCAAATTTGAGTTCAACTGCACTCACCGATGAATACTGGATGCAACAAGCCCTAGGCCTTGCCCGAAAAGCTGCGGCACTGGGGGAAGTACCCGTTGGTGCCTTGGTCATTAAAGACGATCAAGTGATTGGTACGGGTAGTAATGCACGCGAGCAACAACAGGACGCTATTCGCCATGCCGAAATCGATGCTATTTCCGCAGCCTGCAAACATCTTGGTAGTTGGCGACTAACAGGATGCAGCCTCGTAGTTACGCTCGAACCCTGCCTGATGTGTGCTGGGGCAATCTACCAGGCCCGCATGAGCAGAGTCGTTTTTGGTACCATGGACCCCAAAGCTGGAGCCATGGGTAGTCTTTACAGCGTCCATGAAGACACTCGGCTAAACCACCGATTACCTGTGGTTAGTGGAGTAATGGCGGCGGATTGCGCTACTATTCTTAGGGATTTTTTCAAAGCTAGGCGATAACTAGATCACAAAACCTTAATGAGCATGGGCATGACGCTTACGCTTATGATGACGGAAAAAGCGAGCTTTCCGATCCGTTAAAGACGGTCGCGCCACATACTGACCCTCGCCAATCTTGACCCAACCCTTGTCTTGCTCCACGCCAGTCACCGGTTCCCCGTAACCTAAAGTACCAACGTCTTTTGCTTCGAACGATGGAGCCGACCGGACGGTGACTTTTTCTTCGAAAGTCCACATCTTCTCAGGAGCCGACTCGCTAGGCACACCGACCACGGCTGTCCCAGCCGCTACTTCCGTCGCATGCCCATCCTTACTGTCAGTTGTTGATAAGACCTCTGAAGCGTTCGCTGTTTCGCTGGACACTGCCGAGGCCTGCTCACTACCAAAAGGCATAACGGCCACTGTATCTTTTCCATCGGAGGCAGCAGCAGCAGCTGCATTGCCCGCATCGGCCTTATCCGGCGGGGCTAGTGTTGCATCCGTAGGTTCGGGGATGTCATTGCTCTCGGACTTGCTTGTACATCCAAGTAAGCTAAGTGGCATCACAAGTAGGGTTACAGCAGTCACCGTCTTCACTAGTTTCATAAACATCCTCCATCACGAGGCGATTTCATCGCCAGAGCTGGAGTTCGGCGGTAATCTAAAAGACTTTAGCGTAAGACCGCGCGCATAAAATAAATACCTGAAATTATTAAACTTATGCGCCAGTGCGTAGGCGCACCGAATGTTTGAGCGCTATTCCGGAATCAACCGTTCGATGCGAATCTCGATACCCTCGGCACCAACAGAAACCGGGAATACCTCGCCAACTAAATCACCAGGTTGATCAGGCCCGGCCATACCGTCTTTATCTAGTCGCGCCTTCAACTTAAATGTTTCGGGCCAGGCCTCATCGCCCATCATCCGCTGCATATTGTCTTTTGTCAGAACAAAATCATAAAAGGCCCCCTTGGCGTCTGAGCCAAGGGTTTTCTTGAAAGCGCCTAGAGGCATCGGACGGTCGGGACCACTGGCAATAATAAAAAGTGTCCGAGTTCCTGCAGCGGCATCACTTAATTGGTCAGACAACACTATCTTACCACGGGCAAATGCGTGTGAAGTCTCGCCCATCTGGCCAGCAGTGATCGCAGCTATTACGATCACTGCCCCGATTACCATAACTCCAATCAACCCCAACTTTTTCATCTGCATACCACTTCAGCTTAAATAAGAGACCAGCTCAAGTTCCCACCTTTGCCACAAGCCCTGTGAGTTTGGCTTTTTCTCCGATTGAGTCTAGCAAGGTCGGCTGGAACTCTTCCAGGTTGAATGAATCCACTTTTACAGCTTCTTCTCGCGCAGTATTTGCTGACTCGAGCATTGCTGCTTCGCTTTCGGTGATCACTTTGGCAGCCAAAGCCTCTTTTACCAGGAGATTGGCACGACGTTTAGGTAGCTGCCCGGCTTTGACAGCTTTACTAATCTTACCGAGCACATCTGCAGCGGCATGGGCCAAGGTGAAAGCATGCTCGATCAGATTATCTCCGGCCGGCAATAGGTCACTGATGATGCCCCTGGTCATATCGTCGCGGAACACGCCTGGCTGCTGAATAGCTTTCGCTAGCTCATGACCAAGCTTGTCGGAAGGCATCGACCCAAGACTGTTAACGCGGGCCCAGAAAGCAATCGGACCACGGAAAATCCAGCCGATGCCTGGAACCGTAAAGTTAGAGAAAATCCCGTCAAAAGCCAGCTGCATTTGTGCAAACGCATACTGGATAGCCCATTCAAATGCTGGACGATGCTCGGCCTTGTATCCCTCCGCCTCGTACCGACGAAGTACGGCAGTCGCCAAGTACATCCACGAAAGGACATCAGCGTAGCGGCCAGTTAACTTCTCCTTCAGCTTCAGGCTTCCTCCCAAACTGCCCATGGCAATATCCGCCATGATCGCAAAGGATGCCGACGCCCAAGACAGCTTGCGATAGTATCGCGCTGCCGGTCCTGATGGAGCGGCTGCTAAGCGGCCGCGGCTTAGACTCAAAACTAGTGAGCGACAAGCATTTCTCACCACATGGCCGATATGGCTCCAAAATGCTTTATCAAATGCCGCATAATCCTTATCCATTAAAGCTTTAACTTCTTTGTACGCATAAGGATGACAGCGAATCGCACCCTGCCCGAAGATAATCATGGTCCTGGTCAGAATGTTTGCGCCTTCTACCGTGATGCTGATAGGCAGCCCGATATAGGCGTTGGCAATCTGGTTACGAGGACCGCGAGAAATACCTGCACCACCCAGAACGTCCATGGCGTCGTTCACCACTTTGCGCGATAGTTCGGTCTGGCTGTATTTAGCTATAGCAGAAACAACTGCCGGCTTCACGCCAGCGTCAATCGCACCAACAGTAAATACGCGCGAAGCTTCCATCAGATAAGTGGTGCCCGCGATCCGCGCTAGCGGCTCTTCGATACCCTCAAACTGACCAATTGAGATACCAAATTGGCGGCGCACTACGGCATAGGCACTCGCAACGCGGGTCATAAACTTCGCCATGCCAGCTGCTTGCGACGGTAGCGACAGTGCGCGGCCGGCGGCAAGACATTCCATCAGCATCTGCCAACCACGTCCAGCACCCTCAGCTCCACCGATAATCTGATCGAGCGAGACCACCACGTCTTTACCACTGGTCGGACAGTTGTAGAACGGCACGCCCATGGGATTGTGGCGTTGGCCCAAAACCACACCCTTGGTGTTGGCCGGTACAAGAACGCAAGTGATGCCTAAATCCTTACCGCGCCCTAGCAGATTCTCTGGGTCGTAGAGACGCACAGCTAAACCAACTAAGGTCGCCACTGCAGCCAGCGTAATGTAACGTTTGTCCCAGTTCAGCCGTAGGTACAGCTTACCGTCTTCACCTTTGAAAATAACCGCATTTGACGTGAGAGATCCCGCATCGGACCCGGCATTAGGCTCAGTCAGTGCAAAACAGGGAATCTCTTCGCCCCTTGCTAAGCGCGGCAGATAGTAGTCCTTCTGCTTGTCGGTTCCGTAATGAGCTAATAGCTCTGCCGGCCCAAGAGAGTTGGGGACCATTACGGTGATCGCCAAGGGCGATGAGTGCGTCGCTAAATGAGCGATCACTTCGCTATGGCCAGCGGCCGAAAAACCAAGCCCGCCGTAGGCCTTCGGCACTATCATTCCGAAGAATCGCTCTTTCTTCAGATAGTCCCAGACCTTTGAGGGAAGGTCTTTATGCTTAAAAATCTCCCAATCGGTAGCAAGCGAACATAGGGTCTTCACCTGGTTGTCGATGAATTTCTGCTCCTCAGCGCCAAGCTTAGAATATGCCTCTTTACGAATTCGGTCGTAATTGGGCTTACCGGAGAACAGCTCAGCATCCACCCAGGTGGTGCCTGCCTCCAGAGCCACGCGCTCTGTCTCGGAAATGACAGGCATCAGTTTCAGACGTTCCATCAAATGCGCAATCGGCGTGGACAGTAAGATATTCCGCACTGCTGGAATATTCAGGAGCACAAGAACAGCCGTACCGGCACCCAGTAACCAAACTGGCGCGGCCTGGAACCATAGTGCCGCAACAAAGGCAACGGTCCACAAAGCAAACGGTGCCCCGAAAAAACCCAGAGCCACAACCCCAGCCGCAATCAACAACCAGCTTCCAGATGGCAAAAAGGACAATAACCCACCGTAGCCAAAATACCCGTCCATAGACCCCTCCTCGGCGGTTCAGTGCCGCCAAACCGAGTGTAAAATTCGTTAGGGCCTCAACTAGACCCCTCGAGTGTTAGGGGATCATTAATTTGTTAAAGGCCGTAACACCTCTGAGTTTACTCCCTTTTCTCAGAGGCATCCAGCTTATCGGTGGGTTCGGGACGGTACTTTAGATCGGGGTAGACAAAACCTTGGCAGTTTTGATCATCACGTCGCTAACCGGCCGATCTCCCGCCGCTGTTTTGACCTTACCGATGGCCTGAACGACTTCCAAACTGGCATCGTCAGCGGTTTTGCCGAAAGCTGTGTACTGGCTATCTAAAAAGGGCACCTTCTCCAAACAAAGAAAGAACTGACTACCCGCGGAGTTAGGGTCTTGGGACCGCGCCATCGACAGGACGCCGGCCTCGTGCTTTTTCTCATTGAATTCAGCATTAACCTGATAACCTGGGCCACCAGTTCCTGTGCCGGTTGGACAACCGCCTTGAATTACAAACCCCGGTACGATCCGATGAAAGAGCAGATTGTCGTAAAAGCCGATCATGGCCAGCCCCAGCATGTTCTTGCAGTGATTGGGCGCTACATCAGGCCAAAAATCGAGCTTAATAAGCCCTGCCGTTGTGTCAAGTTCCAGCTGGTACCGATGCGTCGCGAAGTCGATCGATTGCTGAGCTTTCTCTACTTCTGTTTTGCTACTTTTACCGAACATGAGGTCTCCTATGGGTGCCAGTGCAAAGCCTCTGACAAAAGACCCCGATATACCACATCTCTTCGTGCAGCAACACTCACTTACGTGCAATTAGCAAAATTGTATGACCGTCGTCGAATCCCGACTGCTGACTAAAAATGGAAAATCCACAATTCCGAAGCGAGTCTAGAAGTCTTGCGTAGCGATTCTCGGAACCCACTCCTGCTGCCTCTGCTGCCTCTTCTTGGAACTCGAATACGTGATTGAACTGGTGCTTCAAGTTCTCAAAACATCCCGCGCGCTGTAGGCTTTGCCTTACAGCACCAAACAGGCTAGTTGCTGAGCCCTCATCAGAACGACAGGACATTATGAAGAGCCCATTTTTCTGCAAACTTTCGTAAGCTTTATGCAGCATTGTCTCCAAGCACGACAAATTCACCAAAGATGCATCCAGTGCAACAGCACTGTAGTGTAGAGTAGGGAGACCGGACATTTGAGAAAGATCCTGACGCACAAATTTTACGCCACCAAAATCAGCGCAGCGCTCCTTAGCGACACGCAGCTGGTGGGTATCAGGATCGACTGCTGTCACTGAATGGCCATCGCTAAGCAACAACGCTGTTAATGCACCAGTGCTACATCCAAGGTGCAGCACTTTAGTTGGTGATTCTAAACTTTCACAAATTGCTTCGTGTAGTTTCGTACGGCCTGAGAATTTACCTAAAACTCCATCAACTGCTGCTGCATATCGGATGCGCTTGGTCTCGCTTGCGATCTCGCGATATATGTCTTCAAAAAACTCCTGCCTTTTCGTCACAGAGTTTATGTTAAGAACTACCGTCCAACCAATAATTCGACCGGAAGCACGATCGACAATAGGTGACATAATACGAGAAAAGACCATACGTCCATAAGTAGGGGAAATGAAAGTTACGCGCTCCCTATCTGTGATCGGCAGGATACCTTCGCCATAAAGCTTATCTGTACGTTTCGGGATACGGCGGTAATTGTCGAGACGGCTGTACCATTCTTTAACATGCAGTCCGCGACTTATAAATCGCCCTTCACTGGCGTTCGAAAAAATCATGGAAAATGCAGAATTCCAATCTAGGAACCGCTGATCGTTACTAAGTATAAATGTGGGCACGTTGGCCGAAAACAGGCTTTGCTGCAGGCGAAGTTCAGATGTGGACCAGAGTTTAATGGATTGACTATCACTCTCAGGGACAAAAACAGAGCGAAGTAAGTCTCCACTTGTCCACGATTTTTTGCCTAGAGCAGGCCACATTGCAAACAGGGCAAACTTTACACAGATGACAGCAGAAACAAAAGTTAACGGCCTCACTCCGCCGACCAGTCCCATTTTCTCCAGCACAACCGCAGAGGCAAAAATCAAAACCGCAGAAAGGCCCAAAACCGCAGCCCATGCCGATCTTGGCATGGCCAGTTCTCGATAAAGAACGCTAGTCTTGAGCTGTTTCAAAATTATTGCTGCTGTCTTCAAGGTAACCTCTACAGTCTGTAACCAATGTAATGATCGAGAAGGGTGACAACGGGCCTTGCGGTAATACACTGCAAGTCGCTTGCCAGCTTCGCTGAACCAGCCCCTACTGGATAAGCAACGAAAAAACCTAGCATTCCCTGAATTCGGGCAAATCGGGCGACACGAGTAATCACGCAGCGTCTAAACGTAGGCACTCTTCCTGCATATGTGGCCGGCTGATGTCGGGTTAAGGCAGACTCCTCGATGTCGCAAAACATGGAGGACTTATGAGACTTGCCGTTAGCAATCAATCTACAGATTCACTTAGGGCCTTGATTAAAGAGC
>JAPLFY010000028.1 GCA_026390435.1 Pseudomonadota bacterium
TTTCTTTCTGGAGGATTTGTAGTGGTTTCATTGATTTATGGTTGTGGAATTTTGGCCTTGTTGGCCGCTGCGTTTTACGCGTGGCGCGTGATTCGTGTTCCGATTGAAGCTAGCACTCCGGCACAGGTTGAGCGCTTGAAAGAAATTTCTGGTGCAATCGCTGAGGGCGCGATGGCGTTTCTGTCCCGCGAGTATCTGTTTGTCGGTGGGTTCGCACTGGCATTTGCTGTCTTAATCTTTTACGCACTAAATACTGGCACGCTGCCCTTCAATGAAGGTGCCTACAGCGCGGCTTCGTTCCTCGCTGGAGCGATCACCTCCAGTTTGTGCGCATTCTTAGGTATGAAGATCGCTACGATGGGTAACGTGCGCGCTACGTCGCGTGCACAGGTTAGCATCGCCGCAGCCTTTCGCGTCGCTTTTGATGCTGGTGCTGTGATGGGATTTGGCCTGGTCGGTCTTGGCATTTTAGCTCTGATCTCGATCGTCTTGGTTTACACCAACCTACTTGGCAAACCTGAGTTGGTTATGGATATGGTTGCTGGCTTCGGTCTCGGTGGATCCACCGTGGCTCTGTTCGGTCGCGTCGGCGGTGGTATCTACACCAAAGCTGCAGACGTCGGCGCTGACTTGGTCGGCAAAGTTGAGCAAGGTATTCCTGAAGATGACCCACGTAACCCAGCCGTGATCGCCGACAACGTCGGTGACAACGTCGGTGACATCGCCGGTATGGGCGCTGACCTTTTCGGCTCACTGGCAGAAGCCACCTGCGCCGCCTTGGTGATCGGTGCCACTGCTGAAGCACTCGCTACCAACTTCGATGCACTGCTTTACCCAATCGTTATCTCTGCGGTTGGTATTCCAGTTTGCCTATTCACCGCTATGTTCGCTCGCCTCGGCAAAGACAGCACTGCTGTTGAGCCCGTGCTGAAGCGTCAGCTGCTTATCTCCACCGTTTTGATGTCGATCGCCATCTGGCTTGTGACCGACAAAATCATGGTCGAAAGCTTCACGGTCGGCACGACAGTAGTCTCGAAAGCGGGCGTTCTCGTTTCGATCTTGTCCGGTCTCTGGTCGGGTCTTTTGATCGGCTACGTCACCGAGTACTACACCTCGCATTCCTACGCACCAGTACGCTCGATTGCTACGGCATCGGAAACTGGCGCCGCTACCAACATCATCTACGGCTTGAGCGTTGGCTACAGATCGGCTCTCGTTCCAGTACTTGCTATCGCGGCTACTGCTTACGTCTCCTGGACCTACGCTGGCATGTACGGTATCGCCGTATCTGCGATCGGCATGATCTCGACCATCGCTATCGGCCTCACCATCGACGCCTACGGCCCCGTCTCTGACAACGCCGGCGGTATCGCTGAAATGGCAGAGCTCGGCAAAGAAGTCCGCAAACGCACCGACACCCTAGACGCCGCTGGTAACACCACGGCTGCTATCGGCAAAGGCTTTGCCATCGGCTCCGCTGTACTTACAGCACTGGCTCTATTCGCAGCGTTCTTGACCCGCGCTAAAATCGACAGCGTCAACCTACTGTCGCCGACCGTGTTTGCTGGTCTGCTAGTTGGTGGCGTCTTGCCGTTTATCTTCACCTCGCAAACGATGCTGGCTGTAGGCGAAGCTGCTAACGCGATGATTGAAGAAGTGCGCCGTCAGTTCCGCACAATTCCTGGACTGCTAGAAGGCACAGCCAAGCCTGACTACCGCACTTGCGTCGCGATTTCGACCACTGCGGCACTGCAGCGCATGATTCCCCCAGGCATCCTAGTGATCGCTTCGCCGCTAGTTGTCGGTGTGCTCTTCGGTGTGCAAGCTCTTGCTGGCCTGCTCGCTGGTTCGCTGATCTGCGGCTTAGTTATGGCTCTCTCTGCCTCCAACTCCGGTGGCGCTTGGGACAACGCGAAGAAATACATCGAGACTGGCGCTCACGGCGGCAAGGGCTCTGACGCCCATAAAGCTGCCGTCGTTGGCGACACCGTAGGCGACCCGTTCAAAGACACCTCGGGCCCATCGCTGAACATCTTGATGAAACTGATGGCGATCTTGAGCCTAGTATTCGTGCCGTTTATCATCACGGCTCACGAAGCTGTGCTTGCCGTTCTCGGCCTTAAGTAAGTTAGTAAGTTAGTAAGTTAGTAAGTTAGTCTAGACGGGCAGCGATGCAACCATCGCCTGCCCAGCAATCCAGGCGGTGGTCCAAGCCGCCTGGAAGTTAAATCCACCCGTGATCCCATCGACCGCCAGCACTTCACCAGCAAAATATAAGCCCGGAACGACACGACTCTCCATCGTGCGAAAATCGACTTCTTTCAGATGTATGCCGCCAGCAGAGACGAACTCTTCTTTGAACACACCCTTACCGGTAATTTGATATTGGCCGCGGTGGAGTTCATTCAGCAACCGCTCCATTTCGTCTTTAGTCACATCGGCGTAAGTGCGCTCATTATCTAAGCCCAAATACTGAACTAGACTCTCCCAGAAGCGGCGCG
Organism: Pseudomonadota bacterium; assembly: GCA_026390435.1. Lineage (GTDB taxonomy): Bacteria > Bdellovibrionota_B > Oligoflexia > Oligoflexales > CAIYRB01 > CAIYRB01. The sequence goes on from JAPLFY010000028.1 coordinate 2,502, forward strand.
GCAGCTGCGCAAATGGACTGTGTTTCGCAATCGTACGACGCGGATGCTCCGCTTTAAAAGCACGCAGCATCCCCTGCAACTCAGCCGCTGAGTGCTGCGGCAAATAATTAATCACCAAGCTCGCCTGATACTGACTCGCATGCAGAGCCACAGCACCAAAGGCTGAGAGCTTTAAAACCGCTGGGCCGCTGAGCCCCCAATGTGTGATTAACATCGGCCCTTGCCGCTCAAGACGCTTAGACTCGGGGCATTGCAACGACAGGTGTACCTCACTAAAGGCGACACCCGACAACTCCGCAAGGCGCGGATCTTTTATATTGAAGGTAAATAGCGACGGGACGTGAGGCTCTAGGCGGTGACCGAGTTGTGCCGCCAATTCTAGTCCCGCAGGCGCGCTACCTGTGGCTATCATCAATCGGTCGGCGCCGATCTCGCGGCCGTCTTTCAGAGTCAGGTTAAAGCTCTCACCGTCGCGTACTATTTTAACGACAGAGGCACCCAAACAAACTTCGACACCAGCCGCTGCCGCACTTGACTCTAGGCACTTAGCAACCGTCGCCGAACTATCCGTCACCGGAAACATCCGGCCGTCAGCCTCGACCTTTAGAGCCACGCCGCGGCCTTCAAACCAAGACACCGTATCGCGCGGCTGAAAGCGCATGAACGCAGAGCGAAGCTCGCGACTGCCTCTGGGATAATTGTCGATCAGCTTTACCGGATCAAAGCAGTGATGAGTGACGTTACAACGCCCGCCACCGGACAGATGCACTTTCATCAGGACTTTGCGTGTCGCTTCGAGCAAGGTCACGCGCCCATGCGGCGCCAACTCTGCAGCACGAATCGCCGCAAAATAACCAGCAGCACCACCACCGATCACGACGATGTGCGGACGCTGCTGTTTTGATTGATCTGCGTGATCTGAATTACCTGAATCTTTTGTATGCAAGGAATTAGACATATGACGACTTAAGAATCACCCCGACCCTGATCGGGCCGCAGTGGTGGTAGACCATTAGTCGGCGACGACCAAGCAGGAGTATCGCCGGGAAAAGGGGGCAAATCTACTTGCGGACTTTGCTCCCAGTAGTTCACAGGAGGAGTATTGGCGGCGCTATGAGCATGATGCGCCGCGTTACCGGTATTAACACCAGGACGACGTGATGAACGAGGGCGGCGCTTCTTGCCACCGCGCCGCGGGAAAAGTCCCCATATCAGCATGTTGATCGCGAGCACAGTAAATAACAGTGCCCCGCCAACTAATGCGGCAAAGACAACATACTCACGCAGGCTGTTGTGTTCCTTGGAATGATCGATGGGCTGTGAGTCGATCGTGAAATTCACCAGCGGCATTTCGCCGGCTTCTAGTGGGTCGGTGCGATATCCAATCGACTTAAGGGCACGTACCAATTCTAGACGTGCTTGACGCACCACCTCAGGAGGGAGATCTGAGGTTAGAGTTACCGCAAGATTTACTTTGGTAATGGTAGGCTCAGGCTTGCTCAAATCAAAATTAGCCAGACTGCTAACATCAGTGTGATCTGGCGGTTGTTGTCCGACTTCCTTGAAGTAATGATCCAAGGTCTGCCGCACCAACTCGTCCATCTTCGTAGCTACAGCTTGCTGATAACCATCAAGGGCTTCTTGCGGTACCGCGTGGGCTTGAGATGCGGTAAGTGCGAAAGTTACAACCAGGGAAGCGAGGGCAGCCAGGGCGCGCTGCAGCATAGGGGGACCTCTCATGAAAGTCATTGAAGATGGGCTCAGTCTGAAGCGGTCTAAAAGTGCCGGCTAAACATAACAGATTTATCTTTCGGGCTCCAGCTGGGCGCGTATGCGGCAGAATAATACAATAAATTTGGATATTTAGAATGCTAAATTACTGCCCTCTCAACAATCGATTTAGCTCGCCGGCGAAATAAAGGGGCAAATGATAAAGCTGAAACTCAGCTCGCCGTGCCCCTTCTGGGGTCGGCACCTCATGATTGGCCCGCTCAATTGCTGGCAGGTCCAAACTGAACTTAACGGCACGACGGCACCCCCGTAGCGCGACAAATTGCAGCAATGATTTAAGCGCACCAGACTTACCACTTTTTACTTCAATAGGAAGAATTTCGGTGCCTTTCTGAACTAAGAAATCGACTTCTGCATTGCCCGTTTTACCTTCACGGAGCCAGTAGTAGAGGGTCTGATGATCCTTAGCACTGGCAAAATCTGTCAGATGCTGTGCGACAAACTGCTCAGCCAACTTCCCTTTAAAAAATAGGGACTCATCTGTACCCGTTAGCGGTAGATCCATGCCGACCATTCGGTTGAGTAGACCAATATCCAGCCAATACGATTTAAAAACTTTGTCATCCACCTGAGCACTCAGGGGCACTCCGTCACCAGATGTGTGTAAAGCCGGCCTCACCAGGCGAGCTTGCACTAAATGCTGAATACAGGTTCGTACCTGCGCAGCGCGCTTATCGGGGGCAATATTGCTAGCCTTGATCTTGTGACCAATTTCGCGGGGGAGACGGTCATAGACGCTTTGCAATAACGGGATTTGAGATTTTTTCTCATACTTTGCAAAGTCATCTCGGTAGGTACCGACTATATTATCCTGCAAGCCTACCCAATCACCGCCGCGGGGATGCTTGCAATGATAGGCAACTACCTCTGGCATTCCACCCAGTAAAAAATATGTTCGCAGTAATTTCTTTAATTGCTCATGCAGGCTCAACGGCCACGGCTTACCAAGTTCATAGGTTTGAATTTGCTCAAGTAACCATGGCTCACCTTTCGCCAACAAAAACTCGGCAAACGTGAGCGGTTGCATAAACATGTATTGAATACGCCCTACCGGCATCGAGAACGAATGGTCAGAAAGCGCAAACTCCAGCAGTGAGCCGGCGGCGATCACCGGCAGCTGTGGCCACTCCTCGTGAAAATAACGCAAGGCAGCAAGAGCATGGGGTGTGGCCTGGACTTCGTCGAGAAAGAGAAGGCCAGCTTGGTCATCAATCCCTTTTTTCAGAGCACCCTCAAGCTCGCTACGAATCACACCAAGGTCCAAAGTAGCAAAAGTTTTATCGAGAGAGGGATAGCGCTCCAGATTTATCTCGTAGAGAGTCCGCTTTTGACTTTCAGCAAACATACGTACCGCGGTTGATTTACCAACCTGCCTAGCACCGCGTAAAACCAAAGGCTTCCTCGTCGAAGATGATATCCAATGATTTAAGTATGTTATAGAATTTCTATACAGAAACACCCCCTTATTTTGTCACACTTGATGCTAAAACATGGGGGTGTTTTAGTCAATTCGGCCAAAATCATGCTATCGCGACGAGGTGCTTATTCACTGAAATCGAGGCCTTAATTTAAATCACCCCGTCCGCCGCCAGCTTTGCCACGGCCTCAGCATCAAGCCCCAACCAATCGCCGAGAATTTGCTCGTTATCAGCGCCCAAACTCGGCGGAGCGCGCACCTCGACCGGGTCTGCCACCAGCGGCGACCGCAGCAAATCCACGTCACTGCCATCAGGCCTTTTCGCTTTGATTTTAAATCTTCGATTCGCAGCTAGATCACTGTGCATCAGAGTCGCCAAATCCCAGATCGGACCGCACGGAACTTTTGCCGCAGTCAGGTCGTGAATCCATTGCTCTGTGGAGCGCTGCTTCAACCAACTCCCGACCTGGGGAATCAACGCCTCACGATGGCGCACTCGGCTCTCGTTGGTGGCAAAGCGCGCGTCCACGGCCATATCATCATGCTCCGCAACCTTACAGAAACGCCGCCACTGTGCGTCATTTCCGACTGCAAGCACTAGCCATCCGTTGGCAGTGGCAAAGGCCTCGTAAGGAACAATCTGTGCGTGGGCGTTACCTTGGCGCGCTGGCACTTTGCCGGTGGTCAAAAAACTCTGACCTACATTCGCCATACTCGCCACAGCACAGTCAATCAAAGCTAATTCGATGGCATAACCATGGCCGGACTGCGCCCTACCGCGCAGTGCTGCAAGCACAGCGACTGCAGCATAAAGTCCAGTGGTAATGTCTGCGATGGCGACACCAAATTTACTCGGCGGTCCCTCTTTAGGTCCCGTCGCCGCCATCATCCCACTCATGCCCTGCACGACAAAATCGTAGCCTGGTCTGTCCGCATCAGGACCGGAGCGCCCGAATCCAGACAGCGAACAAATAATCAGCCGCGGATTACGCTGGTGCATAGTTGCGGCGTCCATGCCGAGATCATGCACTGAATCGGCGCGAAAATTCTCGAGGACAATATCACTGCGCTCAACAAGCTTAAGCCACAGCTCGCGCCCAGCTGCCTGCTTAAGGTCGAGGGTAAGCGAGCGCTTGCCGCGATTGCACGACATAAAATAAGCACTAAGGTCATCAAGATACGGAGGACCCCAAGCTCGGGTGTCATCACCACTGCCGGGTTGCTCGATCTTGACCACTTCAGCACCTAGGTCAGCGAGGATCTGCCCCGCGTAAGGCCCGGCCAGCACGCGCGAGGCATCTAACACGCGCAGGCCCTGCAAGCTCTGCGCTAAATCAGAGCTCATGACGGCACTACAGGTAGGCCCGCAGCTTCGCTTAAGGCTGCCAATATTCGCTCAGCAGCGCCTACGGCATTGTGCGTACTCTGCGCCTTTTTTATCGCATCACTCTGCGTCATCAACTCGCCAATCTGAGCTTTGAAAGAGTCTGGAGTTAGATCTTTCTCCCGCAACACCAGCGCCCACCCCTGCCGCTTAAATGACTCGGCATTGATCACCTGATCACCGCGGCTACCCAGCTCAAGTGGGATAAGGAGCATCGGCTTGCGTAAGGCCAAAACTTCAAACAACGAATTCGCACCCGCCCGACTAATCACAAAGTCACTCAGAGCATAAATGTCTTTCATCTCTTCGCTGAGAAATTCAAAACTTTTGTAGCGCGAATGCTGGAAGCCAATGCCTTTGCCAGCCCCTGTGAGGTGAATCACCCGCACCCGCTCCATGAGCCAAGGCAAAATCCCAAGCAAAGCGGCATTGACGCGCTGCGCGCCCTGACTGCCACCCATGACCAAAATCGTTGGTAGTGATTCGTCGGCAAACCCACAAAGCTTCTGCCCAACCGCACGGTCCCCTTGAAATAACTGCTGCCTAATGGGCGTACCAACCTGCTCCGACTTGTCGCGCAGATAATTCGCTGTCTCGGGAAAGGTATAAAGCAACTTACGCGCCACCGGCTTAATCAAGCGATTGGCCAGACCAGGCGTTACATCTGACTCATGCGACACGACCGGAATCCGCAGTACCCACGCAGCCCAGGCCACAGGTACAGCGACGAAGCCACCTTTGCTAAACAGCACGTCAGGCCTTTTGCGCATCAGCAGCAGTAATGCCTGCAGGCAGCCAAACCCGACCTTGAATAGATCGATCAGATTTTTCCACGACGCATAGCGGCGCAGCTTGCCGGTCGCGATGGTGTGAAACTCAACCCCCTGCGCCTCTACTAGCTGCCGCTCAAGACCGGCTGATCCCACATAAAATATTTGCCAACCGCGCTGGCGCATACCCGGCAGGAGTGCGAAATGGGGCGTCACATGACCAGCCGTGCCACCACCCGTTAGACAAACATTAAACTGTTTGGTTGATTTAGTCGGCATAGTGGCATGACACCAAATGTGACTTGCCCGGTGCTCCGATGTCGCGAAGCTGCGGCGCTTCCGTCTTGCAGCGGTCGGTAGCATAGGGACAACGTGGATGAAAGTAACAACCAGACGGTGGATTAATCGGACTAGGCACATCGCCGGTGAGCACTTGGCGCTCTTTTTTGGCACTTAAGTTAGGCACTGGAATCGCTGCGATCAGTGCCTTTGTATAGGGATGTGACGGCCTAGCGTAAAGCGCCTCGCTAGTCGTGTATTCCACGATCTTGCCGAGGTACATCACGGCAACTTTGTCGCTAATGTGCTCGATCACCGCTAGGTCGTGGGCGACAAATAAGTACGATAATTTAAATTTTTTGCGCAGGTCGACCAACAGATTCAGAATCTGTGATTGAATGGACACATCCAGCGCACTCACGGGCTCGTCAGCTACGATCAACTTTGGATTGAGCGCAATCGCGCGGGCAATCCCGACACGTTGCCGTTGGCCACCGGAGAATTCATGCGGAAAGCGGTTCTCGGCATCAGTCGGCAAACCTACCGTTTCGAGAAGTTTACGGACATTGTTTTCAATCTCGCTGCGCGTGCCAAGCTTATGGATAATGAAGGGTTCGGCCAAGACTTGGCCTATAGTCATGCGTGGATTCAGCGACGAAAATGGATCCTGAAAGATGATCTGCATATCCCGGCGTTTATGCCGCATCGCCTTAGGATTCAGGCTGAGTAGATCAACCCCGTCAAAGGTGATCTGACCCGCAGTAGGCTCATAAAGGCGCAGAATAGAGCGTCCCAGCGTTGATTTGCCGCAACCGGACTCACCGACTAAGCCCAGCGTCTCGCCGTGCTGCAGGCTAAAGCTAACATCGTCGACCGCATGCACCCTAGCTACTGTCTTGCCCAGCAAGCCGCCCTTAATTGGAAAGTACTTCTTTAGTTGTCTGACCTCGAGCAGCGGTGCTTGCATGGACTGCGTCCCTCTTCCGGTGGTCGCCAAATTCGTCGAGATAAACGCTCTGGCTTACATCAAGATAATGTCCAAGATAGTATCAGGGTGAAAGCCAGCATGCTGCCTCATGACCAGGTGCCACCGACCTGAGTGGTGGTTCCTGCTCGCGGCACTTGGCATGCACATGTTTACAACGGTCCTGAAAGCGGCACCCCTTCGGCAGATTCGCCAAACTGGGCACCGTGCCCTCAATGGTAGGCAAGTATTCTGTCTTGTGGCCCAGACGCGGAATACTATTTAAGAGGCCAACCGAATAGGGGTGAGTGGGTGCGCGAAAGATTGCTTCCACACTACCCTGCTCGGCAATTCTTCCCGCATACATCACGATGACGTAATCACAGACTTCCGCAACCACACCAAGATCATGTGTGATCAATAAGATAGCCATATTGAGTTCGCGCTGTAGATTCGCCATCAGATCAAGAATCTGGGCTTGAATCGTTACGTCCAGCGCTGTCGTTGGCTCGTCGGCAATCAGTAATTCCGGCCGGCATGCTAATGCCATCGCAATCATGATTCGCTGACGCATACCGCCCGAAAGTTGGTGCGGATATTCATCGACCCGCTGTTCGGGAGCCGCCATCCGCACGAGGCGCAGCATCTCGATGGAACGCTCACGCGCCTCTTTCTTGCTTGCACCGCGGTGAATCCGAAATACCTCGCCAATCTGATCACCGATAGTGAACACCGGATTCAGGCTGGTCATTGGTTCTTGAAAGATCATGCTGATGCGATTACCGCGGAGTCTGCGCATCTGCGGCTCACTCAACTTAACGATGTCCTCGCCGCCGAAGATGATCTTGCTACTCGGCTCAATCCGTCCAGGAGGGGATTGAATTAAACGCAAGATCGACAGCGACGTCACACTTTTGCCGCAGCCAGACTCACCAACCAACCCAACAGTCTGTCCCTTGTTGATGGAAAAGCTGATGTCGTCCACAGCACGAATCAGACCGCGGTCCGTTCGGAAGCTGGTGACTAGGTGTTCGACCCGCAGCAATGAGTCTGTCATAGTTGATCCAGGTTAAGTCACCGTTAGATTTAATTAATCTAGCCGCTTCTAGGAGTGCGGGCAAGTCCCCCGCAAGCGACTCCAACGCTAGTCGAGTTTGACCCACTTGATGCTATAGTCGCCGGCTCCAGTCAGAGATCCGGCAGCACCAGGCACGCGCGGCAAACACCAGGTCAGCTGCTCATGAAAGAATAAGTGATGGCGCCAATCAATCTGCGCACAGGACGCTAGGCCACTGCCTAACGGCGGCAGCCTTAGAGTCATCGTTCTCCCGCCGTCGACCATACCAAGAATGACCGTACTACCATCATCGCTGCGATTTGCTAGCCTCTGCAGCCAGGACTGCGGGTAGATCGACTGTAGTAGGCAAGGCACCTCATCTGCCTTAATCGGAATCGGGTCACCGTCCACCACCAACCAATTGTCTCCATCTATAGTCACGGACGGTATCCGGTTAGCCAACGGCCCTCTCATCCGAATGGAAGTGCCTTGATGCTTAGCCGCCACAATCGTCGCACCAATCGGGTCAGTAACCTCCAGCTCCCAACGGTCCGCGTCACGAGCCACCCAATTGACCTCGGCACTGCCTTGAAATGCGCTGTGGGCATAAACCTGCACGGTTGCCGCCCCATCACCTGGATTACACAGACTAAACCAGGGCTTAACCACTACTGGTATGGCAGGCGCTGGCGATGGAGCCATCGTTTGACAGCCCGTAGCCATGCTCGTCAGCACAACCAACCAAAGCCAACAGGTGCCAAGCTTGGGATACGTGGTCATTGAGTTTCCGTTACCTTCTTTTCGATCCGCTGCTTATCTGAGTCCTCGATGCTACTGCGCAACGCTTTTTGATACATCGCATGAGCACCGGCCTTATCGCTCATCGCCTTTTTGACATCACCTAAGTGCTCAAAAATCACGCCTTCGTTTGGCTCCATTTTCACAGCTTGCTCGAGCGTCACGTGAGCTTTCTTGTAATCACCCTTTTGGTAGTAAAGCCAACCCAATGAGTCTAAGTAAAAGCCGTCGTTGGGTTTGAGCTTAAGAGCGGTAGTGATCAGCTGTTCCGCCTCATCGAAGTGTTCGCCCTTTTCGGCAAAAAGATAGCCTAGGAAGTTAAGGGCGCTGCTATTTTCCGGGTCGACTTTGATGACCTGCCGCATCGTCGCAATGCAGGCGTCACGCTTGCCAGCCTTTTCCTCATAAACACCTTTTATGAACAACAAACGTGGTTTATCGGGGTACTTCTTATAGCCCGCATCTGCCGCGCGCCAAGCGTCGTCGTAGTGTCCCGTATCACCAAATACACCAGCAATCACCCCGTAGGCTTCCCAAGTGGCTTGCGGGTCGTCGAGTAGTTTTCTGGCCAGTTCGTAGGCCTCATTAGCCCGCTTCTTATCTTTCGCGATAATCATCAGAATGCGGAAATCAGCATCTTTTCGCAGCGGTGAATTGGCCGCTATGCCCTGGTACAAATCCAGTGCCTTAGTGAATTGGTCCATCCTTTCTTGACCGAAGGCTGCCAGGTAGCGCACGCGATCGGAATCCGGGTAACTCTTCACCAGCTGATCAAGTAGGCGCGCCGCTTCATCATTGCGTTTGAGCTCCCAAAGCAAAATCGCCTTTTGCATCTGCACGGCGGGCTTAGCCTCGCCGCCTTGCTTGATCATCTCGTCGAGGAGTTCGATAGCACTGTCGAGATTGCCAAGCTCGCGGTACAAATCCACCATCCGTCCGGTTAGTTCTTCATCGGTCGGATCGAGGTGGTAGAGCTGTTCATAAATACGCACAGCCTGCTTCAACTTACCATTCAGCTGGAGAGTGATCGCATAAATTTGTGTGAGTTGAGGATTTGCACTTTGCATCTCCCAAGCCCGCCTAGCCGGAACCAAGGCCTCTTTGTGCTGAGAATTGATCAAATACAGTCGGCTGAGTTGTGACCATCCCGCGACCGAAGAAGGGACGTGGCGGGTCAACTCTTTAGCAACGACAATGGCTTTGTGAGTTTGTTTGGTATTCTGATACAGGTCAGCAAGCTCGAGAAAAGCCGCCTCATTTTGCGGGTCGAGCTCAATACATTTCTCTAGCTGAGTGATAGCGTCGCTTGCTTGCCCTTCGAGAGCCAGCATATTGCCGTATAGGTAGCGAAGCTGAGCTTCCCGTGGGTACAGTAACACCATTTTACGGGCATCAATCAGAGCATCGGCACGGTCACCGGCGGCAGCACGCGCAGCCAACACTTTACCGCCAAGAAAGGGCGTCGGATCGAGGCTGTAGGCTGACTCATAAAGCTGCAGAGCTTTTTTAGCGTCACGCTCCTTAAGCAGGGTAAATTCAGCCGCCATGAAATAATAGCTGGCAGTGGCACGGCGCTGCGACGGCGACCATAGCGCTAGCGGTACTTTGTTTGGGTCGCTTGGTTCCGTCAAATTGAGAGTGCCAGCATCCTTCGCCTGATTGCCTGGACTCGGGCTGGCGCTATGGCTGCCAGTGCTTCTGCATGCCGTAAGCCCAAGTAACGCTACGAGCCATGGCACTGTCTTGAGACCCATAGGGCTCCTTCACTCAAGTCGCTAATCCAATTTGATGTTCTTGATTAAACCGCAAAGCACCGTGGCGGCGCAAAGAATTTAAGCACGACCCCAGGGCTTATCTTATTTGTTAAGGCTGCAACTTGGTGCCGAGTCCGCTGACTAGTTGGGCTCTTAAGTCCCCACTGTCGGCAATTTCCTCATAAAAGATCTGAACTAAAGCCAACCCCTGTGCAGGTGCCGTTCTCCCCGCAACTCGCCGGTCGCGAGCAGCAAGGATCCCGCTAAGATCATCGGCCGCAAACTTACCGAGGCCAATATCGACCAAGGTACCAACCATGGTTCTCACCATCTGCTTGAGAAAGCCGTGACCAATGACCCAAAATTCCAGCAGTGGGCCCTGACTAATGATGTCCACAGCGAGCACCGTGCGCTCACGGGTCTTCGCCGAAGAGTCGATCGCGCAGAATGAAGTATAGTCGTGAGTGCCGACAAATTCTTTGGCCGCACGCTGCATCGCCCCTATGTCAAGCGCGGTGACCACTTGCCAACTATGTGCGACTGCCCAGGGGTTGCGGGCGACACCGCACCAAACCCGGTAGCGATATGCCTTACCGCGCGCTGCCAACACCGGATGGAAGTCGTGCGCCACAGGCCGGACCCCGGCGATGCCGATCTCTTTGGGCAGCAGACCATTTAGGCTTTTGATCCAGGCACGTTCTGCGTAAGGGACCTCGGTCCTGAAGGTCGCCACTTGTTGCTCCGCATGGACCCCAGTGTCGGTGCGGGCAGCGCCCGTAACGCGCACTGGATGCCGCAACATCGTGGCTAACGCCTTTTCCAGGTGATCCTGAACGCTACCGCCCTGAGGTTGGCTTTGCCAGCCGAGAAAGGGCGTGCCGATATACTGCAGGTCCAGTCGGTATTTAGGGAGCGTCGATAATACCTGCTGATTCAACGGATCGTCTCAAATGTAAATGCCAAACCCATGACGGTCCGACCAAATGAAAAACTACTGCCAGCGGGCTGACCTAAAGTCTTAATCCACTCGAGATATGGTGACAAATAGATGCCGCCAATACCGATGTTACGGATGGACGCAGCCGACATCTCATCAAATGCATTTAGCCGGATATTAGCTGCGCCACCGACGACAGTCGCATTGCGCCAGCCCGTGTTCGTCAGAGTCTTGTCCGTGGAGACGGTCACAGCGCTGAAATGGGGCACCATGGGTCTCATTGCAGCGGTCTTCGTCGTGGTGCTCCCAGTATTTGTTGAAGTAGATCCCTGCTTTTGATTGCGTGTCTCTTGGTAGTAAAGGTGCTCCCATCCGACCCAGCCATCGAGCACTAGCCATTTTTTCGGGAAGGGCGTGATCTCAGCAGTAAAGAGCACTTGCAGCGGGATCAGTAGCATCGTCGTGGGACCATTCGCATCACGCTGAATGTCAGACGACTTCAAATTACCGAGATCCGTTGCCTGTCCACTTGTGAGCTGGGCTGCATTGCCGTCGTCCGAGTAGTAGCCAACACGCAGGCCTAAACCCATCGTCGCGTACCAGTCCCAGGCAAACCAATCCATGGCGATTTCAGGATAATCTTTCGCCCGGCCGTAAAGAGCATCGTAATACTTTAGGTTATCTCTAAACGTCGGCCTAGCCCACATAAGGCGGATGCGGTGGCTGCCAAACACGGTGTCGTCGTGGGATTCTCCGCGGCGAAATATACGTTTGGGTTCTTCTTTTTGTTCCTGTTTTTGCTCAACTGTCGACTCTACTTTAGTCTCCGCTTTTGCCTTGTCATCGACCACCGGCGTAGTCGCAACTGGTAGCGGCACGGGCGCCGGAGGACCGGCTTCATCTAACGGTGCCGCTTGAGCAGCACTGCCACTATCGTCCTGCGCCAAGGCCAAAGGTGATATGGCGGAAGTCATGGCGGCCGCACCTACCGTAAATGCCGCCGCGACGCATCTGGACACGGCTTTTACCGCCTTAGCAAAATCCCGCATATTGTCACCCCTGACTAATTAAGTCCGACCTTAGCCTTGATAACTTGAGCCATCACATTATCGCGGCGCGAGAGTCAATGCTTGACCCCAGCGAGCGTCTCCAAAATCTGAACCGCGTTGGTGGCCGCTCCCTTTTTCAGGTTATCAGCCACATTCCAAAATTGCAGCCATGGCGATGAGTTATGACCATACTGCAGGCGCACGCGGCTAACAAACACGCGTCCATCACCGGTCACCGTGCGCGGAGTCGGTTGTGATGCATGGTCGTCTTTCTCGTTCAACACTATGCCCTTAGCAGCACGGAATGCATCGAGTGCTTCTGCACGGGTGATCGACTTCTTCAGCTTAACGGTGACCATCTCGCCGTGGCAATGGAAGGTCGGGACCCGAACGGTCGCGGCGAACATATCCAAATTGGGTAGACCCATAATCTTGCGGGTCTCCTGCACCATTTTGATCTCTTCATAACAGTGACCCTCGGTGTCAAAGACATCGATACCGGGGAGCAAGTTAAAGGCAATCGGCTGGGCATAGGCCTTAGGCTCGACATCCTGAAACTTCATCTTGGCCTCAAGTTGGCCGGCTAACTCCGCGATCCCTTTTTGACCAGTGCCTGACACTGATTGATAGGTAGCCACCTGCACCAAGTCTAAACCGAAGCGGTCGGCTAAGGGCTTAAGTGCCACGACCATCTGAATCGTCGAACAATTTGGATTAGCAATAATCTGTGGCTTACTGTTCTTCACAAGTAGGTCGCCGTTTACCTCAGGCACGACCAGAGCCGTCTCAGAATCCATCCGCCAAGCGCTGCTATTATCGATGACCGTTGATCCCTGGGCGACCAAATCGCGACTGACTTCTTTTGAAAACGAGCCACCTGCACTCATCAGCACGTAAGGGATGCCCTTCAATGCTTCGGTGCTATAGGCCTCGACTTCATGCATGTGTTCTCTAAAACTAATTTTTGCGCCTCTGGACCTTAGCGAGGCAAACAGCCGTAATTTAACGTCGGTTAGTTTGGATTCTTCCAGGTCACGCACCATCTCGCGACCAACGGCCCCAGTAGCGCCTACAATTGCAACGTTCACTAGTACTTAGCTCCTTCTGTGTCATCCGAATCATCACTCTCAGATTCAATAATTGAGTGATCTTCTAGAGGCGTGAATATCTCGTCATCTTCAGTTAATTTCTTCCACCCGAGTGCCCATTCTACAGGACCGCTCAAGGCGTAGAATGCGGCAAACAAAAAGCCGAGTGCTTCCGGCTGATACGCAAGCAGAGTGATCACAAAAAGCGACACAGCAAGAATCGTAAAGGGCTTGATGCCCCGAATCTTAAGTACTTTGTGACTGCGGTACACGATATTGCTAACCATAGCTAGCGACAGTAACGGCGACACAATCAGTAGGAATAATGATTTGAAGGTCGTCTCTTGAATGTACTGGTTATAAAGCTGACCTAACCATGAGTGCGGATCGTTGTGTAATTCATTAGTGACTAGCATAAACGTCGCAATGACAAATGCCGCCATCGGAATCGGCAGGCCGGTAAAGTCACCAGAGGCTTTACCAATCGAACTCTGCACGTTAAAACGCGCCAGACGGAGAGCGCCGCACGCCATAAACAAGAAGCAAATCAGCCAGCCAACGCGACCGAAGTTACTCAGTCCGTACTGGTGCATCATAATCGCCGGCGCACAACCAAAGGACACCAAATCGCAGAGCGAATCAAACTGCACGCCGAATTCACTCGTCCCTTTAGTCAACCGCGCTACGCGACCGTCCAAAACATCAAAAACTGCCGCCAGTAAGATCGCGGCCCCCGACATAGCCCACTCGCCAGTCAGCGCCTTATTGATCGCGAAGAATCCCCAGAAGAGATTCCCAGCCGTAAGTAGGTTCGGCAAAATATAAACAGCTCCGCCGAGTTTGGGACGTTTCACGCTGGCGACTCCTTGCGGTTTGGTTGTGACACACTTGCTTGCAGACGTTCCTCTGCAGTCGATAAACGCAAATAACGTGGCTCCGGCAGCTCAACTTTAAAGCCGTCCGGCCATGCCGCCGCAACTTGATCAGCCAAAATATCCAAGGCCATTCTGCTTGCAGATGCAGCCGTCAGACTCACGACCTTATGTCCAGCGTTGGCAGCAGCAGCGGCCAACAGTGGCCAATCGCCAACAATCACAATTTGGCAAGCGGCTGGCAACTGCGCCAACAACTGTGGTGCTAACTGCTCACAATCTACAAGCATGGACCTCATCGGTACCAAAGAACTCTCCGGGGCCGGCGCCACCGCCGCAAATCCGTGGGTGCGCGTGGCTGGAAGAAATACGGCCGCATCGCGCTGATTAGCCAGCGCCAAGGCCAAGGCCTCCAAAGTAGACACGGGATAAATCGGCAGCGCCCGTGCAGAAGCAGCCTGCAGGCCGAAAACAAAAGCCATACCAATTTTGATGCCGGTAAAAGAACCAGGGCCGGTCGCTGCCGCAAGCCCAACCAGACTATCCATAGTTAACGAAGTGGCAGCGAGTGCCGCCTGGGTCAACCTGCTAATCGCCGATAGCGCACCCATATTCTCGCTATGGGCACCGTGCCAAAGCAGTCTACTTCGGCCGATCTTCTCCCCAGGCGCTGCATCAATTAATGCAATCTGCACCCCTGCTAGACTTGCGTCCACAAACAGAATGGGAACGATCGGCATGATGCTAAATGTCGGCTCACTGTTCACTTGAATATTCCAACCACGCTTTCTAACATCGACCGCCAAAACCGGCTCAAATCGTTGTAGGTCGCCAGCACGACCAATGCCATAACCAGCGCAAAGCCAATTTTCTGGAAGTTTTCGATGGCCGCTTCGCGCAATGGCCGCCGGCGGACTCCCTCGACCCCAATAAGCACCAATTGGCCGCCGTCTAGCACCGGAATGGGGAACAAATTAATCAGTCCTAAATTGATGCTGATCAGCGCCATAGAACCGAGAAAGGTTTGCCAGCCACGGCGAGCTGAATCCCCGGCTACTTTGGCAATCAGCATTGGTCCACCAAGAGCCTTGAGTGGAATGTCACCTGTAACCAAACTAGCGACATTCGTAAAGAGCTCACGCGTCTGCGAAGCAGTTTGCCGCACACCAAATGCTACAGCCATCAGGGGATTACTGTACTTTTCGATAACAGGCTCAGGGTCTAACAGCTGTCCCCAGAACAGCAGCGGCAAGGTATACAGCGTAGCGGGGCCGTCTGGCTTCTGTACTTCGATCCCCTTTAACGCAACCTTGACGTCCAGCCTTTGATCACCGCGCAAGATAGTGAAGGTCGCCGTAGAATCGCTGTTGGCGATCAGCTTCTCCCGCAAAGCATACACATCACGCACGGGTGATCCGTTCCATGCCACAAGTACATCGCCAGTTTTGAGCGGGACCGTATCTTCCCCCGCGTCCACCAGTCGAGCAACGGTAAGCTCACTACTGCTGAGTCCCAGCAGGGACATAAACTCGCGGTCACTGCCGCTAGCACCGCGGACAGCCAAAAGGCTCAGAGTCAAGGTCCGCACGTCGCCCGTTGATTTTTCAACAGTTTGCTCGGTGGTCGCCTTCGGGTCAGGGCGTCCTTCGTTAAGGTCCGGCAATGGTGCTGTGGTCACCTTGAGTTCAACCGAATCAACTGTATTAGTCGTATTAGCAGCACCAGCGGCGCCACCTGACTTTGCCGCATCGCGTAGTAACGCGACCAGGTCTGGATAAAATTTAACGCTATGAGACTGCCCCCCAAAGATAACTTCCGTCACTTTATCGCCGGTTTTTAGACCCGCAGCAGCGGATGGAGACGACGAAGACAGCACACTGACAATCGCCGGCTGCCGTCCCAAAGCGACACCGGCACGACCAACCGTCGCAGCGCGACCAAGCATATCCACCATGTTTACCGCTTCAGGGGTCAGCTCCAGTTTGAGGCTCTGATTATCTGCCCGCACGACAGTAACTGCTAGCGGCTTACCCGGTGCTGCCGAGATCGTCTCCTCGATATCACGCCAGGTCTCAACCTTACGGTCGGCAATCTGAACGATGCGGTCTCCGTAATGGAGCCCAGCCCTCGCCGCAGCACTTCCCTCAATGACCTCGCCAATAAGCGCCGGAGGATGCGGGATGCCACTCGTTACCAAAATCGCATAGACGACTACCGCTAACAAGAAGTTGGCCGCCGGCCCCGCAACTATGGTCGCAGCTCGCTTTGGCAATGAAGCCTGTAAAAAGCCGATGCCCTTAAGTCCGGCAGGGACATCTTCACTCGGATGAGCTCCGGCAAACTTGACAAAGCCCCCAAGTGGAATCCAACTGATTTGATAATCGGTCCCACCTCGGCGAAAGCCCAGGATTCGGGGACCAAAACCAATCGAAAAGGTCTCGACGGCGATCCCACACCAACGCCCCACTAGGTAATGGCCTAATTCGTGAATTAACACCAAAAGGCCGAGAAGGATCACGACCGCCGGAATCGGATGCGAAAAAAATTGGCTCACAGCCCTTCCTGTCATGCTCTGGCCGTCTAATGCGGGCAGAGCGATCGGAACTCATCTAAAGTAATAGAGAATAGCCCAAATGACAGGCGCCGCAAAGAGAATGCCGTCGACGCGGTCCAAGAATCCACCGTGACCGGGTATTAATACCCCGGAGTCTTTGACTCCTGAGAAGCGCTTAAAGGTCGATTCCACCAAATCCCCAAGCTGCGCCGCCACACCGCCCACACATGCCAGACGGATCATAAAGCCGGTGTTGCCCAGTTCATTAAAAAACAGGAGATTAAGAACTAAGGCCCCGATAACACTAGCTAAAACTCCAGCAATCGCGCCTTCCCAGGTCTTCTTTGGCGAAATCACCGGAGCCAATTTCCGATCGCCGAAAATCTTGCCACCGTAAAAACGGCCACCAAAATAAGCACCTGTGTCACCAGACCACGTCACCGTCATGACCAAAAGTGGATAGCGAGCGTTCGGCGCGGCCCGGTAAAGGAACCAGAACACTACCCAAGGGAGGGCGCCATAGCACAATGAGATAAGAATCCCAAAAGCACGACCCGCTGACACGTCGATGTCTTTAGACGAAAAAATACCCAGAAGTAGTGACATCATGGCTGTCAACACTACCCAGCCGACGGCAACTTCGGGGGCACCAATCGCCGAGGCCAGCAATACACCCCA
The DNA here is from genome assembly GCA_026390435.1 of Pseudomonadota bacterium. GTDB lineage: Bacteria > Bdellovibrionota_B > Oligoflexia > Oligoflexales > CAIYRB01 > CAIYRB01. Next base: position 19,894 of record JAPLFY010000028.1, read on the forward strand.
GCCAAGGAGTACCGTGATTGCCGGAAACACATAGACATGCGGTAGCCTGCGCCCAGTCATGGGATCGACTTGGGGTGCTGGATTTGCGGCTAGTTTACGTTCGAGCGCCGGCAGCACCATCATAGCCATCTCGCTTACCGACAAAGTGCAAGCAAGCATCAGTACGGTGACTACAAACCAGGCCGGACCAAAAATAAAACTCAGCAATGTGAACGGCAACAGTATTGCCGCCGCCAGAACCCGCTTGCGCAAATTACTCCACTGCTGCGTGCGAAGAGAAGGTGCCATCATTAGTCGTGACGCTCAAACATCAATGTTCCATCCTCACCAACTACTTCACGGCCGACTAGTGCCTCGCTGTCGTCAGCAAGAACGCCAAAGCGGCGCTGCCTGCGCGCATAATCATAAAGCGCCTGCACAAGCTGCTCTTTGCGGAAATCCGGCCAGTGAATATCGGTAAAATAAAACTCAGTGTATGCCATTTGCCAAAGCATGAAATTCGACAGGCGCTGCTCACCACTTGTGCGAATCAATAAATCTGGCGGCGGTAGATCACAGTTGTACAAGGCACTAGCAAAAATATCCGCGTTGATATCTTGCAGCGCAATCTCGCCGCTCTGTACCCGACGCGCGACACTCCGACAGGCGTCAACGATCTCGTTGCGACCGCCGTAGCTAAGAGCGATGTTAAGAACAAGGCCACTGCAGTCTTGCAGAAACTCTTGCGTCTCACGCACCAGCTTACGCGTGCGCTCCGGCAGTCGCTCCAGACGGCCCATGACTCGCAGCTGGACGTTGTTCGCCTTCAACTCTTCCCGCTCTTTAAGCAGGTAGGTATTCAGCAAAGTCATGATCGCCAGCACCTCATGCGAGGGGCGGCCCCAATTTTCCTCACTAAAGGCATACAAAGACAGCACTTTGATACCTAGTTGGTCGGCACCTTCGACCACAGCACGCACACTATCAGCACCGCAGCGATGGCCATAAACCCGCGGACGACCGCGCGCCTTAGCCCAGCGTCCATTCCCGTCCATAATAATAGCAACGTGATTGGGCAGCAATTCGCGCTTAAGTGATTTCGCTAGTTCCGGAAGCCGCTTGTCAGTCATCAGGATTAGTCCGTTGGATTAGTCCGTAGCGCCTCTGTGAGTGAGCCACATAGCTATCATAGGCAAAAAGGTGCGTCTATTCCTTTGAATTTAGTCATTAAAATGCTGATTAAGTCAAGCTCCATCAACAATCAAAACAAAATTAAGTTTAGATCCAAGCCCCTCAGCACGGCGCGTTAAATCACCTAGGTCACCAACCCAAAAAGCCTCGGCAGGACCCGTGATGTCGATCGCGAGAAAGCCACGCCGGCTGGCGCCAAATGCCTGCTGACAACTCCCTAACAAGTGCTTAAGTCGGTACGGGGTATCCATGATGACCAGAGGTCGCGTTAGCGAGGCCGCTGCCCGCAGTGCCGCCAGGCGTCGCCCAGGCTCCTGCGGCAAAAACCCTAGATAATGAAATGCCCAGCAATCAAATGGACACGCAGCGATCGCCGCCGTCATCGAGCTCGGCCCAGGAATCACTTGTACCGTGGCTCCCAGGCGGTATGCCATAGCAACTAAATCACGACCAGGATCCGCGAGTCCTGGGGTGCCTTGGTCACTCATATAAGCAACCCACTGCCCCTTCTTTAGCGCAGCCTCACACTCGGAGAGTGTGTATTTCTGGTCATGCTCGGAATAACGTAGATAGTCGCGGTGAACACCGGCAGCCTTGAGAAAGCTGCGCGCAGGCCTATCTTCTTCAAAAATAAGAAGGTCAGCATGGCGCAACGCATCCAAACTACGCGCCGGAATATCCGCAACATCACCCACATGAGTGGCAGCCATAGTTAAGCGGCCGGGACCCTTTGATGCAGTACTCACTAGCTATTGCCTCGGCCCAAATAAGCCCGCGATGCGCGGTAGTAGGGATCAATGGCGACGATAAGAACTTTAACCATAGCGGCCACCGGAATAGCCATGAGGACGCCCCAGAAACCAAACCAATCGCCAAAGGCTAAAACCGAAAGAATCAAGACGACCGGATGGATTCCCACCCGTTCACCCAGCACGCGCGGCGTGACAAAAGCGCCATCGACCGCCTGAACGACAGCAATCACTAGGATCACTCCCAGAGCCTGTCCCCAGCCAGTAAAGTTTGACAGCAACACAATAGCGCTCAAAGTACCGCCAACGATGACATCGAGATATGGAATCACTCGGCAAACGCCCGCGACAAAGCCAATCAGCAGCGCCGACTGAAGCCCTACGATGCTGAAGCCAATGATGTAAAGAATGCCAAGTATTCCCGCGACAATAACCTGACCTTTGAGCACACTGCGGAACGTGCGATTCATCGTCGATAACAGTCTGTGCACAGGCACAACTAGGTCGCGCGGCACTTCCGAGCTGAGCACCCTAGCGAGCAATGGGTAGTCTTTCAGCATGAAGAAATTAAGCAGCGGGATGAGAATTAGATAGAGTAGACCACCGGCGACCGAGCTACCCGTCTTCCAAATCCCAGCCAAGTTAGCCTGCAAATGCTGGGTGATATGGCTAACTAAATTACTCAGACCAAATGTTTCACTAAACTCAGATGCGTTCAACAGACCAAGATCGGAGGCGTAATCGGCGACGAGTGGCAGCCAATGATTCTGCACTTCTTTGGCTGCCGTTGGCAGCAGGTGGCCAATCATTAACATCTGTTGATATAAAACCGGTGCCAAGCGAACGACACCAAAGACCACAATCGCAGTGGATCCGACAATAATGGTGAAGGCCGCCAAACCACGCGGTACCCGCAATCGCTCCAACCGGTCCACCAAGGGCAAAAGCAGATAGGTGATAAAGCTACTCACCAAGATCGGAACTAATAGCGCTCCGTAGATGGTTCCAGCCACCAACAGGGTCCCAGAGATAGCTAGGCCAAACCAGAGCAAACGACGTAGGCTCGACCAATCAAGGCGTTGATTATTCATGGCACCCACTCCGCTTGAATCACTCGATCTCGACGTTCCCAATCTTTGCTGCAAACACAGTTCGACCAACCAGCTGCAGTCAAAATTTTAGCGACAGCTTCGGCCTGACTACTTCCAATCTCAACCATGAGCAGACCGTTCGGCTTAAGCAGCTTAGGCGCTAAGCGAGCCAGAGCCCGATAAAAGAGCAGCCCATCGGGAGCAGCAAACAGCGCTTTCGAAGGCTCAAAATCAATCACCGAAGTCGACAGGGAGGGCCTCTCGTCGGGACTGATGTAGGGAGGATTTGAGACGATCAGATCGAATTGAGAAGTTTGAGTAGTTTGAGCAGGGGGATGACCCGCCGTCCAGCTATCTTCGGCGAGAGCGTCACAACAGGCAAAACTGACGTTTGCGCCCAGCGCTTTTGCGTTAGCGCGCGCTAGGTTTAATGCAGCATCGTCAATGTCCCAAGCAACTACCTCGGCAGATGGACACTTCAAGGCCAGGGATAACGCGATGCAACCGCTGCCCGTTCCGACATCTAAGATCCGCGGTTTTTCTAGGCGCTTTACCGCATTCAAAGCCGACTCAACCAACACCTCAGTGTCGGGACGTGGGATCAGCACCTCGGGACCAACCGCGAACGAAAACCCCATAAATTCCTTGGTTCCCGTGATGTACGCGACCGGCTCACCCTGACAGCGACGCTTCAAGCTGGCCTTGAAAGGCTCGCGCTCAACTGCATTCAGCGGCTTATCAAATTCAGTATATAATTGAATGCGCGTCATCTTTAAGCTGTGCGCCAGCAGCACTTCAGCATCCAGTCGCGGTGAATCCGTCTGACCTCGATCACGCAAATACGTAGTCGACCACGTCAATACGCGGCCAATAGTCCACAGGCTATCGCTAGCACCCTCGGAACTCATTTATTAACCGCGATCTCCTGCTGCAACAGCTCGGTTTGGTGATGCGTGCCAAGCGCTTCAAGCACCTCACCGATTTCGCCCTCCATAATGGAGTCGAGTCTGTAGAGCGTCAAATTAATGCGATGATCAGTCAAACGACCTTGCGGAAAATTATAGGTCCGGATGCGCTCGCTGCGATCCCCTGAGCCGACTTGGCTGCGACGATTGGCGCTAATTTCTTGTTGCTGATCGTTGATAGCTTTTTCCAGCAACCTAGCCTTGAGGATCTTCATCGCCTTGTCGCGGTTTTTATGCTGGGAGCGTTCATCCTGGCACTCAACCACCAGCCCGGACGGTTTGTGCACCAAACGGACGGCCGAGTCGGTCGTGTTGACGTGCTGACCACCCGCACCCGAAGACCTACAGACGGTCATCTCGACATCAGCAGGATTTAGGTCGACCTCAACATCGTCGGCTTCGGGCAAAATAGCCACGGTACATGCACTGGTGTGGATACGGCCTTGATTTTCGGTCGCAGGGACTCGCTGCACCCGATGCACGCCCATCTCAAATTTCAGTCGACTGAAGACCGCCTGGCCCTCAATAAGACAGATAATTTCTTTGAATCCGCCGGCCGATGACGCCGTCGAGCTCAGCACTTCCGTGCGCCAGCGCTGACGATCCGCGTAGCGCGTGTACATGCGGTACAAGTCGGCAGCAAACAACGACGCCTCATCACCACCGGTACCGGCACGGATCTCTAAAATGACATTTTTGTCATCGTTAGGATCTTTCGGCAGGGTCAGTACGATAAGGCGCTTCTCCGTCGCACCAATCTCGGCTTCGAGGGTGGCCAGCTCTTCTTTGGCCATCGCCAACATGTCAGAATCACGCTCTGCCGCTATCAAAGCCTTGGCTTCGTCTCTTTCCAGTTTAAGTTTCTTAAATTGGCGAAATACGACCACCAGCTCTTCAAGCGAGGCCCGCTCCTTGGTCAGCCGAGTCATCTCGGCGCCCTTGAGCGTGCCCGATGCGAGCGCGTCTTCTAAACCGTTAAATCGGCGCTCTACGCCGTCGAGATTATCGAACATAGTCGCCGTGGCCGGCGGCAAGACCGCCGACTAGCTTCACTTCTTACCGTATCTTTTCTGGAACTTCTCGATCCGGCCAGCGGTGTCAATCAGCTTCACTTTGCCAGTGAAAAACGGATGACACGAGCTGCAAATCTCGAGGCGAATCGCGCTACGGGTCGACTTGGTAGTGAAGGTGTGGCCGCAGGCACACGACACTTTTGCTTCACTGTAATCAGGATGGATGCCTTCTCTCATGACAAACTTACCTTTCTCTTCACGCCATCTCTAAGATCAACTAACTGTGATCTTTACGATTATTAACTACGAAATCTACTGACACTGTTAGCCGTTCATCGAGTCGAGGAATTCCGTGTTGGTCTTGGACTTGTCAATCTTGTCCAAGAGGAACTCCATCGCATCAACCGGGTTTAGTGGCTGCAGCAATTTCCGCAGGATCCACATACGGTTTAGAACGTCTTTTGGCAAGAGCAGATCTTCTTTACGGGTCCCTGATTTGTTCAGGTCCATCGCTGGGAAGGTCCGTTTTTCCGAAAGCTTACGGTCGAGATGGATCTCCATGTTGCCGGTACCTTTGAATTCTTCAAAGATGACCTCGTCCATCCGCGATCCGGTATCGACCAAGGCGGTCGCGATGATCGTCAGCGATCCACCCTCTTCGATATTACGGGCGGCACCAAAGAAGCGCTTAGGCTTGTGCAAAGCGTTTGAGTCTACACCACCGGAAAGAATCTTACCCGACGGCGGCACTACGCTGTTGTAAGCGCGAGCCAAGCGGGTGATCGAATCAAGTAGAATGACCACGTCCTTCTTATGTTCGACCAAGCGTTTTGCTTTTTCGATGACCATCTCAGCCACCTGAACGTGACGCTGAGCCGGCTCGTCAAATGTCGAACTGATGACCTCACCGCGCACCGAGCGTTCCATGTCGGTCACTTCTTCAGGACGCTCGTCGATCAGGAGAACGATCAGGACGACGTCCGGATGATTCTTCGCCAATGCTGAGGCGATATCTTGCAACAGCACGGTTTTACCGGTGCGAGGAGGCGCCACAATCAGCGACCTTTGGCCTTTACCGATCGGGCAAAGCAGGTCCAAAATGCGAGTGGAGAGATTCTTTGGATTCCACTCCATCTTGAATTTTTCCATCGGATATAGCGGCGTCAAATTGTCGAAAATGATCTTTTCGAAATCAGGATCTGGCGCCGATCCATTGACGTTCTCAACTTTCAGCAGAGCGAAGTAACGTTCGCTGTCTTTAGGAGGCCGAATCTGACCGGAGACTGTGTCACCAGTGCGTAGATTGAAGCGGCGAATCTGAGACGGGGAGACGTAAATATCATCTGGGCCCGGCAGGTAGTTATAGTCCGGCGCGCGCAAGAAGCCAAAACCATCGGGCAGTGTCTCTAAAACGCCTTCGCCGTAGATGACACCACCGCGCTCCGCCTGGCCCTGCAACAGCGCAAAGATGAGCTCTTGCTTACGCATGTTGGGCGCGCCCTCGATGCCGAGGTCCTTCGCCATCTTGTTCAGATCAGCGATGCGCTCTTCTTTTAGTTCCGTCAGATTAATGGTCGGGACGTCGTCGTTTGTTTCCGGTAACGGCGGTTCCACAAAATTCTGCTGCGACACTAAGTTTGCTTGGGGGGCAGCAGGCTTGACTGCTCTTTTCGCCTTGGTCGTCGTCGCGTCGGACATAGCTCTTCTCGCTAATTGGGTCGGTGGGTAAGATTTAGTGTGTTGAGATTAGTGCCTTAACCGGGTCGTAGGACTACCGCCTTGAGTGCCAGATCTAAGAATTTGAGACAAACTCTGGCGGCCGCAGCAATGGTGGCCTTTTTTCGGGTCCTCACCAATTGGTTATGAGGAACCTGATAGTTCAAAAGCCTCGCCTTGTCAACAGCGAGGAATTGACCATTGCTGCAACACCATACCTAAGATTAAAATAGTTATAATCAATTATTAGACGAAGGAAGACTTATGCCGCTTCTGATGAAGTCAACCCGGACGGGCCTCCGCTCCGCTCTGCTCACCCTGTCTCTGATTGGTGCCGCGCTAAACACGGCTCCAGCCCAGGCAGCGTCCATGAGTAGCAGTCAGATGGGCACAGAAGAGCGGTTTCAAGACCTCTTCGTCACGGCTGGCTACTGCACGGCATTTGGTGCCGCTCTCGGTACGGCATTTTTAGCCTTCACAAGCAACCCCGCGGAAAATCTGCGCTTTGTGGCTGTCGGAGCATCCCTGGGCTTTATCGGCGGCTCGGCTCTTGGCTCCTACGTGGTCCTTTCCCCGTTACTGGCCGGCGACGGGCCCGGTACCTACAACGGGACCCTGGCATCCGAGGGACTACTTCCCGCCCACGGACTGGTGCTACGCCCAACCATCGATCGCGTAACCCACAGGCTTAAGTCGATTGAGGGCGGACTAACTTTAGCTAGATTCTAAGTTGCCACCCGACCAACCCTAGCACCTAGCCCAGAATACCCCGATAGGCCTCGGACGCGATCACGTCACGCGGCGCACCTGATGTCACCAACTCCCCGTGATTCAGGAGCAGCAACACATCCGCAATCTCCGCGGCGGCAAGCCGATGCGCAATGGTGACCACGACCGCACCATCATCCGCCAACTGCCGTAGCAGACCGTAGATGATTCTTTCGATCTCTGGATCGAGTGCAGACGTACCCTCGTCAATCAACACAAAGGGCTGATGCTGATACCAAAGCCTAGCGAGTAACAGGCGCTGGGCCTGCCCACCCGAGACGCCGACGCCACCCTCACCCACGTGCGTCTGGACCCCGCCCGGCAACCCAGCAACCAGCTCCGTCAAGCCGACGCGCGCCAGCGCAGCCTCGACGCGCGCTATATCTGCAGCCTCGGGGTAAGCAACATTCGCCGCAATGGAGTCTGGCAGCAAAATCACTTTCTGAGGCATATACGCCAAACCAGCACCAATGACTGGCTGCGCGGACTCAAAGCGCAGCGTCCCACCAATAGGCGTCACCAAGCCCAGCAAAATATTAAATAGAGTCGATTTACCGGCACCCGAAGGACCAGCTAGGCAATAGATACGCCCCGCCTCGAAGCTAAAGGAAAGATTTTTTAGAGCCGGCTTGTCAGCCCCAGGGTAGGTTGCCGTCAACTGCTCACAAATGATCCGTGATTGCGGCGCCAACACCCGTGGCGCTGAGGCTACCTCAGCTTGGGCATGGGCCTGCAAGAATCCAAGCAAAGACCGCAAACGATCGACAGCAGCTGCGCCCTCACGGTTGGCATTTAAATATCGCCCCAGCTTGGCACCTGCCTGCGACAAAAGCCCCAGGGTAGAAAAGAAGGACAGCTCGATAGCCCCAGTCGATCGGCCCGCATTGATATCCCGCAAAGCAATGATCAAGACCACAACCATGGCGACCACGGCGAATGCCTCAAGTAAAGGTGAGGTTCGCGCCTTTACCCGCGCTGCACGCAAAAATCGCTCGTAAAGGCCGGTGGTCAGAGACTCCATCTTGGCGATCTCGACCCCTTCCGTTCTGTAGTGCTTAATAGTCTCGATACCCATCAAACGCTGCTGCAACCACTCGGTTAGCTGAGAATAATCTGCAAGGGCTTTCGCGGCACGCCGCCTGAGTACGCGGCCGATCCGTGAGCCCACCGCAGCCGCAGGCGCAACGCCAAGAAGGAAAATCGCAGTTAGCTTCGGTGAGAGCATCACCAACATGACAGCCAAAAACACCACCTGAAAGGCTTCACGCGGCAGGCCACCATAAAAATGCACGAGGTATTCGCGCATGAGTTTAACGTCCGTGGTGATGCCGCTGGACAGCTGCTCTTCCATAGACCGACCAGTTTGATCGCGGCGATACCTGGGTGCCAGCCCTATGTAGCTACCCGCCAAATCATCCCGCAATCGCAGTGAGATAATTTCCCCCGCGCGCTCCCACAGAAACCACTGGGCTAAGCCAAGGACACTCTTACTTAAGGCCAGCACCACAAGTAGCCACGGAAGCTGCTTAAGCAGATCCCCCGCACTAATGCCGGACTCGCCATAAAAACGCGTGATGATCGGCCCCAACCACTCACCAAATAATGCGACAAATTGCATATGTTCGTCGCGCGGAGCGGTGATAACCTGGACACAGGGACCAACTAAGGCCGCCACTAGCGCACTAACCACGCCAAGCGCCGCAGCCATCACTAAGGCAGCACTAAGCCCCCCCATGAGTGGCCCTAAATAAAACCAAAGCAGTGCCTTGTTATCGCGCATTGCTGGCCCTGGAATATTTACTGTTTCCATCATAGTTCGCTTCTAACATGCGGTAACCAGCAGAGCAACCGCTTGCAGACCACCGCGAGAGACTAGACTTAAATTACTTATATCAGCCGCTTACAGAGGCCGTCACGGCTCGGGCCCCGGCACCCGTGTGAAGCTGTCCAGCGGTCAAGGCACTTGGTAACATAAAAGTTAAATCACCGCCGCAGCACTGGACAACCGCATGTCGCAATCAGTTGCACGAAAGAGCTCCGCGTCTAAGCCGATGTCAAAATCTGCGCCTTCCGCATTATGGCATGGCCTCGACGCTCACCTGTCACGTGGAAACCGCACAGTTCGCGTTGGTGACACGACATTTGCACTGAACTGCCTTGAGGACATGGAAGAGGCATTCCAGCAGAGCTTCAAAGCCCTCCCTCACGAGGGGCGAGCAATAGCAGCAGGCAACGCCGCTGAGCTAACCCCACATTTTGGTGTCGTCTGGCCGTCAGCGGTGGGCCTTGCCGAACACGTTCAACAATTTCTCGACGCTGGCAACTCGCCAATCACGACCCTTGAACTCGGCTGCGGTCTCGGCCTGCCAAGCATAGTTGCCGCTAAGCGAGGAGTGACACGGGTCATCGCCACCGATCGCCACCCACTGGTGTCGCAATTCCTCGACCGCAATGCGGCCAACAACAGCCTGCAACCGATTCATTATCAGTCCCTCGATTGGCGCGACTTAAATGAGACCTCAACCTTAGGGCTAAAGCAGCAGGTCGATTTGCTCATGGGGAGTGATCTGCTTTACGAAGCTTGGCAGCCAGGCTTTCTGGCGGCAGCAGTGGCCCACCTCTTGGCTCCAGATGGCGTCGCCATGTTGGCAGACCCAGGACGAAAATACATGGATGAATTCCTGGATTTAAGTGCGGCGCATAACATCACGTGCAGAGAGACCTGCTTACGCAGGGTTCAGCTCGGCGAGGCCGTCAGCGATGTGCTCGTCATCGAGCTAGTGTGGATAAATTTCCAGGATGAGAAATTCTGACTTGCGCTCCTGATTTCGATTAGGCATAGTTGGTCGCTGTTACGGGGGATTAGCTCAGTTGGTAGAGCACTAGATTTGCATTCTAGGGGTCAGGAGTTCGAATCTCCTATCCTCCACCATAACAAAAAATAGTCGAACCCTAGATTTTCCAAAATCTGGGGTTTTTCTTTTTCAGCACCAATCGGCCCGGCCTCAGCGCCAGGCCACGTTGCTTACGCCCTGCTAGCGCAGCATTGTTCTCACCAGGAGGAATGACAGCCCCATTCATCCTCAGGGAATACACAGTAGTCGCCACGAGGTGATTTAAGTCGCGAGAATACCCACAATCGCCCTACTTTTTCCGCTTGGCGCTCCTGGCTAACAAAACTCCCTGCGATGCAGGCTATGGGTGTATTTTTTAAAATTTTGCGCAGTATCCACATCTGGTCTCGGCAGTAAGACTCTCCGTAACCTCGTCTGTACATGTAAGTGTCTGAGTATCGACCAACCTCTACCTTTAATTCTGGATCGGATCCTTCAGATTCAGATTCAGATTCAGATTCAGATTCAGATTCCGAATCCTCAACCGAGGTGCAATAAATGCGAATTTTGCGGGTATCAAAACATTGCCAAGCAGTTGCTCCATTGTCGCGAAAGTCCTTACCGTAGTGCCGCGCTATATCTTTGCGGCCATACGCTAGATCTCGTTCATCCAGGACACCAAATGTAGGCGTCAAGAAGACATCATCACCCGAGATGGGAGCATCCTGTGCGAATAGGTTTGTAGCTAATAAACTTAGCAGCAAATGTGCTACTGACATTTTTCTAATTTTTCCATGAACGTGCGGAATGGCAGCATTTTTCTTGCTAGTTCGTCCGCTGGTTTATTGCGATAACCCTTGTAAAATATGACCGTTTCATCCCAAGACACATCACCACCTAGCTTCGCTTCAGCAAGTTTCCTTTTGTGAAACAACCAGCGAATCCCAACGCAAATATTGACGGTCGGCTCCATAAGGTCTTCGCCGTTGACATCAACTAGGTGATCTTTCACCTCAATATTGCGACTTCGGAGCACTCGCAGTGTCCCGTCAGTTACCTGCATCAAGCCGTAAACCTTACCTTCACCTTTGCCGGCCGGCCGAGATTTAAGATTGTTGAACGAGGACTCCGACGCAATCAGAGCCTTCACCACGTTCGGCGTAAGCGCAATACGCGGCTTCATCACATCATTCCAGTATTTGACCCATCCAGCGATATACGAATCAACATTTTGGCGACTATCGAACTCATACATTTTAGGGCATGGCAGGGCATCAATCGCACCCAAATGAATCCGAGAAATTTCTATAATCTCGGCAGCATTTAGCACGTCAAGCCTAGCCCTATTTTTCTGGCAATAGGCCTTAACGGCAGTGGTCTTGCCCCCCCCCAGTTTGCGAACGTGCGCCTTTACAAAATGAGACCCTATTGGACAAACGCGCCACGCATGAATTTCTCCACCACCAACGGGGGCAAGAAGCTTGTCAAGGCCGTCAACGGACTCGCCCTCTCCCGATGAGGAGGATTGCTCGGCAATTATCCTCTCTAGTTGTCGAGCCAGCTTCATGAACGGCTTCATGATCCGCTCTTTATGACGATGCGCTCGCTTTTTTTGTTGGATGACCTTTGGAAAATTTTTCAAAGCCAGTTGGATGTCCGCAAGAATCTTCTCTCTTTCTTCCGGACTCATAGTGCTTCCTCGTGGATGAGGTTAGTAACAAACTCGGTTTGAAGCCGCTCTGGGAGCTGATCGAATTCATGTTTACTCATCGTCAGTACTGGAGACGCTGATGAATTGTCAAACATGTACCAATCAACGGCTACAGGCCGATACACATACCAAAAGTTTCTGAAACAACGAGGATAGCGGCGGCGCACTGCATCACTAGGAATATCATGGCCACCAAGTTTCACGCGTTCACGAATCCGCTTCAGGTTTTTTGCCACATCGTCTAAGTATAAAAAATAAATAGTAGTTTCGTAACCTTGCCTCTTCGCCTCCACAAGTGTCGGTAGCCACGACTTACCGGATAATGTCGATTCAAAACCGAAGCTCTCACCTCGAGCGATTCGACTTTTCACCTCGGATATCAAGATGCGCCCTGCCTGGAAAGCGGCCTTCTCAAAATCACCAGGCGCAATACCAGAGGCAATCAAGTCTGGGTTCAAAAAAACTGATTTGTGCTTCGTCCTGAGAAAATAGGACTCGGCGAATGTCGATTTTCCGCTCCCATTTGGTCCCGCCACGATCTCAATAACTTTGGTCTGCGATGTTTTAATAAGCTATCTCCTAGCAAGGCAAATAATTGCCTAGCCGCCAAATAAGACCATGAAAACAGCAAAAGTATACAGTACTTCTCGCCCTAACTAAAGCGCCCTGTAGAAACGAGATCATTGTCGGTGGGCGTTAAACACATCGCAATGCCCAAGCCCCGCCCCAATGACTCAATTTACCTTATGGCTCCTGGGTGATACGGTCGCCTACGTGGGACCCAGACATGTGAGTTCCACGCAATGGAGCACCGCCAGTGGAGCCTATCACCCAAAAACCTTACTCAGGACTGAGCAGCGAAGCGGCAGCAAATCTCCTCGCTCAGCACGGCCGCAACGAGATCGAACAAAGCAAGACACGATCTCCCTGGCAGCTACTCTTTGAACAGTTCAAAAGCCCGCTAGTCGTCATACTCATCTTTGCTTGCGCACTGTCTGCCGCATTAGGCGAGGTCGTTGAATCTGCTGCGATAGGAGCGATCTTAGCGCTAAATGCCTTGATTGGTTTCTTTCAGGAGTACCGCGCTGAAACTGCAATCTTGGCGCTTCAAGAAATCACTGCTCCCAGAGCAAAAGTCATCCGAGATGGGCGCCAGTTAATCATTCCTGCTCGCGACGTAGTTCCTGGCGAAATCCTACTGCTAGAAGCTGGTGACATCGTAGCTGCTGACTCAGAGATTGTAGAATCGTCTCACTTACAGGTGAACGAAGCCATTTTAACTGGCGAGAGCCGCCCCGCCAGAAAAGCGCTGCCCAATCCAACCGCCACTCAACCACCAAACGAACGTGACAGTTTGGTATTTATGGGAACCGCGGTGGTCACTGGCACAGCTTTAGTCAAAGCCACAGCAACCGGCATGAGGACAGAGCTCGGGCGCATCGCTAAACTAATTTCCACTGCCGAATCAGGACCCACGCCGCTGCAAGTCCAGTTAGCAAACGTGGGGAGATCGTTACTTTTAATTTGTCTAGCAGTGGTCACCGTCGTAGCTATCATCGGTATCGCTCAAGGGCGATCCTGGCTGGATATTTTGGTGTTTTCTGTCTCACTCGCAGTCGCTGCAGTACCGGAGGGCATGCCAGCAATTGTCACCGTCGCACTGGCCCTGGGAGTGCAGCGATTAGCCGCGCGCAATGCCCTGATCAGAAAACTACCCAGCGTAGAAACCCTCGGCAGCGTCTCCGTCATCTGCACAGACAAAACCGGAACACTGACCACAGGACAAATGCGAGTCAGAGACATCTGGGGCGAAGACCCTACCGAGATCTTGCGCGCTGCGGCTTCCTGTTGTGATGCAGAACTTGATCTGCAGGGTAACAGTGGTACCGGCGACCCTACCGAAATCGCCATTTTGATTGCTGCACTCGAAAGAGGAATAAGCAAAGAGACGATCGAAAGCGCAAACCCAAGGACATCTTCAGAGCCATTTGATGCCGAGCGCCGCCGTATGTCGGTACTTAGGCAAGACTCAGTTAATTACGTAAAAGGTGCATCAGAGACGATTTTTGCTCTTTCGAACCTTTCTTACGCACATCTTCAGGACGCGACAAAGGCAGCAACAGACATGTCGGCACGTGGCCTTCGGGTACTGGCAGTTGCTATAGGTCATGGACCCGGTGAGAGAAATTTACAGTTTTTGGGCCTCCTCGGTATCGCTGATCCACCGCGAATAGAGGCAGCTGATTCCATCAGAGAGGCACGGCGTGCAGGAATTATTCCGGTGATGATCACCGGAGATCATCCGCACACTGCCGCCGCCATCGCTCGCGAACTCGGACTATTACTCGAAGGCGAAGCCGTCGACTCCCGAGTGCATGCACGCGCAACACCCGAGGACAAGCTCAAGTTAGTTCGCAAGTGGAAAAGCGAAGGCCATATCGTGGCCATGACAGGTGACGGCGTCAACGACGCACCCGCTCTCAGAGAAGCACATATCGGCATCGCTATGGGTCGAAGCGGCACCGAAGTGACCCGCCAAGCCTCCGACCTTATTCTCGCAGATGACAATTTTGCCACCATTGTCGCCGCCGTACGCGAGGGACGAGGGATTTTTGAAAACATAAGACGATCGATCAGTTACCTTTTGACCGGTAATTTGGCCGAGATCGCCGTAGTGCTGGGAGCTATCATTCTCTCGCTGCCACTGCCCCTGCTGGCTCCGCACCTACTGTGGATCAATTTAGTCACGGATGCACTACCGGCACTTACATTGATCGTAGAGAAATTGTCACCAAACATCATGACACGTCCACCGCGGTCAAAAAACGAGCCCCTATTGGGGCGTCCAGAATGGATGCAAATTATCGCGGTGGGACTCCTCGAAGCGGCCGTTTCCCTTGGCCTATACTGGTACCTGCTTAAAGAGCACGATGTTGACTATGCTCGCAGCATTTTATTTAGCGAAATAGTTTTCAGTCAATTAGTCAGAGCCTTCGGAGCCAGATCATCGACGCGGACTTTCTGGGAGGCCGGCCTGTTCAGCAATCTCTGGATACTAGCGATCGTCTTGATTACAGGACTAATACAAATCAGCCTACATTACATCCCGGTCGCTCAACAAATGTTTGCGCTGCAGCCACTACACCTGGCCGATTTTTTACTGATTGGTCCATGCGCCCTAGTCACCGTTTCCGTCATTGAAATCAGGAAACTTCTGATGAGAGCATTTAAATCATAACTGAGACACTAACTCAATGTTGTGACCGCCTCTGAGAAAATTCATTTAAGCTCGCATCGCCGGTTCATCAAGAGCTTGATCCATTTGGCTTGCATTAGATCAGCATCATCGTCGCCCTCGATGGCAATTTCTGGACGAAGTTTGTCGCCGCTGGCTGTTAACGCCGTGCTCGAGAATTTAATCTTTAGTTCCCGCAGCTCTTTGCCATTCTCACTTTCAAATACCTTGAGCGTCGCTGACCCAGCAACCGGGATACATGGCTCGGTATTATAAACAAGGTCGTAAGTGATACCTGCAAACGTCAGTGATGAGTACCATTTGCTACCACTCCCAGTGTCTATACCAGTTTTATGCAGCGTCCCCGTAGCGACTACATGCGCTAATGGATTTTCGCTTGCGTCAAAGTGGGACTGAACGACGACCGGATTGACCGGTCGCGATTGATCGGTATGCGAGAGATCGCTTAACAAATGCTCGTTGCCGTCGACGATCTGCTCTGATCTGGTTACCAGATACGTAGACGACTTTTGCCGAAGGTGAGCGGTGTTGGGTACCGCAGCCGCTGAAGACGAGGTCGCTGACCACATCGTCAAACGGTAACCGGATGCCCCAAATTTTGTGTCCACTGTGACCGCGTTTGGTGCAAGCACACCTTTTTTGCGCGGTATATAAGTGCGACTTAAACTACCGCTACTCTGAAATCTTTCGAGTACAGTAAGACCACTCATCTGCTGGTTATCGGACCACTTCACGCGGGCATAGGTACCATTTGCTACGCCACTCGCTCCTTTGGCGCCATCGCCTGCCTCCGGATAACAATTCATGACAGCACTAGTTTGGCCGGTGATGGCGTTCTTCGCTACCCAAAAGCGATGCGATTCAAACGCTAAGTCACTACTGTATTGCGTTTGAATCGCGTCATTGACGGCAATGGTCAGACTGCGATTGTCCTTGGCTATGTCCTCAACCATACTCTTGAAGCGAAATGGCGCCAGGAGCGTCAGACTTACAGTGGGAGCTTGCTCCGGGTACTGCACCAAAAAAGGCTCCAAGTACATAAACAAATTGCTTGTCTTCGAATTCTTCGAGTTTGCGAATACGGACGTTGCGTCGGTGCTCTCTGGCCAAGTTAAAGGGCCACCACGAGTCTGCAATGAGCTACCTAAGTAGCAATCCATAGCGAATGCACCGGCACTAATCTGCTGTACTGGTAGATCTGAAGTCTCAGTTGCAGTTGCTGTCGCCAATTTTAAGCCAGCTTTATGCTCTGACGGCAGCTGGCCTGCTGCCGCAGCCGAAGACGCTGATTCAAAACCACTCTGCACGAGCATGGCCATTAGCTCTTTACTTGCTGCAATCTCAGCTGCCGTCGGGGCGGTTGCTAATGACCAGCCAGTGGGGTCAGGATCGGTGGGTTTTACTTCGACGACTTTTTTTTGCGACTTCAAACCCGCGATAATGCCGCTGCCACCACCTTGAGCACAGGTGGATAGAGCGTAAGCCGTGAGGCACAGCAATGTTGTTTGAACCCAATTAGCCATACATGATCCGGAAGCCGCGAATATCCAAGAACTGCAACTAACCTTGGTCACAAACCACCAGTCCCTAAGGATAGTTACTTTGCGCCACCTGGTGAATCGGCAATGTCCATGAATTCTTTAGAAAATGAAAAATATGGCAATGTTTTTGGGGGCTTAAAATTTTCACCCAGCCCCCCGCCAAGCAAGGTACATCTACTCTTTTTTCAAAGTTATATCAGGAGGTTGTCTGCCCCTTTGGAACGGACCATTGGTGGGAGTTCTTCGGACAATCCAGTATCATATCTATAGCTTTCTCTGGAGCTTGCTCTTGAGTCAGCAACTGGACCCATTGAACTCACGACCGGAGAGGTAGGCATTGCCACGCACAAATCCTAGCTATCACATCGCCAAACCAGTCATCGCCATGCACGAATCAGCATCTGTTAGTGACGCTCTCGAGTTAATGAACGAAAAGAAGATTAGCTGCTTACTACTGCATAACGACAAAGAAAAAATTGTCGGCATACTGACCGAGCGTGACGTCATCAGAAAGTTGATTCCACTCGAGGTTGAAGACAAATTCGAACGCCAAGTTGGCCTGATCGCAACCCGCGAAGTTTACTTTGCCGACATCGATCGTTTACATGAGTCGGTCGTGAGACTGCATTTCGAGAAGAAGATTCGCCACTTCCCTGTCCTGCGTGGCAACGTCGCAACACTGGAAAACGTCGTCGGAATGGTCACAGTGACTGACATCATTAGGCACTATCTAAATAGTGAATTCAAAGAGTCGGCACCGGCCAAACGCAAAGACCCTAATCTTCGACCATTATCAGTCATTTGCAAGCAGCCAGATCAGATTGGATTTTACCAAGCACAATTCGCCAAGGCAAAATTTGACGTCACCAGGGTGTCGGATCCGGCAAAGTTTTTCCGCGAAAATACCGGTGGGGATATACCGCTCATTTTTGATTTTGATGGCTATTCACAGAAAGATCTATCAAACCTGATCGTGCAGGCGAAAAAATATAGTGGGCATTTAATTATGACTGTCTCAGATCCAGGTATAGTAAATCTATTCCGGCGATACTTAGATAAGCAGCGTCAGACAATTGCTCTAAAACCCCTAGATACTGATTATCTCACCTGGCTGCTGACGACCAAATGGCGTCAACTGGAGTCATCGACGACAAACAAAGTCTAACGAAGTAAACAAAAGGCCCGCTGAGCGGGCCTCATTTTTTCGTCTAAAGATCTCAGAGAGACTTTAGGTAGTCTACCACTTCAGCAAGCTCTGGATTAGCGTGGAAGCAAATATTGCCATTCCGCACTTTATCCACCAATGCTGTTACCGCTTGCAGCTCTACTTTGAATCCAGCTAGGTCATCCGACTTTTTGAGGACACGAGTGGTGGAGATAGGCTCACTACCTTGAAATTGCGTCGCACGCGCTGTAATCACCAAACTCGCATAGTCCAATGTGTAGTAATTGGAATGGCCATAGCTTTGGATGCCTGAGACTTCTAATGTGGTTGGCAACAACGATAAGTTTACACTCAGAGAATGCGGTGAACACTCCGTGCTCAAAAAGTAGGTTTTGCCCTCGGCTTGAAACCGAGGTAGCAAAGCTACTTCATCAGTCAAACTGGAAATTGACTGAGCCTGGTATCCGCAACCGGATACGCCTAGAGTCGAAGCTGCCAAGAACCATGCTGCTAATTTCATATTGATCTCTCCTTGAGGCCGCCTGACGGAGGTAGCATTTAATTTTAGAGCGACAAAAAGCAACCCACAAATGGAGGGATACTTAATTCTATCCTGTGAAGCAAGGGTTCTCTGGGTACAAAGAAGTGCCCACTCATAGTCGACAGTAAGCAGCTCTGTAATGTCAGTCAGTCTGCCGCAGCAGCTGCCATATTCCCAAAGCCAGCACAGCGCAGAGTGCCGTACCTGAGGCCGTGTAGAATGCCACGGCCGACCGATAAGTCGTCATCAACCACCCAGTTAGCAAACTAGCTGGCATCCCTAGGCTCGCAATCAACGCCCTCTAGTGAGGCGCTGCTGCCACAGCACTCTGCTTGAATTGGTATTCATACTCAAAAACATTAGCCTGCATGACTACTGGGCTATCCGTGATATACCGCGTCAACTCGTCAATCACAAATTCCCGCTCTTCTAGACAGCTTTTAACTACATCGCCAATCGAAATGACACCAATCACCCGATGGTCATCTAGCACTGGAAGATGACGTATAAATTTATTTATCATAATTGCCATGCACTCTTCCATGGTAGTCTCGGGTGTCACGAAAAGTACATGCGTCGACATGACCTCACCGACTTTGGTAGTTGCCGACGACCGGCCAAGCAGAATGATTTTACGCGCGTAGTCCCGCTCAGTGATCACGCCACGCAAAAGCTCAAATTCAGTGACTATAAGCGCTCCAAGATTATACTTGGCAAACATGGTTACGGCATCAAGCACAGTCGATTCAGGACTGATCGTGCAGACTTCTTGCGTACTTTTACCCCTCAGAATCTGTCCAACCGTAACCATAGAAACCTCCTAATTAGATAAGGTCGTCTTCCAGTTGTCATTGCTACCAAGTAATGAAGCTACTGCAAGCCATGGGCCAAGTGTCGAAAAGACTTGGACACGTCGCGTATCGGCAAAATATGTAGTCGATCGACGACAACCTGCAGTCAAAAAGAGTCACAAATCGTTTTAAAGCCCAATGTTCAGTCGGACCTGTGAGACTAATCCTCACAATAAGTTGTAAGTTGCACTATCATCTTGCTTCGGCTTTGACTGACTCGCGGACAATTGGGGGTTTGACTTTTGGAGCGACACTCACGAACTTCACTGGGTACTTTTCTGGTGACCTTAGGGCTCATCCTAAGTCTGACGATTTGGCTGATTCAGCCCTATTTGATGGCACTCATGACCGGGGCATTCATGGCCCTTTTAGCCCAACCAGCATATCGATTGCTGCGGCGGTCCATGTCACCGAAATTTGCCGCCGGCGTCGCTACCCTCGGTCTGATCTTGCTGGTGGTTTTGCCATTGGGACTGTTCACGCTGCTAGTCGTGAGGCAAGCCATCATGATTAGCGGCTCGATATCGCAGCTGCATTTATCGTCCATGGACCAGGTGCTAGACAGACTTAGCCAGTGGTGGCCGCTATCTTTGGTGGTGGAAAGCCCTGAAGCGCTCAAGCAGATGATCACCCAGTTACTCAACCAGTGGGGCGGCGCCGCAACCAAGCTCATGGTGGAGTTGGCTAAGGGAATTCCTGATAATTTAATGCAGATGGCATTGGCGGCCCTGGCTTGCTTCTTTATCGTGATGGACGGTGGGCGCCTCGTGTCCTGGATTGGGTCGCTGATTCCTCTGGCCCCTCAGATCCGGGAAAAGCTCGCGGCCTCATTCAAAAATACAGCAATTTCAGTTGTTTGGGCGAGCATGGCAGCGGCAGCAGCCCAGGCATTGCTCATGGGTATCGCATACTTAGTTACGGGAGTTCCGGCAGCTGCGCTTGCGGCTGCAGCGACATTCATCTTTGCTTGGATTCCGCTACTGGGCAGCGTTCCTGTCTGGATTTCCGGACTCATTTATCTGTATGCACAAGGGAACATTACGGCCTTAGTAATCCTGATCGTATTTGGGGCCATCACCGGAGTGCTGGATAACGTGGTAAGGCCATGGGTGCTCCGGGGACGCGGAGAAATGCATCCGCTAGTGAGCTTGGTTGCCATTTTTGGTGGGCTCAAAATGTTTGGCATCATGGGCGTGTTTTTTGGCCCGATTATGGTGGCAAGTCTTTTGACTTTGCTGCAGGTGTGGCCGACAGTAGCTAAGGAAGAGGGCATTGCCCTCTGACACTCAATGATCTCAGGCTCCACCATCTGACGTCGCGGAATAAAGTATGTACCAGTTACGCCCTTATCAAAAAGAGGCAGTGGATTCTGCTATCAATCATTTCCGCAAGCAGCGTCACCCCGCAGTGATCGTCTTGCCCACTGGTGCGGGCAAGAGTTTGGTCATCGCAGAATTGGCACGGATCGCTAAAGGGCGCGTGCTGGTTTTGGCTCACGTCAAAGAGTTGGTTGAGCAAAATTACAGTAAATACGTCAGCTACGACCTGGCTGCCGGCATTTACTCGGCAGGTTTAGAGCGCAAAGATAAGACCGAAAAGGTGATCTTTGGCAGTATTCAATCCGTGGCACGGGCCAACGAGTCTTTTTTTGCTGGCTTCTCTTTGCTAATCATTGATGAGTGCCACCGCGTTTCCATCGCAGAAGACACGCAATACGCGAGCGTCATTCGCATGCTGCGCAATGCCAATCCGCAGCTTTGTATACTCGGTCTAACTGCAACTCCGTACCGTATGGGCTTAGGCTGGATTTATCAGTTTCATGTTGCTGGTATGATGCGCACGGAAGAAGACCGATTATTTAAAAAATGTGTATACGAGCTCTCGCTCGCCTCAATGATCGAGAATAATTACCTAACTCAGCCGATTAAAATTGATTCGCCGGTAGCTTGCTATGATTTTTCCAGTCTTAAAAAGTCTGGGCCGAACGGCACCTTCGCCCTGATCGATATCGAAGGTATTCTCAAAGACCAGTCTCGCATCACCCCGGTAATTGTCGAGAATATCGTGGCCATGGCTGAAGACCGCCAGGGAGTCATGATCTTTACTGGCTCAGTGCGACACGCGGAAGAAATCCTTGGCTACCTCCCTCAGGAGAGTTCGGCCATGGTCGTGGGTGATACTGCGTCGGCGGACCGCGACACCATCATTCAGCGCTTTAAAGATCGCCGGCTTAAATACCTAGTTAATGTCTCCGTACTAACCACTGGTTTTGATGCACCCCATGTCGATCTCATCGCAGTGCTCCGGCCTACCGAATCGGTCAGTCTTTATCAGCAGATCATCGGTCGTGGCCTTAGACTCAGTCCGGGAAAAGAGGACTGCCTCATCTTGGATTACACAGGTCAGGGACATGACCTATTCCGACCCGAGATTGAGGAGGACAAGCCCTCGGATGAGGCGGTGATCGTGACCGTGGCGTGCCCACAATGCGGCCATGACAATCAGTTCTGGGGCCTGGTCGATGACGAGGGTACGGTCGTCGAGCATTTTGGTCGCAAGTGTAAAGGTGCTTTCGAAGACCCCCACACAGCCGAGATGGAGCGCTGCTCATATTTCTTCAGATCCAAACGTTGCCGCAAGTGCGATACGGAAAATGACATTGCCGCGCGCGTATGCTCAGGTTGTCAGGAGGTTTTGGTCGACCCGGACAAGTCACTCCGCGAAGCCATGTCTCTCAAAGATGCGCATGTGATGCGGCCAGATTCTATGGAGTTTAATGCGAGGGCAGACAAGCGCGGAAATGATTATCTGGAGATTCGCTACTACGATTGTGATGGCAATCATCTGAAGGAATTCTTCTATTTAAACAACAATTCCGACTTGCGGGCCTTTGACTATAACTTCCTGCGGATGCACCTGCGACTTCCCGAGGCAAAGCTGGACATAAGAAGCGTCGAAGACGCAATCGAATACCAGAATCACTACCGCCTCCCCATGTTCATTATCGCGAGGCAAAAGAAGCATTTCTGGGAGATCCGCGAGAAAATCTTCCCCTAATCTAGGAAATTCTGGCGCTTTAGCGACAGAAGCTAACTAAACAGGAAGTCGAGATCCTTGGCCGTCATGTCGGCCATGACATTGCCATCGTCCGCGATAATGCCCTCGACTAGTTGCCGCTTTGCAGCCTGCAGCGAGAGGATTTTCTCTTCCACAGTACCACGTGCGATTAACCTATAGGCAAACACGTGATTCACCTGACCGATCCTATGGGCACGGTCGATGGCTTGCGCCTCACTAGCCGGGTTCCACCATGGATCGAGGATGAAGCAGTAGTCGGCTGCCGTTAGGTTGAGGCCAACACCGCCAGCTTTTAGACTGATCAAGAATACGCGGACATTGGGATCGTTTTGAAAGTGTTCTACGCGTTCTTTGCGGTCAGTCGTGGAGCCATCGAGATATTCATAAACAATCCCCTTGGCATCTAAGCGCTGACGCACGATGGATAACATGGAGGTAAACTGGCTAAACACCAGTGCTTTGCGCCCAGAATCCATCACTTCTTGGAGTTCATCTTCAAGCAGGTCTAGTTTGGCACTGCTCTCCCCAACACGCCCAGAATCAATGAGACCAGGGTGACAAGCTAGCTGACGCAGCCTAAGCAGCGCCTCCAGAACATGCATGCGCGACTTGCCGAGGCCAGCCGACTTGATCTTCTTCTTGAGCGAGTCGCGATAATGTGCCGCCAACTCGTCGTACTCTTTTTGCTGGTCGGGTTCGAGCACGCAGTAGACGGTGCTTTCGGTCTTGCCCGGTAGTTCCGGTAGGACCTGCTCTTTCGTGCGGCGCAGGATAAATGGCCGCAATGCTCGCGCCAGCGTTTCCAGCTTACTGCCCGTGAGCTTGCCGCTACTGCTAAATAATTCGCCGAATACAGCAGCACTGTCTAACATGCCGGGATTCAAAAAGCGGAAAATCGATCCTAGTTCGGCAATTCGGTTCTCTACCGGTGTACCCGACATCGCCAGTCGATGTTGCGCCTTGAGCGCACGCACAGCTTTCGCCGATTGGGTACTCTCATTTTTGATTGCTTGCGCTTCGTCCAACACGACGTAGTCAAACGAAAAGGCTTGGAGCATTTCGACATCGCTACGCAATGTGCCGTAGGATGTGACGATTAGGTCATACTTCGATAGTGATTTTACGTCGCGCATCCGCGACGCACCAACGTGAGCCAACACTTTCAGTGTCGGCGTGAATCGCTTGGCTTCATCTTGCCAGTTATAAATCAAACTGGTCGGCGCCACGATCAAGGTTGGCTGGGTAACTTCTCCCCGCTCCTTTAAAGCGACACTGCGTTTATGCAGATGGGCAAGCACCTGTACTGTTTTACCTAGACCCATGTCGTCAGCTAAACAGCCACCAAATCCGAATTGCTCAAGAAACTCTAGCCAGCCTAGACCTTGCTTCTGGTAGGGGCGCAGTTCACCGATAAAGGCAGGGTCTGGCTCCAGAGGCGCTATGCCAGAGAATGCTGCTAATTTCTGTCTATATGCCGTAAACGATTGATCTAGATTGGCCTCGGCTGCCTCAGAAACTAAGACATCCAAAAAGGCTGCATGACTGGTCCGGTAGCGCAGCTCGTCGCTCTGGCCGTCTTCACCCATTCGCAAAATAGGATCTAGTTTTTTTAGCCAAGCTTCGGGCAAAAGTCCGACTGTTCCATCGCCGAGTTGTACACGGTTGTCGCCGCGACGCAATGCCTCGAGTAGCCTAGGCAACTCAACGATTGTGCCACCGCCAAAGTCGAAACTAGCTCGCAGGTCGAGCCAATCGACGCCTGATTTTACATCGACATTGAAGCTGCGCCCTGTACGTAGTTTTTTACCCTCAGCTTCCACCGCCCAGCCCTGAGCACCAAGGTCACCGACTAATGTAGGCAGGATGGCCGCATCGACAAAAACGTCGGCACCAGTCACTGCACGTCCTGCCGAAGGGTGTACCCCAGCGTGTTCACATAAATCTCTAACGAGCTGCTCTTCCCGCAGCCTATCCCGGCGCAACACAATGCGCGGTGGAGGCGGCGGTTCTGGAGCAGCAGGTTTTTGCTCTACTCCTTCAACTAGCGCTGCCGTGTTCGCTACTTCTGAAGGGGCTTCAATCTGATGCTGACGTGGCCCGCGTCTGGCGCCTCGCCGTGAATCTTGCTGACGTTGCTGCGGCGTGGTTGGAGCTGGCGGCGCCTCGTATTCAAAATCATAGTTCGCCAGGAGTACCATGGCTTTATCAGTGATCGGCGTGGCCAAAAAGATGAGTTTAGGCTTGGCTTCACCCACCACGATGCGCCATCCACTATCACTCGGTAGATCAAGTTGCGGTGCATTGGGTAGATCGACGAAAGAACGAAGAAAAGCAGCCTGATCGGCTTTCGGGACTTTGATCGACTGCACTTGCCTAAGTGTATTGATCCATCCACAAAGCCTTGGATCGGGCATCGGTATATGAATAATGCGATCTTTGAAGATCACTAGTCCGTCTGGGAATGCGGCCAAAATATCGAGTAACGGCACAGTGATGCGGCCGCGGCGGAATTCACCGCGCACAATCCACGTTCTATCTTGCTTGCGCACGGCAACGGCTAGGCGAAATATCCACGGATCTCGCATATCCCACGACAGGGCATGGAAGGCCTCGACACCGATAGTAACGGTGCTTTCTAACTTTGCATCGTCAACGCCGATCCAGCCTAGGCGCCCCGTTTGGGCCATCAGAGTGATCAGCTGCGGCCGCAAACTTTCGGCGATGACAAAGGCATGCACTCTAGTTCTAAGAGGCGCGTTTGGTTCATCCCACGAGCCTGCTCTTGATAGGGTAGTGCTGGCAGTGCCAAAAAGATGCGTCAGTATGTCGCGATCGGGCCCTTCAGCAAAACTCTCTAATGCTCGTACATCGATTGGCGCAGCAACGAGTTGTGCTGGTTGCTTGCCGCCGCTGCCTGCATCTTGCGGCTCCGCGGCACCGCTACTACCTTGGCCAATGCGCCTAAAAATACAAACAGTTAGAAGTCCACTACGGCGCGTCGATTCGGCATCGACCACGTAATAAACATCGCTCGCTGCCGATTTGCTGCCGCCGCGTTGTCGAGGCTCAACTAAATCACGCTGAGCATGGCCGACTATCTTAAGCGCCTCGCGCCAAGAAAGTTGGTCGTGATGTCCACGATTTTTATGTTGTTCTGGCTCTTTGGGAGCTGGGGGAGCCGCATGACTTGCGGCGGAGAAGGCGCGAATCCTGCCCGAAGCATCTGGTTCAGCACTGGCAACCGCACGCATGCGGCTGACCGTTGGCTGCAAAAAGCGAGTATGAAACCCCAGGGGGTGATCCGTGGGCGCTTTGAAATCGCACTCGACGGTGCCGTCTGCCATGCAGAGCACTGCCCAGATGTGTTTACAGTAGCCTTTACCACCGGCATAAAAGGGACAATCGCAAAGCGCGCTAATCGTTGACTGCAGACGCTTGTCGTCTAAGGCCATCTCGAGCGTGACGTGGTACTCACCGCCTTTGCCTTTGACATCGGCTGTCAGTCGTTCAGGGGCTGATTTCGTCAGCAAGACGCGACGTTGGCGGTAATAGCCTTCACCACGCATCCGCACCTGATCTTCAATGTCTGCCGCAAGTGCAGTCGTCAAACCACCGATACCCTGTGGCGGTCTTACTCCATGCACACTTACATGATTGGCTGCGCGCTGGCCTGAACGGCCGCGTCCTCGGCGCCCTCGCCTCAAATGCGTCACTCCCTCTTGCGTCCCTATGTTAGGACGTCTTTGTGTTCTAGCCACTATTCCGGCGCCTTCAGTGAGTGCTGCGGGTTAATCCTTAACCTCGCCCTCGGCGGCACGGTTGCCTTGTGACCACTGTTATTAGCTTCACAGTTTGTGCGCCCAGAAGCAAGAGTAGATTTTTGCCTAGGGCCTAAAAACTGCTAGGTGATGGTTGCCTAAACCTTGTGGCAGGCGACGTCTCTTCCTTTCTCTATTTGCCGCATAACTGGGGTTTCGCGGCGACAGCGCTCATCCACTAATGGACATCGAGCCGAAAACCTACATCCTGGCGGGGGATTCAGTGGACTCGGCAATTCCCCCGTAAGTAACTGTTCCGGCCGAGATCTTTCACGCACCGGGTCTGGCAGCGGATTTGACGCGACTAAGGCCCGCGTGTAGGGATGAAGCGGACGGAAAAATACTTCGTTGGAAGGACCGATTTCCACCAACTGCCCCAGGTACATGACCGCCATACGCGAAGAAATATAACGCACCATGCTAAGACCGTGCGCAATAAAAAGATAAGTTAAGCCCAGCTCCCTTTGTAATTCCTGAAGCAAAGTAACGACTTGCGCTTGTATTGAGACATCTAATGCGGAGATCGGCTCGTCACAGACGACGAACTTTGGCTCCAGTGCTAAGGCGCGCGCTAGACCGATGCGTTGACGTTGACCGCCGGAAAATTCATGAGGAAATCGATAGGCATGCTCGGCCACCAAACCGACTCGCTCTAGCCAGGCCGCGATCCTATCTTGTCGTTCATGACGCGGCCAAAGTCCGTGAATGTCCGGGCCTTCGGCAATAATGTCGCCCACAGTCATCCGCGGATTAAGGCAGGCATAAGGATCCTGAAAGATCATCTGAGCGAGACGAGCATAGGACTTCCGCCTACTTGTACCCATCTTGCCGGCCATGGATTCCCCGGCAAAGCGGAAATCACCCTCGGTGGCATCGTACATACGCACCAAAAGCCGCCCTAGCGTGGATTTGCCACAGCCCGACTCACCAACTAATCCAAGAGTTTCGCCTGGTTCGATGGCAAATGAGACCTTATCAACAGCATGTAATTTGATGCCGTGACCTAAATCAAACTGCTTACTCAAACCCTCAACTTCGATGAGCGGGGTAGTCATGGTCTTGCCTCCCCGGCAGTTCCCGAGTCCGTGTGAATCGGGTGAACGCCAAAAGATTGACGCTGAGTTGCTAGCTTTGGATGATGCAACCAACATGAGGCTCGCGTGTCCCCATGCATAATTTCTGGTGGTGCTTGCTCGGCACAAATTCTCATGGCGGCAGCACAACGCGGCGCAAACGCACAACCAACCGGTGGGTTAAAGAGATCAGGGGGGGTGCCCGGAATCGGCGTCAGGGGCTCAGCGGATCCGGCATCATCTTTAGGCATCGCTCTCTGCAGTCCGACAGTATAGGGATGCTTGGGCCGGTAAAACACATCGTCCACCAATCCTTCTTCAACGATCTTTCCGCCATACATCACCGCGACGCGATCAGCCATTTTAGCAACGACGCCTAAATCATGAGTGATTAGTATAGTCGCCATGTTCAGGCGCTGCGCAAGATCCCGAATAAGTGACAAGATTTGCGCCTGAATCGTCACGTCAAGAGCGGTGGTAGGTTCGTCGGCGATGAGCAGCTTGGGGTTGCATGCAAGCCCCATGGCAATCATCACCCGCTGACGCATCCCGCCGGACAACTCGTGGGGAAACTGTTTCAAACGCTTTGCAGGTTCTGGTATGCGGACCAATTCCATTAACTCTAAAACTCGGGCTCTGCGTTGAGCAGTCGTCATCTTGCTGTGCAGAATTAGAGACTCAGCGATCTGGTCGTAAATAGTCATGGTTGGGTTCAAGCTCACCAACGGATCTTGAAAGATCATGGCGATTTCACCACCCGCAATTTTGCGCATTTGTTTTCGGGTCAGCTTGAGTAGGTCCTGACCATGAAACATGATCTGGCCTCCCACCACGTGTGCTGGTGGTGAGGGCAGTAATCCGAGTATGGTTTGTACAGTGACCGACTTACCAGAGCCAGATTCACCGACGATGCATAGAGTTTCTCCGACATGAACCCGAAACGATACGTCACGCACGGCCTTCACTTGCCCACCGTGCACGGTAAAGTTGACGGCGAGCGAGCGAGCCTCCAGCAGGATAGGCGCTTTTGAATCTAACGATGGATTTACAGTCATAGCCAATGCCGCCCCCTAAGTCCTGCCGCGCAATTTCGGATCAAATGCATCCCGCATCGAATCCCCCAACAGATAGAAGCACAACAGCGTGATGCCGAGCACCGAGGCCGGTAAGAAAAACTGAATCGGATTGACCTGCAAGCGCCTAGCTGCATCGAAAACAACATTACCCCAAGATGGCGTTGGCTGTTCCAAACCAAGGCCAAGCATCGATAAGAACGCCTCCGATGCGATAACCCCTGGAATACGGGCAGACCAAGCAATAATGATCAGTCCCAATAAGTTGGGGCCGATATGATGCGAGATCAGCCTTTTTATCGGTGCGCCTAACAGACGGCTAGCCTGGACAAACTCTAATTCTCGCATCCGCAATACCTCACCGCGGACGATGCGCGCAAACCCAGCCCAGCTGAATGCCGTCAGCGCCACGACGAGACTGAGTACGCCCTTGCCAATAGCAACTTGCAGGATGATGAACACAAGCAAGTCCGGAAAATTATCAATAACCTCGACGAGGCGCATGCAGACATTGTCTATCTTGCCGCCCATGAGACCTGAAAATGCGCCAAAAATCAGACCGATGAAAATACAGAGCGTGGGCACCAGAAGGGCGAGCAGCATATCCACGCGGGTACCCTTCACCATGCGCGCTAACACATCACGGCCAAGCCCGTCCGTCCCGAATAGATGCGCCCGGCCGCGCATAGTCTCACCCACCGCTGCCTTTGGATAGATCGTTTGAGCGTCAGATAATTTTATCGTATTGATAAGTTTAGTCTCTAATACTGCAGCGCGTGCACCGTAGCTACGCTGCCCTGTGCTTAGATCGTCGACAAAGGCGACCACGGAATAAAGATAGGATTCAGACGGATCGAGTCCCATGCCGTCAAATACAGCGTGCTGCGCTGGATCGGTGAGCTCAGCAATATTCAGTCCGCGCTCAATGGTCCCGTCTGCCAGATCGCTTAGTTTTATACGGTCACTAGGTGTTACCAATAACCGGTAGACTGCGTAGCCCGACGCTCCCGACATAGTGTCCCAAACCAAGTGAACGCCGTCGACAGTGGCGGCACCATCAATGCGGAAATTCTGTGGCGGCAGCAAGTCACCGGGAGCACGAAGCGGCGCCGCAAGATCGTAGTTGGGATCGACTAGATCAACGGGAACCGCAGCGAAATCATCCACTATAAGCAGTGACTCCCCGCGAGTTGGGCCCTGATTAATATCGTGGGAGTTCTGTTGGTTTTCGTAGGCCACCCCACCTTCCGACTTGGGGAAGAACACGGGACCGACGGCGCCAGCCAGCGTGACAAACATGATGACCGCAAGCGAAGTCATAGCCAGGCCATTTTTCTTCAGTCGCATGAAGGCATCTTGAAAGTACGTCAATGCTGGTCGGGAAATATTCTCCGCAGCTGCCGCTTGGCGCTTAAGCGGCAAGAACATGTCATCGGCGATAGGGCCCCACAATGCGGAGCCGGGCGTCTGGTGATGTTGGCCCATGATAGAAAGCTCCTAACCAAACCGAATGCGCGGATCAATCAGTCCGTAAAGCACATCAGTGATCAAGTTGATGATGATAAAAAAGCCACCGTAAAAAACGGTAAGACCCATCAGCACGTTATAATCGTTGTTACTGATCGAATTAAAATAAGCAGCACCTAGTCCTGGGACACCGAAGATATTTTCGATCAGCAGCGATCCCGAAATTGCCCCCACAAAAATCGGACCAAGTAAGGACACCACCGGTAGCATCGCGTTTCTTAACTGGTGCAGGGCAACAATCCGGGCAGTGGAGGCGCCTTTTGCGCGCGCTGTGCGGACAAACTCGGCAAACGACACGTCCACCATTTGACTGCGCATATAGCGCGTCATTAGCGTGATAATACCCAAGCTCAGAGTGAAGCCCGGAAGAATCACGTCGCGAAATTGCCCCCACCCTACCGGACGAAACCAAACATGCGGATTCACATGTAAATGCGTCAGCGGAAAGACGGCCAAGAAGTATTGAACGACGTAGGCAATCAAAGCAGAAGGTATCGCGATCCCAATTACGCAAAGGAGCATAGCAAGGCGGTCAATCAAAGAATTGCGGTAAAGCGCAGCAACGATCCCCAGCCCAAGTCCAACGGTGGTCCCGACGATTAGGGCGAAGATGCCGATAGCTGCGGATGCCGGGAAATTTTCAGCGATCATTCGGTTAACGCTACGATCGACCGTACGAAAACTCTCGCCAAAATCGCCCTGAATAAACATCCGCTGCATCTGGATCAAATACTGATCAAAAATCGGTTTATTCAGGCCGTACTTTTCTTCAAGGTTAGCACGAACAGTGGCTGGGATTTCCTTGGTGCGTGTCAACGGATCGCCTGGCACCGCCCGCATAAAGACGAAAGTCAACGTCGCTAAAGCCCATAGAGTCAGTACCGCCATGATTAGGCGCTGACCGACGTAGCGAAAAAATCCCCAAGATAACAAATGCTGCATAGACTATTAAATCTCAGCTTTAATGTTTTGGTTGACCACTCCACTCCGCATAGCGGAAGTCTGGACTGAAACCAAAAGCGTTGTGGCGCATGTTCTTAAGCGCCGGAGCGACGACAAATGCACCGCCAGTTTGGTCGATAGGAACCATTGGACTTTCGTCCAGTAGCAGTGCCTCAGCTTCGGCAAAAAGCTTCACTCGAACAGCCATGTCCGATTCATGAGCCGCTTTAACTATAAGTGCCTCGTACGTTTTATTCACCCAACCGGTCATGTTGTTATCGTTACCAGCGGTGAACAGATCCATGAAGGTCATTGGGTCACGGTAATCTGGACACCACCCCGACAGGGTCACATCGTAGTTGCCGTCGCGCGATTTTTGCAGGCGCGTCTTGAATGGGACACTTTCTACTCTGACCTCAGTATTCAGCAGCTTGGCCAGACTGTTCTGCCAATATTCGACAAATTTCTTCGCCAAGGTGCCATCGTCAGACAAGATGGTGAAAGAAGGAGGCTGAGTCTGTTTACTGGCTGCTAGGTACTCTTTTAGGTGCTTTTGCGAACTAGGGTAATCTGCGTCCCTGCCTTTAACGGGGGCTTCACGCCTGTAGGTCATGCCCTTTTTCGAGCCAGGCATATAATCTGGAACTAGGCCCAGAGTCGGCTTATAGCCCGGTACACCAATGATTTTATTAACGAACTCGCTGCGATTGACGCCGTCGCGTACAGCCTGACGCAGGAGCTTGTTGGCAAAAGGACGCCCCGGCCGAACATTAAACGCAATGTACGTCGTACAGCCCGTGGGGAAAGTTTGAATTTTCAATTTAGCCGCTTGGGCCTGCTTGATAATTTCTGGCGACGACGTGGTTGTGTAATCGATACCGCCAGTCTGGAAATTATTGAAATTAGCTTGCGAGTCTTTCACCATTGCCGATGATTGGATCGCCTGAACCTTCACTTTATCCGCGTCCCAATAAGTCGGTGAACGCTCAATGCGCATGGACTGTTCTTTTTGCCAAGCTGCCAGCTTGAACGGTCCGTTGCCGATAATGCTGGCGGGGTCGGTGGCAAATTTATCGCCAAACTTTTCTACGATGTCCCGACGCAGTGGATAGAAAACTTGAAACGTCGCCAGTGAATCAAAGAAAGGTACCGGACGACCTAGCTTGACCTCCAGGGTGTGGTCATCGACGGCACGAACGCCTAAGTTTTCCTTAGGTTGCTTTTTCGCGATGATGTCTTCCGCATTAAGAATACCGGCGGCTATAGCGATGAAGGAATACTCACTGGCATAAGCCGGATCAACCAGTCGCCGCCATGAGTATAGGAAATCCTGCGCTCTCACGGGCTTGCCATCTTGCCACCTAGCGCTCTTACGGATCTTAAAGGTCCACGTTTTCTTGTCCTCACTAGAAGTCATGCTCTCCGCAGTGCCGGGGATGATATTGCCAGCAGGATCATAAGACATCAGCCCCTCAAAAATGTGACCTAGCCACATCGAGCTGATGGTGTCTGCCTGTTTGGTCGGGTCCATGGATGGCGGCTCGTCGCCAGCGCTAAAGTAAACTTCTTGGCTCATTGCCCGCTCATCTTGAGGTTTTTGCTCCGCGCGCACGCCTGAGGCGTAAAAAACTGCGGCTACTAAAAAGAGAGCTGCTGCTGCGCCCC
Source organism: Pseudomonadota bacterium (assembly GCA_026390435.1). GTDB lineage: Bacteria > Bdellovibrionota_B > Oligoflexia > Oligoflexales > CAIYRB01 > CAIYRB01. The sequence goes on from JAPLFY010000028.1 coordinate 52,441, forward strand.
TAGTCATGGCGGACGTTAAGACCATGGATGTAACCTCAAACGGATGCAGTTAAACGACAACGAGCACAGCCTCCAACGGCCCAAGCTTGTACCTTACCCTTTTCAAATGTGAGCAACGTAAGCGGTGCGAGCGAGGCTGAAGCCACAATGGTGAGCACGGAATGGCCTGCATTTTTTTTACAGGATTTTGGTCAAAATCGGCAAGTAAATAAATAGGATCGACCCTTTTGGCGCACCATCCCGACACGGGCTTAAGGCGCTAAAAATAGCGTCCCGGGGCGAGTCACCGGTCGCTTAGACCCAGGAACGACGCGAGCTCTACGGAGAATTTACTCCACAGGGACGGGCCCATAGACTTGGGATCGACCGCATTGTGAGCGTAGTGTGGAACTACATCCGAATCGACATTGTCCAGCGGCTGCAGGGTCCACTTGGACTGAGGATGCTCCTCTATCAAGCGAGCGATCGCCTGATAGTCGACCAATTCATCGTCTGCTGCGGCAAAAATCAGCGTCGGGATCGCAAGATTAACAGCGCTAACATCGCTAACCGCAGCGGCACTTGCAAATACAGCATTATAGGCAGCCATTGGTAGGTGGTCATGAACTCTGTAGTCGACCGGCGAGCGACTGGGAACATCGACATCAAAGGGCAGAGCGTTGAGACCACGCAGGGCGTGCGTATACCAATTTAGACGAATGGCCGGCACCAACAGCACTCGCTTGTCATAATAGGGAACCGCTGACTGATTGATATAGTCGACATTCAGTAGGGCACCGAGTGAGACGCCGACAAAGTAGAGCGGCACATGCAATTCCTGGCTCTTGCTGGCGCCAGCCCGGGTCGCACACTCCATGTCCCTGAGCCAAACAGCCCGGGTCACCTGCTGCATTTGAGCGTAGTCGCCGTCGTGGCCGGTGAGCGTCAGGCGTAAAACCCGCACATTTTGCTGATTAAGGGATTCAATAAGCGCCGCTAATTTATCTGGCTTCAGATTAAATCCGTGAGCCACCACAGCAACGGCCTGAGCTGGAGCCGCCTGGCGCACCTGAAATTCATCCAGACGCTTTTGCGTACCCGCACAATCCACATGCTCATCGGGTGTAGCATTTGTGACAGCAAAGCTGGTTGCAGCAACAAAGCCCCATAAGAGGAGCATGAACAAGGCTGCACGAATGATGGTGGCGGCGTACAAGTAGTCAAACCCCTAGTGATAGGGAAACGGTACCCGGTCCAGTGGAAAAAATCGACGGAGAATCGATCTGGCTACCGCAGTGGCGCAATTCAATGACTACACATTTGAAGGCTAGGGAATTGACCACAAACAGCCGTCTTAAGTTGCTCGACCTCGGCATCTTTTTCTCTTTTGAGTTGGGCGGCTTTAACGTCAGCTTGGTCAATTCTGTCCTGAAGCAAGGCGTATGCAGACTCGGTATGTTCGATGCGCATTTTAAGATTCGCGATTTCCGCATCTTTATGATCGCTTAAGATTTTCACGCGATCGTTTTCCGCCTTCAATTCCTGAACGGATTTGACTAGCAGAGGAGTCAATTTACCATAGTCAATCTGCCACGGGCTCTGCTGCGGGTCATCGCCGCCAACGGTGACCGCCTGCGGATAAAGTTTATAAAGCTCCTGAGCGATAAAGCCCTGCATGATTTCTTTGCTGGAATCAGCGATATAGTTATAATCGCGGACTTGAATGAGTTCTAGCAGGTCTAGGCCACGTGGACTGGCGACGATATTTTCCTTCAGTCTTCTATCGGACGTGGTGTTATAGGCGACAGTTGTAGATGAGTTTTGGCTGATACTACCCATGGCGGTACCATCAGGACGCTGGAAGTTCACGAAGTTTGCGCCTCCGATAAAGTTAGAACCAGCTTTGATCTGTAATCCATGAGAGCCAATTGTGCCGCCGGCATTATTGATCGATACCGCGTAAGCGCCATTGGCACTTACTTGTACATCTAGCTTCGCCGCCGGCACGGATGTGCCGATACCGACGTTGCCAGTTGACGCAATCACCACACGTGTAGCCATCACGTCAGCTGATGCACCCGTGACTGCAGTAGGCGCTGTCAGGAATAAGATGTTACCCGAACCGCCAGTACCCGTACCGTTACCTGCAGCAATTGTTAGATCTTTACCTAATTTATCGGTACCAGTGATATTCGCCGTGCGTAAAACACCCCCAACCGCGGTCGCCGAGTTATCGTTAGCACCTGCCAGCAGCGTCGCGGCCCAAATAGAACCAGAACCGATGTTGAAGCCGTTTATTAGCGTCAATGCGTTAAAAGTAGGCGATGCCGAGGTGCGGATGTCTTGCGCCGTCGACAGGCTGATGGACCCCGCACCGTTGGTGACGACGACGCCGTTGTTACCAGATGACGTTAGATAGGCAGCAGATGGGGTGGCGCCGTTACCAATGAGCAATTGACCGTTGGCAAGGACCGTTGATGTCGGTGATGCGCCAGCACCACCACCAAGCACGACGCCACCACTTGCAAGGACACCCGACGAGGCCATTGTGCTCGCCGAGTTAAAGTAAGGCATACCACCGGAAGTACCAGCGTTTAGGCCCGTACCACCATTGGCAAAACTCAAGGCTCCAGATACAGCCGCACTCGATGATAAATTTAACGCGCCAAACGCTGGTCCCATTGCACCGACAGTGAGGACCTGGCCAGAAGTACCAGCTGCAGTGCTCGACAAATTAAGGGAACCGCTGCCGATGATCACGCCGTTGCTCGTAAATGATGTGGCACCTGTCCCGCCATAACTAACACCCAGCACACCTGCGGTGATTTTGGATGCCGGCAAGCTCGGGATATCACTGACCGCAAGATTAGTGCCACTCACCACACGGCCTTTAGTGTCCACGGTAATTTTTGTGTAAGTGCCAGTTGCCACGCCTGTTGCAGCCAGAATAGGATTCGGATAATTGCCCGTCAAATCCCCACCAGCGGCACCAGTTGGCGCAGCTCCCGACACCCAACTAAGCACGCCGCTACCATTTGTACTTAATAATTGTGCCGCCGCACCATCGCCACCGGGCAGAGTCCAAATGGTTGATGTGGCCAAAACATCCGGGGATTTGAACGCTACGTATTTTACCGAGCCGGGGTCGTACAGTATGATTCTCTTGGCTTCGATTCCATTACCCCTAAGCGTGAGATCTCCGGTAAGTGTGGTTGCACCCGCCGCGATTGTACCGGTCGTGTTGATCGCCGTAGACCCAGTGATCGTGCTAGCGCCGTTGATAGTGGCGTTATTGATCATGGGGCTAGCTAAAGTTTTGTTTGCCAGTGTAAGAGTTGCAGAATCTGTGACAACCACACCACTTGTAGGGAATACTGCGCTCGAAATAACACCAGTACCGCCGGCGGCCCTGGGCAAGATTCCAGTGACCGCGCTCGGCCGACCTAAGTTCAAAGAGCCAAACATCGGCGCCCCGCCACCAGCGGGCACAGTAAGTATCTGGTAAGCCGTGCCCGCCGCTGTTGAGTCGAGTCCGCCTAAACCGCTCCCCAGAACCACACCAAAATTATTCAGGCTAAATGTGCCAGAGCCCATATTGACTATGGTGGTTACATTAGGCGTCGCGGAACCTGTAGACGTCGTTTCCAGCGCCGAAGAAATACTTGCACTGTCAGCACGTGCGGCACTGACTGCAATCTTTGACGCTAGTATGTTTAGACCATCGACCGAGCCACTATTCGTGGCGGATACCAACTCGCTGCGGTAAGACGAATTGAGACTAAACCCAGCCATCACGCTGTCCAAACCGGCACTAGCACCGGAACTCACGCTAGCCGCATAAACACGCACGGTGGCAAGATTTTGGGTATAAGAATCCAAATTTTCCGTCATCGCGGAAACAAGTACAGTCACCGCGCGGTCGACACTACCGGCTGTCGAGAGTTTGGCGGCAAGTCCCGAGATGCCTTGGACAGCTCCTTTGGATATCAGCCCCAAACGCGTACTTTTGTCACCAGCCTCGCTAGGCAAAGTAGAACTTCCAGCCGCTAATCCAGCTCCAATCGCCGGCAAATCGGAATCGAGGATCGTATCTTCGTCGGACCCGACGGCGCCAAGATTAGCGACCATTGCTTGCGCCGCAGCCGACAAGGCCGAGCTGATAGCCGCTGCCGAGCTGACGGCAGTCGGCACGCCATTGATACCACCGCGAGCCGTCGCCGTGAGCGCAGTGGCCATCGCCGTCATGCCTGGAGTCGCGGATGCTTCCGGTAAATAGGCGGCATCCAAACTTTTGACGCTGGTGAACAAGCTGTTGGCTAATGCACCCGTCAGAGTACCGACTCGACTGTCGTCTCCGTTTAGAACAGAGCTGCTCGCCAGACTTCCAACGGCGCCCTGCATAATGACGCCGACGATTTTTGTGGCATCCGTTGACGTCGCGAGTTTGCTCTTGATCACTGCTAACCTGGCGGCATCGCCAATGGCATTCGCTTGTGCGGCGCTGAGACCACTGACTGTAGCCAAGTAGCCTCCAGGGCTGATGGCAGTGACCAAATCTGCTATCAAATTCGTCGCTAGTAACGACAACCCAGGATCCGCCGAACCACCACCGGCATCAACTGTAGATCCTGACGCCGTGTAGGTTTCTTCCGTCGCACCCGTGCCGTCATCGACAGCGGGAGAACTGTGGCGTTTCTTACAGCCCTGAACGAGCAGCGCGGCCAGCACTAGAATGACTAGCCATCGACTGTGACGGGCGTAACCCCATTGATTGATGAGGGCGCGATTGGTCATGGCTAGAGTAGTCTCCGTGTGAATTAAAGGGGTTCATGGGGGAGTATCGGTATGCACATAAAAATCTTGAGCTCAATTGGCGAAGCCCCCAATATCTATGGTAGAAACCCATGAGCTCAAATTAATTTCACTCGTCGTTATGACTGAATAAATTCACTCAAGTGTTCTTTAACACCATGAATTTACGGATTTAATACCTCGACCCCAAAAAGCCCTGACGTATGAATGAGGTGCTGCCGACATTTTGCTTTGCTGCCGCGCGGCATGGACATCGTGATGATGATTTGGGGAGCCACAGAGCTACACGGTCGCGAGCAATGATGCCGCAGTGCCGCCACCAGCGGGGGATCAAACTATCGCTGCCGCGCGGCAGCGCCAAAACACCGCAGGTAGATATATACCTGCTGCCGTGCGGCATCAGAGATTAAGAACAACTGCTATGGGGGAGCCTAAGCACGTCTCATCACACCTAAGCCTGTGAAGGCCAAAAATCAAAAATCCCAACTTTTTTAAAAAAAAATCGGGATTCGATTACGAGCTTTTATGGTGGAGGTAAGGGGAGTCGAACCCCTGACCTTCGCAATGCCATTGCGACGCTCTACCAACTGAGCTATACCCCCAAGATCGCTATAGGTTGAAGGGTTATGCTTCTTGAAAAGACGCATGTCAACTCAAAATGAATCGCCTAAGGAGGTTTCCATGACTGAATCTTCCACCCAATCCGCTTCGCATCGTTCGACCTGGATTTTGCTAGCGATGCTCCTGGCAATTGGTGGCATCGGGCTGTCGCTTTATTCCACCATGCACCACCTTGAAGTCCACGCCACCGGTCAGACTGCAGCTGCATGTAACATCAGCGCTAAGTTCAACTGCGATGAAGTGGCGTTGAGTAAATATAGTGAAATGGCCGGCATTCCACTTGGAGTGTTAGGGCTAGGTTACTTTACCGCTCTTTTGGTGCTGTTGGGTGCAGCATGGGCTGGCATTAAATCGGCTGCTGATCATCTGCACGCATATGCCGCACTTGTTGGAATCGGCGTCCTAACATCAGTCGGCCTTGGTGGGATAGCGATCGCCTTAATTGGTACATACTGCCTAGTATGCATGGCGATTTACGCTATAACTCTCGGACAATTGGCGCTGCTCTTTGCCGGGCGTCGCGCGCTTATCCCAGCCGGCATTACCTTCAAATCTATCGGTAACGGTGGCACTTCAGCCTTAATTGCAGTCGCAGCAGTCATTGGGCTGTTCAACGTCGTTAAGCCAGCTCATTTACCCGAGGTCTTGGATCTTCCTCAAACGGCAGAAAATCTAGCCAAGGCGCAGCCGGTAATATCTCCTAAGGCGCAAGATATACCCGTCAGCAAATCAGCTTATTCCGGCCTCGGTGAAGACTTCCGCCAAGGTGGCGATCAAGCCAAAGTGGTGGTGGTTGAGTTCGCAGATTTTCAGTGTCCTGCCTGCGGCGGATTGGCCCGAAATTTACACCAACTCCATGAGGAATTCGGTGACCGCGTGCTCTTCGTCTTCCGGAACTATCCATTAGATAACTCCTGCAACAGCAGTATACCTGGCAAAATGCATGAGTATTCCTGTAAGGCGGCAGTGTTAGCGCGCTGCGCTGGCAGCTACGGCAAGTTCTGGCAGTACCACGATCAGCTGTTCGAGCATCAACAGGATATTAACGATGCTAAGCTTAAGCAATGGGCCTTGGCAATTGGCCTCAAATCAGAACAAATTGACACCTGCTTGAGCAGCAAAGATATCTTGGCCAAGGTGAAAGATGACGTGGCATTAGGAAATCGCCTCGCCATCGATTCTACACCCACCGTTTTTATCAACGGGGTGAAGGCTGTGTCTGGCAATGGACTTGAGCAACTGCGCAATCAGATCGCCAATCTGCTGAATTAAAAGTGCGATACATTGGCGGGAGCCTTGATTTTGAAAATTGAATTCGAGCACGATTACCAACAGAAAGTCATGACTCAGAGCTTTACCGAAGCGACCTTGCTGGACTCGCCGGCAGCGGTACAGGCCTGGCGCTCGGCGTGGATGAAGGAGCTGAGCTCTTGGCATTCACCTTATAAGGTAATGGTGGACTGCTCCCAGTTGACCATCGGGGATCAGCCGGAAGTGCACAAGGCACTGGAGCTGATGGTTAAGTTCTTCAACGGTTTCTTCCTCCGCAAGATTGCCGGATCTCCTTTAAAGAATGCGCAAGGCCACGAGTATTTGCCTTTCCCCGTGCTAGCCACTGCTGAAGAAGCCGCCATCGATCTTGGCGTCCGCGCTCCGAAAGAACGAGTGGCCACAGATTTTCGCTCGACTATTCAGCTACAAAATCACTTTCAGCAGCATAGTGTCGAACTGAGCTTCAGTGAGCCTGTGGTCATAGGTACTAAAGACTACGTCATGACTCTCAGGTCGAAGCTGATGAATAATTTGATGCAGTGGCATTCCAAATGGAGTCTGATCGTCGACTGCACCAATCTTGAAGTAGCACCAGAAGTCCTACCCGATATGGAGAGGACACTGACGGTGCTGAGCGGTTTTTTCATGAAGCAGGCGGTGGGCTACAGTCCACGCGGAGCGAAAGAGAGTTACCCATTCCCGGTATTTCGGTCCCGCCATAGGGCGGTCGCTGAGATTGATGGTGAGGGCAATTTCTCGGGCGACGATGCTAACTGCAAGTCGAGAAAAAGCTGAATCTTCAGGTGCCGCTAGCAACAAAACCGGCCAATAAGCGCCCGAGCTATGCGTAACAACTTGAATATATTGTAATTTCACTGGAAGTTGGGGCCGCATTAAAAAAGTCCCCGACAGGATCACCGAATGAGAGAATGGTTTAAATACTGTGGCCATAGGTCTTTAAGGTCTGTATAAAATTGTCTGTAACTTGAGTGCTCAAGTTCTGGGTATCCCAAATTGCACATATTAGGTTGAGGTGAGGGCGCGTGTTACCTGTTGAGATTCTTCCAGTTCAGGAATCGATTGTGCTGAGAGCTCGCGGCTCTGAGCTTCTTATACTGCCGCACCATGTGCACAAGCTGAAGGACCTGGCTAAGCCACGCGACTTCAGTCAGTACTTTCGTGGTGAAGCATTAGTAAATCGCCCTGCGCGCAAATTATTTGAGGCTTGGCTGCGTAAAGACCACACTTTGTGGCCACGACTTTATCAAGTGGTTCACAAAGAGATGGACCTCAAGCCACAAGATGAGACTTCTGCTGATACTGCTGCGGAAACGTCTGCAGCCCCGGCAAAAGCCGTTGCTGCTAAAGCGGCTAAGTCAACGGAAGTAGCATCGACGTCGACCGACAAGGTGCCCGCGAAAAAAGAAAAAACTGCCAGCAAAAGCACTGCAAAAGTAGCGGGCGCACCAGCTCCTTCAGCAGATCAGGCTGCTGATGCCTCCGATGCCAAGGCTGACAAAAAGCCTGCAAAAGCCAGCGCGGTAGCGGTGAAGGAAAAGAAACCCACCGTGAAGGCTGAGAAAACGGAAAATGCTGAAAAAGTGACAAAGGCCAAGCCCAAAGCAGCAGCAAAAGAAGCTGCGCCAAAGGCTAAGGCGAGCCCCAAAGCAAAGGCCGCTGGAGCCAAGGCGAAAGGGTAAGATTCTGATCCGCAAGTACTTGATCAGCGGCAAGCAGGTGCTAGTTCTCGCCTCGAAACGGCCTAGTAACGCTGGTTCGAGGGACGAGTTCTCAATCTTTGAGATGTTGCTGCCGATTGAGACTTTTTGGGAGGCGGAAAAGTTGTTGAAGGATTTAGATTTTATGCGAGCCTCTTTTGGGGATCCGGTCTCTATCCTGCAGATGCAAAAAAAGATCCTAGAGCAACTCGTAAACTACGTGGTGCTCGAAAAGGACCGACTTCAGTTAAAAGCGGCGATCAATGGAGCAGTCCAAAAATAAACTGCAACGGGCCGTTTTTCTGGATCGTGACGGCGTCCTCAACGAGGATGTTGGGTATGCCTACCGCGTCGAAGATCTGCGCCTTATCCCTGGCATCGCGGCCGCAGTCGCCACCCTGAAGAGCAGAGGCTTTCTACTGATTGTGGTTAGCAATCAGTCTGGCGTAGCGCGCGGACTATTTAGCAAGGACGACGTTAATCGCTTCAATCAAGCTTTAAACCAGCAGCTCATCGCGGCAGCTGGGGTTGGCATTGATGAGTTTTTTTACTGTCCCCATCATCCAGACGGGTCGGTCGCGCCATATAAACTGCACTGCTCCTGCCGCAAACCAGAACCTGGACTGATCCTACAGGCGACTCAAAAGTATCCAATCGATCTAAAACACAGCTATTTAGTCGGCGACAAACCTGACGACATCGAATGCGCGCGACGCGCTGGTCTGATTGGGATTCAAGTGCGGAGTCGTTACGGTGAGAAACACGAACACGCTGCGGCCCTAGTGGATTCTCTCACAGCAGCGTTACCCTACCTGACCTGAAAGGGCGTAATTTAGGCCTTCGATTCCTGCATTTTTTTCAGCAGTAATTTGATGCGCGGTCCGCAGCGCTCGCCTGCACAGCCACCACTTCCGGTGCCTACTTTGCGATTCACATCTGCCACCGTTTCACAGCCTTCCATCCCCTTAAGGACGCGACCAAGATTGATTCCCTTGCAGATGCACACGACCTTCGCCATCGTCCGAATGCGTTCCTCGACTTTCTCATCGAGAACTTTGGTATTCTGATCCGACATGAGTCTCCAACACTTATAAATATAGTGGAGCTAGCCAATCTAGCCAGCGTTTGTCTAATATACCGAATATCATGACAGTTGCATTACAAGCCGAGTGGAACGCAATACATGGCAAGATACGCCCTGTTTTCATCATGAGATACTCGCAACAGAGCCCGAGCAGGAATGCTCCGAGAGCCAAACCTACCTGACCTTGGACAAGATTACTCCAAGTCGGATTTGCGTGGACTAGTGCAAATACCAAAGCAGCAAACCACGCCGCCCAAATTGGTTGGCTTAATCGGCGGTAAACCGCACCGATGCCAGCGCGAAAGACAAATTCCTCCACCAGCGGCACCCAGATCACAGCAGCCCAAGTTGGATGAGTATTACTGTCACTCACGGCATTAATAGTTACCCCGCCAAACGCACGACTCAGCAGGGCAACTGCGGCGCTAGCACCGAGTACAAAGGTGGCCGGAAGGTATGATTGCCATGCGCCGGGAGTGAACACTTTGCGATCGTGAAGCCACCAGTATGTGGCGACAAAACTAGCGAGCAGCGAGTGTAGAGTGGCTGCGGCAAACCAGGGTGGCGACAACCAATCACTTAGGCAGTTATAAGATTCTGCCATGACGACCGCTAGCACTAAACTCAATATAGTGAGCCAGATTAAGCCCCTCATATTGGTCGATACAACCAGCGACGGTTCATGCACTAATCGTGTCTTTCATCAGTTCTTCGAGACTTTTGCGTTGACTGTCGGATAGTCGACTAAAGCGGAAGCCGATTTTGGTGGCCTTCTTGTCGATCCAGGCCACAACTCCCTTAATCTTCGCTTCTGGGCCAAAATCATCGTCGTCGCTGACTGGCTTAGGACTCTTTTTTGCTGTCGTCGACTTGGTTGGCAAATTTAGAGCGATAGTAAGCTCTTCGCCACTTTTAAATTTCATCGGCCCATCGAGTTCGAGGCAGGCGCCACCGAGGCTAATGTTGATAATCCGGCCGCTGACTTTCGGTGCGCGTTTGCCGCGACCTGCGCCTTTGCCAACGATCATCGTTTCCAAAGCAGTCTCAAAGCGCCGGCCCAAGCGAAATTTTTCGAGTAGAAAGCGATCAATTTTTTCGCTCAGGACTTCAAACTTAATCGGCTTGGCGAGCCATGCTCCAGCGTCGTTAAAGGCAAAGAGATCGTTTTTAACGGCATCATCAACGATGCGATCTGGATACGCTGTCAGCAAAATAGGACCATGATAAGTCTTTCGCATTGCATGAATTAAAGTCACGCCGTCGCTATCAGGTAAGTCAAAATCCACAACACACATATCTGGCTGTTGAGTAGCCAAAATTTCTAAGCACTGCTTGCCAGTTACGGCGACCAGTATGGTCGCACCAGTAATCTTATCTTTAAACACCTCGGAGCTCATCACGAGGCTAGGCTTGCAGGCGTCGACAATCAGGATGGTTGGCATACGTAGGTCCTCTGAAAATACAAAGAGTCACAGATTTTTGTTTGTGCGCACGGGTGAATACTGATGAATGCGGCCAAACGATGGTGGGGATCTCTGCCTTTAATTATACCTCCTCGCTAGCAAGCAAGTCACTTATCCCCGGACACAGCTCTCAGGAAAATTATTGCTGCCTGCTAAAGGTTCGGCCCATGCTGCCGAAACAAATAATGATGAGACATAACTGTACGGCTTCATGACCTGGAAAAGAGGTTGAGCTTCTATGAACTTGTGGCGCTATTTAGGGAAAGGACCAACGCTGATCATCGGCGTGAGTACCCTCTTAGCTACGCAAGAAGGACGAGCGGTGACCCAGTTCACCAACAGTAGTTATCCGTTCACATACGACATCAACGACGTGACTAGCTCGATCGATCTGCCGATCCGGGATCGAGTTGAGACAGTCAATATGACACTCGAGACGATGAAGGAGCGGCTAGCCAAGGCTCCTACCGACGACACGGTGGAGCCCCTGACACTCAACGTCGGCGCCGGTGATGCCCAGATTGATACTATGGCTGAGAAAATTGCCTTAACTGGCTACAAGCAGCCACTTATTGCTTATCTCAAACGGAAGTTGTCGTCGTCGCCTTCGGCTGCGCTGACCTCCATCGGACCAGCGCGGTCGGTAACTCTAGACGAGGCGGGATTCACTCTTATCGACCCCGCAAAGTTTTCAGCTATGTACTCAAAACCACAACACAATTTGATATTGGACTCAACCCCCTTGAGGGGCAATCTAAAGCTGCAGAAGCAGTTCCTCCGCGAGTTGGTGCCGTTTTTCCCGAAAGCTGAACGCACTGCTATCAAAGCGAAGATAGGTAACGGCGAGGCCCTCGACGTCAATACTGCGTTACTACCAGATTTCCCTCGGCAAATGCTGAAGAAGTATGTGGTTTTTCGCGGCCCCAACTGCTTCCACGCAGCATTAGCGTTTCAAAGCACGATTCTACCCAGCTCCTCGTTCATCAATGTGAAAGAGGAGCCTGGCTATCACCGCGCGATGATAAATTACGACGAGTTATGGCGGGCCATCAAACGCGACTTTTACGAGATCGATCCTCGACGCCAGCCCATTAAGTACGGAGATATGTTGGTTTTCTTCGACGTTCCGGAGCGCGAATCGGATCTCCCTAACGCTCATGTCGACTTTCGCTGGATCCGTCACACGGCAACGCACTTATTCAGCGGCTACACTTTCTCAAAAGGATCGAAGTCACCAAATACACCCTACACCGTGAGGACCCTGCCTGAGGAGTGGAGCACGTGGAAAAGATTCACAAAAAATCTGGCCCTACGAGTTTATCGACGCTCGCTCAACAAAGTCAGCGCTAAGCCTCCCATGGACTTAGCAGATTGGGTCTATTGAGCAGGGAGACTATATTTCGAGGTGGTTTTTGCCTATATAAGCGGTGACAAATTCACCAAGAATATGTTATTCGAGCGCGCTGCACAGTCGTTAGGACGTACCCCAACAGAAAGACAAATATGACCCGGCACGGATTTCGAAAATCCCGGCAAGCTCCGTTGCCACGGAATATTTATCGCCGAACCCCACTGGTGAACCGCAGCGGCTCGAATCGTTTTGCGCCGCGTACCCCGGAACCGTCGTGTGGCATGAAAAGCCAATGTGGTGCCTGCAAATACGTGAACCAGGACTACTCTGAGGGGCTACAGGCCAAATTCAACGCCGGTGTTGCAGTTCTGCAAGAGGCACAGCTCCTCAGCAAGGCCCGTGTCTTGGCGCCAGTTTCCTCGCCACATCCCCTAGCTTATCGCAGTCTGGCCAAGCTGGCGGTGCGGCCAGCGCGCCCTAATGCCATCGGATTCGCGCAAAGTTACAGCCCCGAGGGTGAGCGCCTGGTCAACCGTTTTGGGATCGGCTTATTTGCCAGTGGCAGCCACGACATTGTCGACATGGACAGCTGTCCGCTACATACGCAGCCAATCCAAAATCTTTTGCACGATTTACGCAGCGAGTTGAACCGCTCCCCGCTGACTCCTTACGATGAGCAGCGCCATACCGGGCAGATCCGTTACATCGCGATCAGAGCGGCCCACCTCACCGGTGAATTGATGATCACCTTTGTGGTAACGGAACCACTGAAGGTGGAACTTCGCCGATTAATTTCCAGCTTGCAGCGGCGAGGTCATAAAATTAATTCGGTTCACATGAATCTGAACACTGAGCCAGGAAATGCCATCTTTGGCGGCACGACCATACGTTTGGCCGGCAGTGAGCGGCTGCGTGAGAGTCTCTGTGATCTCGCCTTTGAGGTGGGACCGACGTCCTTTTTCCAAGTGAATCCATGGCAGGCCATCAATCTCTACCGCCGTGTCGAAGCCGTAGCTGGCGCCGCTACTGGCAGTGCTCCAGTCGCTTGGGACCTCTACTGCGGTACTGGCCAAATTTCCCTAGTTTTGGCGCGCTTGGGGTACCGAGTCCTCGGTGTTGAAGAGAATGATGCGGCGGTGAAAGATGCCGAAGCTAATGCCCGCAAGAATCGCCTCGCCGACAGCGCCACCTTCTTAGCTGCGCGTGTTGAAGATGCTGAGGCGCTGCTGCCCAGCTGGTCGCAGTCGCCGAGCCTGATTGTGGTGAACCCATCCCGCCGGGGTCTAGCTGAAAGTACCCGTAAACACGTCGCGCGCATGCTAGCAAACCAGCCGCAGGCACGTTTTCTCTATGTATCCTGCGACGTTAATACGCTTGCCCGGGATTTAAAGGTAATTTGCGAGCTGTCCGGCTTTCAAGTGCGGCAAGTAGAGCCTTTTGACATGTTTCCGCAGACGGACAATATGGAATGGCTCGCGGTGTTGAACCGGTCCTGATAAGTTGGCGGCCTAACAGCAGGCCGCAGACCACTTATCTTATGGACCAGACGCCATGTCTAAAGACCAAGAATCGTTGATTCAGCCGACCGAGCGTTCCACTACCTATGCCACCTACCTGAAGGTGAGGGAATTGCTCGATCTTCAAGAGCCGCTGACGGTGCCACCGCAGCACGATGAGATGCTCTTCATCATCATCCACCAAGTCTACGAGCTGTGGTTTAAGCAGATTCTGCACGAGACTAAACGGGCCATCCATGCCGTGGCAAGCGATCAGCTTTTGATGTTTAGTCGCGTGGCCAGTCGCATCAAGACTATTCAGACCATCTTAACTAGTCAGGTCGAAATCCTTGAGACCATGACTCCGATCGATTTTAATGCCTTCCGTGACCGGTTGAACCCAGCCAGTGGCTTTCAGTCCTATCAGTTCCGTGAGCTCGAATATCGGCTAGGTGCTAAAGAGCCAGCCTATCTTAAGTTTCACGCGCACGACCCCAAAGCTACGGCCATACTCACCCAGGCACTAAAAGAGCCAGGCCTCTACGACCATTTCTTGCAGCTGCTGGCAAGACGTGGCTTTGCCTTGCCGGCGGAATTGCTGCAGCGTGATGTCAGCACCCCGTATCAGGCATCTGAAGCGGTCTTGGCGGCCGCCGTCAAAATTTACCGCGAAGCTGACGCCTACTATGATCTATACTCGGCACTGGAATCTCTCATTGATCTCGACGAAGGACTCCTGCTCTGGCGGCAGCGGCACGTGGCCATGGTAGAACGCATGATCGGCAACCGGCGCGGTACGGGTGGCTCGAGCGGCGTAAAATACCTGTCTCAGACCTTGAGCAAGCGCTTCTTCCCCGAGATCTGGGACGCTCGTAATTGGCTTGGAGACGCCCAATATGGCAACAGTGAAGACACCGGCTCGACCACAAAATAAAGTTAATAAAATAACCACAGAGCTCGCAGAGTATCCGATGGAGGAACTGGCGCGCATCCGTAAGGAGCTGGTGGCGCAGGGCAAGCCAGTCTTCGACTTTGGCACGGGTGACCCCAAGATCCCTACCTGGGAGCCTATTCGTGATGCTTGCCGCGAGGCCATCCCTGAGATTAGTCAGTATCCGAGCGTCAAGGGCAGCGACGCTTTAAAGAGTGCTCAGCAGGGCTACTTGGAACGCAGATTTTCACTGCGTGCTAACGACTATGAAGTTATCCCCACAGCTGGCAGCAAAGAGGCTATCTTCCACGTTGCACTTTGTTTAGTAGGTCGTGCGGGCGGTAAGAAGCACATCATTTATCCGGATCCAGGTTATCCGGTTTATCGTGCGTCGACCTTGTTTGCCGGTGGCATCCCTTATCCAGTGAAACTATCAGCAGACAATGGTTTTATGCTCGAGCCATGGGAGCTACCGCCTTACATCCAGCGGGATGCGGCTGCGATCTGGATCAATTACCCCCACAATCCGACTGGTGCCATAGCAAGTCGTGAGTATTGGAAGCGAGTCGTCGAGTGGTGTCACCGTACTGATACGATCCTGCTATCCGATGACTGCTACGTTGATATTTATGATAGCGCGATCGATTTGACGCCGCTGCCTGATGGTGCCGAGGACGACCGCCCAATGTGTCCTTTGGAATTATCCAGTGACCGTGTGCTGTCGTTTATGAGCTTGTCGAAACGTTCTGGAATGACTGGTTATAGGGCAGGGTTTATTGCCGGAGATGCCGATATACTCAGCGCCATGTTAAGAGCACGCGCGAACTTCGGTGTAGGATCCCCAGATTTCGTACAGAAGGCCGCGGTAGTCGCATGGAACGACGATGCCCATGTATTCGACCGACGCGCTATCTTTACGCAGAGGATTGCGCAGGCAGCACCTGTCTTTCAAGAACTTGGCATGTTGAAAGAAGTTCCAAAAGCGACCTTCTACCTATGGACAAAGATCCCCAGTGCCTTCGGCAGTGGAGATGTGCGCTTTTGTTTGAACATGGCTGAGCTCGGTATCATCTGTAGCCCAAGCTCCTGGTTAAGCGAAAGCATTAAAGGCTACGCCCGCTTTGCCTTAGTTCCAGGTACGGAAGCAACAGCCGAGGCCTTACAGATCATCAAAGACTATGTGAATAGCTGATGCCGCAGATTATTTTCCAGCCCCTGAATGTCAGCGTCGACGTCGCGCCTAATACGAAGATTTTGGTCGCGGCGAATCGGCAAAAAGTGAGCATGCGCTACGGTTGTGCTGCGTGCCGCTGCGGAACCTGCGGCGTTAAGGTAGCGGGCGGTGAGCTGACGCCGATGCGTGATGAAGAGAGAGCGTTGCTTCAACGCATGGGCCTAGCGCTTGACGGAAGTGTACGTTTGGCATGCCAAGCCCGAGTCGTCGATGGGACCACTGTCGTGAACTTGGACTTTCAGGATACCTACTCCCCAGATGATGGGACGGATGATGGGACGGATGATGGTGGGGAAGAGGCCTGAGTGGGGCTCAAAATACAGTAAGTAACCATAATTATTACTGATTATGGAGAAGGCTAATCCCGCATCTCACGGGCCACACTTTTGACCCGACTCGACCACGGAGACAGGGAAGGAGGGAGTTGGGGATGAGAAATGCCGATCTGCGTCCGATTTTTTTAAAATAAATTACTGTATTTATTACTTTTTTATAAAATCATAACATTTCTTTAAAACAGTGTTGACTTCATAATATAATCATAGTATTTCTATAAATACACCTGGCCACCTGCCAGGGACGAAGGCTCCCATACTGCTCCTCCTGCTGTTGTTGCTGTTCCCGCTGCTCTTGCTGAAGGTTGAAATTCCATGCTGATGCCGCTGATCTCCCTGCCAAGTCGTCGTCTTTTCCCATTAATCACACTGCTCGCCGCCCTGTGCGCAACTGCATGCGGCTCCGACTACAAAGTCGTGAAGGTAAAGCAGTACCGCCTGGCTCTGACCCAAGGCGATGCTTCCTTCAAGAGCACGTTTGAATCGTTAATAAACGATTTCAATACTGCAGCCGGTCTCACGGTGCTGACGTTCGAAAACGACCCAGCTAAGGCCAACTGCTCGATCGCAGTGATCAAAGACTTAGTAAAGCAAAATGCTGATGGACTAGGGACCGGCAAAGTCGGCTTAGGCCAGTGGGTCACCCAATCAAAACAAGATAACCCAGTGGTCATCATTCCAGGCGAGAAACCAACCGAAACAATCCTCTACTCGATGAACGTACAGTTCGACCAAGATTACCTGAAAAACGGTAAAAAGTATGACCTTCAAAAACTCTTCTACCACGAAGTCGGCCATGGCCTAGAGCTGGATCATAACGAAACCAATGAAAAAGACGTGATGTATCCGGACGTAGGTGTAGGCGACACGAAGGACTTCGACTCCTACTTCAAGTATGTGAAGTCTTATATGGCTAGCTAAATAATTAAGTTACAGGCACTGCATTTCGCAGTGCCTGTTTTCATTTAACCAGATCTTTCACCGCGGCCTTAGAGTTTCTCAACTCATTGCGAAATTTGGCTCTGAGTTTCACCATTTGGCTCATGGCCTGGGACTCGCGTCCCTGAAGGAAAAAGCCGCTTGGTGCCTGCATCTTTCCATCGATATTCGCTGCACTAAAATCGATGTTGGTGGAATCTTTACCTATAATAGCGCCGTCCTGATCGCCTTTTTTCACGTCAGCAAAAGCCGGCGTTACATAGGCAACACTAAACAATCCGCCAATCATCAGGACAAAAGATATTTTACTGCTATAAATCTTCATTCTGTACTCCGGGCTTAGTCTTGGAGTGACTTCTCAAGAGTGCCGAGGTCGTCCTCGGGAGCGGGCGCATTCTTCTGGCTATCCTGAGACGCCTCAGTTTCGCTGGCGCTAGGCGCCTCTTTTTTATTGTCGGACTCTAACTCGTCAGTGCTCATTTCTTTAGCTTTAGCTTTGACTTTAACCGCATCCCCGTTCGCTACCTTCGCCGTCGGCTGTGACGTAGCTGGGATGTTCCTAGCTGCCACCGCCATAGACTCAATGTCCTCATCAGACAGCTTCTCGCCTCTGGAGGCTTGCTGGTGCTGGATACCGTCAATTAAAGCCAGCACCTGCTCTGTGTCACTTGACTTGCCGCGGGTGCCACGCAAATAGGCCTTCAAATTAGTGAGGGCCTCTGCGTAATGACCGGTCTCTTTTTGCAATACGGCAAGATTATAGAGAGCTAGCGGATTCTCCTCATCCAATTCGAGCACCTGCTTATACATAGCTTCCGCTTCTTCTCGTTGACCACGTGCTGACTTAATAATTGCTAAGTGAATTTTGGCATCAGAATGATTCGGAACACTATTCAAAATACGTTCAAACTCGACTGCCGCTTGATCCAGCTGCCTATACTTGAGCAGCAAAACGCCGAGGTTCATCCGTGCAGCAAGGTCATCAGTATTGACCTTCAATGCTTGCTTGAAGAGCGACATTGCCGCTGGGTTGTTACCACGCTGCAACTCAATCATAGCTAGCATGTTGAGCACACCGCTGTCTTTAGATTGCGAGCCACCCAAATCATTTAGGAAAAGTGCAGCCATGTCCGCGTTGCCGCGACGCATAGCGATCTCAGCAAGAGTCTTACGCGCGACTTTATTTTTTTGATCCTTGCGGAGCACTGCTCGACAATTTGACTCTGCGGCATCGAGATCACCCAGCGCAGTTTCCACTTCGGCCAATGATACAGTCGCTTCAAGGTCGTTTGGATTTTCTCTAAGATGTTTTTTAAGCGCCTCGGCCATCGCTCTTGGACGCTCTTTATAGCGCTGTAAATCAAGAGTCGTACGACTATCTGCCGCTGAGTACATAGCCACTTCACCGCGTCCCTTGTCGACATTAGTAACGCCCGGGTCCATGGTTTTGCATCCGCCGAATACCACTAGAATCGGCGTAAGAAAAAATTTGTAGGATCTTAATAATGAAATTTGCATACTAGACCTCCGGTCCGGTTTACAAGCCGGCATCAATTAATTCGGCGACTGGTTTGTTCATTTTGACATTGTGCGACAAATAGCCTGGTTCAGCTGATAATTCATCCACAGCCGGATGTTTATCCGGAGCCAATTCGACCATCTTTTGATACGTCAAACGCGTCCAACTGGTAAAAGTATCCACCTCACGCGAACGCTTATAGGCAGTCTCGAAGAACTTATACGCCTCCTCCCTCAGAGGGATTGCAACCTTCTCCAGCTCAGTACGCAATTTATCAACAGCAGCTGGAGACGCGCCAGTTGGCGCCGGAACCTTGAAGAGAGCGTTAGCAAAGTTTTCATGCGCCTCACCGAGCCTAAAAAGAGCTGCCACTGTGAACTCGGAGCTGCCGATGTCGATGATTTTTTCATAACCAGCCGCTACTTTAACCAGCTTGGACTGCTTGTCTGAAACCTGCCTCTCTATCTTCGCACCATCGTTTAGACCAGTTGCTCCGTAGTCCCGGAATGCTGTCTCGTTAAGTTTGAACAAAGTACCTGCTACTACAGTGCGAGCAGCAAGCGCGGCAGGAGCGTTTTTGGTAGTGAGCTTCTTAATGACCTTATCCAAATTCTTTTGACCGAGAGCTTTGTCGGCTGTAAAAATATTAATCGACGCAGCTTTTGCCGACGCTAGAAGTCCACGCTCAACATCGGTCTCACTATAGTGTTTTACAAATTGCCCGTAAGACTGAACTGCTTCTGGAAGGCGCCCTAACCTTTCGAGTAGCTCAGCTAAGGCCAGGTTTGCATCGGGAGCAATCTGGTGATCACTGTAACGCTGACCGAAATCACGAAAGATGGCTATTGCCTGATCGTTATTATTTACGCCTTTAAACAAAATCGCCGCGTTAAACAGTGCCATAGGCGATCTTTTGTCTTGTGGAAACTGATTCGCGAGCCTTTGGTACATCTTCGCGGCATCGGAAAATTTTGCCAGAGACTCCTGTGTACTCCCAGTAGTGGCAAGTACATCCGGGACTACGCTGGACTTAGGATATTTGTCCAAAATTAAATTACCAGCTGCAATAGCCTGTTCAATTTTCCCAACTTTGTAATAGTTGAGCATGGCATTATAAACAGCACGATCAGCATTCCCATCACCCGGAAACTGCTTTTGGAAGTTCATAAAGCTGCCGGCCGCCTGCTCAAAATTACCATCTTTCTCAAACGCAAGAGCCTGCTTGAATGAAGATGATTGCAGCATGTCGACTACATATTTACGTAGTGGCTCGTCGAGGAGCTTATCCTGCTTGAGAAAGGTCTGGCCCCAGACATTCACTTGAGCCCAATCTTCCTTGTCAGCATACAACCCAAGTACGATGCGAACTGAGGAACGCGCCTGTTTAGTGTTAGGGATCTCTTTGGTGATCTTTTCAAACCTGGCTGTTGCGTCCTGGTAGTGACCGTAGTCAAAGTATGTTTGCGCCGCCGTGAACCTCATTGGCTCACCGTCTTTATCTTGCGGCAAAAGTGACACATATAGATCGATAGCCTGAACCATTTTTAGCTTAGCCGGCGGTATTGGCAGGGGCTTACTGACCTGACCGGGAGGCGGCAAATCCGGCCATTTTTTATCAAGCACCAACTGATTCATTGAGGCCACAGCATTAAAGGCTGCGGGCTTCATGTATTTACCCTTAGGGTTCGACTTAGCAATGATCACGTAGTGATGGGCTGCCTGATCGTATTGCTTACTATCGAAGTAGATTTCAGCCAAATAATAACGAATGTCGTAGGCAGCAGCGTTCTCGGGAAAATTAGCCAGATAAAGCGCATAAATTTCCGCAGCAGTTTTGAAAAACTCTTCATTCTTGGTCTTTTGCCCGCGCTGGTGAAACAACGCACCAAAACGATGGAAATTGAGTTCGCATTGATGATTGGCATCAGCAATCGCTGCTGTATTGACAGCATTAGCTGTGGTCCACGGAGTGTTTCCTAGATACAGCTTTTTCATCTTATACAGTTCAGCAACAAGGGACTTTGTGTTTCCGGTAAGATCGTACAGCTCAACCAATTTGACACTAATGGCCACGTTAGTTGCACGGAGAGGTGTTTCCTTCAATAGTCTTTGGTAAACGGCAATGGCTTGTTGATTATTACCTTGCTCTGAGTAGATGTTACCGAGTCGCTCTAGAACTTTGTAAAAGGACTCTTCTGAACCAACCGTCCGGAAGTACTTCCAGGCAGTATCAACATCACCTGCGTCTGCCCACACCAAAACCAAGTCATTGAGAGCCTCTTCGCGCAGATTGACGTTGCTTTTAGAGCTCCGGCCCGTGTCATCCTGGTTCTTCTCAGACAATTTCACGACGATTTTAAAGGCGGCTACCGCTTTACGATAGTTATCTTGAGTCTCTTGATCTGTCTTGCTTGGTGCATTGTAGTAGGCCCAGCCTAATTTATAGACGGCATAAGGATATGCACGGTTGTCCTTGAACTGCATCACCTTCTTATAATTCTCTAGTGCATGGGGGATGTCATGTTTATCGAAGTAAAACTCGCCCAAAGAGAGGTATGTATCGGCAAGCAACGGTGACTTTGGAAACCCCTTGATAAGTTGCTGATAGTACTCCACCGATGAATCTTTACCCAAGCGAGCTAGGACCCTAGCTAGACTGTACAGGGCAGCATCGGTGCGAGGATGCCGTGGAAATTCTGTAACTAGTTTCCGAAATGATTCGGAAGCCTTCAACATTTCCTCATTAGAGCCTTCCGTATTTAAGTTCGGCTCAGTTCCTTTCGTGTCTTTAGCTTTTGACCACTGGTCCCAGGCCTTTTCATAGGTCAGCATCTCACCGTCGCGAAGGAAATCGTGCCGCTCAACGTGCAATTCACCTAGTCGCAGAAGTAATTCAAAACGGCGACTACCTGCCTTGTGATTCTTTAGAAGATCCCCAATTGAAGTGATCGTCTTAAGCCTTAGTCCATCGGCCTTTTTTAAATCACTCTCAGCGATGTCGCGTCTAAACTTAGCGAAGTAATTCGCATTGTCCTCTAAGTTTGGTGCAAGGTTTTTTCCTTTGTCGCCGCTGTGTGTGGGAGCTCTCGCCAGCGCTTCGTATCCGCCTAGTAATGAACTGAACAAAACTAGAGTGCGGACGGTCGAGCCGATTGCAGAGCCCCAATTGAGTCTAAATTTGTACATATGGTCTCCCTAAATCATTCACTCTTTGCGCGGATTGAGCACATAGAAGTCACTGGTTGGATATAAAAACCAACTTCATCCCACCAGAATTCACCGTTCCTATCATCTTTCCAGGACTGAGTTTTGCTTCCCCAGCCGCCGATTTGCTGGCGATTACTGACATGTGTGATTTTAGTGCTTGCATGTAATTCTTTGCCGAGGATTTGATCCTTTTCACTCATTAAAAGTTCTACGTAGAGAAACTCAGCTTGGGAATGGAGTCGCTCAAAGTCCTTCTTCAAGTCTTGCAATTCGGCCAAATAGTGGCGCCCGATGTCTTGGCGGAGGATGCCCGACCAACGCTGCAGATAATCCAAAGGCCGCTCGATTCTTGCTTTGCTTCCGAAAATGCCCTTAGTCTCCAGGCGCTGCTTCTCCTCGATAATGGCTGCGAATTGATCGCGAACCAGCAGCATGCTGTCTTTTTCCGCGGCGGTCTTAAGAACCGACTTTGGCAGTCCCAGCGATTCCTCGGAAACACCTGTGATTAAATTCTCAAATAGAGTGTAGGCGGTATCCGCATCTAGGCGTTTACGGCTGAGAAAGTCATTAAGTTTTTCGACCTGGGGTTCGTATACACCCATGAAATCAGATAGGGCATTGCGACTCGGTTCGTAGCGACAAAGCCAGTAATTAATCATCGCCCGAAGAAGTGGTGCTTCAGGATTAAAAACATCTTTGAAAAAAGGGCTCTCGACCCCGTGGAGCGCTCCCAGTGCATGCGCAGGATAGCCTGCCATAAATAGCGCCCAACTCTGTTCAAATAGTGCATCGTAAAAACTTAAACCATCGCGACTTACTGCACGGTACATTTTGATCGAATCACCAAATTTCTGCTGTTCGTAGTACAGTCGCCCTAAAGCCAAATGAGCGTAATCGATCATTCTCTTGCGGGTAATCTCATTAATTTCAGTAAATCCTTCGGGCTCTGCTTGTAAAATCGCCCGCAATGCTGCTTCGGCCTCGTCAAGCTTATCCCCGTCGATAAGAATCATAGCTTGTTGATATTTACCTGGTAGGTAATGACGGTCGTTGATTCTAAGTGCAGAGTAAAAATTTAGAGCCTTGCCGAATTCTCCATGGCGCGCTGCCGCATTCCCCTCATAATAATTCCAGTCATTGGCGAAAATCGGCGCACCCCGACCTTTTGCTTCTAGCTGGTCTGCGGTGAGTTCAATGACATTCTGGATCGGTCTCAACTGAGAGACTTTACGAAGAATCTGCCAAGAAGAATTTAAGGTCGCATCTAACGGAGTCGGCGAGAGCTTAATTGCTTGGGCTGAATATATAGCTGACAGGATAGGAAAGCCCGCCTCTGCCAAAAAGATGGATTGCGTTTGCAGGAGAGCAACGCGGTCGTTTATTGGCAATTTACCACTGGCTTCGGCCAAATCAGCTAGCTGTGACCAGGCAACGGCGCGGTTTATTTCACCTAGTCTATAAGACCTTTTTATAGCCGTCAGTCGATTCGGTGCTGTGACTGCGGCTGTCGCGGTGGCTGGATTACGCTGTTTTGAATTAGCCTTTGACTTGGCCAAGACAGGTGTCGCCACAAGGTTGAGACCTAGCAACAACATACTGATACGACAGAAGGGTGTAGATTTCATGGTGGAGCTCACCTTAAAAAGTAGCCGACCCCAAGGTCGATGCTTTGAGCGTTGCGCCGTGATGTGATGCCGCCGCGAGTTTCAGTAAAGATCCGGTCTTTATAGTCGACGCGGATAGACCACGACTGACCGAGGTAAAAGCGTTCACCAAGTCCCACTGCCACTGCGCCTTTGCGACCTTGATCAGTTTCGACGTTAGCCAAACCGGCAGCAAAATATATGTCCGTGTATACAATCCAAAGGTTCAGGATATTGAGTTTGCCGTAGAGAGGTGCTGCCAACACGCTGGCTTCGACGATCGAGTGAATGGCATTGATTTCTGGGCTTACTGTAGTAATGCCCTCTCCACTGAGTGGACGGTAGCGTAATTGTTCTAGGGTAGTCTTATCTGTCGAAGCGGTGACTTTGGTGCGCATTTGTTGCGCTTCAAAGCCTAGCCATTCATTGATAAACATCCCCACCCGAAAGCCGACGATTTGAGTATTCGTGTAGGCCTCGTTCAGAACGACGCCGCCTAGCACTCCGAGTTCGGGGCGGTAGGATTTCAAGAAATAACGACTCTGCAGAACATCCACCGGCTCTTTATTGGACGATCCCCTGATCGCATTCGGATCGAGGTCCATTGCCCCCGCCGATGCTGCCCACATCAGTGCGAAAATGCTGGCGAAAATACGGGTTACTTGCATAGCACCAATCCTCTAATGAGCGTTGATTGCCGGCGGGTCGGGCCATAGTCACGCCAAAATGGGCTTCGGCTTGACCAAAGAAAATATTTAGCGATAGATGTAAGGGTAAGAAAATACTAAGATTTTAAGGGGAATTAAACGCTTTGTCCGGAGCAGCTTCCACAGCTATAACAAAAGTATAAAGCATTTTGGGGGTTCAAGGGTGGCAATTGATAGTCGCGCCGAAGTAGATGCCATAAAACCAGTGAGCCGGCCGATGGAAGTCGGATCCTCGCGCAACGATGACGAGATCTTTGCGCGCCGACCAATTTACACGATTAGTCTTTTAGTTTTGATGGGCTTTCTGCTGCTGTCCGGAGCCCTAAATCTCTATAGCGCCTCCGGTGGCGATGCTATGTTTTTCTCGCATATGAAGCAGATGAGTGTCGGTATTGGTTTATTTATCGTGCTAGCTTTTGTCATTCAGCCCAAACATTTGCGGACAGCAGCTTACTGGTTTTATGCGCTCGTCTGTCTCGGCCTTGTGGCAGTGCTAGTCGGAGGCCATGTTGGCTGGGGTGCACGTCGATGGATCACCTTGGGGCCAATCAATGGGCAACCTTCAGAGCTGGCAAAGATTGCCATAGCTTTGGTAGCCGCTCGATTCTTTGCAGAAATGCAGCAAATGGCTGCATATCGCCTCAGGGACTTATGGCTACTTGCCCTGCTCGTGGCTGTGATGTTTGCCCTTATATTTCCGCAGCCTGATCTGGGAACAGCCAGCTTTCTCGTGCTGATCGTGTGTACGCAAATTTGTTTCATGCCCATTGAATGGCGCAGCATTGCCATGTTGGGATCAGGCATCGCGATTACATTGCCAATCGGGTGGCACTTTTTCTTGCTCAGCTACCAAAAAACCAGAATTTTGAGTTTTCTAGATCCTAGCTACGAGCCGCAGGGTAAGGGCTATAACGTGCAACAATCACTCGTGGCTGTTGGTAGCGGCGGTATGTACGGCAAGGGCTTTATGCACGGGACTCAGACGCATTTAAAATTCCTGCCCATGAGCCATTCCGACTTTATCTTTTCCGTATTTGCCGAAGAGCACGGTTTTCTTGGAGGCAGCCTATTGCTGCTAAGTTTTGCTGCGCTTGCGAGTATAGCTTTGCTAATCGGCCGGCAATCCAAGAACACCTTCAGCGCATTGGTTGCGATCGGGCTAGGCGCATTTCTATTTATCGAGTTTGCTATCAACGTTGCGATGGTACTTCGGATGTTCCCAGTTAAGGGCTTGCCCCTACCCTTCTTTTCCGCTGGAGGCTCGAATCTAATCGTGTCCTGCGCTGCGATTGGGATCTTGATTTCCATAGACCGGGATAACCGAGGCAAGTTTCGCAATCGTCACAGGCATGTGTACAGGAACTGATGGGCCAGGGATGAAGCGAATTAGGCTCTGCGTAAAGCAGAGCCTGACTTTAATCAGTGCAAGCAGGCTTGAATATTAGCGGAGTGTTCCGCGCGTAGCACTTCGAGTCTGTGTTCATAATCTGCAAAAGCAACATTTGAACATGCCTGCTTTACATCCACGGATGGTAGGTGGACACAACGTGAGGTGTCTCTATCAAAAAGACGCTTTGCTGAACCAGTGCCTTGGGCTAGGTCAGCAGCTGCCTGCTCCAAACAAGCCTCGGCTGTCGAACTGTCGACGCTGGCCAAAGCTGGACCTGCACTGGCAAAACAGGCTGTTAAGCAACAATTAGCTACAATCTTTGTCAGACTAAACATAATAAACCCATAATTTTGCGCTGTAGAAAGCAAATATCAGCAAACTACGGGTTCGTTATCACACGTATCTAGACGATGCAACCGAGCTCTTTTCCTAATAAGAGCAATTAACTTGACGTCCTCCCCGGCGTGAACGCCTGGCAATTATACATAAGTTACGGTGTCGGCTAAGCTTTCGCCAAATGCAATCACATTGGGGAGCTTAGCTCATGGAAAAAGCCGAGGTCGATGACTGGGCGTGTTCGGAGCTGAATGGTGTGTCGCTTGGGGACAAGCGACTCAACTCTCGGTCAACAAGTATATTAAAAGCATTATCGGAGCATCCCGAAGCTTCAATTCCTGAGTCCCTTAGGAATTGGTCCGAAACCTATGCGGCTTACCGATTTTTCGGAAATGACAATGTAACGCACGACGCTCTGATCAAGCCTCACCGAGAGATGACCCTCAAACGTATCGCCGAACACCGAATTGTTTTGGCTGTCCAAGACACCACATCTTTGAATTTTTCTGGGCTACAGTTGACTGAGGGTTTAGGGAGGATCGGCAGTGACGTCAACGGTGCCAAGGGCGTGTTGGTCCACACTACTTATGCTTTAAGCGATCAAGGACTTCCTCTGGGAACATTGGATCAACGGGTTTGGCAGCGAGAGAAGAAAAAAGAAGGTAAAAATAACAGTAAAATTGCCTCCAGGGACAAGGAAAGCTCTAAGTGGATTGACACCATCAAAGAAATTGCCAACGTTACTGAAGCATTAAAACAAACGACAGTAATCCATGTAATGGACCGTGAGGCAGATTTTTATGAACTTTTCGCAGAGGCACAAGATCTAGAACAAAAATTCATCATCCGAGCCCACGTAAACCGCAGGATCAACAGGACTTCACGACGGTCCGATGACGGGGGGCGGCTGCTGCAACAGTTGGGGCGCCAAAAGCCGCTAGGAACAGTCGAACTTGAGGTTAAAGCGAAAGCCGACATCGAAACCAAGCGGAGCGCTTTAGTGCAATTGAGGGCACTACAATTTAAGCTTACGCCACCGAAAAACAAACCGTTAAAGATTCACTCCTTTAAAAACCATGTAGTGGACTTGACAGCAGTTCAGGTCACTGAAATTCATCAAGATGAAGAAGGTCTGGAGCCGATAAACTGGATCCTTATTACAAATGTGAGCATTAAAGAACCTGAAGACGTTCTATTGTGCGTCCAATATTACTGCCACCGCTGGCAAATTGAAGTATTTCACCGCATCCTCAAGACGGGGTGTCGCGTTGAATCCTGCCGTTTTTCAACCGTCAAAAAAATACACGTTTATCTAGCTCTACTAACCATTGTCGCCTGGCGCCTCCATTGGATGACCTTGCTTGGGCGTGTCGCTCCAGAAGCAAAAGCCTGTCTAGTTTTCACAGCGCAAGAGCAAACGATTCTAAGTAAGTTGATTTTGAAATCGATCGCTCCTAAAGATTGTCGCCTTGTAGATTTTATCGTCTTGCTGGCTCAACTCGGTGGGTTTCTCAACAGAAAATCTGACGGATTTCCTGGTGCGCAAGTACTATGGCGCGGCTGGCATAAGCTTAAAGACTTTATGCATAACCTGGCTCTGATACAGGAGCCTGAGACAACTTATGTATAATTGCCAGGCGTTCACGCCGGGGAGGACGTCAA
>JAPLFY010000043.1 GCA_026390435.1 Pseudomonadota bacterium
ATTGTCGCGGCGGCGAGCATTCCGCGAGCAACTTGCAAGTGAAGTGCAGACTTCATAATAACTTCGCTGCCGCGGCCGCATTCGGAAATGAGTGGTATAGGCACAAGCTCGAGTCCGTAACGCACGGCCGAGATTCATAGAGCCCTGCCGGAACAGCCAAGCAGCGCGGCAGTTTTTGAATACTAATAAATATTTCTTTAAATGCAGTAAAAACAGTTTTTTACCAAGTGACGAGCGTTAAGTTCATGGCTTAAACTTTTTTGCAGAAGATCCCGACCCACGAGTTGAGTTGCCAAGATATATCTCTACAACCGACTGTCGGGCTTGTCGGGGATCGTCAATTCAAGCAGACACAATCTTTGTTAGCTTGTTGTGAAAAAATGCCTTGTCCCACAAGGCGATGGACTCTTGCCTTTGAGGACTGAGAAAACGCCTCACATCGTTACGAGCGGCACTCCAGTCAATCGTATTGATCTTCTCGAGCAAAGCATACTTCAGCCAACTACTATCCTTAGTTAGATCCTGATTCTTCCACGGACCGGATTGTTCAAGAGCCTGCCTGAGTAAGTTATAGTTTGGCTGGATCCCCTTAGTCATGAACCACGAGAAATCATACCAATCGCGCCCCTTAATGTATGGGCGGCAGAGAAGGGCGTGGCACTTTCCGGAAAGGAGCGACGGCAGATCGCCGCAAAGTGCCAAAAAGTCGATGGGGAAATCGTGAAATTTTTTCTCCAAGACAGCACCCAGCGGCGGATTAGTATCAACTTCGATCTTTATTTTTATTTTCTTTTTAAGGTTGTGCTGATGCTTCAGAATGATCACATTCTTGATTGAGTCATCTTTTAACATTCCCGCCTGAATGATTTTTTCGGATTTGTCGCCCGTACCGATTTCGATATTAAAGCCAAAAGTGTTCATGACAGTGGCGGCAGAGGCCAGGTATTTACTCAGATCAAAGGATGAATTTGGCTGAAAGAGCGAAAAATCGAGATCCTCCGAAAATCTATCAAGCCCGTACAATATCCGTAGTGCAGTACCACCCTCAAACATAGCTTCAGCAAAAAAGTTGGCTTTATAAAGTGCATACAAAGCAATTTCTTGCGCAACCTCTTTGAGTGCATTTTCCTCGTCTTCGGCACTTGCTCTCTCGTATTTTTCCATTCGTTGCTGGACAATATTCTTCATTTCAACAACTCCTTTTTGAGTAGCTGACCCAGACTGGCGGTGGTCTTTTTTCGATAAGCACAAGTGATTACCATCGACTGTTTTTTCGTAACTGATGCCAAGCCCTAAAGAAAAGGCGGGAATATATTGATACGAGAAAACACCGATAGGAGTGGTGTAGGTGTTTGTCTTGCGCGCCTTATGGGCTGAGGTGACGGTATAGACCGCTTCCGGTATCAATCCATGATAGGAGAGGGCGCTCTCAAAGGAGATATAACTCGGTGAGTAAAGCTTATTGGCAATGGCAAACTTGGACAGCGATCGGCGTCGATGGTCCTCTGTCCACAGATAAAATCCTTTTTTGAGCGTGATGAGGTAACCGCCGTCTACCGCCCTTTTCAAAGCAAGGCGCAGCGCGTTCGAGCTCATGTTGCTGAAAAGTAAACGTAAATCAATGACATCAATGAAATCATTGGGGACTTGCTTTTTTAGCCTTGTGACAAACGCCGCCATCCGCACCCTCCACTTGTTACATTTTGCACTAAATAATGTCTTTTTTCAACATTATATGGTGCAAATACCCAAGGGGATGGAACGCTAACCAGCGCCAACTTGACGCCAATGCGTTTACAAAGATGAGATCAGCAACCTTCAGGTTACGGGTGGGAATCGTGTTTTTTTGAAATTGTTACTTTTGCGGCTAGTACAAACAAAACACGAAAAAAGGCAGGGCGATCTTTCGCCCTGCCACTTCTTCGATCCGGACAGCGAAATTACTTGATTTTCGCTTCTTTGAAGACAACGTGTTGCTTCACGATTGGATCGTATTTTTTGATTTCGAGCTTATCGCGACCCTTTTTGCGCTTGGTCGTGTAAAAATAGCCGGTGTCGGCAGTGGACACGAGACGGATCAGCTCGCGGTTCATTTTCTTTGCCATAGTGAGACACTCCTCAAAGCCAACAGGACCCATTAATGATCGGGCCCCCGTTAATAGCAGGCCTTTCGGGTACAAGACAAGAAGTTTGCGGGCTGGCTGCGAGATAGATTATAAATATATGAAATTATTGTGATAATTCCGCTCTTGGTCTCCTGGTGGTGTTTGCCGAGAAAACTGGATGGATCAGACTACGCACGGAAATTGACGCGTCCGATGCAGCGCGCTAAGTTAAGCAAATGACGGACTTATACCTAAAACAAATCCTTGTCGGCCCCATGGCGAACTTCGCCTATCTCATTGGTTCAAAAAGCACGCGCGAGTGTCTGGTGGTCGATCCGGCCTGGGACATTGCCGCGATTGAAGCCGCCGCCGCTGCGGACGACATGAAGATTACCGGTGCGCTCGTCACTCACTATCACCCCGATCACTGCGGTGGTCACGTTTGGGGCCATGATATTCAGGGCATTGCCGAACTCCTCGCCTCAAAACACGTACCGGTTTATGCTCAGGCTGACGAGATCGATGGCATCGTTAAAATGACCGGTGTCAGTCGTAGTGACATAAAATCCTGCCAAAGCGGTGATAAAGTTACGGTGGGTGGGGTTGATATCACCTTGATTCACACACCGGGGCATACTCCTGGCAGTCAGTGTTTTCTTTGCGAAGACAAGCTGATCTCTGGGGATACTCTATTCATCGGTGGTTGTGGTCGCGTTGACCTTCCCGGTGGAAATGTCGAACAACTCTACGACAGCCTGACCAATAAACTGGCTAAATTACCGCCGCAGACCGTGCTTTATCCGGGGCATAATTACGACTCCGCTCCCCATGCCAGCATGGCTGTAGTCAAAGCTCAAAATCCCTATTTGCAAGCTTCATCCCTCGCCGCTTGGCGGCAATTACGTGGTGGCTGACGCATGGCAGAATTTCGGCTGCTCTTAGTCTGCGGGCTGCTTATGGCCAGCTCGTGGTCGACTCCGCTTTGGGCGCTTAGCCTAACGGCGCTGCGGGCATCAGTGTTCAAGATTCAAGTGATGTCGGACGAGCCCAGCTTAATTGAACCGTGGAAACGGATGCTTTCGTCGCAAGGCTCTGGCACCGGCTTTTACATTGGCGATGGTCGGATCCTGACTAATGCCCACGTGGTGGCCAACGCGTCCTTCATTATGATCCAGCGTGATGGGGACAGCACTCCCATGCCGGCTGTGATCCGGCACATTGCGCATGACGCAGATTTAGCGCTACTGGAGCCCCTAGATGACGCTGGCAAAAAGGCACTCGCCGAATTGTCACCGCTTACTTTTGGCGCATTGCCGCGGCTGCGAACTCCTGTCTCCACCATCGGCTTTCCGCTGGGTGGTGAGCAACTTTCGGTCACCGATGGTGTCGTCTCGCGAGTGAGCTATCGGCGTTACGTGCATCACGGCAGCGCTCAGCATTTGCTGGTGCAGGTTGACTCGGCCATCAATCCGGGGAATAGCGGCGGGCCTGTGGTACAGGGCAATCAGGTGGTGGGTGTTGCCTTTCAGAGTTATGCACAAGCCGAGAACACAGGTTATATCATTCCGACGCCGGTGATTTCGCGATTTTTGCGCGATATAGAAGACGGCCGTTACCAAGGCCATCCAGATGATGGGCTAACGGTGACTGATTGGGCCATACTAAACCCATCGACTGCTGCCTTTTACCGGTTAAAGCAAGGCGACGGTGGCGTTAAAATTACTCACGTCGATCTCTGGGCGCCAACGGCTGGGCTGCTGCAGTCTGGCGACATCATTCTCGCTATCGACGGACAATCAGTCGGCGTTGATGGCAAAGTTAATTTTAGCGGTGAAAGAGTCGACTTTCGCGTTATTTTTGATCTCAAATTGATGGGCGATCAGTGCCGCTTCACAGTCCTGCGCGACGGCCTTAGGCGTGATGTAACTGTGGCGGTTTTGCCAGCACGTGACCATCACGTGACTGGTAATATCTATGCTCGTCACCCTCGCTATTTTGTTTACGGCGGTCTGGTGTTTACGGTGCTGTCGCGAAATTTGCTGCGCACGTGGGGGGATAAATGGTACCGGGACGCACCGCTGGCGCTGCGTTATCTCGACAGTTTCGCTTCTTACGATCCAGAATACGCCAACAATCAAGATATTATCGTTCTCGTAAAGCGACTGCCGGATGCCGTTAATGCCTATGCTACTGGTAACATGTTTCGCGTGGTCAAGATGGTAGATGGTAACAGGGTAGGGAGTATCTCTGATCTTATCTCTGCCTTGGAGGGGGGAGCCTCCGAATATGCAGTGATCGGTTTTATGGGGAGCCAAGATCCTTTGGTGTTGTCCAGGCCTCAGGTGAAGGCCAGAAATAGCGTGATCAACCAGAAATACGGTGTCGCACCTGACCGGTGGTTGACTGCTGCTGATGAGCAGCCACTTGTGCCCGCAAGGGAACGCTCATGAAACTTTTGATCGCACTCTTGCTGTGCCTAAATACATGGATTGCGCCTGCTAGCGAGGCTGCGGTGCGAAGTAGACTAGAGGATCAAGTGGTCCGTCTACTCGTGACCAAACGCGAGGTAGACCATAGTGCACCCTGGCAGAACGAGGACGTCACCCAGCAGGCGTTTTTAGCAGTAGTCTTGCCGGCTGGGGAATTATTGACGACCGCCTACGCTGTCGCCAACGCTGCATTTCTGGAGATTCAGCGTTTTGGCTCGTCGCATCGTGAGGAGGCTGAATTAATTTTTGTCGATTATGAAGCTGATTTAGCCTTGGTGCGACCAGTATTGCCCAAGGTATTGCTCGGTATGAAGCCGCTTGCCTTGGGGGAAGACCTGCCCCTGGATGCCCACGTTGATATTTATAAAGTTCGCGACGCCTATCAGTTGAGCTACGTCCCGGGTACTGTGCAAGAGGTTGGGGTAGTCATGGCTGCCACCAGTGCCTACACCATGATGTCTTATAATCTCAAAGTCCAGCAAACCGGTCTTGGTTGGGCTGAGCCTATTTTGGCACATGGTAAACTGGTTGCTTTAACTACGGGGCAGGACCAGAATTTCCTTCGTGCCCTCCCCGTTAGCATGATCAAGCATTTTTTAAATGATCGTCACGACCAAAATTACCGTGGCTTTCCTGCACTTAGTGTCGAGTTAGCGCCTTTAACATCACCCGATCTAAGGCGGATGCTGCACGCAGGGGAGGGCGAGCAAGGTGTGCGAGTGGCAGAGGTATTTGCGGGCGGTGCTGCCAATCTTGTTGCTAGTAGTAGTGGTGCTAGTAGTAGTGGTGCTAGTACTGGTGATGGCAAGCTCCAGGTCGACGACGTTATTTTGGCCATAGATGATCAGCCCGTGAGTGATCAGGGATACGTCAGTCATCCGCTATGGGGAAAAGTTCCCCTACGCTTGCTGCTCAATCAGCATTTTGGCGGCGATGCCCTGCGTCTTAAGATCCTTCGGCAGGGGCGAGAATTAAGCCTCGTAGTGAATCTGGCCCGATTCGATTCTAATAAGTCACCTGTGTTTGCCTATCGCTACGATCAAGCAGAACCCCATCTAATTTTTGGTGGGTTCGTGTTTCAGGAATTGTCGCAGGATTACCTGCGCCAGTGGGGCAAAGACTGGCGCGATATCGCGCCCATTGACCTACTTTACTTATTTAATAGTCAAAATCGGCCTACAGCCGACGGTTCGCAGCGGATTGTCTTTATCAGCCGCGTCCTTGCTGATCCGATGAATCGTGGCTATTCCGACATTCGTCACAAGCGAGTCGCGACGGTCAACGGCAAAGAGGTGACCTCTATCGCCAGTCTGCGCGCACTGTTGAAATCTCCGGTCATCTCCGATGGCGTCCCTTATAGTCGAATTAAGTTGGGGCCTGAAGGGGATGAGGTGATCATGGACTATCAGAACTTAAATGCTGCCCATAGCCGCATCGCGAAGACTTACGAAATCAAATCGCCAACATCATTTTTTACGCCTTAGGAGCTAGACTAAGCGCTAAGCTTCGAGCTGGTAGGAGCGTCTTGTAGTTCTTGCCAACGGCTCTGGAGAGCAGTCACTTGATGATGCTGTAAGCCAAGGCGCAAGGTAATGCTGCCGAGGCAACTTTGAAACTGGCGCTCGATCGAGTCTGGTAGGTCAATTTTTGCTTTTAATTTTGTTTCTAAAAATAAATGCGCATCTAGTAAAAGGCATAGCAAATCGGTATCAACAGAGAGAGTGATGAACCAATCGTACAACTTTGCTAATCCAGCGTTGATCCCGGGTCGATCTTCAAAACTAGCGATAGAGCCCAAGCCTGCCAGGGCATCTACCGCTTTGCGCTGCGTGATAGGCAGTCGGTTAATGCGCGGATCTTCAGCAGATTGAATCAGGAATTTTAATATCTGTGCTCGTTGATCCGCGCTGAAACGTTGGTAATCAGCGGTGGAAAGTAGCAGCCAGGCTTCTTGAAATCGACTGCTTTCTGGATTTGACGCGACTGAGATCAATTTGTCCAGATATCGTAAAGCTATTCTGTTTAGCTGTGAGTGGTGTAATATCTGGCTCGGGTAGCCGATAGCGCGCACGGCGTGGAGAAGCTTTTGCTGTGCATCAATGGCCGAAGGTTTCGATGAATCACTCAGTAATCCGCCTGGATTCAGGAGTTTTGAAAGGCGGTCGTGAGTGGCTAAAATGAGTTGAAGGGCAGTATCTTTTTCTTTAAACCCTCTCCAAGGGACACTGGTCACCTGCGCCAGAACTTGCATGATTTCGTTATATTTAGCTGATTTATTGAGTTGCAAAGATAGCATGCGATGGATGCGCGTACTCTCGGGATTAGAGTCGAAGTCTTTCAGTGATTTCCTGCCCTGTTCAAAGTCGAAATGACGCTGGAGCCTAGGAATCAGCTGCTCAAACTTGATGACGAACATGAGTGTTTCGTCTGTATCTCTAGTGCCCGGAGCAGCGGGAATTGGACACGTTTCGATGATGGGAGCCATACCTGGAGCTTCCTGAAGCAGCCGATTGCGAGCGTCTGGTCCCAGCCAAACAACGTTGCCGATACCGCCAGTTTTTTCCATATAATCGAGCATAGCCAAACGAGTCTGATCCGACAGTGTGGCCAATTGTACATCATAGCGAATGCCATTCGGTGAATGAGTCATATGCTGATCGAGCCAGGCAAAATCAAAGTGAAAAAACCACTTAGTGCGGTTGATTAGTGCTGATACTAGCTCAGGCTTGAGCTGACGCGCTAAATCCGGGTCGATGATGGGAAGTAGTGATACTAAGCCTTTGAAGCGGCGCTCGACCAGTGGCCCACCGTCTAGATATAGATAGGCAAACATTTTTAGCGTGTCTATACATGGTCTGATTGATTTCTCCGGGTCAATGGCACCAGCTACGCGATGCGAAGATGCTTGGTTATGTAGATTAAGTGGACCCAGGACATCGTTGACGCAGCGTTGGATCTCCTCGCTGCGAATTTGCAAGATAGAGGCGGGGAGTGCGGCATATAGTTTGCTCTCGGCATCATGATCGATCACATAATTGGTGGTTTTAAGTCCAACTATGGCTGCCCAGTGCTGCCTGTCGTCGGCGTGGCGACGGAGGAAGCGTCGTGCCGAAAACGTCGCAAGTTTAGCTGTCATTTGGCTTTGTTGCTGCTCGTACGTCAGCGAGGTGACGTTTGAGAAACTGGCGTAAAGACAACCAATCCAGCCAAGGGACACAGCTTCTAAGGCTGTATTTAGCATGGCATCGGCAGCGGGATTTAGTGCGACCTTTCCTAGTATCCGTAAACTCATATTCATGAGTAGACCGCTGGCGCAAAGCTTTAATGTGCGCTGAGCAGCCAAGTTTTGCGCGCCAATAGGCATTCTGAGTATTAATAAATCCCACCAGTGTCTGGGATTTTTTAGCAGCATTTTTAGAGGACTTAGTCCAATTAGCAGCACAAGTGGTGCACCTAGTAAGGCGAAGTCACGGATGATGGCCAGGTTTTGAGTCAGAGTTTCCAGGGATAACCAGCTACGCCCAAGCAGGCCTATGACGCCGCCCATTGCTATGGTCGACGGGACTCCGATCCGAAGGGATAATTTCAAATGTTCGTCGATTTTTAAATAGGTCATTATGATCGTGGTGAGCCCGTAGCTAAACAACGAGTTCATGATGAGCATGATCCAGAAATGAGCGCTGCTATTTATTTGGCCCACATGTTGGGCAGAGGTCGAAGCAGCCATTACGGCCAGCGCTTGGGAGCAGACAATGCTTAGTAGTCGCGCTGGTATGGGATCAATAATAGCGGTGATGGCCCCAACGATGGTACCACTCGTGAATAGTGAAATTAGTGTAATGCATACAGCCGTAATGATGTTGAATCCGGCGGCTCCCGGTCGGTTAAGAAACCCGGTAAATATGGCGATCTGCAGCCCAACGGCAACACTCACGCAAGCTGTCAGGCTGATTAGCTTGACGGCGCTTTTAGGGATGTTTTTAAAAATGGGCATTTACATGGCCTTTTAGGGCACTCGTAGGTCAGCTTTTTGCTTTTTTTACTGATTTCAGCGGGATTTCGATGGTGAAGCAGGTCCCCACGTTCACCGTACTGCTGACCCTCATTCGACCATTTAAGTCCTTAATTATGCCGTAGCAGAGTGCCAGTCCCAGGCCCGTACCCTCGCCGGGATCTTTCGTGGTGAAGAAGGGATCAAAGATTCGGTCCATATACTCGGGCGGGATGCCTACGCCGGTGTCCTCGACCTCATAAACGCCAGTGACCTTGCCAGCAGAATCTTGTCGCGTCATCGAACGGATCGTTAGGGACCCACCATCGGGCATGGCCTGTGCGGCATTTTGGATGAGATTTAAGAAGACCTGGATGATCCGGTTGCGGTCGCCAACCAGATTGTGCTCCTTGCCATCAAACTGCGTAGAAAGGCGTATTTTTCCGCCATTTTTAAAGCCAACGCTGCCAAAGCGAACGGCTGCTTGGATGGCTTCAATCGCGTTTATTTCAGTTTGGATGATCTTCTGGTCTACTGGGTTTTGGCGAGCAAAGTCGAGCAAGCCCTCGACGATTGCTTTGCAGCGTTGAGTTGCGGCCTCGATTTCAACGACATCTTGGTAGTGCGGGCTTTGAGTGTCCATTTCTCTGAGCAGCATTTGCGAGAAGATCAGGATCCCGCCCAAGGGATTATTTATTTCATGAGCGACACCACCAGCGAGCAAACCGATCGAGGCGAGTTTGTCTTGTTGTGATAGTTGCGACTGCATTTTTTTCGCCACCGTACGGTCCCGGTATACGTGAACAACGCCTTCTGGTTTGCCCTCGGCGTCTAAAAGTGGCTGCGACGTGACTTCAAAGATCCGATCATTGCGGACTTGATCGAGTTCGAAAGTGCTGGGCTTGGTGGCCTTCATAGTGCTTTTAAGGGTGCATCCCGGACAGGGGCTGTCACGACCGGCGAATACCTGAAAGCATTTACGGCCGATGATGTCTTTAACGTCAGAGTTACTTAAGCGTGCCATCGCTAAATTAGCTTTTTGAATGGCATAGTCGCCGCTAATGATGATTAACGGGTCGACGAGAGCGTCGATGGTTAACATCCATTGCCGCTTCAGATCCTCGACAAAACGGAGTAGCTCGCCTTCATTGCCCGATTGTTCGAGTTTGCGCGCGGTATTCCCACGGCGGCTTTTTTCAGCCATATAGACGAAACCCCTCAAGCTTGAAGTCGGTTAAGACAGCAGTCCTGAGAGGTGTCTCGTCACATTAGCCACAAAAGTTAAGTTCCGACGGCCTAGGTGCCTTAGTGGGCGAAGGCTAACTCGGCAGTTCCAACTTCTGTTTCGGTGATTTTTCGCAATTTCTCAAATAGCTCATCGTGGACTGAAGCATCGCTGTCGGGTTGCTTCCAGACCAAAGCGTGCATCAAAACCGTGTCCATATGCTCCACGGGGACGATGGTTACTTCTTTGAGGATTTGCTTCGGTAGTTCCAGGATGTCCTTTTCGTTTTCCTTCGGAATGATCACCTTTTTGATGCCGCCACGGTGGGCCGCGATGATCTTTTCTTTCAGGCCGCCAATCGGTAGCACCCGTCCACGCAGCGTGATCTCGCCGGTCATGGCGACATCTTTGCTTATCGGACGATTGGTCAGGGCACTCGTTAGGGCCGTGGCCATGGCAATTCCAGCCGATGGTCCGTCCTTCGGAATTGCGCCTTCAGGCACGTGGATGTGGATGTCGACTTTGGCATAGAAGTCTTCGTCCAGACCCAAAAAGCCCGAGCGAGAACGCACATAACTGAGAGCAGCCTGGGCTGACTCTTGCATGACTTCGCCGAGTTTACCGGTGCAGGTAAGCTTGCCCTTTCCGGGTAGAATCGACACCTCTGCGACTAGAAGGTCACCGCCAACTTCAGTCCAGGCAAGGCCAGTGCAGAGGCCTACCTCGTGATGTTGATTGGTGAGACCAATCCGGAAGCGGCGAGGTCCCAGATATTTCTGAACACTTTTCTCGGTCACTGTTTCTGCGATGTTTAAGTCTGGGAATGCAGGTTGCGCCGTTTGCACCGGAGTGCTTGCAGCACCGCTCTTGCGCTTTCTGACTGTAGTTGGGTCTAAAGTCTCAACTTCATTGTTATCCGCTGCATCCACTTCCTCGGGAGCCTCGGTAACTGCTGCCGCTGCCGCAGGAGCTTCTGGCTTTTCCGAAGATTGAATTGGATTCATTTTCTCAAGATGCTTACGCGCTAGTTTGCGCAGGACTGAGCCGACTTCCCGCTCAAGACTACGGACGCCTGATTCACGAGTGTAGTAACGCACTAGCTCTTTCAGTGCACCCGGCGTGACAGTCACGTTACTAGTGCCCAATCCATTGGTTTTGAGCTGCTTAGGCACCAAATACTGCTTAGCGATGGCGATCTTCTCTTCCTCGGTGTAGCCCACCAAGCGAATGATTTCCATCCGGTCCAGCAAGGGTCGTGAGATCGTGTGCAGGCTGTTCGCCGTCGCCATGAACATCACTTTGGACAGGTCAAAGTCGATATCCAAGTAGTGGTCGACGAAGGTGGAGTTCTGTTCTGGGTCAAGCACTTCAAGTAGGGCAGATGTCGGATCGCCGCGGAAGTCCTGGCTCAGCTTGTCCACTTCGTCCAGGAGTATGACTGGATTGGCGCTACCGCATTTTTTCAGTGCATTAATGATCTTACCGGGCATGGATCCAATATAAGTACGGCGATGACCACGAATCTCAGCCTCATCGCGCACGCCACCCAGCGAAATGCGAACAAACTTGCGACCCATGGCCTCGGCCACACTTTTAGCGAGCGAGGTTTTACCGACGCCGGGAGGGCCAGCAAGGCAAAGGATCGGACCTTTCATCTCATTAACAAGCGCGCGCACCGATAGATATTCAAGGATGCGCTCTTTGACTTTCTCTAGACCGAAATGATCTTGATTAAGTACTTGATGAGCGAAGTTGATGTCTCGCTTGTCTACAGTGTACTCATTCCATGGTAGTGACAGCACAGTCTCAATGTAGTTGCGTACGACGGTTGCCTCAGCCGACATGGCTGACATGTGTTTCAGCTTGCGTAGTTCTTTATTGACCTTATCGCGAGCTTCTTCCGAAAGTTTCTTTTTCTTCGCGAGATTTTCGATCTCTATGATCTCAGCGCGGCCATCATCACGGTCGCCGAGTTCCTTCTGGATCGCTGCCATTTGCTCGTTAAGGTAGTATTCTTTCTGCGTCTTTTCCATTTGGCGCTTGACGCGGGCACGGATCTTTTTCTCGACCCTCATGATCTCGATTTCGGACTGGATGAATCCGTATAGATCTTCTAGGCGCTGACGTGGATCGGTCTGTTCAAGCAGGCGCTGCTTGTCTTGCAATTTAAGATTCGTTAGATGAGCTACTAAAGTGTCGGCTAGCTTTGACTCGCTCTCAATCTGGGCGATCGAGAGGAGCATCTCTGGAGGAATCCGCTTATTTAGTCGGACGTAGTTGTCAAAGGCCATTTTGACGGTGCGGATTAACGCCTCGTTTTCCACCCCAGTCGACTGTGGCTCGGGCAGTGGCTCGGCATCGACGAGGAAGTACTCTTCTGTCTGCACGTACTCAACAATTTGAGCCCGACGCTGCCCCTCGACCAGTACCTTCACGGTGCCGTCCGGAAGTCTTAGCAGCTGGAGAATCGTCGATATGGTCCCGACGCGGTAGATGTCTTCCACCGTCGGATCGTTGGTCTTGGCCTTGATTTGCGCGGCGAGCAGGATTTCCTTGTTCGCGGCCATGGCCTGTTCGAGAGCTTGAATCGATTTGTCGCGGCCCACGAACAGTGGAACTACCGTCGACGGGAACACCAAAATGTCCCGCAATGGTAGTAGGGGGATGCGCTGACGGTTAGATTTTGCCGCTGGTTCTGTCGTCATACGGATGCCTCCTGAGTGCTCGACCGCCGCCAAATAAAGCAGGCAAACCCATGAAGGTCGAGACAAATTTTACAAGGGACGGCTAACACCATCTTAGCGCAGTTCGGTCGGGTAATCCTAGAACCTTTAATAAAAAAACAGACAAAAACAGCAAAAGGAAAAACCCAACTAGATGAGAGAGTGGTCCACGGGTAGGACTTCCGCCTGGCCCGTGGATCCGCTCTTGACTTTAAGCGAAGCACTTAGCTTTGGCCGGTGCCAAACTCGCGCTCTTTTTTCTCTTCTTTGATCACTGTCTCTGATTCTGAACGGTATACCAGGATCGGATCGGCGTCAGCAACGATCACTTCTTCCGTGATGACGACTTCCTTCAGATTTAGCTGTGACGGCATCTCGTACATGATTTCCAGCATGGCCGTTTCTAGAATCGAACGTAGGCCCCGGGCACCAGTTTTGCGTTTCAGAGCTTCTTTCACTACGGCGCGCAGAGCCCCATCGGTGAATTTCAGTTCCACCGACTCGAAGGCGAAGAGCTTCTTAAACTGCTTGACGATAGCATTTTTTGGCTCGGTGAGGATCTTGATCAGCGCCGCTTCGTCCAGCTGTGATAGCGAACAGACGATCGGCAGGCGACCGATGAATTCTGGAATCATCCCGAACTTCATCAAGTCATTGGTCTGGACCTTCGCCAGTAAGTGGCTAACGTCTTTTT
Source organism: Pseudomonadota bacterium (assembly GCA_026390435.1). Lineage (GTDB taxonomy): Bacteria > Bdellovibrionota_B > Oligoflexia > Oligoflexales > CAIYRB01 > CAIYRB01. Next base: position 13,228 of record JAPLFY010000043.1, read on the forward strand.
GTACCTTCGAGCGGATATCCGCGCCAAATCCCATCGAAGCAACTTCAATACGCGAGGCAATGATGTCTTCTAGACCAGCAAAAGCGCCGCCGCAGATAAACAGTACGTTAGTCGTGTCGACCTGCAAGAATTCTTGCTGTGGATGCTTGCGACCACCACGGGGCGGAACGTTAGCAATCGTGCCTTCGATGATTTTTAGCAGTGCTTGCTGTACACCTTCGCCCGAAACGTCGCGGGTGATAGATGGGTTTTCGCCTTTGCGCGCGATCTTATCAATCTCGTCGACATAGGCGATGCCACGCTGCGCCAGCTCGACATCGTAATCGGCGTTTTGCAGCAAATTGAGAATGATGTTTTCCACGTCTTCGCCCACATAACCAGCTTCCGTCAGGTTAGTTGCGTCAGAAATCGTGAATGGCACGTTGAGAATCCGCGCTAGCGTTTGGGCTAGTAGCGTCTTGCCGGAGCCGGTAGGGCCGATGAGGAGGATGTTGGACTTCGATAGTTCAACGTCTTCGTTTTTGGCCTTGTTGTCGATGCGCTTATAGTGGTTGTGCACCGCTACAGAGAGGATTTTTTTCGCGGCATCCTGGCCGATGATGTAGTCGTCGAGGACCTTTTTGATATCCTTCGGATTGGGTATCTTACCCGTTGGACTCAGCAGTTCCTCTTTTTCAACTTCTTCAGCGATGATGTCGTTGCATAGCTGTATGCACTCGTCACAGATGTAGACGTTGGGGCCGGCGATCAATTTCTTGACTTCCCGCTGCCCTTTGCCACAAAAGCTACAGTGCAGTCCTGAGTCTTTGCCTGCCATGTGTCAGCTCTCCTTCCCTAACGAGTCCCACTGCTAGTTGGGAACACCACCCTGGTCTTCCCGTCCCCTCTGCCGACCCCGGTCCTAACTCGCACTTATTCCGCCTTTTTGGTTTTTTTTCCAGATGGCGCAATTTCATCAACGATACCATATTCCTTGGCCTGTTCCGCCGACAAGAAAAAGTCGCGGTCGATGTCACTAGCAACTACTTTTGTGGACTTGCCAGTGTGAAAGGCCAACAGTTCGATCATCCGTTCTTTAGTCTTAATAATTTCCTGCGCCTGGATCTCAATATCGGTCGCCTGACCAGTAGCGCCACCGAGTGGTTGGTGAATCATCACCCGCGCATTCGGCAAAGAGTAACGTTTGCCTTTGGTGCCGGCTGCCAGCAACCATGCGCCCATCGATGCACATTGGCCGACGCAATAAGTACGGACGTCGGGGCGAATCACTTGCATAGTGTCATAGATTGCCATGCCTGCCGTCACCGACCCACCGGGGGAGTTGATATAGAAATGAATGTCCTTGTCGGGATCCTGGCTCTCCAAGAATAACATCTGGGCGACGATCACATTCGCCACCTCGTCATACACCTGTGTACCTAAGAAAATGATGCGATCCTTGAGCAGGCGCGAATAAATATCGTAGGAACGCTCGCCGCGGTTGGTCTGATCAACGACAATGGGTACCAATGGCATAAAAATCTTCCCTCTATCAACAGGTTAACCTGAGCCGCCGGATCCTCTACGCAGTCCACGCCGGTGGCAGATTCCACCTCGAATCGCGAACCCTTAGGAATTCTTACTCTATTCTGGTACTTCAGCCAACAACGTATCACCAAACCCAAGAGGGTGCAGCCGCAGCTTGCGATTGCTACCTCTAGGGTTGGGATCGACTGAAATCGGAAAGACTTTAGCGGGGCGCGTTGCCCCGCTCTTAGATTGGCTTAGGAAAGGCTGGCGGGAACACGGGTAACGTTGGCGTTTTCGATGAGGAAATCCATCGCTTTTTCGAAAAGTACGCTCTCTTTCAAACGTGGCTCGAGAGTCTTTTTAAAGTTCGCTTTTTGTTTTGCGTCGGAGACACCGGCGTTAGCCAAGACCTGATCAAGGCGGTCAGCTAGCTCTGCCTCTGTGGCTTCGATATTCTCTTTTTGGGCGACATGCCAGAGCACCAACGTGTTCTGGGTGCGGCGCTTGGCGGAGGGGAGCAGGTTTTGGCGGAGCTCTTGGTTGCGCAGCGCCACCTTGCGGGTTTCCTCAGGATTGCCGCGGAGCTCTTCCTCGATCATGCTATCGATCACTTGATCGACCATTGCTGGTGGCACTTCGAAGGGATTGGCATCCAGAATTTGGCCGAGCAGGGCCGTCTCAAGGCTCTGGCGATTCATGTTCTTGGCTTGTGCTTCCATCTGCTTGCGGACCTCGTCGGTCAGCGCGGTAGCGCTGTCGAAGTTGAGGTCCTTGGCGAACTCATCGTCCAGCGCTGGGACGTCGAGCAGCTTCAGATCATTGAGCGTCATGGTGAAGCTCAGCTCTTGACCAGCCAGTGCTTTGTCGCTGTATGAGTCGGGCAGTTTCACGGTCGCCGTCTTCACTTCCCCAACGGCCATGCCAAAGATCGGCTCCTCGAGGCCAGCGAACAGTTCGCCTTCGCCCAGGGCAACGGTCATGTTGTCCACATTAAGTGCCGCTACTTCGGCACCGTGGTGGGTTGCTGTGTGCGACAGCGCAGCCAGCATGCCTTTGGCAGCGGTCTGACCTGGCTCGATCGGCTTAGTGCGAGCGCTGCGGCGGCGCAGCGTGCTGAGCTCGCGGTTCAGCTGCTCGTCGTTGACGGTGTATTCGTCGGCGCTGACGGCGACGCCTTTGTAATTTTCGATTTTCAGTTCTGGCAGGACATCTACCACGGCGGTGAAAACGAAGGTTTCGTTTTCCGTCGGGACAGCTTTGGCGTCGACCACTGGCGATGCCACTGGGCGGAACGGTTGTTCGCCAAGAGCTGCAAAGAGGTGCTGATTGATCAGCGATTCGTGCACTTCACCAGCAACGCTGTTGCCGTAAAGCCGACGGACGACGGTCAGGGGCGCTTTGCCCGGGCGGAAGCCCTGAATGCGAGCGCGCTGCTGTAGTTTACGGTAAGCGCCTTCGTAGGCTTTGTTCACTTCTTCAGGGGATACCTCAATGCTGAGGCGGTATTGGACGGCATTGAGCTGCTCTACTGTGGACTTCATGGGCCGCAGTCTCTCCTGTAAAAACCGAGTGTTATCTCGTGGTTGCTGCCGCAAAAGCGGACGGCAAACGCTAGCAAAATAGGCGGATACTGTCAAAAGCTAATTAAATGATGCCCATCTGTGGCCGGCGGTCGTTGGCACTAGTGCGACTCGGGACTGACTGCAGAGTAACTGTTTTGCATCATATTGACATGGTCATGAATGCCCGGGATGTATGGATTTTGCTGCTCTATGGTCCGCATGCTCGCCAGGGCTTCGTCCTGCCGGCCGATGGCCCAGAGGGTCCATGCGGTATTTATCTGGATATTGGTACATAAGGTCCCATCGCCACACTGCTCTTCGGCTCTCTGATAATAAACCAGAGCATCCTCGTGACGGCCCGAAGAGCGGGCTAAATTGCCGAGCTCTTCCAGGATAGCTTGGCTTTTTGGAGAACCAGTCGCGGCATCTGCTTCAGTCTGCAGATACCCTACGGCGGCCTTATAGTCTCCTTTGCTTATGAGATCTTGTGCTTTCTGCTTTTCAAACACGGCCGCAAGATCGAGCTGCTCTTTGAGGTTTTTCCGCACTTCTTCATACTCTGGCAGTTTATTGGTCTGCTGGTAGAGATTCATTAGGTTGGTGAGGGCCACCAAATTTTGCGGATTGAGTTCGATAATCCTCTCTAAAAATGGAATCGCGGCCTCGAAATCCCGAGTGCCGATCTGTTTGACCGCCGACATGCCGAAAAGGGCTGTATTGTTATTCGGATCGCTGGCGAGAATTTTCAGGAAGGCGTCTTCGGCCCTGGCGTAATCTTTAGCTGTCAGCGCGCTGAATCCAAGCTGCGTTAGCTGCGCCGTCTCATCGGTGGGTGGGTGAGGTGCGGTCTGGGGACTGGATTTTATGTTTTCAGCCACAGGAGATACCTGTTGAGCTGATTTTGACTGTGTCTGTTGCAGAGGCTGACTAGCGCTAGATTGTTGCGATTGCATCTCACTGACTAGATCTTGTTCGTGGTCAGTGTCAGTGAAGGGAGCTAAGTAAGATAAGAGAGCGCACAGCGTAACAACGACCAACACACCGCAGATCACTGCGGGTGAGGAAACATTACGATGTCGACGCTGATCGTTGTGCACGATTTTTTATTCGCTAAATTAATCGAATGGGCCGTCGGCTTCTACCACAGGGACCTGCTCAACGCAAATGCGTGCGCATGCTGACCTAACAAGTAGTCACTGGCCCGGATATAGTTCTTTAAGTCAAAGATTTGGTATGATTCCGGATATACAGATGTCTTTACCAATAACGCCGGCTTAGGAGCTTCACTATGCGCAAACTACGTACGCAGGTCATCTTCTTGACGCTGTCTTTAGCGGGTGTACTGCTGGCTAGGCACTATGTTGGTAGATTAGCGGCTCAGATTTCGGCATTTGCTGGCGGGTAGTGGGGTCAGTCCCTTTCCCCAAACCCGCGATTTTACATGGAGCTAGGGAATGACCCCAATGAAACCTATCTACACCTGGTTCTCTCTCGCTGTTGGTGTCTCGCTCGTCTGCTCCATCATCCAAGTGATGTTTTCTTTTGCCGCTACAATCCCGAACTATTCCTATTTCAACTATTGGCAGTACTTCACCACCCAATCAAACACGATCTGCGCCTTGTTTATCCTGTATCGGTGGTCGCCATTTTTTCGGCTTCGCCCCATGAGCTCTGCATCCTATGAGTCGTTGCGTGGTGCGTTAGTTCTGTTTATGTCGCAGACCACTTTCGTCTATTGGGCGGTGCTGCACGGCATCTTTGTAATCCCTGATAAGCTTACTTTTGCCACCGTGGCTTATTTACATAGTGGTGCCTTCATCTACTTCTTGATTGATTATGCGATGCAGCCACCAACGACTAGAATCAGTATTAAAAGTACGATTTCGTGGATCAGCTACCCGCTGCTTTACGCCATTTATACGTTTACTATGGCGCAGTTTCGCTCGTGGTTCCCGTACCCATTCATGGACCCAAAGAAGGCCGGCTCTGTGGGCATGGTAGTCGTGAATCAACTGGTCCTACTAAGCATCATGCTAGGCGTGGCTCTGGCGGTACGGTGGCTGCATAATCGCTGGTATCAGCAGCGTTTGCGCCTGGCGTTAAATTAACTTGGCTTTATAAAGATCTGCCAACACCTGACAATGTTGGATAAAGACTGGCATGTCGGCTTTGCGTTCTTTAATGCCCATGCCATTAGAGGTCTTGACCACTTTGACGACCTCGCCGGAGTTGGCCAGAGTCTCTAACTCTTTTTCCCAATTGCTCGTGTCGATGTTGTTTTTCTTTGCTTCTTTTATCAACTCATCCAGGCCGACCGAAACTGACTCATAAGGTGCAGAGGCGACTAGTCTTTGTGCCACACGGAGCATGCTGATGACGTCGTAGGTCAGGTAGGGGTGGTTTGGATTATGTTTGCAGAATTCCGTGATGAAGTTTGCGACGCCGGTTAGCGAAGTGCGATTTGCCAATGCGATCACAGGTTTCTTGTAATTGTCTTGACGCTGTTGCACTAGCTCAGCGCTGACTAAGATTTCTAACAGTTTGTTGAATTTTGATATGTCTTCGCCAAACACTTGGTCCATGACTTGTTCTATCGAGGCTACCCGTAAAATCCAGTCTTTGCCGACTTTTTCCCCATCTTTGTGGAGCAGTAGGACGATAATATGAAGCTGCCTGATTGCTGTCGCATAGGGATTATCGTTGGAGGCTGCTCTAAGAGTTGCTGATGTGCCGCCGCGTTCTAGCTGAGTCAGCCGCTCGTTGGTCGCTCTTAGCCGAGATGATAATGCGGACATGAGGCCCACAAACCATTTTGGTATCTGTTTCATCAGCTTGGTGAAGTCGTCTTGCGAGATGCGGGTGACTTCAGCTTCGGTTTTAGCCTTTACGGAAGCAGATCGGGGCTGCTGATCAAATAGAGACATCTCGCCAATCATGCCGCCGGCACCGATCTTGGCAAGGACGACCTCTTTACCTTCTTTTTCTAGGTAAACACAAACCTCACCACGCCGGACGATGTACATACCGTCCGATTGGTCGCCAAACTTAAAGAGCACTTGGCCGGGTTTGATGATTTGATTGGTACCTGACAACGCCGATTCTCCGAGACTAAGCGGCAATAGCACTGCGCCTAGTTATAGGGATCGGACGACACAGCTCCGAGCTAAAGTCGGAGCCGTCCGGGCTAACTTGAGTCCTTGGTCTAGAGACCCGAATCGTCGAAGTTTTCTAGCACTTCTTTAAGGTATGCCAAGTAGCGGGCGCCGCCCTCACCATCGACCACGCGGTGGTCAAAGGTAAGGCCGATTTGCACCAATGGCCGGACCCCGATCAGATCACTGATGACCACAGGGCGTTTAATAATAGCCCCGATGCTCAAAATGGCGACTTGCGGCTGGTTGATAATCGGTGACGAGACCAGGCTGCCAAACATGCCCGGATTAGTGATAGAGAATGTTCCACCCTGTACTTCGTCAGGGAGAAGCTTTTTACTGCGGGCGCGTGTAGCGAGGTCGTTAATGCGACGGGCTATACCGAGGACGTTCAAGGTGCCCGCATCACGGATGACGGGAACGATAAGCCCCTGTTCGATGGCCACGGCGACACCGATGTTGATCTGGTCTTTCCACAGGATGTCATCGCCATCGACTGAGACGTTGACGATCGGGAAGCGCTTAATAGCCTGTACCGCTGCATGAACAAAGAACGGGGTGTAAGTTAAGCCGAAACCTTCGCGCGCCTTGAATGCAGCCTGTGCTCTCGCGCGGACTTGCGTGACTTGGTGCATATCGATTTCGAAAATGGTCGTGACGTGCGGTGAAGTGCGCACCGAACGGACCATGTGCTCAGCTATTAAAGTGCGCATCTTCGACATGCGCTCGCGCCGGACAAGCACGCCTTCTAAGGTCTCGCGGTCACCGTCGCGTTTCGTGACCAAACCACTAACGGCAGTGGATGAGACTCCCGCTCTCGCGGTGGCGGCCACTGGCGAGGCCAATGCCGCTTCGACATCTCTCTTGGTGATACGGCCGTGCAGTCCCGTGCCGAGGACTTGCGTTAAGTCGATGCTCTCGGCCCGCGCCATTTTGCGCACTAGGGGCGACGATCTTGGCTTTTCCCCACTAGTAACCAGGGGAGCTGCAGCAGACGGAGCGACGGCGGCAGTCGCCGCCTTTGGTGCCGCGGCGGCCTGAGGCGTAGGAGCTGCAGCTTTCGTAGGAACGGCCGCAGCCACTGGCTTGGGCATGCTAGGCGCAGTCGAACCTGCAGCAGCGCCGCTGCTGCGAATCACTGCGATCACCTTATTAACCGCTACCGTATCGCCATCGCGCACGAACACTTCGGTTAAAACGCCGCTAGCTGGAGCCGGAATTTCCGTGTCTACTTTATCTGTGGAAACCTCTAACAGCGGCTCTTCCTGGCGCACCTGCTCGCCTGGTTGCTTAAGCCACTTAACCAGGGTTGCTTCGGTAATTCCCTCGCCCATAAGGGGCATGAGTACTTCCGTCGTGTCGTTTTGCATGGCACGCCAGCCTCTCGCCCGCAGGGGCGTTTAGGGTTAATCGCTCTCTTACAGCTCAGCGATTATAGATGAATTGCCCCGCCCATAGCCACATGTGCCGCTTCCATAATCGTCTCAGAGATCGTTGGGTGCGGGTGAATGGTATGAGCAATCTCGTCTACAGTCGTCTCAAGAATTTTACCCAGTGCGAACTCAGCGATCATCTCGGTGGCTTTGGCACCGATAATGTGGACGCCCAGCAACTCGCGGTATTTGGGCTCGTAGATGATTTTTACAAAGCCTTCGGTGGCATCGTCAATCTTTGCGCGAGCCATCGGCGCAAAGGGGAATTGCGCTACTTTGTACTCAACCTTCGCCTCTTTTAAAGCCTGCTCGGTGCGACCGATGCTGGCAATTTCAGGCGCGGTGTAAATGGCGTTGGGGTTAGCTGAGTAATCGATCACTGGTGGCTTGTGGCCAGCGATGACTTCCACTGCGTGCATGCCCTCTGCCGAGGCCGTGTGCGCCAATGCTGGCGTCGGGATGACGTCGCCGATGGCGTAAACCCAGTCAGCACTGGTTTTGTAGTGGCTGTCGACATTGATGAAGCCACGATCCGTCTTAATGCCAGCAGTCTCAAGGCCGATATCTTCGGTCACCGGAGAGCGGCCGATGGAAACCAAGACGACTTCAAAAGACCGTGGTTTTTGACCTTCAGTGGTGACCAAGGCGTGATCGCCTTTGTCTTCGACGGCAGTAAGTTTGGTGCCAGTCTCAACCGTGATGTTTTGCTTCTTTAACTGACGAACTAGCTCTTTAACACTGTCGGCGTCTTCGCTCGGGAGGATTTGCGGTGCCATCTCAATGATGGTTACTTGACTGCCAAAACGGCCGTAAAGTGAGGCAAACTCAGTACCGACGACACCGCCACCGATGACGCAAAGTGATTTTGGCACGCGGTTGAACGACAAAATTTCGTCGGAGTTAACGACGGTGCGACCGTTGGTCGGAGCGAAGGGTAGGGTGCGGATGCGCGAGCCAGTTGCTACGAGGGCGAAGCGTGTCGTCAACTTTGTTACTTTGCCATCCGCAGCCGTAACGCTGACCTGGCCTTTGCCGGCGAGGCGGCCATGGCCTTCGTGGACGTCGATTTTGTTCTTCTTCATCAAGAAACGCAGGCCTTTGCGCTGCGCGTCCACAATGCCTTGCTTACGCTGCATCACGCGTTCCCAGTCGTAGGTCACGGTGCCAACGTTAAAGCCCAGATCCGTTGCGTGTTGCAGTTTCTTATAGGTCTTGGCTGCTTCAAGGAGGGCCTTGGTGGGGATACAGCCCCAGTTTAGGCAGGTGCCGCCAAGGTGTGCTTCTTTTTCGATTAAAGCAGTCTTCAGGCCAAGTTGCGCGGCGCGAATAGCGGCGACTTCACCGCCGGGACCAGAGCCGATAATGATGACGTCATACTGTGCCGCGTTTGCCATGTGTCCACTCCTGGCGAGATAATACTGATCCTATGCGTTTAGCGACGGCTCCTTCCAAAGGCAAGGGTTTTGTGGCATGACAATGATCAGGTCCCTATTCCCATAAGAAATTCGGAGTCCCCGAAATCATGGCGACTTTCGTGCAAGCCGCACCGCTGTTTCAGCAGCTTGGGGAGGCATCTTCATTGGCGGCGGCCTTGATTTGGTCGGTGTCGATTACGCTATATACCAAATTTGGCGCCGGCATTAGCGGCATCCGCCTGAATATCTTTAAAGGCACCGTGGCAGGGACTTTGTTGCTTCTGACTGTGGCGGTCCTGAAAATTCCTATGCCCTCAGTCGTGGGGAAGCTACCGATTCTGGCACTCTCGGGTGTGGTTGGGATTGCCGTGGGCGATTCCTTATTTTTCACTTCCCTCAGTCGTATCGGGGCCGGGATGACCTCGGCCGTCCAGTGTTTGGCTCCGTTGATATCGGCTCTAATCGCTGCGGCAGTGCTGGGTGAGTCCATGAATACGGCAGAAACTGTCGGCATGGTGATCACGGTCGCGGCTGTGACGGGGGTGGTGTTTTTCAATCAGCGCGGGGATGCCCCGCTAGCCTTACTTCCTCGGGACAAATTGCTCAATGGCATCGGCTACGCTTTGGCTGCGGCTGTCTGCCAAGGGGTGGCTGTAGTGCTAGCGCGGCAAGCCATGCAGGAGGTGCATGTACTCTACGCAACCTTGGCTCGGCTGCTGCCGGCAACGGTCGTGTTACTGGTCCTGCAGTGGCGTTTGTCGAAGCCCGGCATTGGGGGTGATCAGAAGATCTGGACACCTCGCAAGCGCGGCAGCGTGCTTACGTTAGCGGCTTTCATGGGCACATATCTTGGGCTGATGCTCCTGTCGCTGAGCACCAAATACACCAAGGCCGGCGTTGGTGCGGCCCTCTCGTCGACTTACCCGATATGGGTGATCCCAGTGGCCCATGTGATGATCGGCGAGCGCAGTAATTGGCGCTCCGTCGTGTTCACGGTGTTTGCTGTATTGGGTATCGTGGTGATGGTGATGGGGGGCGCGTCCGAAGGGTAGCGCTTGGGCTTTGGAATTCTAGTGTTTTCAATGGCTTAAATGTGAATATTGACCCCAAAGGTAACCGAGCGCAGCAGCCATCGCGACTAGCGAGATCATCGCTAGGACCTCGTACCATGTGAGGCCTGACGGCCTAAAACCCTCTCGCTCCATAAATTCTCTGAGGTCATGGGACCTCACGAAGTTTCTCTTGAGTCGCACCAGACCCTGACTGATCTCGGATGCAGTATCGAATGCTTCTAGAATTTCTGGCGTGATGTCGTTGAGGGATTCCTCGAGTCTTTTCTTATCCGCACGCTCTTTAAGTATGTTTAGTAGGTGGGTCTTGAATTCGTCAAACGGCGCGAATTCCGGACAAAGGCGCAGACACACACCCTCTAGCATCACCATGCAGCGGCTGAAGACCACAAAATCTATTTGATCGAGGAAGACTCGGTTACGCCTCATGATGTGAAACGTGCCGAGTATATTCTGCGCCACAGACATGTCGCTGACGGACTTGGCGTCGTTGGTTCGCGCAAAGTAAATCAGTTCACGCTTAAGTTTGTCGAGATCTGGAACATGATTTAAGTAGTGGGACTTGACGAAAACGTCGGCCCACTCTTGATACCTGCCGGTAAACCTAAGATGGAATTCCTGGACCACTCGCCAGCGCTTTTCTTTCGACAGTCGCACGTGCATACCGAAATCAATCAGAGCAATGCGGTGGTTTTTCAGCAGGAATAAATTAGCGGGATGCATATCCAGGTGAACGAGACCGGTTGCAAAAATTTGCCTTACCAAACATCGGGTCAAGGTAATCGATAATACGTAAGGATCGTGACCTGCCTCGAGTAAGTCGTCAGCAGTTTTAAATTTATCGAGCCTCTCGCCGTAGATTCTTTCTGAAACGAACACCTTTTTGGTGCAAAACTCATGATAAACTTTTGGCACATAAATACTTGGCTCAGGTGCGAGGCCACTCTTTAAGTCCTCGGCAAATAAAGCCTCTTCCAGAAAATCGAGCTCTCGATTCAGTTGTTCGGAAAAGTCCCGCACTAAGTCAGTGTAAACGGCTCTCCGTCCAATATTCAGAAAACGGTCCACCCACTTTGCTAGTGAGACGAGGATACTCAAGTCGTCCGTGATGTTTTTGAGTGCGGTGGGTCTTTGCACTTTGATAGCCACCTGCTCACCCGTGTGGAGCTCAGCAAAATGCACCTGCGCAATGCTGGCTGCTGCTACCGGGACGTCCTCAAATTTGGCGAAGAAGCTTTCGATCTTCCCGCCAAGCTCCGCCTCAATGAGAGCTATCGCCTCCGCTGTAGGAAAGGACGGCACATCGCCGTGAAGCTTGCCAAGCTCCGTGCAGAAGTCATCGGGAAACATATCGCGACGGAGCGCCAGGAACTGGCCGAATTTGATGTAAGTTGGTCCGAGGCGCTCACACGCACGACGGAGCTTTCGTGCCACAATAAGCGCACGAGACTCGGCAGCACTTCCTTCGACTGCGGTTGCTTCGACACTCACGGGGCTAAGATTGAGGTTCTTGAAGTCAGAGGTGCTAAGTCCTTCGTGTGAGAAAACGGAAGCAACGTTTTTCAGCCTTCTGAGACTCATGAATTTACTGTCCTTGTAGGCGAACGATACTGAAACGAGACCTAAGCCTCGCTGCCTCCCTACTTCGGAACATCCAGTGAAATCTTGATATTGCAAAATGCGGTGGTGCTAGCCTTTAGCCCCTGCCCCGATAGCTATGCTGACGATTTTGCTGATTTTTGTTACTATTAAGGAGTGAGCTGAAATTGCCGATAAGGTGGATAACAGCGGAGGTTCGCTATGGGCAAAGTCATTAAGTTCCCAGAGCAAAATCGGCGGGATGCTGAGGTGCAGAAGCTGCTGAAGATCGCGGACGAAATTGATGCCGTGATCATCAATCACCTGCGCAGCGGTGACGTCCAACCTCGCGAAATAGCTGGCCTACTGGCCCATCGACTAGGCACTTTGATGCGTCATGTGGAGCAAAAGGACCTGCTGTGGGACGTTTGCGAGAAAGTGGCAAAATCCCAAGCCGCCATCGAATAAAAGTCCAGATGCGCCGACGTTTATTTCAGGCCGAGCTTCTCTTGAAGTGTGGCGATACCGATTTGCTTGAGCGTAGAAGTCAGCGTGACTTCTGGGACGACTAGTCCGCACTCTTCCATATGTTCTTTAAATTTAGCTACCTGCATCTTGCCGGCAGCGGCGGACATTTTGTCTGACTTGGTGAGTACCAGGGTCACAATGGCATGGCCGGCGACTAGATTTTTGAGCAGTGCGATATCTTCCTCTCCCGGCGGGTCGGCGCGGCGGATATCTATCAGGAATAATACTTCCTTTAAAGTTGGTCTCTTAAGGTAGGCGGTGACCAGCGTCTGCCAGTGCCGTCTGGCTTCGCGCCCGCTAGCACTGAAGCCAAAGCCTGGTAAGTCAGCCAGGATGAGGCGGCCGTCAGCCTTATCGATGGCAAAGAAGTTGACCATCTGTGTACGGCCCGGTGTGTTACTGGCGCGGGCGAGATTTCGCCTTTGCGTAAGGGCATTTAGCAGGCTGGACTTACCGCAATTAGAGCGGCCAACCATGGCAATTTCGGGCGCGCCCAGTTCAGGAAGCTGGTGCGCCTGCTGGGCGCTGGTGATATACGAGGACTGCATAGACTAGGACCCATACAAATAAGTTTAATATTCACGATTGATATAGCTGCATGGACGGTGCGGCAGTGAGTCCGGAGCGGCCCCATGGGAAACATACATCTACTCGAAGATAGCGTTATAAACAAGATCGCGGCTGGAGAAGTCGTCGAACGACCATCCAGCGTCGTCAAAGAGCTGGTAGAAAATGCACTTGATGCCGGCTCCACTCAGCTCGAAGTCAGCCTCGAAATGGGCGGCCTCCGCAGTATCGTGATCACCGACAACGGCGGCGGCATGTCCGCCGACGACGCGGCCATGGCGTTGCAGCGCCATGCTACCAGTAAACTGCGCGATGCCGACCAGCTCTTTAGTATCAGCTCTATGGGCTTTCGCGGCGAGGCACTTGCCTCCATAGCTGCGATCAGTCAGCTAAGCCTGGCGACCAAGGAGGCTACGGCTGATGTTGGGACGAAAATTACTGTGGCTGGCGGTGACCCATCGGTGACTCTGCCTTGGCAGGGTCCTACCGGTACGACTGTGGCCGTGGAAAATATCTTCTTCAATGTCCCTGTCCGGGCAAAATTCCTGAAGTCACCTGGCACTGAATTTAGTCACTGTCTGGAACTCATCCAGGCCTTCGCCCTCTGCCGCCCGTCGGTAGGCTTCGTCCTCAAGCATAATGGCCGCGAGCAACTGCGGCTACCGGCGCTGTCTCTCACAGAAGCGCCTTGGTTCGGTGAAGACGTCTTGCGCGAGCGTAGCCGCGCTGTCATCGGTAAAGACGTTGCGCAGCTAGTGTATGTGCGGACATCTGGCCGATACGGTGACCTTGAGGCTCTCGTGTCGCCACCTGGTGTCGAGAAAGGCACTGGCAAGTCCATGTTTAGCTTCGTCAACGGCCGTCTGGTGCGTGATAAAGTTTTGCGCTACGGCATTCTGCGCGGTTACCATAGCCACTTACTCAAAGGTAAATTCCCTGTCGTCGTCATGCACCTGCGCACCGATCCAGCATTAGTGGACGTCAACGTTCATCCAGCGAAGACTGAAGTACGCTTTCAATACCCAGAAGAAGTGCAAAATCTGATTGCCCTTGGCATTCGCGAGAAACTGCGTAGTGGCTCTTGGGTTGGCCTGGAGCCGGAAACATCGGCGAAAGCAACGGATCAAGCGGCAGCAAATTCTTTAGGAAGCGCGGCCCCGCCATGGGCATCGCCCCTGCCAGAGCCGTCAGCTGCTCGTCATGAGGCGTCTGCTTATGCGTCGCCGATGCGTGCTCAGTCAGCTCCATTTAGGTCACAGTCCAGCGCACCGCGAATGACGCTGAGCACTCGCTCCAGTGGTTACGGTGCGGAGAGTATGACCGGAGGTGAGGCTCACTCATCTAAACCAAAAAATGATTGGTCTTCGACTCCCGTTATGGATAAAGCTGGCATCGACGCACTTTTGGCTCATTCTAGTGGCGAGAGTTCTGTGCCTGTGTCCGGCGGATCACGGTTCGCTCATGGCGCTGACGATATCAGTGCTGCGGGTATGCCTGCTGTGGCCTGGGGGGACATGCAGTACATGGGGACTTTTGCCCGCTGTTACATGATGTTTACAGACCAGACACGCTTTCTAGTGGTTGATCAGCACGCCTTTCATGAGCGCATTATTTACGAACGTTTGCAGCGCGATCGCTCCCTGCTACAGCAGAGTCAGCGTCTACTCGTGCCGGAAGCTTTAGACTTGGCGCCCGCCAGCGTGGCTGTATTGCAAGAGCGGCAAGCCGATCTTAAACTGCGTGGCTTCGATTTTGCCATCGAAGGCGCTACGACCGTTTTGGTGAATGCGGTCCCATCTCTGCTTGCCGGACGTGACTTAAACGGCCTCTTCGAAGATCTGGGCGAAGGATTGGGTGTGGGTGATGCAGGCGCTGGTCCTGGCGCTGATCCTGGCTTTGATCCTCGAATCGAAGCTACCGGCATCAAGGAACCCACAGACAGCAATGGTGAGATGCTGCGCCTACTTTTGGCAAACGTCGCCTGTCACGCAGCGGTGCGTGCTGGCGAGGAGTTGCCACTAAACGAAGTGAAGCAGCTAGTCGCAGAGGCAGCAACCGTCGATTTCTACCATAACTGTCCGCATGGACGCCGCGTCTTGCGTTGGTGGTCTAAGGCTCAGGTTGAGCAATGGTTCGACCGGTGAGTAGATTGATAATTTAATCGGTGATTAGAGCTGTGAGAGGAAAAAGCGGTCAGTGATGCCTTCAGCGAAAGAGCGTTACCTCGTGGTAGCCGGACCGACTGGCTCTGGTAAATCAGGCTTAGCTCTGGCGCTGGCCGAAGCTTTCCACGGTGACATCATAAACTGTGACTCGGTGCAGGTTTATCGCGGCTTTAACATCGGCGCAGCAAAGGCTACGACCGCAGACATAGCTCGTGTGCCACATCACCTACTTGACCGAGTAGCCGCGCATGAAGATTTTGATGCAGCGATGTTTGCCAAAGAGGCTAAAGATAAGAAGGCTGAGATCTTGGCGCGGGGGCGCTTGCCAGTCGTCGTCGGTGGCACCGGACTTTACCTGCGGGCTTTGCTAGGGCAGGGGTGGCATGCGGGTTTACCACAAGATGCAGCTTTGCGGATAGAACTGGCAAAGCTCAGCCTCGCCCAACTTTACGCGCAACTCAAAGCCCTAGATCCGAAGCGCGCCGCTGAGTTGCACCCAAATGATCGTGTGCGCCTCCAGAGGTCACTGGAGTTAGTGACTCTACTCGGCAAACCTTTGCACGAGGCGGGCCTTACCGCTGACAGTCCCGCTGATCCAGCGGCTTTTGTTATCGTGTTGGAACCACCACGCGAGGTGTTGCACGCGCGTATTGCAGCACGAACGAACATGATGCTCAATAGTGGGCTGGTTGATGAGGTGCGGGAGTTACTTGCCGCAGGGGTAAGCCCCGACTGTAAGCCCATGCAAAGTATAGGCTACAAGCAGGTTTGCGAGTATCTTGCGGGTAAACTGAAAGACGTTGATTTACCGGGTGCCATCATCGCTGCCACGCGGCAGTACGCAAAGCGGCAATGCACATGGTTTCGCCGCACTCGGACAGATTTGCGCTTGGACGGCAGCGAGTCTCTGGACTCGCTATTGAGCGCAGTGCGTGGTGTGCTTCAAAATTGATTTGGTGTCATTTTCATTGGCTTAATCACGTCTATCAAGCCTCTGTAAATTATTGAGAATTCCTCGTTTTTTTGCATTCTCATAGATATTTTTTGAGTTCAGCTCAAGGCAATATCTGCCGAGGATCCTTCTGCCAAAGCGTTGTGACTTGAGTTGCATCGTTGATTTGAGAAGGCGGGGGCTCTTATGCAGAAGTATCTCCATTTAAGTAACAGCACCAGAGTCGGAATTCTGATGGGCGCTTTGACCATCGCCCCAAACGCTAATGCCGCTGCATTAAGCCTACAAGATGCCGTGCGCTCGGCCACAACTAACTCTCCTGAGATACAGGCAGCTGAGGCAGCACGAACGACATCCGAGTGGCGGAAGACGGAAGCTTTTGCAGGCTATCTGCCGCAGTTGGGTCTGACGGGCAATTATTTACTCACCAAAAAATACGTCGAGATGACCTTCACCCCGCCAGGCTCGCCGCGACCGAGTACGATTCCGCAGATACTGCCGACAACCAACTGGGTGGCTTCGGCGCAGGTGCCAATTTTTGATGGTAATGCCACCAAATCTCGCGTTGCTGCTGCATCCAACATGCTGGATAGTGCGACGCAGACGGTCGCTTGGCAAAAATTCAAACTCTCTAGAGATGTTACCCTCCAGTATTATAAAGCGATTGCAGCTCAGGCATTGCGCGAAGTAGCCAAACAAAATGAACTAACTCTGATCGATCATTTAAAAGACGTACAGCTTTCGCGCAAGGTTGGACTTGCTACTCATTACGACGTGCTAAGGGTAGAAGTGCAAGCAAGTGATGCAAAAGCTGAGGTTTTGAATACGGAAGACAATATGGCAATGGCCCGCATTCGCCTCGGCGAACTTATGGGCTTGGACTTAGGCCAGACAGACCTGTCTCAAATCGAGCCTAGCGGCGCTTTGCCTCTTTTGGATGCAGACTCGATTAAAGCGCAAAAAAGTCCAAACCAGCAAGATCGAGCTGACCTCCTTGCTATGCAAAAGCGCGTTGATGGCTTGATCGCTACGTCCGAGGCAGCACGCAAGCACTACTACCCCAAATTTTCGCTGTTTGGTCAATATCAGTACTACAACAACCAATCTGATAGCTTTACCAAGACAGCCGATTTTCGGGCAGCATCGATGACTGGTATTTCGATGAATTGGACTCTTTTTGACGGGTTTTCCTCTACTGCCCGGGAGCATACTACGGCGAGCGAGCGAGTCGAGAACGAGGCTAATTTAACCATGAAGCGCCACCGCGCGAAAGCGGACGCAGAATTTTGGCGCCGCAAATTTCAATACTTCACCAGCATACTCGCCGCTCGTCGCAGTGACGTGACGAAGTCGGAGGAGAGTTTGCGTCTGGCCAAAGTCGGACAAAAAGAGGGGGCGCGCACGACGACCGATCTGCTCGATGCCGAAGCCGAGCTGTTTCGTGCCAAGGCTAACGCCATCAATGCACAGATTGGCTCTATCGAAGCGCTGCTGAATCTAGAGCTGGCCACAGGTCAGACCTTTCACGATTTTCACTAAGAGAAAATACCAATTCACGGATCGATTTAAGTTTTTAACGAAGGAATTCGGGCATGGCGAAAAAAAAGATTGTCCTACCAATACTGCTGACAGGGACCTTAGGCCTGATCGGCTATTTCAGTTATCAGGGTTATCTCTACGTCCACTCTGACAACGCGCAGGTCGATGCTCGCACTCTGATGCTGTCGGCTAAGGTGGGTGGCTACGTCACCGACGTAAAAGCTGACTTCGGCGATTTGGTCAAAGCCGGCGATATCGTCGCGAAACTGGATGATCGCGATTTTAAGAGTAACCTGGACCGGGCCACAGCAGATCGTGATTCTATTAATGTGCGGTTGCAAGACGCACAAAAAAGTTATCGCCGTATGGCTGCTCTAGCTGAGAAAGGTGCATCGACTCAGGCCCAGTTAGATGCTGCTTCGGCGCAGCTTAATGAGCTCAAAGCGCGGCAAGCCGCCTCTAATTCACAAGTCTCTCTTGCCGAATTAAATCTAGCCTATGCCGAGATTCGAGCACCTTTTGATGGAATTATCGCGAGAAGAGCAGTGCAACCAGGCCAACTGGTGGCTCCAGGCTCACCGCTGTTTGGGTTTGTGGAAGCGCGCGAGCGTTGGGTCACGGCGAATTTGAAAGAGACTGAGCTCGAAGGCCTCAAGATTGGGTCAGCCGTCGAGATCAAAGTAGACGGAGTACCAGGACGCGTATTTACCGGCACAATCGCTCAATTTAGTCCGGTGACAGGGGCGACCTTTGCTCTGATTCCGCCTGATAACGCTACGGGTAACTTCACGAAAGTCGTGCAGCGAGTTCCGGTTAAAATTGCGCTGAGTTCGTTAAGCCCAGATGATGAAAGATTGCTGCGCGTGGGCATGAGCGCCGAAGTCAAGATTCATCGCCGCTAGGCGAAGCACGGAGTAATTTGTCGATGCAACGCCCCAATGGCATGATCATCTTTGTCGCCGTGTTGGCCTCGTTACTCGAGATCATCGACACGTCGATTGTGAACGTCGCCTTGCCTACGATGATGGGCAGTCTAGGTGCGACGCTGGAAGACATTAGTATGGTGATCACCGGCTACGCGATCGCCAATGCGATTGTGTTGCCACTGTCCGCATGGCTTGGGGAACGTATCGGGCGGCGAAAATATTATTTAAGCTGTATTTTTGCCTTCATCGTCGCGTCAGTGGCCTGCGGCATTGCACCAAATTTGCTTAGCCTAACGCTATTTCGGATCGTCCAGGGATTCGTCGGCGGCGCCCTTTTGCCCACGTCCCAGGCTCTGATCTACGAGCAATTTCCGAAAGAGAAGGCGGGGATGGCTGGCGCCATCTTTGGCATGAGCGTCATGATCGGCCCAACGCTAGGACCCGTGCTTGGGGGCTATCTCACGGATCAGTATGGTTGGCGCTCGATTTTTAACATCAATTTGCCATTAGGACTGCTGGCGCTATTTGTGGGCATGAATGTCATCAAAGACAGGGTCAAGACTCCTGAGGAGCTGGCGCGCGCTGAGAAAGCTGGACCGAGTTCGTTTGACGCATTTGGTTTAGGCCTTTTGATCGCAGGTATTGGCTGCCTTCAGTATGTGCTTGAGCGCGGCGAGCCAGAAGACTGGTTTGCCTCCAACGGCATTCGTTTAGGGACATTGGTTGCAGCTGTTTCCCTACCGCTCTTCGTTTGGTGGGAACTCCGCGTCAAGAATCCCGTGATCAACGTCCGTCTCTTTCTCAATCCTTTGGTTGCGTGCGGCGTTTCGCTCATGGGCTGCCTTGGCTTTTTTCTCTACGGACTGGTGTTCATCTTGCCCATATTTGTCGGTCGGATGTTCCACTACACAGCAACGCAAACAGGGATGCTGTTTATCCCGGGCTCACTGCTTACTGCATTCATGATGCCGTTTATTGGGCGAGCGATGCAGGCACGGGTTAGTCCAAAAATTCTGATTTTTATCGGTGTCACGGCGATTGAGCTTTGTCTTCTGATGGTTTCACTCTTTAGTCCGCAGACCGATCGCGGGGACATTCTGCAGATGCTTTACTTCCGCGGCTTTGCCATGGCCTTTTTGTTTGTGCCGATTAATTCGAGCATCCTCAGTCAGTTTACTGGGGCGACCGTAGGGCAAGTCGCAGGACTGCTCAATTTATGCCGGCAAATCGGCGGTAGTATTGGAATTGCTCTTATCGCGACTTTGCTCGCGACTAATTCTAAACAGGCATATCTGGATCTTTCATCCAAAGTGTCTGTGCTGTCTCCAGAAACAGTTTCGGTGCTGAACCAATCAGCGGCTGGTGCTGCAGGGAAATTTGGCAATTCTTTAGGCTTTGCCTCGGGGACTGATGTGGCCATTCGCTCGATCGCGTACCGGCTGCAGACTCAGGCGTTCATGCTTAGCTTTCTGCAGATGGTGTGGGTCATCATGGCTGTCTTCGCCATCGCTTATGTCCCGCTTTACTTTTTGAATCTCAAAAAGAAGGCAACTGCGATGATGGACGCGCACTGAGACTGCGGCACTACTTTTTATACCTAAACCGAATAGTGTGCGGATTTTTCACTTCTTGACATCGTGAAGCACGGCAAGGGCCGCGCAGACGACCTCTTCCGCGCAGCTCTGGCACGCTCTCCGCCTCGAACGAACCGGAGAAGTAGTGTGTTTTGAAGCCCAGCCATTCGAGCTCGTTATAGTTGTCGACCATGCCGACGCGCTTAAAAAAATGTTGATGTCTACGATCAGTTCGATTCGATCTTCGCGTGCTGATGCGCTCATTTGCTTGCGATATGACGGTTCCAGAAGCTAGCGGGCTCCAAGCCCAGGTTAAGTAGTCATTGCGATTATCTCGCATTTCAAGGGTGCGGCAGGGTGCAGTGGGGCATCGCCGATCGCGCCGCCACACACAGCGCAGTTTGTAGCTATCATTGCTAATCATGTTGATCGCTGCAAACCTCGGCAGTGGGATCCTTTTCCCGACGTTGCCACTTATAATCATGCCATTAGTCGGCGCAGCGTTGATCCCTGCATAGGATCCTGCTGAGATACCGCCGTTTACATCGAGTTTGGATGCCGGAGACGTAGTCCCAATACCAACGTTCCCGACGCTATTGCACCGGTAGATATTCCTACCCAGATTGGCTGTCAGACAGGCGGCGATGGCATCGACTACCTAGAGTCGCCATACTTTAACAAAACCAGCTTCGGCATAGGCAAGGATCGCTGCATCCCTTGTTACCAGGAAGGCACCAAGGCTACGAGCGGTAGCAACGATAAGGCGATCGGCAGGGTCGTTGTGGAAGTTGCCGGGTAGGCAGACGCTGTCGACCGCGATTTCGGCTGTGATCGGTGCATCGTGAATCCGGGAGCGTTGCTTACTAAGATGGATCCATTCAAGCGTCGGCGACGAGAGGGCGAGCTTGCCCTTAGCGGCTTTCATGGCGATTTCCCACATCGAAATCGGCGCCAGAAAGAGCCTGCCGTCGCGACCGGCTGCTTCAACCTCGGGTCGGCACGGGGCATTGGCGAAGTAGTCGTGGCCGTAGGCAAGCCAAAGCCATGCACAGGTGTCGAGAAGCACAGCGGGGCCTGCGCCTGGCGCTTTGTCAGTCGTCACGGTCAGCTTCCCACGGTGCGTTTACCGGCGCGGTGATGTCGTCTTCAAGGAAAGTGATAGTCCCGGCCATAGAGCCAAAAATTGGCACATCCGCCAGCACATCTTCGACAATCGGGAGAAGCCGCGCAACGGGCCGGCCGTGCTTGGTGATGACGAGTTCACCGCCGTAGGCAGACATCTCGTCCATGAGTGCTAGGCACTGATTCTTGAATTGCCCTGCGGGGACGACTCGTGGTGCTGACAATTTTACTGTCATAAACTGGCTCCGATCAATTGAAGCCATAGCTCTGGCTATGGACATAATACCTATCGGCAAATCGCCTGTCGAGCTTTAGATTTTTGTTACGTCCCTAAGATATTGGTGACCAATTTCGCATCTCCCTGTTTAAGTAGTTGATTACTCAACTAAATTTGAGGCGCAAAATGGCAAGTCGGAGAATTTGCTGCACAGGGCGGCTTTAAGGCGCGCGGATTCGGCCTTGAGCTGCGCGATGGCCGCGTCCTTGGCCTGGCTGTCTGCCTTCAGGCTGGCGGTTGCGGCCTCGGATTTGCCAGCGAGTGCCTTCAGACGGTCAATCTCCGCCTTCAGCGCCGCAACGTCCTGACTAGTCGCCTGCTCGTGCGCGTAAAGCTCCTGCACCGACTTAACGATTGGTGAAATCAGGGCAGTTTGCGTCACGCCAAGGGTTTTTTCAATCGTCTGCTTGTCGCCATTAGCTAAGGTCATGGTGGTCCCGACGTTGCCATTTCCACATCCCGACATAGTCGGGTGGTTGGTTAAACGATGTTGACATCGATAAGCGCACCGTTTAACTTGAATCGAGTGTTCAGGAGGTCTATATGTCAGTCAAAGTATCTCCCAAGTTTCAGGTGGTGATCCCAGAGGCTGTCCGGGTCGCCATCGGAATTACCCCAGGTTCACGCATGGAAGTCATTGCTAAGGGGAAGGTCGCTTACCTTGTTCCCGTTCCCGATGGTGCGGAATTACAAGCGGCGCTAGCCGGTAAGCTTGACCTAATCAAAGTCCGAGATAAAAAGGACCGAAAGCTATGAAGAATCGTGTTCTTCTAGATTCGTCCGTTTGGATTGAGTGGCTGACGCGCGGTAAACGCCTGACTAGCTGCCAGCGCTACATGGATAAGAGCCATATCGTCGGGGTTCCAGCGCTCGTGATTTTTGAAGTCTGCCGCAAGGTGACAACGAGAGTGTCTGACGATGAGTCCCTCCGAGTAGCAGCTTGGCTCAGGACTTTTGGGATTTTGAATCTCAGCGATGAGATCGCTCTCCATGCCGTCGATCTATCGATAGCCTATAAATTGGGCATGGCAGACAGTCTGGTTCTGGCGCACGCAATCCGGGAAGGCGCGCAGCTCGTGACCTTGGACAATGACTTCGCTACAATCAAAGATGCAGTCGTTATTCGAGCTTGATACCTAAAACGGCAAATCCAAAACAGTCAGGGAGAAGAGATCGGGGCCGCCAGTAGGCAACCTGTTGGCGACAATGCCAGCTGGGTGCGATCCTGCGGGAATGCCGATCACATCTCCTTCGCCTTCATGGCGTCGGCTAATTACTTGGTGGACAGCTTGACCTTAACTGACGCTGGGGTCGGGGGGCTGGACATTTGTCGCAATTTTAGGCAATACTTAATAAATATTGTCGAATTTTCCGACAAATCTAGAGTGAGGGTGCTATTAGCCTGAATTTACAGCCATTTTTTGACTTCCATAGGCGGCAAACTCGATCTCTTACGACGTTGCATCGTCGTTACCTTCACAGCGCTATCGAACTGGAGCAGCGGGCCTTGCTACTTTATGGCTTCCGCGGGACCGGGAAAACGACGCTGCTACTTCAGTTGGCGCAGTCTCAATTCCGTGACATCGACGAGTGGCTGTACCTCACCGCCGATTTCTACCTTTTGGCAGCACGCCCGGTCTATGAATTGGTCGAGGAATTCACCAAGCAGCAGCCAGGGAAGCTCATCGTCATTGATGAGGTGCAAAAGCTACCAGACTGGCAACGCACGGTTAAAAATTTAATCGATGGGTTTCCTGATTTGAAATTTTGGTTCTCAGGATCTTCGTCCATTTACTTAACTGAAAATACACCAGCGAAAGGGTCTACAGGAGCTGCTGCTCGAAGATTTGATGCTGACCTAAACCGGCGTTTATCGCGCTATGAGCTTTGCCCGATGAGCTTTCGCGAGTTTCTGAATTTTCGCCATAACCTAGATTTGCCAGCTTACCAATTAAGCGAACTCCTGACTTCCCACACACAGATAGCGGATCGTCTGGTCGTCGGCATGAAGCCGCTCAACACTACTATTTTAAGGGAATTCCGCGCCTATTTGCAGCACGGTTGTTACCCCTTTTATTTCGAGTCGAGAAATGAAGACGTTTACCATTCACGCTTGCAAGCTCTAGTCGAAGATGTAATCGAGCAGGACATAGGACAGCTTTTAGGTCTTAAAATACCTGAGTTGCAAAGTCTTAAGAAATTATACTCGAGCATCGCATCGTCGCCTCCATTTGAACCAAACATCGCTAAACTGTCTGATGTTTGTCAGGTCCACCGCGAAAAAATTTATCAGTATCTGCACTACCTCGAGATGGCTGGACTGACTCGCAATATCTACCGAGACATAACGAAGGCCATGCACATTACCAGCAAGGCGGATAAAATCTGCCTTGCAAATACTAACTTGCAAGTGGCACACAGCGATCCGCGAGTCGTGTCGGACCGCCAGACTGGATCGACGCGTGAAGTGTTTTTTGTGTCAAATTTTTCAGCGCGCACTCTGGTCTGCCACCCGCGCCGAGCCGACTTCATGGTCGGGGATTTGAGCTTCGAAATTGGCGGAGCCGCCAAATCCCGTCACCAAGTGTGGAGCGAGACCCACCCATACCTGGTAGTCGATGATACTGAGGTTTCCTACGAGACTGGAAAGATACCGCTTTATTTATTCGGATTCTTATACTGAACGATCGGCTAGGCCATTTGCGGGACTGCTCGGCGCATTCACCGCTTCACAGCCCGCACTAATCGGCAGGCGCCAAATAAATAGGACTCGCCGCCTTCGACAGTGAAGCCGGTGTCATAAAGGGCCTGTCGTAGTTCATCCGGTGAGTAGAATGAACCGACGCTTTGCGGCAGATATTTGTACGCTTCTCGGTCGCTAAATATGCCGCCGATAAAGGGCAGAATCGTGTGGAAATAAAATTGAAATAGCGCCGCCATCAAGCCGCGTTTTGGAATGAAGAATTCGAGAATCAAAAGGACGCCACCTGGTACCAAGACGCGGTGGAATTCGCGCAGTGCCTGATCGCGCTGCACCACGTTTCTCAGTCCGAAGGAAATGCTGACGCTGTCAAACTTAGAGTCCGGCAGATCTAGAGACTCTGCGCTCATGAGCTGGAGTTGCACAGGTTGCTTCAGCCCGCTCGCAGCGACTTTGCTCTTAGCGAGGGCGAGCATCTCTCCAGAAATATCCGTACCGACCAACTCGCCGTACTCAGGATGAACGCCAGCCACTGTGAGCAGTACGTCGCCTGTGCCGGTGGCGCAGTCGAGGTAGCGACCATTTGGCCGAAACGGGATCATCGCTGCAAGCCGTTTGCGCCAGCGCTGATCTTGGCGCGCGCTCAGGAGGCGATTTAAAAAGTCATATTTAGGTGCCACGCGGTCAAACATGGCAGCGATTTTAGCTTCGCTCTCGGGGCGTTGGATCATCAAGACGGGCCCTCACTAGGGTAAAACCCAAGTTTTAGCCGGGGGGAGCGGTGCCGGCAAGGCAAAAGCTGCGCTCTTGTCTAATTCGGCACCGCTGCAGAGAATTATACGGGAATTTTAGAAGCCGACTTCGAGGCCGAGAAACACAGCCTGGGAGTTGAGTGTGTAGGACTTCGTGTCGGTAGTGACCGTTTGGCCAGCGATCGAGTATTCGGACGGCTTCCAGGTCTCTTTGCCGTAGTTGGCTTCGAAGAGCACTTTGACCAGCGGAAGTACCGAGTATTTTGCACCGATGCTGAGTTGGGTGCCGCTCAACTTGGCTTCGCGCACCAGTGGGACGTCGCTAACTAGTAGAGTGTTAACTTTTCCTTTGACGGCCCAGACGCCGTAAACTGGGATATTCAGGCGGACGTAAGGGGTGATGATCGGCACGAGGGGAATCCAAGCCATAACGTCAAGGCCGGCTTCAGCTACGGTTGCCTGATCGATGGACGAGGCACCGAAGGCGTTTTTGACCTGACCCTCGTTAAGGGTGCCCATGGCGACGCGAGCGCCGAACGATATTGGGATTAGTGGGATCGGGTCCAAGTGCGCTGCTACAGCGATTTCCTGCGAGCTAATTTTAGATGCTGGGTCGGTGCCCAAAGTGTACCAGCGTCGGCCAACTAGGGCTTCGGCATCGATCAGAGCGAATGCTGAGCTGGCGC
This sequence comes from Pseudomonadota bacterium, assembly GCA_026390435.1. Lineage (GTDB taxonomy): Bacteria > Bdellovibrionota_B > Oligoflexia > Oligoflexales > CAIYRB01 > CAIYRB01. The sequence continues at coordinate 38,736 of JAPLFY010000043.1, forward strand.
TTAGCGTCGCTGCGAGCAGGGCGGGGACGGCAAGAATACGAGTGATTCTAGACAACATACGCAACCTCCGGGTACATGGAACGATGACGAAACCTGTCTCAAACTCTAAGCGACTCTGATTCCTTAGTCATCCCTTAATGATGGAGGCGATGCCGGACTGCACAGAGATGACCGTGGTCGCGGCCTTGGCTAGCCGCTGGTTGCACAGTCCGACCTGTTGGCGAAAGAGGCGCTCGGCACTGCGCGACGGCGCGGGACCGCCCCCAACCTCGGCCGATACCACGACAAAGCGCACGTGCGGGTGTCTCTCTATGTGTGAGAGCAGGTCGCTGACCTGGCGTTCTAAGTACTTTGCTCGTCCCTGTTCACTACCCTCGATCTCTGGGTCGCTACTCAGCAGCAGAGCAGCTAGCCATTGGCTGACAGAATCGATCAAAACTTGCTGGCAGCGCTCGGTCGCGGCAGCGACAGTTGTAACCAGATCGGTACCGGCATAGACGGAATCCCAACCACCCGGCCGCAAAGTCTGCAAATCCTCTAAGCGGCGCCTAAAAGCCGGTTCGTCCGTGGGTGCGCTGCCGACGACCACTGCGGGTTGATCGGGAGCCAAGGCCTGGATCGCTAGCTCTGATTTGCCGGCATGGGCCGGCCCCACGATGAACATGGGGGCAGGGCATTGAGTCCAGAGCGGACGACTAGGAGCTTGCATGGTCATGGGGGTCTCCCGTAAATTTTCTGGGACATGCGGCGGCCGTTTTGAGACAATCGCGGTCTCGCCATTTTAATCAGCTAGTCATAAGGATAGCGCAAGCATGGGTTTTATCGAAACGCTGAGGGAGCGCGGATTAGTTGCGCAGATCACCCATGAAGACGAGCTTAAGGCGCATTTAGCTGAGAGCCCACGTGCCGCCTATATTGGCTTCGATCCAACAGCGGCTAGTTTGCATGTCGGTAGTTTGCTGCAGATCATGACGCTTCGGCGCTGGCAGCAAGCTGGTGGACGCGTCATTGTGGTGGTTGGGGGCGGTACCGTAATGGTCGGTGATCCGACGGGCAAAACCGACCTGCGGCAGATGCTGACCCCTGAGATGATCGCGCACAATATGATTGGGATTCAAAAACAGCTGAGCCATTTCATCGATTTTTCCTCGGCCAGCAAAGCCATCATGGTCAACAACTACGACTGGCTTGGACCGCTGAACTATTTGAATTTCCTTCGCGAGATTGGCCCGCACTTCAGTGTTAATCGGATGCTCACGGCAGAATGCTTTAAGCAGCGTTTGGAAAAGGGGCTCTCCTTCCTGGAGTTCAACTACATGCTGCTGCAAAGCTACGACTTTTTACATCTATACCGGGCTGAGCAGTGCACGCTACAGATGGGTGGCGACGATCAGTGGAGCAACATACTCGCGGGTATGGAGCTCGTGCGTCGCATTGGTGGCGGTAAGGCCTTCTGTCTGACCACACCGCTTTTGACCACCAGCGATGGTCGTAAGATGGGCAAGACCGAAAAAGGTGCGGTATGGCTCGATCCGACTTTGACCAGCCCTTACGATTATTTTCAGTACTGGCGCAATGTCGAGGACGCCGTGGTCGAGAACTGTCTCTCCTACTTCACGGAACTGCCGATGGCAGAGGTTAAGCGACTCGCGTCGTTACCAGGTGCCGAGATCAACGAAGCCAAGACGGTGCTTGCCTACGAAGCAACAAAATTGCTCCACGGTCAGGTAGCGGCGGATCAGTCGCTCGAAGCTGCACAAAAATTGTTTACTGGCGGCGGTGCTGTCAGCGGCGGTGAGCCGGAGCTTCTCGTCTCAGCCAGCGACTTTGGTGACGGGCTAGGAGTTGTGGATCTACTTGTGGTCGCGAAAGTAGTGGCTTCAAAGAGCGAGGCACGGCGCTTGATCGAGCAGGGCGGCCTAGCTATCAATGGGGAAAAAGTGGATGATATCCAAGTCCGGATTGACCGCAGTGCTTTTCACGGCGACGCTGGTTGCTTGGTGAAAAAGGGTAAAAAGCACTATTTTCGCTTGCGAATCGCTGGTTAGTCTAAAGTTTCTAGCGCCAAGTGCCGATAGACTAAACGGACGGCATTAGACAAGTTGTTGGGAGTAAGGCTATGAAAAAAATCCTTATGAATCAATGTCTTGCGGTCGCAGCCTGGCTCGCGGCCGGCTCGGCGCTAGCGGCTCATGTCGAGGCTAAGAAAGATGGCGTTGAGGTGTTTGCCGACGCCACGAACAAAAGTGCCGTTGTGACCACGCTTAAAGCGGGCGAGACCGTTGCCGCCGGTGAGCGTAAAGGTATGTTTTGGAGTGTGACGACTACAGCTGGTAAAGCCGGCTTTGTCTCTGTGCTTGTGGTCAAGCACAAGCCTGATGCTGACGGCGGTTTGGTTAAAGCGATTAACTACGCAAGCAAAGAGGGGCGCGCCGAAGGTGACGGCACCGATGCCCGGACCCGGTCTGCAGTCATGGGCGTGCGCGGCCTCTCAGACGACGATAACGTCGCCAATGCTGCCAACATTCGTCCTAATCTGCGCGCTGTTTACCGGATGGAAGATAAACCGGTCACTGAGAAGAAGATGGAACAGCTGGGCCAACAGATATTTAAAGAGATTGCGAGCAAGGCCGCGCCTAGCGAGGAGTAGCCTTTTAATCATCAGGACTCTGGTTGCTCATTGGCAGGGGTTCCTCTAGTCTAGAGGGAACCCCATTGGTAGCTGAATGAGTGACGAGGAGCCTGACATGTGGTTTGGTCCCCCCAGGAGTTGCCATGCTTGGCAAGCGGCTGCTGGCTTAAGTTTGAGTTTGCTGCTCGGTGGATCTCTTGCGTGCACGAACAAGGCGCCGCAGCCGGATCCACTGGAGCAGAAGTTAACTCCTGAGCAAAAAGCAGCATTTGAAGATTATAAAGTTGAGATGGAAGTCGGCCGTAATATGGCTGGTCGGTTGCTCGGCTATTATGGGTCCATCGATGACGCTAAGCTGCTCGGATATCTGAACCAAGTCGGCAGCTATGTTGCAAGTTACGGCGACTATCCCGATCGCCGCTATATGTTCGCCATTTTGAAGCACGAATCGGTAAATGCCTTTGCCTGTCCGGGCGGCTACATTCTGGTCACGATGGGTGCGCTTAGGCACGCCAATAATGAAGCTGAGCTGGCAGCCGTGCTTGGTCATGAAGTAGCTCATGTGGGCAAGCGCCACATGTATGACGCGCTGAAGAAAATGAAGCAAAAAGACATTGAAGAGGCTGCGCTTAAAAAGCGCCAGGCCACAGAGAGTGATCCCATTCTGCAACTGCGGCAACGGCCCGAGCCGCTTGACTCGTCAGCTGCTGGCGCTAGGCTCGCCACTTACCTGACTGGTAAAGCTGGAGCAGGGCTTTCCATCATGGCTGCAGCTGCAGTGGGCATGAATATGTTGACGGAGAAGGGCCTCGACAAAGAGCTCGAATATGAAGCCGACCACGAAGGTGTCAAATACGCGATTAGGGCTGGCTATGAACCTCGGGCGATGATCTCCTTTCTTAAACGCCTAGAAGAAAACAACGCCAAAAAAGTGAAGAATCTAGAAAAGACGCATCCGCCGATCAAAGAACGGCGCGAGCAGATCGGCAAATTGCTGCTGACGCTAAAGGCGGAAGACATCATCGGTGCATCGGGAGATGAGCGGTTTAAAAAAGTTAAGCTGAAATTTCCGAAGCCTGAGGCAACCTGAGGTTTAGTAAGTCAGCGTTGAGTTAAGTAGCGTCCTTATAAGTAGCGTCACTGACGTGGCAGTTTTTCAGTTAAAGGGGTCGGGAGATGCGAGATCGCTTTTTGCTTCGTGGCTTCGCTGCCGGAATGAGTCTGGCTTTTATCACTGTTCCAGCTTTGGCCGATCAGTTCCATTACAGCAATGTTTTGGTCGGTACGCGCGCTGTCGGTATGGGCGGTGCCTTCGGCGGTATTGCGGATGATGCGTCTGGCATCTACTACAATCCTGGTGGTTTGGCGTTTGCGTTGTCCAATGACCTTCAAGGGTCTGCTAACGCCTTTTACGGCAAAAATACCGTTTATAAGAAGGCGCTTGGTAATACCGATTTTACCGAGCAAAGTTCTGGATCGCTGACGCCATTCTTTGGCGGCCTGCAAAAGCTCGATCGTTATGTGGACGGACTCGTGGCAGCCTTTGGCGTCTATTATACCGATGGTGATCTGAAGGATCAGGATACGCCCATAGATAGCTTTCAAGTCGGCACCACGACTATCGATCGCTATCACCGAACGTCAAATGCGAGAGCGGCTACTTATTTTGCCGGCGCGGGTGTGGGCTACCGTGTGCTCAACAACCTTGGCATCGGTTTTGGTCTTTCTTATTTCAACGCCGACGAATTGCTTCAGGAGTTTCAGTACGCAAAGCAGGAGGTGATGCTGCCGCTGACGGACGGGACGTCGGTGGAAGGATGGCGAATCCTAGCTAGTAATCTTCGGCAACATCTCGCAGTTTACGGAGTGCAGCCAACCCTCGGGATTCAGGTCGCCTTGCCAGCCGGCTTCACGGCCGGTTTAACGGTCAAAAAAACCATCGTTGCGACGCAAAGTCTAGAAACTCAGGGAGACACTGTCGTTACCAAGGCTACGGACGCGCAAAACAAAGGGGCAGTAACTAGTGGTTCGTCTTCGACCATTTCTAATCCAGTCCAAACCACCGTTTCCAAGCAGGATTCCAAGTCGACGAAGCCAGTAGGTGACTTGCCGCTTGAAGCGCGCCTGGGCATGGCCTGGTTTGCTAGTTCGACCATGGTCTGGTCGCTGGACATCAGCTACTACGACGCTGTCACCAATGCTGACGTTTCCACCGATCCGAACAAGTTGCGGGCGGCCTATGCGAAAGAAGCCGTGACTAACTATGCCACAGGGATGGAATGGTACATGACGCCGTCCCTGCCGCTTCGCGTTGGCCTCTTCACTAATAACGATGCCCGCCCTAAGGTTAAGAGTGGTACTTCGAACGTCGCTGCCGGCCAAACTTGCACCCAAAGCCTCGACTACTATAAAAAGTACTGTGGGCAGCCCGATCATATTGACTACTACGGTGGAAGTCTGTTTATTGCATGGGTGCAGCCGAACAGCCAAATCTCAGCCGGTATAACCGTGCAGACGGGGACTGGTAAGGCTCAGAAGCTCGGGGATGACTTGGTTCAAAGCGTTTCTTCCCGGCAGTATTCGTTCGCTTTTTCGGCGACGCATAACATGTAAGTTACTAATTATCCTGCGATTAGGCAGCGGAGATCAGACAGATGGCTACAGAAACCGTGCCGTTCACGCGCGAAGGTTTTGCAAAACTGAAGTTAGAGCTCGAGCAACTCAAATCAGTTGAACGGCCTAAAATCATTCGCGAGATCGCTGACGCTCGGGCGCACGGCGATTTGTCTGAAAATGCCGAGTACCATGCTGCTAAGGAAAAGCAGGGGTTCATCGAAGGTCGCATTGCTGATCTAGACGATAAGCTTTCTCGTGGCCAAGTAGTTGAGCCTAGTGAGACCGAGAATGAGGCTAGAGTTCGCTTTGGTACCTTTGTCACCGTCAGCGATGAAGAGACCGGTGAGGCCAAAACCTACCGTATTGTCGGGGAGCTAGAGGCCGATCTCGAGCGCGGGATGATCTCCCTGAGCTCGCCAATTGCCAGAGCACTTCTCGGTAAACGCGCGGGTGAACTGGTCGAAGTGCGAGTGCCAAAAGGCATCGTCGAGTACACGATCGACGAGGTCCGGGCTCGCTAAGTGGCTGGATAGCATCGCGCCCGCTCGATTTTAATGTAATGTAATCAGATGCTTAGATTTTTTGGGCAGGGGCGGCTGGGCGCTGCAGCTAAAGGAGTCGCGCGACCTGCCGATCTCTAGGGCATGAGTAGCAATAGCGCCAATCCAAAAGCTAAGATCAAGATAGAAGACGTGTACTTCTATTTTGACGGTGTCGAGCGTGACCGCCTCGACGCATCTGGGATGTCGCGTCGCTCAGGCGAGGTCCTAGCCTTGCGGGAGCGGCTGCTGAAGTTGCCTGAGGCTGAATTTGACGTCGTCATCCGGACTCTGCGCCAGGTGATCAGCGAATCGTCCGAAGATGCATCGGCTAAACCGCAAGGCCAACAGCGGGCTCGTGTGCTTTACGACAACATCCGTACCGTCAGTGGTGCCAGTGCCGCCAGTACGAAGGTTTCCCCAGCCTGATAAATTTGGTAAAACACCATCTTTCGTCAGACTGCGAGGAGCAAGCGTGTCGACCGCCAAGCCTGAACCTATACTACTGTTTAACACCCTGACCCGTTCGGTCGAACCATTTGTCCCCAAGGTGCCTGGCAGGGTCGGGCTTTATAGCTGTGGCCCGACGGTTTATTCGTACGCGCATATCGGCAATATGCGGAGTTATATCTTTGCTGATGTGCTGCGCCGTACCTTGGAGTTTTTCGGCTACCAAGTGAACCACGTCATGAACATCACCGACGTCGGCCACCTGACTGACGATGCCGATGCCGGCGAGGACAAGTTAGAGCTCGGGTCTAAGCGCGAGGGTATCGATGCTTGGGCGGTGGCTCGCAAATATACCGATGCATTTTTCGCTCATGCCGCTCTCCTTGGCATTAAACTCCCGACAGTCGTCTGCAAAGCCACGGATTACATCCCCGAGCAGATTGCCATGGTGAAGGCCCTGGAAGACAAGGGATTCACCTACCTGACGGAAGACGGTGTTTACTTCGATACCAGCAAATTTCCAACGTACGCAGCTCTCGGGCGCCTAGACATTGAAGGCCTGCAGTCTGGTCACCGCGTCGATACTCGCCATAAGAAGAGCAAGACTGATTTTGCCTTGTGGAAGTTCTCCAAGCCGGAGGAGCATCGCTGCATGGAGTGGGACTCGCCGTGGGGTAGGGGCTTTCCTGGCTGGCACATCGAGTGCAGTGCCATGTCGATGAAGTTTCTTGGCGAGCAGTTTGACATCCACACTGGTGGGGTTGATCACATTCCAATCCATCATTCGAATGAGATCGCTCAGAGTGAAGCAGCTACGGGCAAGAGTCCCTTTGTGCGCTGGTGGATGCACGGTGAATTTCTGGTCATAGATGAATCCAGTAAGATGAGCAAGTCGAGCGGTCATGTGCTGACGGCTCAGGCTCTTGCCGATGCCGGTTATTATCCGTTAGCGTTTCGCCTGCTGGCCCTGCAGTGCCACTATCGCAAACAACTCAAGTTTAGTTATGAGAGCCTCGCCGGAGCTCAACGCGGTTACGAACGTTTGTCGCATCTGACGCAGCGTGCCGTGAGTGAGGCTGGCGGGCGGGGGCAACGTGCGACCGTGCTTGGTGCTGCAGCGCAGGGCCATCTGCGGGCATTTCAGGGGGCATTGGCGCAAGACCTGGGGACTCCGCAAGCTGTGGCTGAGTTGTATAGTCTTTTAGAAGATCCAGCAGTCACACCTGCTGAGCGCATCGCCCTTGTCGACACTATGGATCAAGTGCTGGGGCTGGATTTGTTCACGCCGATTCCGATGCCAGACGTTAATGCTATCCCTGCCGAGTTGACCGACCTTCTCGCCGAGCGCAACAAGGCTCGGGCGGAAAAAGACTGGGCACGCGCCGATCAGCTGCGGCGTGAAATCGACGAACGCGGGTTTGAGATTTGTGATTCACCGCAGGGCACAACGCTCAAAAAGCGCCTGTGACTTTTGCTGCACACGGTGTTCCCGGTTTATAATCCAAGTATAAACGGGGATATAAACGGGGGACACCGATGGAACAATTGCCTAATTGGGCCCATGCGCAAGACATGCGGGCCTTGCTAGAAAACGTCGAAAATCAGGAATTCAAAGCCCTTTCCGTAGGTTTAGGGCTAGGCTCGGTGCAGCGCCCAAGTCGCAAAGGTAGTAACGCTACCGCGGCCCGGAGTCGTGCCGATACTTTAACGACCGCTCCGCTGAAGTCCGCCCCTTCAAAGGCGCTGCCTACGAAGGCGCTCCCGCACAAGACGTTCCCTACGAAGGCGGCTCAGATGATGGCCCCACGCGTCAGCAGCATGCAGCGGCAGGCCTTAGGCACGACGGCGAAAACACCCGAAGACAATACCAACCTAACTCGACGACTACTGGCGTGGGCCTTAGATTTTCTTCTGGTCGTGGCGACTTTGACTCTGGCGGTTGCCGCTATGACGGCGTTCAGTGCCTCTCGCGGTGTCAGTGCGGCCTGGGTCGAGCAGAGGCCGGTACAGTGGCTGGTGCAGACGAGTCCACTCGCTACGCTAAGTTTAGTTTATGGAGTATTTCTTGTTTATGGCCTGCTTTTCAAGCTGCTTGTAGGTCGAACCTGCGGCGAAACTTTGCTCGGTGTGAGTCATAATCGGATGAAAAATGCGACACGGGTCTGACAAATGTTAACGACTCAAAAATGAAAAAATGCCGTAACCTTGACACAGGTAAAGTCAGATAGGTATAGTTTTTAGTAAGCCAATGCATCGATAATTTATTTTTTTTGGACCCGCGTCAGAGCCGTGACGTTTGAGGAGGGGCGATGAAGCGCTCGGGAGCCGTCAAGTTTCCAAATTCCGTGCAGTTGTTCAAGTTCTGCCACAAAGTGCTCATGAGCCAGCGTGGGGAGAAAGTGCACGATCAGGATGTAGGTTCAATCCTGAGCTTCAATCCTTCGGATTGCAGTCACTGGAAGCGTGGCGAGAAAAACGTCCGCTCCGTGTTCTCCTTGGCAAAGCTGTCGGAAACGCTGCAGGTCGAGGCCATGCTGGTCCACGATGTTGCCAGTGGCGCCGTCGGCCTTGACGAAGCATTTTACGAGTGGCAGGAGTCTAACAACTTCCGCAACGTAATTGCTAAGGCCAACGAGTGCGACGCTGCGACAGTTGCAGCTACACGCAAACGGGTTGAGTCGTTCGTTGCTGAGTTGCATGCACAGGCAGAATTTGTCACGCCGCCACTCTACATCCCCGAAGTGATGCGCTTCTTTGCCTTCATCACGACGCAACCTGCTGACATGATGGACCGCCTTAGCCGCATCCTCCGCGTCAAGCCAGGTCAGTATCAGATTCAGTATCGCAAAGGCGATCTGAAGCCACCGACCCGCATGGGCATCACCAAAGACCTCGCTCGTATCCTTTTCCAAGGTGAGCGCGGCCGCTTCCCAGAGCTTGGTGACACTGATGCACGTCTGCTCGACTATGAAGAGACGATCTTTACCGCATCGCTACTAGTGCCAAAAGCTGCGCTCCTAGCTGAGATGGCCAAGTTAGATAACCGCAAAAATGTGGTGTCCGAGCTGGCAACTCTCTTCTGGGTACCGAAGTCGCTGATTGGTTTCCAACTGGCGGACATCCTGCGCAGTGGCGAACGTCCTCGCGTGGTGACCAGTGCGGTTGAGCAGACTGCGGCAGCTGAGAGTGTCTCGGCCTAAGTGGTTAGCTAAAATTTAGCCGAAAAAAAAGGGACCGAATGGTCCCTTTCGGCGTGTTGGGGCACTTTAGCTGTAGATCACTTTAAGGCGGGGAGCGGTCCTGCGGGAGCTGGCTTTTTGCGCCTTTTGCACCGCTATTTTCTGTCCAAGCTCGGGTGCACCGAGCTCCATGAGGCGCATGATCACTGCACTATGAGACACGTCGTGGCCGCTGATCTCGGCCAATGCATTAGCCGTGGTGGTGAGCCACTCGTGCTGAGCTGCGGTGAGTTTTAGGGTAATAGCGTAGGCATCAGTCAAAGAACTCATGGTGTGGCTCCTTGCGATAGTATGTGTCGAGTCGAGAACCCCACTCTATACCATTTTCATAACATTTCAATAGTATTTTAATAATTATATAAAAATGTTTTTAAAGTATTGATATTATTGTTTATTTTTAAGATCGCGCTGAGGCGCGTCATTTATGTCCCGCGAGCCTTTCGGCGTGCCTACCCACGCCCACGGCTTGTCGTTGGCTCGTCGCAATGCCATAGTAAGAACGCCAACATGAAGGAGATTTGATCATGAAAAGTTCCATAGTTGCTGCAACTCTCGGTGGCGTTTTATCCCTTGCCGGATGTGTTACGGAAGGGCGTGATTTTCATTCTGATGTCGCCTGGATCAAAGCCAATAAGACCAGCATGCAGGACGTACAATTGCTGCTGCGCGACCCCTACTCAGTCGGTAACTCAGGCGGTCGCCCCACCTGGACCTACGGTTATTACAAATACAAATTGATCGGGGCGAGTCACCAAAAAGAGCTGAAGTTTTATTGGAATCCAGATGGCACCGTTAGTACTTATGGCTTTACCTCGAATTTCCCGGATGACACGGGCCGGAACCGGGCGACCACACCGGTGAGCGGTGCTGCGACAGCTCCGGCTGCCGTTAGTCCTGTGACCAGCAGTTCAGGGAATGCTCCGGCATCTCCTCGTAATGCGCCCATGCCTGTAGATTATTAATTAGACTATTAATAGCGGAGTGAGTGTTGCGGTAAGTGGCACATGCGGTGTGGAGGAGTTTTGCTCATGAGTGTGAAGCCAACTCTACTAGCGACGGTGCCGCCACCGTTACCCCCTGAAAAGCCTTTGCTCCCTGACGAGCGCGGTTATTTTGGCGAGTTTGGTGGTGCTTATGTACCAGAGATACTTCGGCCAAATTTGCAGGAATTAACCGCTGCATTTGCCGAAGCGCGCAAAGATGCAAACTTTTGGGCTGAATACTGGCGAGAGCTGACGACCTTTAGTGGTAGGCCGACGCCAGTGACGCCCTTGCCCAATCTAAGTCGCCATTTAGGCGGCGCCCAAATCTTTCTCAAGCGTGAAGACTTAGGGCAAACCGGCGCTCATAAAGTGAATAACGTCATTGGCCAGGGGCTGCTTGCTCGCCGCATCGGTAAGACGCGGATCATCGCTGAGACTGGCGCAGGTCAGCACGGAGTGGCGACGGCAACCATGGCTGCTCGCTTCGGCTTTGAAGCAGTGATTTATATGGGTGCGGAAGATGTCGAGCGCCAGCGTCCCAACGTGTTCTGGATGGAGCAGATGGGCGCCAAGGTGGTTGCGGTTGAGGCCGGCGCGCGCACCTTAAAAGATGCGATAAACGAAGCGTTGCGAGATTGGTCAGCGAATTTTGCTACGACACACTACTTGCTGGGCACCGCATGCGGGCCACATCCATTTCCAGCTTTAGTAACCTGGTTGCAAAGTGTGGCTGGTACTGAGGCACGCGCCCAGATGCTTGCGTTGACAGGCCGCTTGCCTGACCGAGTTTATGCTTGTATTGGCGGTGGCTCAAATTCGCTTGGGATCTTTCAAGGCTTTCTCGGTGACGCGGGCGTGACTCTGATCGGTGCTGAAGCCGGTGGCACAGGCAGTGGCATCGGCGAGCATGCCTCGCGTATCGCTGGCGGCCAGGGTACTCGGGGAATTGCGCAAGGCTACGAGACTATTTTTTTACAAACGCCAGAAGGGCAGATGGTCGATACCCACTCGGTAGCGGCAGGCTTAGATTATGTGGGCGTCTCACCGCTGATTGCTCATCTTGCCAGCCAGGGGCAGGTACAGATGGTATCTGCACTGGATAGCGAAGTTGTAGAGGCAGTGAAGTTGCTGATGCGATTTGAGGGCATAATTCCCGCGCTTGAATCAGCGCATGGACTGGCCGCTGCATTTCGTGACGCGCCAAAGCTTAGTCCTAAAGATATTTTGTTGATAAACCTGTCTGGTCGCGGTGACAAGGATATTTTCACCGTGGCGTCGGCACTGGGTGATACATCTTGGGCGCAGTTTTTACGCCACAAAGCTGACAGTATGCTTGGAGTGTCGGATGATTAACCGTGACTGGAATTTGCGCCTAAGTCCCAGCCATATTGGTCTGATGGGACACGTCATAGCTGACTACCCATCGCCCGATGCTGTGCGAGCCATGATCAAAACTATGGTCGTGGCCGGTGCCAAGGTGATTGAAATCCAAATTCCCTTTTCCGAGCCCATGGCTGATGGGCCACTATTTCTCGCAGCTAATCACCGTGCCATAGCGCAAGGTGTGGACTACAAGGCTGCGTTGCAGCTGATGGGGGAGGTGAGCCGCGCTTACCCACAAGTACGGTTTTTATTTATGTCCTATCTCAATGTGATCTTTAAGCGTGGTTACGAAAGTTTCGTTAAAGAAAGCGTGTCGCATGGTGCTAGTGGCGTCATCGTCCCAGATTTGCCAGTAGAATATGCAACTACGATGGAAACATCGGGGGCCAGTCAGGGGTTTGCCAACGTGCGAGTCATCGCCCCTAACACGGATGACCAGCGACTCGATGAACTGACTTCAGGTGCAGCGGGCCTGATCTATGCTGTGGCGCGTGCCGGTGTTACCGGCGCTAAAAGTGATTTTAGTTCCGTCAAAGACTTTGTCGGGCGTTTGCGCCACCGTACCTCCGTGCCTATTGCTGTTGGTTTTGGCGTGCGCAGTGCCGCCGACATCCACAAACTCCGAGGTATTGCCGACCTAGCCGTAATTGGATCAGCATCCTTGCAGCGCTATGAAGAGGCGGGAATAGAAGGCGTCCAAGCATTGTGGCAGGAGCTAGCCGCGGCAGCAAACGGGGTCAGGCACCCTCGGTAAGTTACCGAGATCACTGAAGAAGATCGGTTGAGGAAACTGTTCATTTAGTTTCTGGGATGGGCTGGGTTAATGTGTTTTTTTACGAGAATCCATTGAATTTTTTTGTTTAAATTTCGGACTAAAGATTTGTGACTCCGTAACATTGACTCACATGGATGTGGCTTGAATCACGAGATCGACCAGTTCATAAGCAAAGCCCCAAAGTGGCGTGAAGAGATTGCAGCACTTCGCACCATTGTGCTGACCACGAAGCTGGAGGAGTGTCTGAAGTGGCGCATGCCGTGCTACTGCCGACAAGAAGGCAATGTCGCTATCATTCAGCCATTCAAATCTTGTTTAGCCCTGATGTTCTTCAAGGGAACGTTGCTCAAGGATCCCAAAAAGATCCTAGTCGACATCGGCCCCAACTCTAAGGCAGCGCGTCGGTTGGAATTCCACTCCGTCGCCGAAATCAAAAAGTTGACGCCCGCTATCAAAGCCTACCTAAAAGAGGCGATAACGATCGAAGACTCCAGGCAGACTGTGGAGTTCAAGAAGAAGCCCGAGGCTGAGCCTATTGAGCTGAAGACCGCGTTCCGCAAGAATCCTCGCCTGGAGAAGGCGTTTAGGGCGCTCACACCCGGACGTCAGAGAGCCTATATTTTACACATCGCCAGCGCCAAGCAGGCGGCGACGCGCGAGACAAGAATCGACAAGATCACCCCGCGCATTCTGGCTGGCAAGGGTCTAACTGATCGGTAGTTCGCATGACTGCCCGCTTATTTGCAAAATAGGCGGTGCAAGCATGTCTAATCCGCTGCCGCGCGGCAGCGAGTTCGGCCAATGCTGACGCGTGCTTATGCTCCATGAATGACATAAGTCGATGTCACTCTGGTGCTTAAGTTGCTGGCTTTACATGGTTTTGTGCCCTATTTACTTCTTGGGGTCGGGCACTTATGGCAACTCATTGACACCATTAGAACGCCACAAAACATGACTACAAAAGATCCAGGACTTTCGTTAGCTTAGCGCCAGTGCCCGACCCCCTAGCTCTCATTTGAAAGTGTGGTCTTCAACCTTTGGCCAAAGCAGGACCTGACCCGGTTGCGGGACCAACGGCGTCCTTCTTAGGGCTTCCTCAAAAGCCGCCAGGTAGACCGCTTTCTTTGCCTGGGCAAGCTGTACAATGACGATGGCAAATTTCGGCAGGTCCTTCAGCACATGGGCTGCGTCGAGGTGCATCCTGACATCGCGTGTGATGATGCCGTCATAACCAGCGATCGTCGCTGCTTTAGCTAATCGGCCATTGCTCAGCTCTGACCAGCCTTCCAACGTGGCTGGCGTAGATTGGAACCCGGCCGCTATCAACAGTCGGGACACACCAGGAGGAAGATTATGGTCTATGAGCAGTCGCAGGCATGGCTCCCAAAAGATCGGCGGCGGCTAGCAGGGCCTCATGTAGGACTTCATCTGTGAAGCTGGACTCGTAGAAGTCATTGATGTCATCGAGCGAGAGCCCGGCCGCCACGCTCTCTAGGAGATGGCTCACCCCAATCCGGGTACCACGGATGGTCAATTGGCCACCCAGTAAGTCGGGGTGCTGGACGATGTGGCGAAACCCTTTATAAGCCGGGGCAGAGCTTGCAGTGATTTCGGTTGGCTGACTGACTTGGCTCATGGGCTCTCTCCCTCGTGTGGAGGGTATCATTCCCGGCTACCTATCTCAACCCTGGCGAAGCCGAGGGCTTCTTGGGGTCGGGCACTTATGGCAACTCATTGACACCATTAGAACACCACAAAACATGGCTATAAAAGATCTCGCGCTTTCAGTAGCTTAGCGCCAGTGCCCGACCCCCTGCTCCCCGGAGTCTCGAGGTGCTGGCGGCGGAGAACGACCATCGGGAGGCCAAATCCGCGAGCCTAAAGGTTTGATGGATATCACGGCCGTGATCTGTTGATTACTGCGCAACAAATGCTTCAGACACTTTTATGCTGTCAAAATGATCTGCGGTAAAAATTTCGCCAGTAATAGCATTGGCTACTAATTCATCCACTTGCTTGATCACATCCTGTTGTGTTCGATGATCCGAAAAATCCCCACTATCCGCACTATCCGGTAAGGTCACAGGCAATTGAATAGCGCGCATCGAGGTGTCACCTTTAACGATGGCCTCATAAATTGCATGCCCAAAGATCAGGTGCTGCGAACTCTGCAGTCGCGGACCCGTTACCGTGATAATGCCGCCTTCATCAAACATAGTGAGGCGGTCTTGTTCGCGGGTGCGCACGATACCCGGTAAACGTGCGGCTATTTGGCGAGCATTGCAGGCACCTTTGGCACGAGGGAAGGTCGCCCACATTAATGCATTGAAAAAGTCATGCCAGTTGCGGCTGCGCGTTGAGACTTCTCCGAGTGTGTATATCCTTTGCTCATAGTCGCCAGTTGCTTTGTGCCGCCTGCGTGCAGGACCGCGTGGTTTTGGTTTAGCGGCAACGAAGTTAAGGGGCAGACCTGAAGCCGTCTTTAGGTCTAGTGCGCTAGCCATCGCGTTGAGTGCCGCATGGTCGGGAAAATCGCTATTTGCGATAAAGCGTTCGGATTTATCTAGGAGGAGCTGAAAAGCCTCATGGCTAGCGCCAAAGTCTGGCAGCCATCCTAGTTTAGTTGCACTGATTTTCGGGGATTGTTCAATCACTGGGTGGCCAAATGTACCTTAGGGTCCCGTTGCGACTTAAGATTTCAGTCGATGTATCTAACGAACGGGCTTTTAAAAGCAATAAGTTTTCAAAAACTCGGTGGGTGATGGCGCCTTCTATCTCAATGAATACATTCGATTTTTTTAATAGTTTTTAATATATTCATAGAATTCTTTGACTTTTTATTAAAGTTGTTATAAAACTATTAATAAGGGCGTTCGCCCAAATCGTTGATACAGACCTGATATTCCCCAAGCCTCTCCCCAAGCTGCTCTGAACGGAACACCCTAATGACCCCTCGCTACCTAACGTCCTCGATCCTGTTATCGAGCCTCATGATGGCCTGCTCATCGGCGAAATTTGCCGGTAACAGCGGAGCCAACGACGGCAAGCAACCGGAGTCCGTCCAACCCCAGGCGGTGAGTGCTGACCCTAGTTTAGTGTCCGTGCCTACAATGGCGCCCGGGGCACTGTTGCCAACGTGTACAGACGGCGTGAAGATTACAGGTGCCAGGATTGGATTTGTGATCGACAACTCTGGCTCGAACAGCAGCACCGATTGTCCGACTCGATCGGCAACAGGAACGACAAACTTTCTCGATCAGCTCCGCTATGCTTGCGGTGGCCCAACAGCACGAGAATCTGCGGTACTTGATGCCTACGATCTACTAGCGCAGGTCGCAGCTAAGGCACCCGGCGATCCAATGGCAGAGTCGCAAATGGCGATTGCGTCGTTCCCGACCGCCGGGAATCAGTCGACTGGTTGGCAAAAGCAGATCGGGTGGCGCCCCATGTTAGCCGCAGCCCGCGGCGAGATCGCGAATTCCCTGCTGTTTACTCGCTCGCCAGGTGGTCTGACGCCTTATTCTGCAGCGGTGACAGCGGCGTCTACCTTGTTTGTTAATGTTCCTAAAGACGACCGCCAAAACGTCGTTATCTTGATTTCTGACGGTCAAGCGACCGACGGTAATCCTGCTGATGTAGAGGCAAAAGCGGCAGCACTTAAAGCTAGTGGTGTGAAGGTCTACGTCATCATTTATGGCGGGACTTTAGCAGAAAACGCCTCATCTCAAGTCGAATTGATGCAACGCCTGCAGACCTCCAACAAAGCATCGTCTCAGGGTAACTGGTACTCCTCTAACTACGCCAGCTTTGATGACTACATAAAAAAGCTGGTTGGCGTTAACGGTCAAGGTGGTCTCGCTGCCAACGTCGCTGGTGACGGTCATCTGATTGAAATCAAAAGCGCAAATAGTCTTTCTGAAACGGTGCGCAGTCTAGTGTCTACTCAAGCTCTCAAGTGCTCAGCAAGGTAATCTCAAGCCTTGCTTACATCGTCCCTTCGTCCCTGGGCGGGGCAGGCTTCGCCTGCCCCGTCGCTTTTTTACGAATATTTTACGAAACTTCACCAGACCTACTTGGTTGACAAAAGCCCTGTAACTCCTCAGTCTTCTAGATAAGGCGATTCAAACGCCGGTTCTTTCTGGGGAGTGGCTTATGATGCAGCATGCCGAAATCAAGCAACTTTTGTCGCGTCAGCGGGTGTTTTTTCAAAGTGGCAAGACGCGAAGCATTGATTTTCGCTTAGCTCAATTAAAGAAGCTGCGTCAGGCCATCGAAAGTCTTGAGGGAGAGATCACCGCAGCACTACGGCGTGATCTCGGTAAATCCGACTTTGAGGCCTACACTAGTGAAGTCGGTATTGTTTACGAAGAGCTCAGTCTTGTAGCCGTGAATCTCCCGACATGGTCGCGGCCGCAACACGTCTCGACGCCTCTAGCTTATCAACCCTCGTTTAGTACGGTATATCCCCAGCCACGCGGTGTCGTTCTGATCATGGCTCCGTGGAATTACCCATTCCAGCTCATATTTGCGCCGCTCATCGGAGCGATCGCAGCCGGTAATTGCATCGTGCTTAAGCCCTCGGAGTTAGCTCCGGCGACTACGGCCGTGATGTCTAAGTTGATAGAACGCACGTTTTCTCCTGAATACTGCGCCTTAATTGAAGGTGGTGTCAGCGAGACCACGGCACTTCTCGAAGAGCAATTTGATCACATCTTCTTTACCGGCAGTATTCCAGTAGGGAAGGTCGTCATGCGCGCTGCCGCTGAGCACCTGACATCGGTGACTCTGGAGCTCGGCGGTAAGAGTCCGTGCATAGTCGACGCCGATACCAATTTAAAAGTGACAGCGCGACGCATTGCCTGGGGTAAATTCTTCAACTGTGGCCAGACCTGCGTAGCTCCTGACTACTTATTGGTGCCGCGTCAGATCAAGCGTGAATTGTTGGCGCTGATTAAACAAAGCGTGCAGGAATTTTATGGCGCAAACCCGCAGGAAAGTCCTGATTACGGTCACATCATAAATGAACGGCATTTTGACCGACTTTTAGCACTCATCTCTGGCGAGGTCGTACTCGGCGGCAGTCACGACCGCAGCAAGCTTTACATAGCTCCGACTGTCATCGATCAGGTCAAAATGGAAGACAAGGTCATGGAAGATGAAATCTTTGGCCCGATCTTGCCGGTGCTTGAATACGACACTCTTGATGATGCCTTTGCCATGGTTCGTCAACGCCCCAATCCGCTGGCATGCTATGTGTTCAGTAACCGCCGTGCGACCGAGGAGCGGGTGATTAACGAGCTCAGCTTTGGCGGTGGATGCGTGAATAATGCCCTGATACACGTAGGTAATGCGCATTTACCATTTGGCGGAATCGGCGCAAGCGGCATGGGGAATTATCACGGTCAGCATAGCTTTCTGACTTTTTCTCATCAGAAAGCCATCACGAAAACGCCGTTTATGCTCGACTTACCCCTGAAGTATCCGCCTTACAAAAACAAGGTCAAGCTAGCGCGCAAGATTATCGGATAAGGGTGAAGTGAGCAGGCTAAAGTTCCGGGTCTAGTGGCACTGCGGCCCGGCCGCGCATCTTCATAAACTGGGCGGCAAAGGTGGTAAAGAAGGTGAGCAGGGCGGTCTCTGCCTCGGCGCTCTCTAGGCAGCCTATCGCTTGAGCGATCGCCTCAAACGTGGACATGCGGTCGGCGAAAATGTTGCGCCGTGGTCTGTTCACATTCAGGGTGGGGCCAGGCAGGGCAACTGGTATTGCAGCCTTTAGAAGAGGCAGTCGCCTCATCATGCTCTTGGTCTGGCCCCAATTGCCATCCGGCACCAGTAAGGTGCAGGGCTTGGGTAGTCCAGCGACAAATTCCGGTGTTAAGATCTTTGCCCCGCAGCCTGGAAACAGCGCCAGCAGGGACCCGGGAGCGGCTAATAAGTCCTCACCGGTGACTGGCTGGTGCTGTAGACCTTGTAGCCGAATGCCAGCATTAGCTAAGGTCAGCTGGACTAGGTGACCGGTATTGCTCCCCCGCGGCCATTCACCCATGTGCATGATCACTTCGATACGGGTCGCCAAATCTAGCTTGGGTGCGACCTGACATACGCACAGGGAGCGCGATAAGCGGCACGACGGACAGCGGTGTATTGATAGGTTAACGGGCGGTAACAAGGTGACATTTCCTGCATCAGAAATAAGTTCGCGGACAGCGCGCCTAGTTTGAGCGTGCTACCCGCGGACAGCCGAGACTAATTACCAGGAATTAGATGCAATTGACCACGTTTACTTGGTTGTTAGTGAAAATCTGCACGCCACCACCGAAGGTGACATTGCTCTGAGCACAAGCAGTGACATTGACTTGTTGCAGTACCGAAACACCAGAGATGCAATATAGGGCTAGAGGGTTCAGCAAGGCTAATTCTACGGCACCTAAGACGTTCACCATGTTAATGATCACCAGTGTCGGGCCTTTTGATGCATCTGCAATCACGTTGCCACTGAGCACGTTTACGCTATTGACCATCCGCACGCCAATTTGAAATGGGCCACCAACGGGCACGCCGACACCGGCAAAGGCTCCAAGGCAAGATCCGACGACACCTTTGTCGTAAAAACCACCACCGAAGCCACCAGGACCACCGAAGCCGCCCGGTCCACCGATGCCGCCTGGGCCACCGATGCCGCCTGGGCCACCGATGCCGCCTGGGCCGCCGATGCCACCGTAGCCGCCAGCACCACCGATGCCACCGAAGCCGCCAGCACCACCGATACCGCCGAAGCCGCCAGCACCACCGATGCCACCGTAGCCACCTGGTCCACCAACACCGCCTGGGCCGCCGACACCGCCGACACTGCCTGGACCGCCGACGCCGCCAGCGTTAATGCCACCGACGCTAGCCGGATCACCGCCGCCGATAGCGCCCTGTGGCCACTGAATATTACCGTTGCCGTCATTACAATATGCATTTATGCCGCATTCCAGCGCCTTTCCGTCGGCACCAAGAGCAGGGCCTGTGCCAGCGGGAGCCCCTGGGCCTGCAGCGGGAGTACCTGGTGCAGCGCCGTCGACAGGAGCAGCGCCGTCCACTAATGCGGCTGGATTACGGTTGCTGCTTTTTGAGGTTATTTGCGCGCATCCCATAAGTATGGAAAGCACTGAGGTAGATGTTAAAAGTAAACTGGTGTGCTTTGAGATGTAAGACATTACTAAAACTCCATCGTCCGTTAGAAATTCAGCATCAACGTTTTTCAGCTACAGCTACGAGAGCAGCATCACTTTCACACGTCCGAGCTGGTTTCAGCCCGGTAACAGCCATTCTGCAAATGCCACGCCAATCTTGGGGGGCGTCATTAACGTGTTGAATTTGTTGCAAATCGACTCTTGTTTTACGGCCTGCTAAAGCCCGGTTTTTGTCGAATAAAACTAGAGACCGTCAAAAAAGAAGACAAATAGTCACCAACTGCAGGGTCCACTTGGTGCCTGTTACGGGCTTGGTTTAGTATAGAGATCATGACCTCTATAGATTTACGTAAGTTCGCGAGGGTGAATATGCCGGTGATACTGAGCCAGCCTGCACGAAGCTTGTGCCTAATCACAGTGGCTTTAGTTTTCGGATGCAAAGAAATTCCGGACAGTGTTAACCAGCGTGACGTCGAGATTGC
>JAPLFY010000057.1 GCA_026390435.1 Pseudomonadota bacterium
GTCGTCAAAGGCTATGCTGCAGGCTTATAAGCAGCACATCGTAAAATCCCTGCAAATTGCGGGTCTACAACCTAAGCGAGCAGCGCAGGCAGCGGCTGATGTTGTTGTGATCGAAACGGCCTTAGCAAAGGCGTCGCTTACGCAAGTGGAGCGACGCGACTTCCATAATCTCGATCACAAATTTGACTTAAATGGGTTGCAGGGTCTCACTCCGGAATTTTCCTGGCCCAAATATTTTAAGGCCTTGAATCTAGCTGCTCCCGCAGTCATCAATGTCAGCGAGCCAGAGTTTTATAAGGCTTTTTCGCAGCAGATTCGTGTTCGTTCCTTAGCGGAGATTAAATCCTATTTATATTGGCACCTAGTCCGTGCGCAGTCACCGTACCTAAATCAGGTATTGGTCGATGAGCACTTTTCTTTTTACGGTAAAAAGCTTCAGGGTGCGCAGGAACTGGCGCCTCGTTGGCAGCGGTGCGTTGAGCTAGTCAATGGACAGCTTGGCGAGGCCCTTGGCCAAGAATTTGTGCGGCGCAATTTTGCCCCGGAGCTAAAAGAGCAGACACTGCGTATCACGTCCCAAATTGAGAAGGCGATGCGCGAGGACATCCAAAGTCTAAGTTGGATGAGTGCTGAGACGAAAAAACAGGCTCTGGCGAAGTTGGCAACTGTAGCAAATAAAGTTGGCTATCCAGACCGTTGGCGTGACTATTCAAACTACAGTGTCGATCCAGTCGATTTCTTCGGCAATGTTAAGCGAGGAAATATTTTTGAGGTACAGCGTCGCTTTGCTAAAATTGGTCGCCCGATTGACCGTGGTGAGTGGGCTATGACACCGCAGACGGTCAATGCATATTACGACCCGCAGCTTAATGACATTAACTTTCCCGCTGCCGTGCTGCAGCCGCCGTTATTCGACGCAAAAATGGATGCGGCACCAAATTATGGCAATACCGGTGGGACGATCGGTCATGAATTGACGCATGGTTTTGACGATTCAGGGCGGCAATTTGATGAGCGGGGTAATTTGCGCGACTGGTGGACCGATGCTGATTCAAAAGAGTTTAATCAGCGCACACAGTGTTTGGTAGACCAATACGGCAAGTATGTCGTTATTGATGATATCAAAATCAACAGCCGTTTGACTCTTGGTGAAGATGTGGCCGACCTCGGTGGTATGATTCTGGCCTATGCGGCGTGGCAGGCAGAGCTTGGTGAAAATAAACCAGAAGCTCGGGATGGCTTTACTGGCGAGCAGAGGTTTTTTATCGGTTTTGCCCAATGGGCCTGTGAAAACGTTCGCCCGGAAGCGCGGCGAGTCAGAGCACTGACAGATCAGCATTCACCCGGCAAATACCGCATCAATGGCGTTGCCGTGAATTTGCCTGAGTTTGCGAAAGCTTTTTCCTGCAAAGCTAATCAAGCCATGGCCAAAGAGCAGCCCTGCCGAGTCTGGTAGGGTGACGCTAGTCAGTACGATGCAGAATGGCCGCCGCGATGTTTATCGCGGCCGCGCCCTGCCTGGCTCTTTGGACGCATCTGGGCTTTGGCCCAGTGCGTAATCGCTCGCTCCAGGTCGCGCAGTTCTGCTCGCATCACCTGCATGTCCATGGCTAAAGCACCGGACAGGGAACGCTTGAGGTCTTGGCGTTTTGCTTGGCCTTGGCCTTTGGCTTTGGCGCTGAAACCCCATGCCGGGTGCTGTTTGGCCTCACGCAACGCTTGTCGCAGCGACCGCAGTCTGGTCTCCACCACCTTGCGCAGAGCGATGATATCGCTGATTGGAATCGCTTCTAGATCGATGGTGCGGGCTTCACCCTTAAGAATCACTCGCTGCAGACGCTCGAGTTCTGCGATGTCACCGAGTGCATAGGCTTGCTGGACCTCTTCCCATAGCTTCTCGAGGCCGGTCGCGGGATTCATGTCTGGATGTAATACTCTGACTAAGCGACGATAGAGAGATTTGGCGTAGTCTTCGGCTGCGTTAGCCGCTGATGGCCGTGGTGCCCCGGCAGGGCGCCTGGTTTCCCTTTCGGAGTATGTTTCCCTGTCGTTATATTGTTCCTCGTGATCCTCGGCAGATTTTGACGAGGCCCGGAAGGCTGCAAATGGATCTTCGCCGCAGTCGTCATCGGCCGGAGAGTCAGGGTCGTTCGACTTGAGGACCTCTTCCCAAAGTTGTTCCAGTTTACCCGCGGCCTTCGCCGCCATGATCTGGCGATAGGCTGCCGCGCGGTTGATTCCAGTGATGCCAGCATAGTGCTCGACATCGAAGACGACTCCTTGCAGTTCTTGCAGCTGTTGCTGCAACTTACGCAGGATGCCGAGCGGTGATGCAAGTTCCCTCTCGAACCACTGCTTAAATGCCGGTAACTCACTGTTTTCGAAATTATTTAGTTGGGTCGTCGCTTGGTCTAATTGGCGGTTGCGTGAGTGATAGCGGGACCGCTCCTCATGCCGTCGCGGCCGAGCATCGATTAGGATGAGTCCTACTGATGAGGAATGGTCTAGCGACTTTCCAGAGTATCTTCGCGTCATCGCCAGGGTCTCCATGAACTGCGCGCTGGCGGCTAAATTCGCTGGCGGCGTAGGGCTCAAGTTAAGCCGATCAACTTAAGGCCGTCAATGTGACAAATACGCTTAGATTTGCTAGTTTGCCTCCATGGCGGACGAGCGGCGCTACATTGGTAACTTTTTCATCAGCTTAAGTCTGTACTTAGGCTTCATTTGTGGCTGTGCGCCCACCTCTGATCCGAGCCGGGTGCGCATATATGGCGGGTCACCGGTCGCACTGGGTGACTTGCCTACCGCGGTGGCCGTTGTCGAGCGGGAAAGTCAGCGACTGGCATGCTCCGGCGTGCTGATAACTCCAGATGTGGTCTTAACCGCCGGTCACTGCGTGCAAGAATACGCTGGTTTCTCAGATACATTGGCATCAACACCGGCCACTCTTGCGGATCGCTGGAAGGTTTACGTCGGTGACGGTGTCGATGGCGGTGTCCTGCCAGCTCAGTATGATGTGAAAGCGGTTTACGTTCACCCTCTGCTTAGAGCTAGTCCGCGGGGCTATGCCGATTACGGGCTCATGGTTCTTGAGCATCCGGTCGTTGGTGCGGAACCACTGCCACTCATGGCTGAGCTAGCTCCGTTACGAAGTGTCTTACTGTCCGGGCGATCTGGTTTGGCTGGGCGCTCCGGGCGTTCTGGTTCACTTAGGATTGCTGGATTTGGTCGCCGCGAAGATGACGGCAAAGGGATCAAATACCAGGTCGATGTGGCGGTTCGGCAATTCAGCGCTGCCGAGGCCGTGGTCGGTGGAGCGGGCAAAGATGCCTGTATAGGTGACAGTGGCGGTCCGGCAGTGGCTATCGCCAGCGATGGCAGTGCCAGTTTGGTCGGCACCATCTCGCGCGGAGTGCATCTCGGCTGTGGCGATGGTGCGGTCGTCAGTTTGGTCAGTGATGGTGCCTGCTGGATGTCTACGTTAGTAGGGTTGCAGCTGCCGCAGCTGTCGCAGAGCTGCCCGCATGCACCTAAATTTTATTCCGATGCCGAGCTCTCGCTGAGCCATTTCTATGAAATTTGCCGCCAAGAAAAAGGCAACGCGCAGCAACTAGCGACGGTCGCTGCAATTATGCAGCAACTTGATGCTCGCTCTTGTGCCTCGGCAAATGATTTGCTGACGAGTCGCACGGAGCTGAATCTTGACGGTTTGATGCTGGAAGATCTGAGTCCGCTTGCTGGACTCACGCAGCTGCGCCGTCTCTCGCTGAAAGATAATCGCCTGACCGAAGTCAGTGCGCTGCGTCATTTAAAAGAGCTGAAGACACTCGAGCTGGATGGCAATGACATTCGCCAATTTGATGTGTTGCGGCCTTTGGTTGCGGACGGTTTAGTAATCTTCGGGCGTAGGCGTCAACTTTGGAACCATCAGGACACGGCGTTCCTGAGGCAATGTAAGTTGATGAGTGAGGGACGTGCAGATGCGGCCTTAACGACAACTATTAGAGCGCTTTTTTGGCACGCCGGCTCAGATGACTGCGTTACGGCAAATGGTCGGCTGTTATCCCTAGTTAACCTTGACCTCTCAGGTCGGGGCATTATTAATTTAGAGCCACTTGCGGATTTCACACGCCTCCAAAGCTTGAACTTGAGTGACAATCCAGTGCAAGACATCGCACCGTTGGTGCGTCTGGAGAGGTTGAGTCAGTTAGATCTTCGTCGGTCTGAGGTGTCGGGACTGAACGACTTGTCTTCGCTAGTAGAGCGTGGTCTCGTCATTCTTCGCTGAGCTGCTCTTAACTCAAAGATCTGTGCTATTGTGGAGCAAAAGACCGTTTGCATAGGGTCCCAGAAGTAGCACAGGGGATGACAGTTGAGCCTCACGCAGCGAGCGTTCTGGCGCGGATCCATAGTACTGATGGTAGCTAACGCATTAGCAGGCGTGCTGAATTATGGGTTTCAGATTCAGGCTGCACGGCGTTTGGGTTTAGCAGACTTTGGTGTGCTGAGCAATTGGCTGGCTAATGTCACGATCATGTTGATGGTTGCCTCGCTGAGTCAGATGCTGGCTAATTATTTTCCGATGAGCAAGCGTCGACTAACGTGGTGCTGCATCGGAATTATTGCGCCCTCTGTTTGCCTTGCAGCCTGTTTATTGCTGATGAGTTTAAACGGGACTTTGACCCCTCAGCGAAACCAGTTGGCAGCAGTTTTTTTGGGCGTGGCATCCAGTTGGCTTGGGGGGCAGGTGCAGGCGCGTCTTCGCTTTGGTTTGCTTGGTCTGGCGCTGTTTGTTGGTGCGGCGACAAAGTTTGGCACCACGTTTTTAGCATTCCCTGGTCAAACGGAACTAACTTCTTATTATTTGGCAATTCCTCTTGGTCTGGCTGTTGCCGCTGTGGTTCTCGGTGGGGTAATTCTGCTCCGCCCTGCAGGCGATCATCACTTGGCCTCGGTCGTCGAGCAACCGGTGGCGCGGGTTGCGAGTGC
>JAPLFY010000016.1 GCA_026390435.1 Pseudomonadota bacterium
CACGCCCTTGTACGAGATCTGCTTGGCGCGCAGTGGTGATAAGGGTGACACCGCAAATATTGGCGTGATGGCCCGGTCGCCTAAAGCGATGGCCTTCTTAGATAGTTATTTGACGGCGCAGCGGATTAAAGACTGGTTTCAGGAGTTGTGCTTAGGTCGTGTGGTGCGTTACCGCCTCGATAATATGCAGGGCTTTAACTTCCTGTTGGAAAACTCACTGGGTGGCGGCGGCACGCTAACTTTGCGGGCAGATGCTCAAGGCAAAACTTTCGCTCAGGCTGTGCTGCGGCAAAGGGTTCAAATACCTGCTGAAGTGTTGGCCGATGTGCGGCTCCTGCGTGACGGTGAGGTAGTCTGATGGCTAGCTCTGCGACGGAGCTTAAACTGCAGGCGATTGGACCAGGGCAAGTCGGTCATATCGCCGTGTTGACGTTATCGCGTCCTGACGTGGCGAATGCTATGAGCGAGGCATTGATCACGGAACTGACCGGTCATTTGCGTGCGGTTGCCCAGCAGCCCGACTGTCGGGCCCTAGTGCTGCGCGGCAGAGGTAAACATTTTTGTGCTGGTGCTGACTTAGCCTGGATGCAGGCTGCGGCAACTTTGGATTATGCAGGCAACGTTAAGGACGCCGAGTTATTAACGGCCCTATTTGAAGCCCTCGCTAACCTACCAGTGCCGACCGTTGCTTTGGTGCATGGCTCGGCGTTTGGTGGTGCGGTTGGATTGGCGGCTGCTTGTGATGTTGTGCTTGCCACCGAGCAAGCAAGATTTTGTCTTAGTGAAGTGAAGCTCGGTCTAATTCCGGCGGTAATCTTGCCTTATTTAGTGCGCAAGGTTCAGCTTGGCGCCTTACGACGCTGGTCCTTGTCCGGGCGACTCGTCAGTGCCTCGGAAGCGTTAGAAGCAGGCCTAGTGCAAAGAGTCGTCGCATCTGCTGATGTAGATATGGCACTACGCGAGGAGCTAAACAGCTTACTCGCGGCAGCTCCTGAGGCTCAGCAGGCTGTTAAAAGTCTACTCAACGAGGTGATCGCGACTGGTGCTAAACAGGGGCCACAGACGGTGGCCGCGATCGCCAAAGCCCGTGTGTCGAAGAGTGGTCGCGATGGACTCGCCGCCTTCTTCGCTAAAAAGTCACCACCATGGGCCGCAACCTTAGATCCCGCATGGAGACTCGATTAATCGTGAGTTTAGCCTTAAAGCGTTTATTTATAGCAAATCGTGGTGAAATCGCTCGTCGGATCGCACTGACGGCACGTCGTCTTGGTATAGAGACCGTGGTGTTGACTGATCGGACACCGCCACCTGAATACCTGCTCGGGATCGTATCTCATTTCGTTCAGGTACCGAACGAGTCACCAGCTCTTTACCTCGATGCCAACTTTATGCTCGAGCAGGCGCAAAAAGCTGGCTGCGATTCCGTTCATCCGGGTTTTGGTTTTTTGTCGGAGAATGCTGAGTTTGCCGCCAAGACTATAGCCATGGGGATGACTTGGGTTGGTCCAAATCCTGAGGCAATCACCGCCATGGCTAGTAAGGCTGCAGCGAGAATCTATGCCGAAAAGGCTCATGTGCCTTGTGTAAAAGGGCTCTCGGGTTTTCCCGTGCCTGATAGCGAGGCCGGTGATTTTAGTGCGCTAGAGGCCTTTGCTGATAAGGCTGGTTATCCGCTGCTCTTGAAAGCTGCCTATGGTGGCGGTGGTAAGGGCATGCGCCTGATTCATCGTCGCGATGAGTTAAGGGCCGCGGCATTGCGGGCGACGTCCGAGGCCAAAAACTCCTTTGGCAACGGAAGTCTCATTTGCGAGCAGTATTTGGGAGCGCCACGCCACGTTGAAGTTCAGATTCTGGCCGATAAATATGGGCATGTAGTTGCCGTCGGTGACCGAGACTGTTCGTTACAGAGGCGCCACCAAAAGATCATTGAAGAGGCTCCGGCCACCGAGTTGACACCGGCTACGCGCGCAGCCCTTCACCAGGCAGCCGTTAGTTTAGCGGCGGCAGTTGGCTATGACTCGACCGGTACGGTCGAATTCCTCGTTGATTGGACCGAAGATTCGCGCACGGCCGATCTGCAGCGCTTCTACTTTCTCGAGATGAATACTCGGCTGCAGGTCGAGCATCCGGTGACAGAAGAGGTGTTCGGCCTTGATCTGGTGGAGTGGCAGTTGCGGGTTGCCCAAGGGGAGCATCTTCCAACGCAGTTCAATCAGTTACAACCGCATGGCCATAGCGTTGAAGTGCGGATTTATGCAGAGGACACGAATAAGGACTTCTTCCCCGCGCCTGGCCCTGTGGCGGCATTCCAGCCGGCTCTTGGCCCTGGTATACGTTGGGAACTTGGTTTAAGCGAAGTCGATGAGATCACCGGCCGCTTCGATCCCATGATTGCGAAACTGGTAGCAACAGGTGCGAATCGAGAGACAGCTCTTATGCGCCTCGGCGACGCTTTGCGGCGTACCGTGTTCGCTGGACCTGAGAACAATATAGCTTTACTGGAACAGCTGGTTTGCGACTCGGACTTCGCTAAAGGACCAGTGACCACTCATTTCCTTGGCGAGCAGTTAGCTGGCCTAATCACCAAGATTGGTGAGAAGCGCGAGGCGCACGCAGATGCGGCAGAGGGCTTGCTAGACCAGTTGATGAGCAACCAGCTGGGTGCTGGTCACAAAATCTCCGGGACGACACCGGCGGCAGTCACCCAAAGCATCTTTGGCGGTGCCACACGGCAGCCGACCACTGCGACCGTTGAGGTCGCGAGCGTTAAGGAGCACATAGTTAAGACGGGTCAGGGCTATGGCCAGGAACTTAGGGTCAAGTCAGGTTCTGGTTTACTGATGGGTGCAGAGACACGTCCATTTTGGTATGCTGCTCTTAACACAAGTAAAGAACGGCTAGGATGGGTTGGGGTAGGGGGCATTGTTTACTCACGGTGCCTGACGCTCTCTAGTGCTAGGCTGGACAGACAGCGGCGCGGCGGTAATACTGCTGATGTGGTTGCACCGGTGCCTGGCAGAGTCATTGCAGTAAAAGTGGCGACCGGCGATACCGTAGAAATTGGTCAGACTTTATTCGTGTTGGAATCCATGAAAATGGAGTTTGAGGTTAAGGCTGCAGCCCCTGGAACGGTGGCTCAGCTAAGTGTGAAGCAGGACGAACAGGTGACCGCAGGACAACAGTTAGCCATTTGGGCTACCTAGGACAGACCTACGAGGTGGAGCGTGGCCAGTCAGCATACCTTCAAACGCTTTATCAAAGAGTCAGGCTTTAAGGTTCTCGCTTTAGCTCGGCTAAGCCAGTGCGAATACAGCGTGGTTTTTTACCTGCTGAATTGCGCCGCGTCGGGGCTTGACCAGTTTATTACGACTGAATCAGAGCTGGCGTCGCTGATCGGCTACGATGATGCGACTCTGCGTACTACGTTGAGCGACTTAGCTGCTAAGCATATTATTCGCCTACATTATGGTGACATAAATTCGAATGTCGATTCGACATCTTTGCGTGTTGGGATTCAATACGATCCTAGTAAGTGGGTGTTGACCTACGATGTGCAAGCGACGTCGCAGGATGCTATTGTTTTCCCCTTCCGTCGTACAGGTATGGCGAATCTGCAGGTGCTCGAGGGTCAAAAACGTGATTCGCGCAGTAAGAAAACTGATAGCGAAGGTGGTACTTGGCAGCGTGTGATTGAGTCTTTTGTCCAAAATCGCAGTTTGGATGATGATGAGCTCGAGCAGGTGGAGACTGCCGCCAAGATATTAGTCGAGGTGCATCCAGTCGATCAAGTTCTGCTGATGTTAAGGCACTTTGGTTTGCGCATTCCGACTCTCAGCTTGCTTGCGAGTAGTTGGCAGCATTATCAGGAAATTTTTGAGGCTGAGACTCAAAAAGTCGATATGCTTGGTGCAAGACAAAAGCATCAAGAATTAGATAAAAAGTTGCGTGATCAAGGTGAGGCTCTCCTGGCTCAGGCTGATAGCCAACTCACCGAAGAAGAACGCACTGTTTTGCATATTTTGATTAAGCATCGGCACCCAAGGCGGCAGTTGTTCTGGGCCTACCAGCTACGCAGCCGGTATCCTAATCTCGCAAGTTTTTTCGCGGATAATACGTCTCTCATGCTGTCGGTTACATCCGGCGGTACGGTTGTTAAACGTCACGATTAACTTACTGCGAGGAGTTCATTATGAAGCGGTTTTTGACAGTGCTCTTTCTCGGTTTAAACGTCTCAGGCGTCATGGCGCAGCCCGTTTTGGCTTCAGAAAGCAGTGGCTTTAAAGAGGTCACGATCCAGGAACTAGACGGCATCGTTGCAGCGAAGAACGCCACGATTATCGATGTAAACAGTGCGAAGAGTTACACCGATGGTCACATTCCTGGTGCAGTGAGCTTTGCTAAAGCACAAGCAAATTTGGCCGACGTCTTGCCTAAAGATAAAAGTGCGCTGATCGTGGCCTATTGTGGCGGCCCGCTTTGTACTGCATGGGAAGAGGCTGCAGCTAAGGCGAAAAAGCTTGGCTACAGCAACATTAAGCACTTCAAAGGCGGCATTAAAGTCTGGAAGGAAGCTGGTAAGTCTGTTGAGAAGGCTACCTGATTTAGGCGCCGCGTTTCAGCACGTTTAGATACCAAAAGAACGATAGCTCGACATGGGGAAGCGGAATGTTAGTCACGGCACTAACATCCTTCCCCTTACTTATTAACTCCGCGTCATAGTCTTCTTGTGTCAGTCCCGGAACTGTTGTTGGATCAGAGGACACCGAGAAATTAGTTTTCGCTGGCAAGACTAATCCTAGGCTGATGGTGCTGCCGAAGCCATGTTTGTTCATCTGGATCCATCCCACGCGCGGTATCAGCAAAATCTGACTGGCCTTACGCGTCCAGATGACCTCTGTCTCGGTGTCATTAATAGTGACTGTCGAGATGGTGCCGATTGTCATGTTGCGCTGGCCTAAAGCCGCGCCGACGTAAAATGAGCCTTTAGGAAATAACAGATATTTGGCGTCGATGCCGATATACGTACTCTGCGCGCTAAACTTGCTCAAAGGTATAGTCAGGTAGCCGACCTGTGTCCCGACGTAGAGACGGTTTTTGTGAATATAAGTTGCCTGCGCAGCGGGCAGCGGCAAAAACAAGTTGAAGAAACCGACACCGAGACCGAAGTCATAACTTTTTCCGGGGGTGTCACTCGGCTGAGCTTCAGCCTCTGTCGTGGATTTAGTTGGTTTTACGGACTTAGTGGCCTTGGCAAGTTTAGTGCCCGTCTCTGGCGCCGCGAGAGTCTGGGTACATACTATTAGGTTTAGACTGCCTAGTAGTAGATAGGCTCTGAGAGTTTTGAACTTGCTCATCCCGAGTAGTGCCCTCTATCCGTTTTTGGTCTCATGAAGTTGTAGCTACACGGATATTTTCATAATTTTATGACTTTAAACATCAGTCTAACACAGGGGCAAAGCATTAATCATGGAAGCGATGTTTGTTGGTAGGGGCGGTGGCAATACTAAAAAAGCCGAGAGCCTGCGTTTGTGGCGCAGGCTCTCGGCTTTTTGATGATGGCTCCTCAGGACGGGCTCGAACCGCCGACCCAGTGATTAACAGTCACTTGCTCTACCAACTGAGCTACTGAGGAATTTCTTGAACAGAAAAATGCCAGTCAGATTAGAGTGATATATGAATTTGGGGAGGCAGTCAAGCCTCTTCCTTGCGCTTAGCCCGACTGCAGCAGCATTTTATTGATGACGCCGGTCATATAGTCGATATCAAAGGGCTTTGTGACGTAGTCATTCGCACCTGCCGCAAACCCATTCTGAATGTCCTGGGTGCTCTTACGGGCCGAGACTAAAACTAGAGGCACTGACTTCAAGGAATGATGGTCCTTGATGAGACGGCAGAGTTCATAGCCATCGACCCAGGGCAAGTTAACGTCCAGTAGGATTAGGTCTAAACGTGTTGTCTCTAATACTTTTGATAGCTCTAAGCCATCTACGGCCATGATGACTTTGTAGCCCTCGTTCTCCAAAATGCGCTTAATAGCGCTGCGCATGATCTCGTCATCATCGACTACAAGTATGGTGCGCGTATCGATCCGCTGCCGCAGCTCGCGAAAGTCCGCTAAGCTGACCACTTTCTTGTTTACAATTTTTTGCCGCTTGATCGATTCAATCTGGCGGCGCAGTGTTTTGTCAGCGTGTGCAGCTAGTTTTTCGTTTTTCATTCCAGGATCCTACGTCCAAGATCACAGTTGACTAGGGGCTACAGAGAGTCATCGGCAAACTGGCGCCATGCTTGAGCCGCGAGGTATAATGGGTTAGGTGCATGGTTTGTATGTAATGTTTTGATTTTAATGATTAATCTGATTAATTTTGAGGCTGGTGCATGGCGGTGACGGAGCATTTATTGAGTGTCGACTGGCAGCTGCGTCAGCCACCTCTCTTGGCGCGGGCCTGGCATTCTTGGGAAGATAGCGCCGCTGCCCATGTCGGCTACGCGGCTGGAGCTAGCCCAGCGCTGGCGGGATCAGGGCTGGAGGGATCGTCTTCAGACCCAGAAGCTGACCCAGAAGTGGAAGCGCGCCTTGGGTGGCCTGACGGCACTCTAGAAGTCCTACGCCAAGCATTCGCCCTGAGGTTAGGGCGGGCTTCAGGCTGGGAGAGTTCAAGTGACTCAGTATTGGCGGCTGCCGGTGTGTTCAGGAGGGGGGTGGCAGCGCGACGACCTAACTCCGAGGTGGCCTCCGTCAATGAGCATGGTAATTATCAGATACAGATCTCAAGTCAGCAACCCGACTTAACGCCCATCGGGGTGTTTACGATTATGGATGGCAATGTCGCGAGGCATTGGCCAGCATGTGTACCTTCAGGACAAACTTTAGTTTTGACTCTTGATGAACACAGCAAAACATTAGAGAGCGTTGCTCTTATCATCTCTGCGGCAAAGGCTGGCGGATTCTCTAAAGCAAAATTGTGGCGAGTGATTGGTGGTGGTTTGCTGACAGACGTCGCTGCTTTTGCCGCAGCAGTAGTCGGTGCGCAGATTGAGTTTGTGCCGACGACTTTATTGGCAATGGCAGATGCTTGTGTCGGCGGTAAGACCGGAGTCAATTTTGCTCCGTACGGTAAAAATCAAATTGGGCGATTTTATTTCCCTTCGGCAGTGCATGTGTGGGCAGGTTGGTTGGCAACGTTGCCGCCGCGTGAGATTCTTGCAGGTGGCGCAGAGTGTTTGAAGCATGCATTCCTGAGTGGGGACTTGGTGCTAGCGCGGAATTTAGCTCAAGCACTGGCGCGTCAAGACTGGCAGGCATTGACGCCGCTCCTGCCTGCAATCATCCGCTTTAAAGTAGAGGTGGTGCAAGAGGACCCAGGAGAAAGTGGGCGGCGTGCGATCCTAAACTTTGGTCATACTTTGGCGCACGCTCTTGAATCCTTGTCACAAGGCCGTGTTAGTGGTGAGTTAACTTTGAACCATGGTGAGGCCGTGGGACTTGGTATAGTGTTCGCTTTGCTACTCAGCCGCCGTTTTGGTGGGCTGGCAGAGGCGGACACACAAGAGTTGCTCAATATTTTAAGAGAGTCCGGTTGCGTCGTCTCAG
Source organism: Pseudomonadota bacterium (assembly GCA_026390435.1). Taxonomy (GTDB): domain Bacteria; phylum Bdellovibrionota_B; class Oligoflexia; order Oligoflexales; family CAIYRB01; genus CAIYRB01. The sequence goes on from JAPLFY010000016.1 coordinate 7,595, forward strand.
AAGAAAATTTGCGGCAGAGACTCGGTGTTGCTGATCTTGCTGATGCCACAGTTCTTAGCGAGCTTAAGAAGTTCATCGCTAACGACAAGAAAAATCTAGGCGGTGATGTCACTGTAGCTGACTGGATTTTGTTGCAGGCACCAGGTCAGGTTAAATGCCCAAGTCCAGATCACTGGACGGTGCCTTTGCCGCTAAACGTAGTTGATTTGGTGTGGCCCGAATTTCTTCGGGTTATATGTACCAGTCCTCGACTCGAGAACGACTGAGCCCGCTGCCGCGCGGCATGGGATGAGCAGTTTTAAAGTCAGTCCACGACTTCATTGCCGATGTCCGTCCAGGTCTGTCCATGTCCGTCCATGTCGTTGGCTCTCGCCAGGCTTTGTGGCGTAGATCAGGTGACTACAAAGTTTTGTGTCGAACGAAACGTTGTTCACATAATCTAGCGAGGTTTGGCATGGCTAAAGACCGAAATAAAAGGATAAGCAATAACGGCAAAATCCTAGACCCTTGTTTAGACGTCGTCAGCAAGATGCTGCTCTCGTCGCCCGACTGCCGGGAGGGGCTGATCGACTTAATTACTAGCATCATCACGCCGCCGTCACCCATCGTCAGTCTAGAGGTCCTAAACCCGATCGTCCCACGGCAAATAGTAGACGAGCGCGGTGTTGAGTTGGATCTCTTGCTGCGGCTGGATGACGGC
>JAPLFY010000087.1 GCA_026390435.1 Pseudomonadota bacterium
GCGTTGGAGCAGTGTAGAGATTTCTCGCATTTGATCTGCGTTCCAGGTCCCTAAGCAAATCGCTGGCCCAAACGCAGAAAGTCCGCTGGAAGTTGCGTTGATCCCTTTAGACAAAGGTCAGCAAGTATCTCACCGATGACTGGCGCAAATTTAAAACCATGTCCCGAACAGCTAGAGGCAAACACTACTCGAGGATCACTTGGGTACTGATCCACAATAAAGTGTTCGTCTGGAGTCATCGTGTAGATGCAGGAAGCGTGTCGCGTCACCTGGTTGCCAAGAAATGGCAAGTAGTCTTTCACAAAGCGACTGATTGGCTCTAGGTGCCTCTGCGTTAAAGTCCGGTCGAAAGTGTCAGGGTGATCAATCGGATCTTCAGCAACGTGTTTGCCGACTTTTATTCCATAGGGTGAGACTTGTGGCAGTCCGTAGTAAAAGCCGTCTGGTAGGTCATAGCCAAAGCCTGGCTGGTTTGGCGCAGGTTTATTATGCGGAGAGAACCATAGCATCATCATTTTATGTAACTGCAGTGGCAGATTTAATTTGCCGAGCAAGTCTTTAATCCACGGGCCTGCCGTGAGCACGAGGCGCTCGGTGTTAATGCGGCGCTTATTGGTGATCACCTCTATGCCGTGCGGTTTTGCCTGCCAGCTAAGTACGGTTTCCTCTTGATAGAGTGTTGCGCCCGCTTGTACAGCTAATGCCGTCATCTGTCTGACGGCAGCTTCTACATGAACGAACCCAGCACCTGGCTCGAAGGTGGACTTCATATCAGGTGGTAATGAGAAGCCGGGAAAGCGCTGTGCGAAGTCGTCTCTGGCGATGTCTTCGATGGGAATGCCGTGCAGCATCGCGCTCTCGCGCATCCCAGCAAGCACCTTGCTACCGTCGTGTCCGACCATAAGCACGCCAGGAGTCTCTAGTAAGACTTGACCGGACTCATCGCCGAGGCGGCGCCAGTGATCAAATGCCCGAAGGACTAACGGCACGTAGTCCGGGTGTTCGTGATAGGCGGCGCGGATCATGCGCGAATCACCGTGGGAAGACCCGAGATTGTGGCCGGGGCTGAACTGCTCGACGCCGCACACTCGGCTGCTACGTTTTGCTAAGTGATATAAGGCGGCACTGCCCATGCCGCCTATGCCTATGACCGTGATATCAAAATTTTGCGTAGTGTTCGTCGAAGGGGTCATTCCGCTCTGCTAAATAATTGGTCTTTATGACTCAATATACTAGCACAGGTGTCGGTGTCGCTAACTTTGCGCATGGTAAATACGCTCTGCTCGGGCAGCTCTGTGATGGTGGGTTGCACGGCGCCTAATATCTTGGAATCGGATCCAATAATTTTTTGGTCGGTGGACCACTTGATGTTCCCGCGGATCAAGTCAGCGCTCTCTAAACGGCCGGTTTCCTGGGTGATCGTGCGTTGTACCAGATAAACCTTGCCCTTGATCGTAACAAATGCCGCTTTAGCACTGATGTCAACGGTGACTCCCGGTTGACCGTCACCGTCTTGATCAATCACTGATGGATCATCGGCACTCGTAGGAATTTGGTCTTTGCTGTCGTCTGCTAGTTTTGCACCGAGTACTTCGACTGCCTGCGTACCCGCAAGTGCTACGCCTTGCGCATCGTTACTTATTTGGTAAGACGCTGTGCGAATTGGTAGGCTGCGTTTGAAGGCTTCAGGGAACACCAACGTCGCGCCACCAGTAGCTGTCGATGTCACATCGCAGGCCTGTTCTGATGTTTCTAGCTTACCACTGACCTTGGACATCTTGACTAAGAGAATGCGTTCAATTTTGCTTGAAGATTTGAGGCCCATCGCCGACGAATCTGAGGCCAGGATCATTTGTTTAGCCCAGACGCTGTTAGTCAACTGATCGCCAGCCGTTGAGAGTGCGTTACTAGATGACTGCTTCCCGCACCCGGAAAGTGCTACCGCTAAACTTGCGGCCAAGGTGACTCCGGTTAAAGCGAAGTTTAGTTGACCTTTAATGCCAGTGAGGTTTCCCATGTCCAACTCCGAATATGTAAGAGGAGGAAGTTCCGTTTGCTTTGTGTGCAAACTTAAGTCTGCAGCAAGTGTGCCATGAATTTGCCCCGCAGCTGAGGGTGCCGGGGACGTCTCGCTGCCTCGGTATAACTTTATGATATGAAATGGTATTTTGGTTTTCTGGCGTGTCGGCAGGAGAAATTGTGCGGTCCGCCGCAGCTGTCTAAGGATTGTCTGATGCCAATGTTGATTTAAAGTTAGACGCCAGAGTGGCATGAATCGCTTTAGCTAGTACTTTGATCCATCCCATCACCTGCGCTGGGTTGTTATCGCTAGCAGATGGCAAATGCAGAAAGCCGATCTTTGTTGCTGGTGCTAAATCTGACTGCCTGAGCGAAAAACTTAATGTGCCCCCAGAAAGGCTAATTTGCCGGTGCTCGCGCGCCGCCAGGGCGACAAAACTTATGTTGTTACAGACATAGTCATTTCCTGGTGACCATGTTGCCGGCGCTACGGCGGTAAAGTCTGGATTGATATCTGAAATGATTTGCTCGGTGCTAGACTTCAGCAGGGTATTATCCCAGCTCATGCGCAGCTCTAATCCAGTTGCAATCGATGGCAGTACAGGAATGCCGCTATCGACGGGGAGATTGCTCCCTTCGGCGCTTGCCCCACTGGATAGGTAGCCACTGACTGCTCTCGCCTGATTGCGCGCGTAGCCTTCCCATACGGCTTGCTGAGTTTTGCGACCGCGACCGGTCATGATGATCAAGTCTGGACGGAATGCATGTGCCTCATCAATGACGATGGCTGCTGCTAAGTCCCAAAGTACGTCTAGCGTCAGCAGGCAGAGTTCATACTGCTGTCCGCTGATGCGGATTGTTCGATTCTTGGCACGGCCCCCGAAATCACCAAATTCTAGACGACCGCTGGCTGCATCGGCCAATGGTACGGTGCGCCCAGTAGGGTCAATGTCAGAGGCGGTAAAGTTTGGGTCGGCAAATGAACTGACGACAGCACCAGAGATGTTATATTCCACGCCGCTAAACAGTCCAAACCCCGTAACCAGGACGCGGGGAGCGTCGGATGAGGCGCGGCAGTGTTCTGCCTTGCCGCGGTAGCGTTCGAAGGTGTCGGCCACGAGCTGGTTGCCGACGCTGCCTAGGTCTGTCTTCAATTTAGTGACATTGTCTGCGGTCTGGCCACAGCCAATGAGGAGGAGAATGATCCCGAAGTGGGGGAGCCTTTGCGAGGTTTTGAATAGTGACCATCTCTGCATATTCACCCTCCATCGTGCCATCTTTCGCCAGAACAATTAGGCACATCTTTTGTGCTAGATAGTCGTGCTATACTACAAGAAATTAAGGTCTGATATTAATTATAGTTGTATCATCGTTTTCAAGACTAAGCCGACTTTTAGAGGGTATGTTTGAGCCAGCCGGTAGCAAGCAAAGTGGTGGAATTTCGCTGCGCCGACGGCGTCGCGATGCCAGCCTATTTTGTGTGTCCAACAGAGCCAGGAACATTTTCAGGCCAATTCCCTGGCATCTTGTTTATCTACGAAGCCTTTGGCATGAACAACGAGATGCGCCGATTAGCTGATTCCTTCGCGGCCGAAGGTTTTGCCGTGATGATCCCCGATCTTTTTAGTCGAGGTCTTTGGCTTAGCTGTATCCGCCGATTGATGGCCGATTTGAAGAATGAGTGTGGTCGTGGCGTCGATGATTTGCTGGCCGCAAGAGAGTGGTTGGTGGCACAGCCGGAAGTTGACGCCTCTAAAACGGCAGTACTCGGCCTTTGTATGGGCGGCGGATTCGCCTTGCTTTTATCAAAGACCGGACTTTTCCGCGTGGTGGCGCCATTTTATGGTCATGTGCCGGCGAGCCTTAAAGGTGCCTGCCCTATTGTCGCCAGTTATGGTGGCAAGGATCTTGCGTTTGCACCGCACTTTAAGCGTCTGAAGCAGGAAATAAAAAAACAGAGCATTCCGGCCGACCTAAAGAACTACCGCAGTGCTGGACATAGTTTTATGAACAAATCTCCAAATGTTGGTTTAGCCCTACTCGGTCAGGCCTTGCCTATTCACACAGGTCACAATCCTAAGGCAGAAAAAGATGCACGCAAGCGTGTCGTCAATTTTCTTCGGTTGCATTTGGGTTAAATGACATGCTAGCGCGGAGTGTTCTGATGCTTCTGAGTTCCCACTTCCGAATTTTGATGATCGCGTGCTTTAGTTTGTTTGCTTGTAGAACGGATCATGATGGTGGTCGTCATATCGATGATCTGATTCAGGTGGGGAAGGGGCCAAAGCCTGCGCCACCTTCTGGACCCGGATCAGGACCTTCGCAGTCTGTTGCAGCGACGCCGACGTCGCAGGCGTTTGTGCAGGTGAACGGGACTGGTTTCGTCCTAAACGGACGTCCTTTTGCCTTTCAGGGGACAAACTTCTACCGCCTCGGCGTGCGTGACGTGCGCTACAGCGATGCGGATGTCAAAGATATCATGAAGAAGACCGCCGACTCTGGGATGCGAGTCATCCGCTTCTGGGGGTTTTCCTGCGACACGCCCAGTGACTGGCGCGAGCCTGGAGTCCCTGAGCCCGCCATTGTGAATCCTCCGATCTTGGAACGTGATGGCAGGTATAACGAAGACGCGTTAACTTATCTTGATCGCGTGATCGCAGAAGCTGGTAATGCAGGGTTGAAAATTATTTTACCCCTCGTGAACTTTGAACCTTCGTACTGCGGCATGGGCTGGTGGACGCGAGTCTACGGGAGTCAGGGGGAGAGCAAACAAGCGTTTTACTGCAATCCCAAGGTAATTTCCGCCTACCAAAATTATATAGCTAAGATACTGAACCGGGTGAATACAGCGAACGGACTCCAGTACAAAAACGATCCAGCGATCATGGCAATTGAAGTTGCCAATGAGCCGCATACTACCGACAACTACGAAACATCCAGCAAGATCGACGCAAGCTGCAAGTCTTTAGTCAGTGGCAGGCCAGGTGATCTGGTCTACAAATGGTTGTCGGGTATTACGTCCTACGTCCGCAGTATTGATACGAACCACCTGATTGCTACAGGTGAAGAGGGCTACCGAGTTTCAGGTGACCGCAGTAGGCATGGTTGGCTGAATGATGGCTCAAAGGGCATCGACTTTGATCGCAATATTAAACTTCCTAACGTGTCTTTTGCCACAGTACACTTTTTGCTAGATAACTGGGGTATTCCACAATCAGATTTTTATAGTTGGTTCGTGCCAAATGTTATTGATGACCGAGCGCGGGTCGTGCATTCAGCAGGTAAACCGATAGTTTTAGAAGAAGTGGGATTCAGTAGCTACGCATCAACCGATAACAGTGGCTTTATGAACGCGGTACAATCAAATGGCTACTATAGCAACCGTAGCAAGTGGCTCTCTGAAACCTACAAGGCCGCTAATAAAGCAGGTTACGCCGGCACGATGATATGGCAGGCGATACCCGATCGAAGCGATGGTACGCCTTACCACTCAGACTATTTCAGCTTTGGCTTCAATGACCCTGCCATGACTGCAATCAGGGAGCAGATTGAAGTCCAGAAGGCGCGCTAAAAAAGGTCAAGCAGTCAAAGATTAAGGCGTAAAGTCGCGGTCCATCACCGTTTTGCGGTTTTCTGCGCCAGCACGCTCAATAGCCTTCAGGCACTCGCGTTCAATCAACTTACTCAGCGCCTCCATGACCGAGGCCGAGGTGTTCATTCCGGATTTGTCTTTGATCATTTTTTTGACCTTGCTCGATACAACCAGTACTTCGCTCATAATCTGCTCCTTCGCCATGTGAGTCAAAATCCGGAACTATTCTTGCACCGAAGATAACAAGTGCGGGTGCTTGAGTAAAATATTTTCCGGTCTGGTGGAGAGGGTGTTGATGCGAGTACTGCTAAATCCCTGGGGCTCCCTCGGCGATCTGGAGCCCTTTCTGGCTATAGGGATGGCTCTGAGGACTGTGGGTGCCGAGGTTACGATCGCCACTATAAAAATGTATGAGCAGACCGTCAAACAGCTCGGTTTTGCCTACGTGCCAGTCGGTCCGCACTTCAGATCCGAAGACCAGCTTATTATCGATGCCATCACCGATCCTAAGATGGGTACGGTTAGTCTCGTGACCGAGCTGCTAGTGCCAGGCCTTGCGGACTCGTATCGCGAGATCGAGTCACATGTTGCCTGCCATGATGTTACGGTCACGCATCCAGTTGGGCTTGCTGCCATGATTAGCACGGAGATCCACGCAAAGCCGTGGGTGGCGACTGTTTTAGCTCCTGTGGCCCTTTTTTCGCGATATGACGCTCCGATTTTGCCGATTTGTCCGATGATCAGCCGGTTAGCACGTCATTCGCCATTTGTTGGTGGCGTGATGCAACGCATGCTCAAGCGGATGACGCTCCCTTTGGCCAAGGAGGTCGGCAGGTTCCGCAGCTCGCTCGGCCTGCGTGGAGATTCTCCTCCTATTTTGATCGGGTCGCATTCACCATATTTAAATCTTGCGCTGTTTGATTCTGTATTTGGGGAGCCGCAAAGAGATTGGCCTCAGCACACGATACAAACCGGTGCCTGCATGTTCGAAGTCGATGCGCCGCTGCCTGCTGGTGATAGGCGGCGTCTTGACGAGTTCCTAGCACATGGTGATGCGCCCGTTATTGTGACATTGGGGTCGTCCGCCGTGCACTTTCGCAGCGATTTTTTTGCGGAGAGTTACCAGGCCCTCGGGGCACTTAAACTTAGAGCTCTTTTTATATCTGGGGACCAATATCTGGATGATGTAGATGTCGATCCAACACGATTCTTGCAAATGAAGTACCTGCCTTATACCGACATTTTTCCTGCGGCAAGGGCGATCATCAATCATGGCGGTATTGGGACCCTGTCTAGAGTACTCAGAGCCGGCAAGCCCACATTAGTCGTGCCCTTTTCACATGATCAGCCGGACAACGCTGCGCGCATCAGGCGGCTTGGTGTCGGGCTCACCATACCAGCGGAGCGTTACACCGCTACCGGCGCAAGGGTGGCCATCGACCGACTGGTTCACGAGCCCGGTTTTAGCCAGCGTGCAACGCAGTTTTCTGCGCTGTTGTCCGGGAGCGGGGCAGTCCGTGCCGCCCACGCAATCTGCGCGCTGGCTGGGCGTCGCACTGCTGTTTGCTAGTGCAGTTGAACATACGCCAAGATGTCCTATATGATAGCAGTAGTCATAAGATCCAGATGTATTCGGTTTAAGCCAGTCATGCCGGTGGCGTTTTTATTAAACCTTTACAAGTTAATCATAGTCTTTAGAGGATTACGGTTACCCTGGGAGATATTGATTGCGCCAAAAATATATTCGTGGCTTTCGGTTGTCTTTGTCTAAATTGGCCTGTATGTCCGCAATGGCGTTTCAGGGCTGCGGACCAGCAGCTAATTCAAGTAATCTTTCTAGTATTTCGCCGGATGCGCAGCCTAAATGGGCAGCGCTTGTGTTCGGTGGCAACGCGAGCTGTCACCCATTTGGTAATGACGCAAGTTCTCCGTATGGCCTGAGTATGTACACCCAGTTTGACGAGGTCGCGCGAGATCTACGTAGTCAGTACGCTGCGGAAGTTGACTACTTTATCACTTGCCACACAAGAATCGGGCGCATCTTTTACGTTTCTTCTGCCGCCCCTAAGATTGTGAATGAGGTTGCCCCAGAGCGTCTTGCTGAAAAAGTAACAGAATTTACGCAGTCGCATGGTGTTCGACGCCTACACGCTGTCGGACATTCCTACGGCGGCTGGTTGGCTCTAAAGCTGGCGCTGCAACTGGCTGATCAAATACACTTTGACAGGTTAGTGACCATCGACCCCATTAGTCGCGTCACCTGCAGACCACCAAATATCTCGGGATGCCTTGGAGCTCCGCACGACATTTCTGAGCCAGAATACCAACAAATAGCAGCGAGTGTGGGCAAGTGGTCTAACTACTATCAGAGTAGGACGCCTTATCTGCACTCCTCAGCGATCCCAAGTGCATCCGAGAATATTGAATTGCCGCTTGATCATTTGAAGATCGATAACAGTGCTGAGGTTTGGCGGCAGATTCGGGAATCCGCGATTAGCGTCGTCAAAGAGCTGAAGATTTAGTTAGCGGGCATAGAGAAAGGCCGTTTCCGGTGGTAAAGCGCCAGAAGCGGCCATCATAATTGTATGGGACCAAGCTTACTATTGAACTTCAGTCGCAGTTAACGAACCAGTGATTGGTGTGCTGGTAGGTGTCTCTTTAAGGGAATAAGTTGGTGCCGTGTTGCTACCTTTGAAGGTTACGGTTCCGGTCCAGTTATTGGAGATGACGTCGATCTTTCCGGTGTTGTGCCAAACATTGGTGCTGGCTGAGGTATCGTCGGTCACGCCTGTGAATGAGTATTGAGTGATAGCTGAGATCTTGGTTTCTTCCGCATCTGTTCCATTTTTGTGTAGGTTTTCGATCTTGTTGAAACTGATACAGTCATCGCCATTTGTGTCTTTGGTTCCAGATGTTGAGAATTTACAGGGAGCAAAGCTTTTAGTGCCGGTATGGTAAAGATTACGTATTTTAGTTACGTATGTGACGCCTTCTGTAATAGTTGTTGACTCAGTTTCTTCGATTGACTGATTCAGTAGAGTGCTATTTGTGCAGCCAAAATTTTCGCCTTCGGCTTCAAGTTCACTGATTTTTTTACCATTCAAATACGAAAGGTCTTTGGATGAACAGCTAAGGTAAAAATTGCTCTTAGTAGTATTTTTGACACTCACAATGGTACCTGAAAATTTGCTAAGTTCTTTCCTTAAACAGTCAGTATTATCCGTGGACGAGAGTATTTTTACTGATACCTTATTCGCCACGACGGTGCCAGTTGTGGTTGGTGAGCAGACTGTACCCGTAGACGGTTCAGACGAAGGAGTCTTTGATTCTGGCTGATTATTGTACAGAACCGGCTCTTGGTTTAAATTATCTATGATTTGTGACTGCGATATTTCAGATAATGTGTAACCTGCACTCACCTTCAAGTCAGCGGCAACCAGCAAACTAGTCTCAAGCGGCAGGCCCTGCCCCTGCTGCTGACCTTGTGCCGTTGAGTTGCTAGGGTCTGTTTTCGCTGCCTTTGGTAGCATACCGCAGCCCACTGTTAGCGAGGTGATAAGCAGACTTGTTAGTACCAATGCCGCACTATTGGGGCTTAAATTCATCAGTAGTTCTCCTTAAGTTGACCAATTTTAGCATGAGAAAATCTAAGTCTCAACGTCGCTCTTCCTGCAATATCGTGCGATTGAACCCCTTAAATGATTGCTTGCCCGAAGTGCGGAGATTCGTAATTCCAATCGATCCAAGCGGGCTCGCATCGAAGCTAATAAATGCATCGTCGCTGAAACCAATCTTACTGTCTGTTCTCACGTCCTCAGAAAATCCAACCAAAGCATCAGAAAATCGCACACTCAAAACTCGCCGCTGTTTGTCTTTTGTAGCTGACGTGATCGCGTTGAGATAATCGTTAGTAAGATATACCATCTCAATGGCGCTCTGGGAATTAGCGCCACTAGAATTTGGCAGTTCCTGCTTGAGCAGTGTGTCGCTGGTGGTGCCCGATACAAAAATCCACTTGTTGTTCGGTGTGTCGAAATAGCGAAGGTGCGGTTTACCAAGTTTTTGAACCGAAAATGTCTCTGTCGGAATTACGGAGTCCAGTATAGTTCCAGCCTGTGTATCGATCAGGTAGATGCCTTTAGCATCAGCGATGAGCGCCCTGTCTACGCTCCCAGAAATCGGTGCTACCCAGTTCATCCCAGATAAGGCAAGGTCAAGTTTCTTAAAAGTCCAAGCGCTTTTCTCGATAGAGGCTTTAATATCGATCAGTGCCGCTGTCTCCTTGGCGCTGACAACGAGCAGTTGGCCGCCTGGAAGAATGTCACCAGCTGCAATCACAACTCCCTGGCCAAGTACCGGACCGCCGGTCCATTGACTGAGTACTTGACCCTCGCTGTTCACGATCATGAGGGTGATTGAAAAATACTCGTCTACAACTGCATAAAGTCCTTGATCAGTGTCGGATGCGACCGATTTGATAGTCCCAGCAAACTTTTTAATGCTAGTTTTCGCTCCGTCAGTAGGATTCAATGTGAAAAGCTCACGGGCTTCAAAGGCGAAATAAAACTTACCAGCTGGTCCGGCAAACCAAGAATCAGTTCTGGCAGGGACCGACAGTACGTTGGAAGTCTGCACCTGGATGTCGCCAGATTTCACAATGTTGATCCGATTCGCATAGGTGTCGTACCCATAAAAGGTGGGGCTTCCAGCATTCATGAAAAATCGATAGGTCAGTGGATCTTGGTTTACGGCTAAACCTATAGTGTTTTTGGATGATGCAGAATTTGACCCGCTACAATTACTGAGAGTGAATGCGGTGGCAAACGTGACTACGATCATGCATAGATTGTTGAATTTAAAAGCCATAACTTACCCCCAAAAGAATCGATTTAGTTGGTTTTTTCTGTTTTATTTCAAGCGTTTTTAATTGATAAGGTAGGTACTCAAGAGAGGCACCGATGTTGGCAAATAAGCCAAATTTTAGCGGGGCATGTAAATTCGCTTCCAAATAGCCGCCGTATCCTTTGGATCCTTCATCAAAGGTATTAAAGTTGTCGGAAATTGTGTGTTTCATCGTTCCGCCGCCCGCACCGATCATCACAGTGTAATGAACAAGCGACCACCAACTGTCGGGCTCTCCACCGATCAACATACTGCGCCATTCAATCCCTAGGTAACCGACTTCGCGCTCTATGCTTCCCGTCACGCCTCCGGTGTTGCTAGTGGCCGATTCATTTAGGTAACGAAGGGCTAAACCGAAGTTTGAACTTGCCCGTCTGTAGTAGCTTAGACTTAAGTTGGTTACGTCTGTATCTTCTGAAACAAAGCTTCTAGCTTTTACACTGTCTGATTCCTTTTGCGTTCCATACGAAAGGCCGACCCGGAAGTGATAAAACGGCGAACTATAGTCCGACGACTGCAAGGGAATCACTTCTGCTCGCATGGCTTCGATTACGTAGGCTGCCCCCAGTACATCGAGAAAATGCCGTGCCCCATCTTGTCCCGTAAACGGTCCCATCTCTCCTGAATCAATGATATCTCGGCCATTCCACCGCAATAGATGGAAGTACTCATGAGTAAGTAGCTGGATTCGGTCAGCACTACTTAGGTCGCGGAATCGCTCCTCGTCGATCAGTATCCTCTTCTTCTGTCTTTGCGTGAGTGCGTCAGCAGGGCGTTTGGATTCTCGCTCGGTGATGCCTTTTTCGATCCAGATGAAGGAAACGCCAGAATTTGGGCTGAGTAGTTTGTCCAGGTCGGCTGTATGTTCCTGAATAAATCCCGCGCAGAATTCAACCTGCTGTTCACTGAGCTCTTGCAGTTGGCCACACTGTTTGGAGTTGCCTTTGCAGGCGCAAAGACTATCCCCGGCCATCCGTGCTCGATCATTGGCCGCAGCGATCGCGTTGATGGTTGAGCGTAGAGTTGTATCTAGCAGATTGCCACCGTTGCCTATAAAAGTTGAGGCATGAGCAGCTGGGGTAAATGTTAAATTTGGCAGAATCAACATCGACAATAAAAAAAGACATCTAAACATAGGAATGACCTTTCACTGGGATTTTTTTAGTTGACCGATCTTAGCGCCGCCAGTTGGTGTAAGGTGGACAATGACCTGGTACAGTCGGCGATCGACTTGGGCGTGATCTTCGGCGAATTTTTGAATGCGTTCGGAGAACTCACGAATCATGCCGACCATTTCAATGTAAGTATGAGCATCTAGAGGGAGGATCATTGCTTGGGCTAAACGTTCATCAACGTCAAACTCCGTCAGGCCGCGTTGCGCGATATTTAGCGCCTGATGGTGGAATTTCTTTATGTGCTTGTCGGCCTGTGCGTCCGCCACGACAGCTAGCGGCTCAGACTCGACGAGTTGGCCTTTTTCGTTCAATTTAATGTAGCCGTGATGACGGAGGAATTTAATAGCGGAATGTGTCAATCAATTTGAGACACCAACTCTGTTTATATTAATGAAACGTCAAAGGCCTGACAGGGCTTGTTGATCCATGCCGCTGTCGGTAGATCCGCCGGCTTTGGCATTAGCCCTTTGAATCGCTCAGGATGG
>JAPLFY010000139.1 GCA_026390435.1 Pseudomonadota bacterium
GGCTGCCCCAAGATTTAGCAGACACTCGCTGCAACTGGGATCACCCCGCGCGGCATCCTGACACTCTTGAAGTGCCAGTGGCATGAGACCTTGTCGTAAATGGATGACGCAAAGATTGGTCTTCGCTAGAAAATACCACGGAGTTCCTGGTTGCACTGCCTCCAACTGCGCCACCGCTAGATCGTAGTCGCCGCTTTCAATATAGGCCATGCCGAGCCCATTCTGAGCTCGCTCCAAATTCGGACTGAGCCTGAGCGCATCTTTAAAGTGGCTGATTGCTGGAGCGCTCTGATGGTTATCCAAAGCAAAAGACCCAGCGACAAAGTGGCCGATTGCGCTTTTTGGCTGGAGCTCCAAGCTGTGACCAAACAGGGTTGCGCCATCCCGCCAAATAGCAACCTGCATATAGCTTTTAACTGCTAAGCAGGCCAACAAAACGCCCACTAAGCAGTAGCTCAGCGCCGATCTGCGCACCAACCATGAAGACAACAGCCAAGCCGGCACAGCTAACGCCAAATATGCATAGCGGTCCGCGACAGTAGAGATCCGCTGAAAAGTGAAGCCAACCAGCCCTAAATTTGGAGACAAGAGGACGGCGAAAGCAACTAAGGCTCCAGCAAGGTAAGCACCACCGCGACGACGCCAATGCCAACAAGACCAGATAAATACCGCCAAACCAGCCATTTCAACATAGGTGAGTGACTGACTTAGCACCGACTCGGGCGTGCGCGCATAGTCCACGACTAAGCTGCTTGGTAGCAAAACCTTTGCCAAATAAAAAACTAATGCATCCGATGCGACGACAATCCGCTGCCATATGGGCAGGGAAACCGCAATCTCTGCGGGCTGCAGATATTTTGTTAAAACCACGACTGCCAATGCTAGCAGCCAAAAAGGTAGCAGCCCAATGCACCGTCGACGGTTAAGGCCTGCCATCGCCACCGTCACGCAGCTCAGCGCAACTGGGAGAGTAACAGATGCAGGCTTGGCTAACATGGCTAGTGCCGCTGCAGCGAAAGCCGCCCAGTACCACCGCCACGCGCCCGGTCGGTCGCCGGACTGTAACCATTGCCAAAAGCCGAGTAGCGACAATCCATAGAAACTCGCTCCCAGCACATCTTTGGTGGCAGACACCCAGATTACCGGCTCGACGTGCAATGGGTGCAAGGCAAATAATAGAGCGCCCATAAGTGCCGCCACTTCACTCGGGACGCCTTTGCTTTCGGCGCTCAACTTCCTCAGCAAAACGTAGAGGATCACGCAATTGAGCCAATGTAAAATTATGTTTAGCCAGTGAAACACCCACGGCTTAGGGGCCGCGGTGAGACTATCGGCAGCGATATGGCGAGACAGATACCCTGCGCCTATCCAAGCCGTATAGGTTACGGGGACGTAAAGGCCGAGATTCGGGCGCTGCCAAAGCTCAGCGAGCCCTTCCCATGATGGGTTAGCTACGGCAGCATTTTTAGCGATATTAGATTCATCATCCCAATGCGCCAGAAACGGGAATAGCTCGCTAGCGTCTTGAGCAATGCGCTGCCCTTTATCTTGTGACGCCGTTAATTTTAAATAGAGGACACTGTTACTTAAATGGTCGGTCTACACAGCCGCGCAGGCGTTTACCATTGGCCATACCTTTACCGGCATCATAGGCCTTGTTTGACCAGAGATAAATCAGTCTGAAGCTAGAACCATTAGTAAGCGTGATATTGTCGGCCGGGAAAGTCCACGCGCACTTGTCAGCGATTTCATCACGATCGTTATCAAACCAGCCACCACGGTGAGGGTCGCGCAGATATTGGCCTTGGCCTTCTTAGTCCCATAAATAAAATACGTTGTCGTAGCATCCGGGTTTTGTTTGGTGACCTTGCAAACCTCAGCGGCAGCCTGACCGGGTGTTAGATCCCCAGTTGGGAATACGGACGTATCAAAAGAATGACCAGTGTGTTTGACGCTGGCCGTCGCACCGTATTCACCAACTATGTTTAGGTAGGCGCTAGCCTTCGTCTACTTCGTTATTCATCTCGACCGCGTCTGTGCGCCCTTGCATGACGCCAGTCACTTCGGACTCATTGCTTGAGCCGCAAGCTGTTAATGTCGCGATCACTGTTAGGCCCAGTATTGCGGGTGCGCTCGTCATAAAGAATCCGCCCCTCAGTGATACCGAACTTACCTGTAATCACCTTGTCGGAGTTCGGTGCATTTTAATTGAGCACTTTTTTCATAAAACTTGTCGGGATGCCGTGTGACATTTGGGGTCATTCAGATTCTAGTGGAGGTAAATAACCAGTGTTTATGAGGGTTAACCGGCAGAGCTTTGAAATAAGCACGGCCATTGAGTCGTCTTTGAAACTGATCCGCCTTAGAACGTAACCAAGTTATAGCTACGAGGTTATAGCCAGTGCACAGTGCAACTAGACGAATGCATTGCCCAAAGCAGCCGATGGTTCATTAGACAGGGATGATTTAGTTCAATCAATCCGGGGTAATGGGCTGAATTGAGGCAGTATTTCAGCGGCGAGCAACGCAGAGAGCGGCGGCCTTCTGGATGACACATCAGGACGGTATCTGACCCCCGGAACACCGATATATAAGCACTGGCCGTGACGCATCACTGTGAGGTGCTCTGTGAGAGAAAAGGCGCTTATCCCACCCGGTCTATATCTTTGTCCGCCAACAAACTGGATGCCGATTAAACTATCGGAGTCTGAGATTGGCTCAGTCATGGAGCCAGTGATCCTATTTAGAGAAAATATTTACCGACGCGTCAACTTCGAGATTTTGCTGGGGTTCAAACACCCCAGATTTAGTACGCACGAGAGTGCACGTCGCACCGAAAAGAGTCCCTCGATTAGTAGACTTTCAGTCGCGGGTTGGAAGGCTAAAAGCGCGTATTCAGGTCTAATAGATGCAGTGATGATTCTGCCTTGTTATGGCGCCATCAACTTAGACCTGACCCCTTTGGTAAATCTGACAGATGCTATGTCAGTAGTCCCTACGCTCGAATCGATTATGAATGGCGCCATTAGGCCAATTAACACGACATTGTATGCCTATGGCCTAGGATTCGCAGCAGCCAAAATATCAATGGACCAAGGATTAGATCTAAGTGACTTAATTTTGGAGAATGCCAGACCTGATGTTTCTAGGTTGAAAGAATTATGCGCAAGAGTAGGCCAGCAGGATTTTGACTTGTGGAAGGATTGTGCCGGAGATGCCTTCGATATCGAGTCAGAAATCAATATAAACGCTACGAAAGCCGGAATACTGGACGGAGCTTTGGCTGCGACTAAGACTTCAAAAATAAAAATTTCAGAAATTTTTTTTCAAGGTCTTCTGACTGATTTGCCTGCATACCAAATTCTTACCGTTGCCCTTCACCCTGCCGTTGACGAGGCAAGTAAAGTCGATATTTTCAACGATCATCTTCTGGGTACAAGAGACAAGGCCCAACATCAAAGCGCTCTAACAACAATTGTCGGTGATCTGGTTGCCGGGGATTTCGTCGTGCCGCATTTTGAAGATGTGCTTAAGCATAGTGTTCAGATAAATCGTTTCGATCGAGTCTCGAGGAAAATGGCAAATCACCATCTAGCCAATGTGCGTAAAATGGTGGCCGAGAAGGCTAATGTATCGCGAGAAATCATGCTTAAACTCGCCGAGGACGAAGACGTATACGTCCGTATAACTCTTTCGGAAAATGAGAGCATCTCACCACAAATTGCGACGATGTTGGCGAGAGATAAGGTCGCAGAGGTTCGCGAGGCAGTCGTGCCGCATAAAATGCTTCCAGCAAATATCATCGCGCAACTACTCTTTGATTTCGATCTTGGGGTAATGCTGGCAGCCTCTCATAGATTTAGGGAGGTGCGTGGCTACGTTGATCTCAAAAGATGGTGCTATCACCTCTTTGGAATAGCTACTCCGGAACTTGTGATTGAGGTTAAGCGACTGATCGATGTTAAGGCTGGGATTTTATGCATCCCCGGTTTTGCAAAGATGCTTCGACTTATTTATCGTCACGATGCCGCGAGAATGATCGAGACATTTCACCTTATAGTGAATCATTTCGTCAATAAATCTTACAAACGATTTCACGTGCTGGAAAACTTGAGCACACATTGGTGCCTGGTTTTTTCCACATATCTCCGAACGTTAGCACCCGATGCTGTGGCTAAGTTATTAACATCTGATTCTCACAACAACAGGGACTGTGACCGCGCTGAACGGTTTAGCTCGCGGCTATTCCTTGAGGCGGCGGTGAGCGAGCTGTCAGATCTGAAACCACTGTCTTCAAAAGAACTGCTGGATTATTTAGAGAAGTTTGAGAAAGAAAGTAGATTAAGGGACAAAGCTGAGACCTTTGCAATTGCGCCGAACCGAGCGCTGCTCAAGCAGGGTGATATCGATGGAGCTTTGGCTTTTCCTGGCTTGTATTTCAACGTTCCTCGGCATGCAGCTGACTTATTTAGGATCGAGGCTCAGCTTGGTACCGTGATTGTTAAACCCTGGTTTCTTGCTCCTAAAGATTCTTGTTTGAAGCCGATCGTAGCGATAGTCGACGATAATAGAATCGCAGTGGCGGCGATGCAGATCACCGATGACGGTTTTATTGAGGAGATCCGCACCGCGAAATCGAAAACTATTGGGTCAAAGATGATAGCGATTGTTGAAAGGCAATTACTCAGGCGATTCGGGAAGAGTGCGAAGTAATAATGACAACGTTTAAAGACAACTCGAGCCGACTTGGAAAAACCTATCGTCAGATTTGATTTTCCAGTCCCGCACGGTCCGAATAAGAAAAATGCCTGCTGATGCGGAACAAAGAAACTCTCATAGGTGCAATGTATAGCTGTACTTTGACGCTTTGAAAATGACCGCTCTCGATTACCCAAGCGATAAATCACTCTGCAGATACAGCACCCTATATCAGAATGACTATGGCGCCTAAATTCTGACCATTACAGTCCGATACATCTTATGAGGTTGCTTAGCAAAACTAACCTGAAGGTTTGATCATGAGCGCTAGAGCTAGAGCTAGAGAAAACAAAATCGAGCTGATGGTTCAGTCTGAAGATTTCAACCAGCAAGTCGGCCTGATCAACAACTACTACGATCTTGAGTGGCTAGGACTCACGGGGCAAGATTTTTCTGGTGCCTTTGGTTCCTGGCACCTCCCTCAGCTCATCGATTTTTGCCGAGAGAATCCGGAGTATCACATAGTGTCTAGCGACGGACCTGGGCGCTTCGTAAATTGTCTACTTCAGGATAAAGTGCAATACATGATCGCCAATAAGGACAACGATCCAGCCCTGGTATTAAATTACCTGCTGGATCCGCAGTGGCCATTATTATGGGAAGATGGGATCAGCTCTGCACTTGCCGAACTCGATAACATCAAAAAATGTACCCACAAAACATAACGAGCTTTCAATAGCTTAGCGCCAGTGCCTGACCCCAACTAATAACGCCGCGCCCTCTGCACCGGAGCTTTACTCCCACCCACACTCACCGGCCCACCCGCCAACATTCGGTCGCCAGCTGCTTTAAGTGAGCGACTCGTAGCGAGCAACGTATAGAGCTCGCCAACAAGATCTTGCAATGAATCGTTTGTTAACACGTAGCCGAATTTTGAGGCTTGCGCGTGCGTCTGGATAATCTCTTCGATTGCTGCCCGCGTTGCCCCTTCGAATGCTCCGCTCATGATCACCTCGCGCTCAATTTACTCAAATTATCTCATAACTTGAGCGGGAACCCCCAAGCGTGGGTAAAGTTTGCCTACAGCCTGCCGATGCCAAAACAGATTGGTGTTTTCATCGGGTCGAGGGAAAAGGCTGTGCATTACCTCATATTATGGACGCTAGATCTGGCGGTAGCTGCGGTGGTCTATTTTTGGATCCACTCACCGGCACTAGGCTAGCCATATACAAAAAAAGGCCCCGCACTGAGCGAGGCCTACTTTTTAAAACTCAAACGGTATCAGTGATGCGCGTCAGCTAAAGCTTCAGCTAGCAGCGGATCACCGATGGCCACCATCGGATACCGACGGCCGAAGCGGAAGACGCAGCTTAGGAAGACGCCCAAGAAGCCCAAGAAGGCTCCGATTTCAATCCAGGGCATCGTCCACTTGCCAGCTTCAACAATGCTAGGGATCACGACCAGCAGAGCCACAAACCACTGTGCCACCAAGATAGAGCAGCAGATCGGAATTGCGAGACCTGAAGTCCATTTCGAGGCCTTAGGCAGCAGCGTGAACAGCGGCACCAGAAAGACTAGGAAGAAGACTACGTAAAGTAGGCTCAGCCAAGGCTGCTCTAGTCGCACGAAGAAGAACTGAGTCTCTTCCGGCATGTTGCCGTACCAGATCGTCAGAATGTGTGCGTAAGTCAGGTAAGCGAAGAATACGGTAAAGCCGTGCATCATCTTACCGACGTCATGAAACTGTTGACGCTTGGTCAGTTGACCGATCGGTGTGCCGCGCACCAGGTACATAAAGAGCAGCAGTGAAGCTGTCAGCGACTGCATCATTACTGCGAAGGACCAACCGCCCCACAGTGTCGAGTACCAGGTTGGTGACAGCGACATCGTCAAGTCGAATGCCAGCAGCGAGAAGGTCAGCGCGTAGATAACCAAAACCGGAGCTGTCCAGTAACGCAGCTTTGCAGTCGAGGCAGCGCCCAACTTCTCAGCCTGCGCAGGATCACCACTAAGCATGGCCAGGTCGGGACGTAGCTTTTGTCTAAGCTGCCATGAGGACACTAAGACGATCAGTGCCACCGCAAACAAATCGCGAGCAGCCATGAAGCCCGGCCGCAACCAGATCTGCTTGCTCTCAAAGTGCTGAATGATAGAGGGATCTTTAATCCAAGGGTACAGCTCGTTTGCCCGTCCCAGCTTCAGCAGGATGCAGAGAAACATCACCGCAAAAAAGCCTAGAGCAACTGGCAAGAAACTAGCGAAGGATTCATGTAGGCGGATGATGGGGCGGCCCCATTTAGCGCTGATCACATCCTGCATGCCTGCAAATACAATTCCGCCAAGGCCGATGCCAAAGAAGAAGAACAAATTAAAGAGGTAGCTGCCCCAGGTGCGCGCCGCCTCGCCCGAATAGAGGCCACCGATAAAGGTGACGACACCAGCGAGCATGCAGAAGAGCATGCCACCACGAGCGGTGGCGCTCGGTGGAAAAAAGAACTGCTGACGTTGATCGTAAAGAGACTGCGAGTTCATCATGCCCCCTTCTGCAACGTACGCAAGTGCCTGATAATGTACCAACGCTCCGCAGGAGTCGTGGCATAGCCGTAGCCAGGCATCACGTTTGCACCAAATGTGATGCGGTAGAAGAAGAATCCGTCTTTTCTCGGTACATAAACCGTAGGATGAGTCAGGTCAGGCGGTGCAATGGCTGGGTTGATGTGCCCACCCTTAGCATCTGCACCGTGACAAACCTGGCAGTAAGTCTCGTACAAGGTCTTGCCCTTTTCCAACCCGCGCTGATCGTTAGCGATCGCTTCGGGCATGGAAAATTGGACTTCGGCCTCTTCAGGCGTCTTAGGATAAAGAATCGCCGTCATCGACCGCGATCCCTCTGGTGGATCGAGATAGCTGCGTTGTGATTTATTTGCTGGTGAGTCAGCCATGTCTGGCGCCCACTGCATCTTAGTTCCTGTTCCGTCATAACGGCAGGAGGTCAGCAAGCTTGTCGCTAGCAGGCCCGCCATGACTCCCCATTTTGTCGCCAGCCTTGTCATGTGTTCCTCACCTCTTCGGCGCCACAATCGCGCAAGAACTGCGCCTGCGGACTCGCGAGCTGCGCTCCCGGCAGAAAAATAGCAAATTTGTCATCTGTGGTACGCACGTCTAACACGCGTCTTTTCGGGTTAGGAATGCGGCCCATCACCAACATCCCTGCAACCGTGGCGATTGCACCGAGCAGAATCGTGAATTCGAAGCCCAGAACTACGTAAGCAGGCAACGAGTAAATACCAGGAGTTTTACCACCGACGATAATCGGCCAATCCCAGTCACAAGCCAGCGCTAAACCAAAGCCAGCGACCGTACCAGTCAAAGCGCCAATCAGAGTGAACACTCTCACCGGGCTTGCACCGAAGCCACTTGCGTGCTCGATCTCGTGATAAGAAGTCGGGCTAAACACCTCGTGACCAGCGAAGTCAGGCCGCACGCGGACTTTCTCGATCGCTGTACATACCGTGTCGAGGTGACTAAAGATTCCAATGATGCCAATGTCTGGATTGTTGTTCTTAGCCATGGTGGTGTGCACCTCCGCTGGCTTTCGAGCTAAGCGGTTTCGGCATAATCAGCTTAATCTCCGAGAGCGAAACAATCGGGAAGAATTTCACGAACACGAGATAGAACGTCGTGAACAGACCAAAGCTGCCGAGGGTAATCATAACTTCCCACAGACCCGGCTGGAAGTGTCCCCAACGAGCTGGCACGAAGTCTTCAACTAGCGACGACAGAATGATGTTGTAACGTTCGAACCACATGCCGACGTTGACCAACACGCAAATCACGAAAGATACCGGGATGCTGTTACGCACTCTCCGCGACCAAAAGGCGAGCGGGAAAATACAGTTACAGAACGTCATGACCCAGAAGTAGAAGCTGTACGGCCCAACTGCGCGCTTCTCAAACAGAGCCCATTCGTATGGGTTGCCGCTATACCACGCCACGAAGAACTCGATGCTGTAGGCATAAAAAACAATCGTCGAGGTCAGCAGAGTCAGACGAAGTAGCGATTCCAAGTGCTCGGGAAGAATGAACTTCTCAAGTCTGAACATATAACGAACTGGCAGCAATAAGTTATAAACCATAGCGCAACCGGACAAAATAGCACCGGCAACGAAGTAAGGCGGGAAGATCGTGGTATGCCAGCCCGGTTGGAGCGACATCGCAAAGTCCCAAGATACGACTGAGTGAACCGAGAGTACTAAGGGAGTAGCAAGTGCGGCCAAGAAACCGTAGCCCGCTTCGTAATGCCACCACTGCTTAGAGGTACCGCGCCAGCCAAAAGACATGACGCCGTAAACTAGACGCTTGAAGCCGGTAACGCGGTCACGAATCGAAGCCAAGTCAGGCACTAGGCCCATGTACCAGAATAGAAGCGAGGTCGTGAAGTAAGTACTGATCGCCATCACGTCCCAAAAGAGAGGTGAGCGAAAGTTAACCCAGAGGTTGTTGGTGTTCGGCAGCGGCACCGCCCAGAGGGCTCCGTGCCATGGACGACCCATGTGAATCAGAGGGAAAACCAAGGCGCAAATCACGGCAAAGATAGTCATCGCCTCGGCGCTGCGGTTAACCGAGTTTCGCCACTTAGCGCGGAAGAGGAACAAGATAGCTGAGATCAGGGTACCTGCGTGACCGATACCAACCCAGAAGACGAAGTTGGTGATGTCGACCGCCCAATAGACCGGCGGACGGAAGTTCCATAGACCTAAGCCGTAGGTAAAGTGCAGAGCCACAAATCCGATACCGACTAAGAGCGCCGTGACAGCAATCGCCAGCGCTACGTAATAAGCAGGATGCGGATTCTCGATATTAACTAGGATCTCGGAGTTTACGTCCGATATGGTCTTTGACCATAACTTTGAATCATCACTCATCAGCCTCGCCTCACTCCCACAGAGTTAACCCGCGCCCCTGCCTATCCGTTCTTTTTGGCTTTCTTTACCTGACGAGCACCGTGCTGCCCTTCGTGGCCGCCCTTCTGCTCACCTTGGCTGCCATGCTGCTCACCGTGGCCGCCCTGCTGCTCACCGTGGCCGCCGCCGTGCCCATGCTCGGGTTTCGCCGTTAGCGAAACTTTCGCCAGGTAGCTGACGCTAGGCATCGTCTTCAAGCCGTATTCCTTGAGGGCATGCTCACCGTTCAAGGCTAGATAGGCACGCATGTCTTTACGTTGCTGGCTTGCTTGCGAGGTTGTATCGAGCAAGTCACCAAAAGTAATCGCATCTGCTGGACAAGTCTGCTGACAGGCCGTCTTGATGACGTTGCCTGGCTGACCGACTGGAATTCCGTTTAGTTTCTCTCTGTGGCGAGCATCACGTACACGCTGGTAGCAGAAGGTACACTTCTCCATCACACCGCGGGTACGGACCGTTACATCAGGGTTGAGAGCGCGCGGGTTACGGTCCTGCGGCCTAGCGCCAACGGTATTCCAACGATGGGTCCACCAGTTGAAGCGGCGAATTTTGTAAGGACAGGCGTTCGCGCAGTAACGTGTACCGATACACCGGTTATACGTCATCTGGTTGATGCCTTCAGGATCATGAGAGGTCGCAAATACGGGACAGACGCCTTCACAAGGAGCCTGCGCACAGTGCTGACAAAGCATAGGTTGGAAGGTCACCTCGGGTGCCTCAACCGGACCTGAGAAGTAGCGATCGATCTGCATCCAGTGCATCTGGCGACCGAGCAGTACCTGACCACGCCCAACCTGCGGCACGTTATTCTCAATCGAACAAGCCACAGAACAGGCATTACAACCAGTACACTTGCCCAGGTCAATCGTCATGCCCCAGCGATGCTGCTGCTTAGGCATGGCTGGATAGAGGTTCGGCACGTCATCGAGGTCTTGGGTCTTGCCCATGTTGGCCACAGCGGTCGCTAGTGGGATCTCTTGAATGATGTCTTTACGATTCGCAATGTCATTGTGCTTCTGGGTTTGAGCTAGCTCGTAGAATTTGCCAGTCGCAGTAATCTTGACGGCCTGACCATAGGTAACAGGAGCCCCGGTCAGAGCATCTTGCGCCCGTCCGAAGGCAACCAGCGGGTTGATCCCGTTGCCACCTTGAATGGTACCGTTTTGCTTCGTATGGCCATTGCCTCGCGGCACTACTACAGCGTCAGGATGCAAACCAGGGAGCGGATAAACCGACGCCTCGAATGAACCAGCGGGGCCTTCCACTTTCACCAGGTCAAACTTACGCAGACCTAACTTAGCGACCGTGACTGGATTCAGCGCAACCCAGGTATCCCAGGTGACTGTAGTCAAGGCATCGGGAATCTCTTGTAGGACTGGCTTCCAAGCGTGACGGCCGTCGCGCAGGCGGAAATCAAGGGGAGCCACTAAGCGCAAGCCACCGCGACCAGTGTCGACATAGCGGAAGCTGCTACTAAAGTTGGAGCTCAGATCAGGCACGGCTTGGGTGGAGTTACGACCATCGAAACCGTGTTGCAAGACGAGGTCAAAGTAACTTTCCGCAGGAACTTCCGTGCGGCCAACGACCGTGCGGATGTCTTCCCACTTCTTCTTCAAGTAAGCGCGGTAATTTTCGTATCCGAGTGGCTTCTTCGCGGCGGCAGCAACCCACATGAGGATTTCTTCAGCCTGACGACTGTCCGTTGTCGGACGTACGGATGGTTGACGTACGCTCCAAAGGCCAGCAACAGACTGCTCATCGCCCCAGGACTCAAGCCAATGGTGCGTGTTCAGTACGTACTTAGCAAAGGGCGCTGACTCATTTGGGAAGTCGCAGAGGACTGCCACAGTAGGAATCTTCTGCAACAGCTCGGTCACGCCCCAAGACGGAGGCAAAGTAAACACTGGATCGACATCGATCAGCAGCAATACATCAAGGTCTTTAGCATCGGTCAGGAAGCGCTGCAGGTCGCCAGTAGCCACTGGTGCCGGTAGCCAGTCCTTCTGCAAGAAGAGCACGGTCTCGTAAGAGCCGATCAATTCGTTAGCCAGGATCGCAGCTAGTTGCAGAGTGGTAGCATTCTCGTCAAATGCGGAGCCACCAGCCAAGAGCACAGCCTGTGCCGTCAGCATCTCTTCCGCTAGCTTATCGAAATTAGCCTCGGTAAATCCAACGTTTTCGTAGGCGCCATTTAGCAAGCCTGAGTTAGCACTGAGCACCGCTTGCGCCTGGGAACGGGCTCCAGCTGAGCCCTTAACACCTGGGTTTTTCAGCAGTGAGTTCACCAGCAACAGCGTAACCAGCGTCTCGCTCCCCGGAGGGATCGGGAAACGCTGATCGGAGCGCGCACCAGTCAGTGTATAGAAGGATTCAAACTGAACATGCTTAGCTTTATCGGGGCCGCGGAATGCGTGTGCCTCGGTGTAGCCCTTGGTGTTGTATAGAAGCGAGGTACCGACATCCAAGAAGTCAGCGCCAACACCAACGATCACCTTAGCCTTGCTCAGATCCGCGCGAGGAATCGCCGACAAACCGTAGGCAAGGCGATGTGCCTCAGCCGTCGCCTCAGCCAGCGAATTGCTGTCAAAGGTGTAGAGTCGGTTAGCATTCGAGCCGACCTTCTCCAAGAACTCCTTGAAGAAGCCGTGGCGATGACCCGTTGCACCGTTGGTAAGGATACCAATCTTGTCGGAGGTCAACTTACCGGCAAAGTTTTCAAAGACATCATTCCATTCGGAAGCCTCAACGCGGCTACCAAAACGAATCGTTGGCCGCTGCTGGCGCTCAGGGTGAAACAGCGCCTGAAGGCTTGCTTGTCCAACCGCGCAGAGACTGCCCGCGTTCACCGGGTGATCCGGAAGGCCCTCAAGCTTGGTCGGGCGACCTTCACGCGTCTTGACCATCACACCGCAACCGGCAGAGCAATCACCGCAAGTGGTGGCGTAGTGCGTTGGTTCACCCGGCCAAGTGTCAACGGGCTGGTTGACGAAGGGGATCGCCTTTTCCACCGGACGCTGCACACAGGCTGTAGTACCCGCAACTGCCGAGGCACTGAATAATTTTAAAAGGTCCCGGCGATCGACATTGAAGCCGCTTTTTGCTTCCGTCGATGACGGGTCAGCAGGGCGCTGAGCCAGCTCAGGCAACCGTTCTTCGACGCCTTTATAATAAGGACCGGATACGACATTCTTAGCCGGCGCTTCAAACGGGCCACCAACGGGTGCAAACACCTCTTGGCCACGACGAGGGTCATCGCTACCGGGAACTGGAGCAAACGGTGTCTCCGAATTCTGATTCGGTTCTCTGGTCGTACTCAAGTCTCGCTCCTAGAGATAACTTGGGGCGCCCACACCGCGGCATCCCCGGGTCAATCACAGCTCTGCGTTCACACTAATATCAGCTCTAACTCAGGATGATCAGTAATGACAGGCAACGCACTCAAGCTTCGCCTTGCGTTCTTTGTGGCATCCGATACACCAGCCCATTTGCAGCGGTGCAACCTGCTCCACAACGTCCATCTCTTGAACTTTACCGTGACACTGTTGGCACTCAATACCAGCACCGCCGTCAGCCTTATCCTTCACATGAATCTTGTGCGGAAAATGGACGTGATCCGGCAGGTCGTGCACTTTGATCCACTGGATCGGATCGTTATTATTATAGTGCTCGGTTACTTTCTTAATATTGGGCTTATCAGTGGCCACCAAACGGTGACAGCCCATACACGTGTTCAACGGCGGAATGCCCGCTGATGACGAACGCCGTGCGGCGGAATGGCAATACTGGCAAGGAATGTTATTCTTGCCCGCATGAAGTTTGTGACTGAACGGAATCGGCTGCTCTGGTTTGTAGCCCACATTGTCCACTGTATCGCCTGGAGTGTACATCCACCATGCATACGCAGGGCGCGAGGTACCAACAGCCATGACGGCAAACATCACGGTTAACAATGGTAGAAGGCTACGGCTAATAGCGGATCGCAACAACGGCCTCCTTGATAAAAGGGACGCAGTAGGTGACAACTAGCAACTCCAGACGAAGGCGTCGCGCTCGTTAGCGCAGCTCACGTCAACCAAGAATGTGCCTAATAGCTGTAGCATAATTTTCCTGAAGGTCCAATAGTTTGTGAGCAAAAGCTAAGATGAAATCGGGGCAACCCACATGCCTCTCTGATATGAAGACCTGGTAAAGTTTGCGCAGGTCTCGCGCAACAACATGGAGGACAGGCAATGCATGCCACCATCCCATTCAAGCTCGCCACCCCCTACCAACCGCAGGGCGATCAACCCCAGGCCATAGCGAGCTTGTGTGCGGGCATCAACGACGGAGCTCGCCACCAGGTGCTCATGGGGGTCACCGGCTCGGGTAAGACGTTCACTATGGCGAACCTCATCGCCCAACTGGGCCGACCGGCGCTGATCATCGCCCCGAACAAAACCCTCGCCGCTCAATTGTTCGGCGAGATGCGCGAACTATTCCCCGAGAACGCCGTCGAGTTCTTCATTAGCTACTACGACTACTACCAACCCGAAGCATACGTCCCGACCAGTGATACTTATATTGCAAAAGATGCCTCTATTAATGATGATATCGATAAGATGCGCCACGCCGCCACCCGCGCCCTCTTTGAGCGCCGGGACGTGATCATTGTGGCCAGTGTGAGTTGCATTTACGGTCTGGGCTCGCCATCGGCCTACTCCCAGCTGGTGGTGCCGTTAACCAAGGGCCAAGAGATCGCTCGCAACGACCTTCTGCGCCAGCTCATCGACATCCAGTATGCTCGCAACGACGTGAGCCTCACTCGAGGTCACTTCCGGGTCCGCGGCGACACCGTGGACATTCTGCCGGCCCACCAAAGAGACGAGGCCGTCCGGGTGGAATTCTTCGGCGACGAGATAGAGAGTCTGCAGCTCATCGATGCCCTAACCGGCAAGGTGATCAGGACCGTCGACGAGCTCACCATCTACCCTGGTAGCCATTACGTCACGGACCGCGGTGACCGCGATCAGATGGTACGCGAAATCCTCGCCGATCTCGGCGTCCGCCTGCGTGAGCTTAAGGCCCAAAATAAACTGGTCGAGTACCAGCGCCTTGAGCAGCGCACGATGCACGACATCGAAACGTTGGAGCATCTGGGCTACTGCCCCGGTATCGAAAACTACTCACGGTATTTGACCGGAGGCGCGCCGGGTCAGCCACCACCAACGTTGCTCGATTACTTCCCAAAAGATTTCTTGACCATCATCGACGAGAGCCACATCACCAATCCGCAGATTAACGGCATGTACCGCGGTGACCGCGCTCGTAAACAGGTTCTTGTTGATTACGGCTTTCGTTTACCCTCGGCTCTAGATAATAGACCACTTAATTTTGAGGAATTTCTTGGCCGCTCGGGACAACTGCTACACGTCTCAGCCACTCCAGGCCCCTACGAAATCCAAGCCTCTGGCGGCCGCATTGTGGAACAGGTGATCCGCCCCACCGGACTGATTGACCCGGCCATCGAGGTACGGCCAGCAAGAGGCCAAGTCGACGATCTTTATGGAGAAATACTCAAAGCTGTGGAGCTTCAGGGACGGGTGCTCGTCACCACGTTAACGAAACGCATGGCGGAGGATCTCAGCCGACATTTTACCGAGATGGGAGTCAAAGCGCGCTACCTGCATGCCGATATCGATAGCTTAGAGCGCGTCGAGTTACTCCGCGACTTGCGTAAAGGCGAATACGACGTACTCATTGGCATCAACCTGCTGCGCGAAGGACTTGATCTACCGGAAGTGCGGCTCGTCGCGGTGATGGATGCCGACAAAGAAGGCTTCTTGCGCTCGCGCTCGTCGCTGATCCAGGTCGTCGGCCGCGCTGCCCGTAACAGCGATGGGCGGGTCATTTTCTACGCCGACCGCATTACGGACTCGATGCGCGCCTGCATGGACGAAACGGACCGTCGACGCACGATTCAAGAAGCGCACAACAAAGAGCACAACATTACCCCGCAGACCATCATCAAGAGCCTGCCTGTCAGCTTGCGTAAGCTTTACGGCCTAGATCCCGAGCCCGAAGTACCTTCGGCTACGGTTGACGACCTGGCTGCGGCCGGTGTCTCTAGCGTAGAAGAGTTAGGGAAACTGATTGCTACTAAACAAAAAGAAATGAAGAAGCTGGCAGCGGCTTTGGAATTTGAACAAGCAGCCGATCTCCGCGACGAGATCAATCGACTCAAGGGGACCATGCTCGCCATCGGCGGTGATGACTCTGGGCTACCGAGCAGCACGCTGACGGAGGGCGGCAGTTGAGGACTGATATCAACGCTCAGCTGCGAGAAAAGCTGCGGCAACTACCACGTGAACCTGGCTGTTATATGATGAAAAACAGCTTGGGTAAGATCATTTACGTAGGCAAGGCCAAAAGCCTCAAAACTCGTGTCGCCCATTATTTCGTCCCTGCGCCGCAGCTCGACACCAAAACTCGAGTGTTGTCGCAACAAATTTACGATGTCGAAGTGATTATCACCCAGACACCTCTTGAAGCTCTGCTGCTTGAACGTACGCTCATCAAACACCACAGGCCTCAGTTCAACGTGCTCCTTCGTGACGACAAGGAGTATCCGTATTTACGGATCGACTTCAAAGACACGTGGCCACGCATCGAAAGAGTGCGCCGTCGCCGCGATGACGGTGCAACATACCTGGGACCATTTGGGAGTGCGGGCCAACTCAGGCTCTTGCTGGATGCAGCCTACCGAATTTTCCCACTCATACGCTGCTCACGTCACGAATTTGCCCACGCGCGTCGCCCCTGCAATTACTACCACATGAAAATGTGCCTTGGGCAATGCAACATCCCGGTTGATCCAGAGGTTTATAAAAGCATTGTTCAAAGTGCCGTCGATTTCATTGCAGGTAGAAGCAAAGAGGTCGCTCGGTTAATTGAAGAAAAAATGGCAGCTGCTGCTACCGCAGAGAATTTTGAGCTCGCCGCCATTTACCGCGATCAATTAAAAGCATTCGAGAGCGTCACCGAAAAACAGTCAGTGGTAACAGGCGATGTGGATGATGCCGATATTTTCGCCTGCAAACAGAATGAGACACGCATCTCGTTCCACGTCCTCACGGTAAGAGACGGCAAGCTCATTGGTGGCGACAGCTTTGTGCTAAACTCGCCAGTGCAGAATGAAGACGAATCTTTAACTGCGTTCTTACTCCAGTACTATGACGGACGCAGTTTACCCGGAGAGATCATCATACCGCGTGATCTCGAAGACGCCGAAGACTTACGCAATGCACTTTTAGCGGGCCATCCAGAGGCAGCTAAATTAATTTTACGCGTACCGCAACGCGGCGTTCGCCTAGAATTAGTAGCGATAGCGCTGAAAAATGCTGAGTACCGTCTGACTGAGATCGCGCGTCTCAAAGAAAAAGTACAAGTCGAACTGCGCATGCTCCAAGAGCATCTTGGTCTACGACGCTTGCCGCAGCGAATGGAATGTATCGACATTTCCAACATCCAGGGCACCGCGATCGTGGCTAGTAATGTTTGTTTTGTTGACGGACGCCCTGCTAAAGAATTTTACCGTCATTATGTCATCACAGAGGTCACTGGATCACCTGACGACTTCGCTAGCATAAACGAAGTCGTGCGGCGACGCTTAGCCCGCGCCGAGCGCGACGGAGATTTACCTGATTTACTAATTATCGACGGCGGCAAAGGGCAACTTAGCGCAGCGTCTGAAGCTCGTGCACAATTTCCGGATTTAGATTTTGAACTAATCTCGCTGGCTAAAAGTCGCATCGACAAACGTGGGCGTCGAGGCTTCATCGACACTAGCGTGCCGGAGCGCAGCTTCGAGCGTGTATTTTTTCCAGATCGTGAAGTTGCGCAACCGCTAGCCCAAGGTACGCCGGAATTCCGCTTACTTACGCAGATTCGCGACGAAGCACATCGCTTCGCCATCACGCATCACCGCCAGCGTCGCGGCAAACTATCGCATGCCTCTGATTTAGAAGACATCCCCGGCATTGGACCCACTTTAAGAAAAACTCTGCTCACCACATTTGGTGGCTTGGACGGCCTAAAGCAGGCTTCTCTTGCACAGCTGAAGGCAATCAAAGGCCTGAGAGAAGCTAGCGCGGTGGCTCTTTTCAGCTATTTTCGCAGTAGTGAAGACGACGTCGGCAGCGACTCCGAAGGTGAGCCAGAGAGTGGCTCAGATCCCGCATCAACGACCAAATAATAAATAATATTTGGTTTATTTTTGCGATTTTCGGCCCATTTTCTCAATTTATGATATTCTGTGTTTTCGCTCTAAACATGACTTCCGCTCGAACAAAAAATCACCGCTAAATGCGCGGAATCGCTACGACCAGCATTTTTCTAATGAAATTATCAGAATTTTTGCAGTACCTTGCTGGACCACTGATGTTTTAGAAGAAGTTTTATTGAACTTCAGATTGAACGAAAGGAGTTTGTCATATGGCGTCACAGCACCTCTTCATCAAGAAGTCCGTGTTACGAAGCGCGTGCGCAGCTCCTCTCATCTTAGGTGCCTTGACTGTTTACAGTCCGACCTGCCTGGCGAGAAGTTCCCTTAAAAACCCTGCTAAAATCATGTTTCAGACGCGCATTCAAGGCCCCTATGCACTTAGCGTACGCGATGGCCTCAATGAGATGCTGATCAAGACGCAACTCATTCATCACGGCGTCCAAGCGGTGACAGATCCCAATGTTGGTTTAGCTGCCGTCATGGGCTCACTGCCGTCTATCTTGCCGACGGATGGCTATGTCTCTAGTGGTTTTGGCTATAGATTATCGCCATTTAACGGCCGTCGCCTGCATCATAATGGGATCGATTTCGCGGTTAATTACGGGACTCCGGTCAGAGCCACGGCCGATGGCACAGTCACATCTGCAGGCCGACATAGATTCTTGGGCAACCTCGTCACGGTCGATCACGGCTTTGGCATCACGACGCGATACGGACACAATTCAAAGGTCCTGGTGCAAATCGGCGACCATGTGCGTCGGGGCGATATCATCGCCAAGGCCGGCAGCACCGGGCACAGCACCGGCCCCCACTTACACTACGAAGTTTGGCTAAACCATCGCCGCACCGATCCAAGTCGCTTCATGTTTGAAATACCAAGCGACTCAAAGATGTCGACTACACTCGTCAGCAAAAAAACTCTGCCTGCGAATATCGCGAAGAACAAAACCGCTCAACTTGGGCTGGCAATGGGCGGCGAAGACGAAGACACAGAGGCATTCATCCGCGCTCGCGCACTGATGCCTACGTTTGCTGAAAGGCTACCGGTAAACCTGGCCACTGTGTTGGCTTTGCTCTTAGCGTCACTGGTATTAATTAGCTCACAAGTGCCCAAGGTTGCTTACGCAAAGAAATACGCTCGGCGCCGAAGCCAGTCGTCAACTCGAAGCACCGCCCTCTAGAATGCACGCATCGAGGGACTCAGGCATTCAACAACGCTCCGATTGGTCGCGAACTTTCCATACCATCGCTACCAAAGGCCGGTAATTTCACGTCGACGGCGTGCAAGGCAGTCAAGGCCACTGCCGAGGACATCTCAAATCCCGCGCGGTAGTGGATACCAGGCTTAAGCGCTCCCTGGGCTCCTCCAGCAATCATTAAGAGTAAATCACGGTCGTAGCTATGACTAACTGGGTTACCAACGCATGAGGTAGCATAAATACAGCTGCTAGCCAGTAAATTGCTGTTGCCATCGGGTGTGTTTTTGAATTTCTCAAGTAGGTAGGCGAACTCGCCCATAGTGAATTTGAACGCCTGATTTAACTTGTCAATAGAGGCCCGATCACCATTATGGGACAAAGTATGAGTCCCTTGGGTGGCTCCAACCTGCCAAAATACGGTATCGTTTTCACGACCGGTAAATTGGACGGTGAAAACCCTGGTGAGGTCACAGCTAAGTGCAACTGCAATCATGTCGGTGAAGAGTCGGTTACGCTCACTCAGCGGCTCCTTTGTTGGCAGTATCTCTAGATCTTGCGGAGCAGGCGGCGGCGTACATTGACTCGAGGCCAATTTATCGATGCCAACCTCGATATCACGAACTGCCTGTGCGTGTGCATCCAAACGAAGCTTATCGGCTTTTCCAACACGCGACTGGAGCGCTGCGAGATCGCCGCGCACCGCATCCAAAATGCTACGTCTCTGGAGTGCATCATGCAGATTGTCACTGGCGACCCCAAAGAGCTTTTTATAAAACCCAGTCAGCGAGAATTCATGATGATTAGGCACGTTGTTGTCGATCCAGGATGCTTGCGTAGGGGGTAAACCGCAGCAACTTCCTTGATATGCAGAGGAGACACCAACCACTAAAGAATCAATTGGCGTCTTCCCCTTCCAAGCTTTGGCGACGATCTGATCCACGGAAGGCCCGCCAGGAGAACCATACTGATTGGTTTGCTGATCAGAACCATTTTTATTGTATCTGCCTGTCAACAGATAAGCCTGCCCGCCGTAATGAACTACCGGCACTGCGGGATGGCGCGTGTTTGAAATAACTGACACATAGTCTTTTACAGGTTGCAGTGCACTGAGACCGTCGGAGGGAACCCATCCCAGACCGGTATTTGATAGGCGCCAGTAGTCAGGCATGGCGCCCACACCCCAAAACCAAAGCCCGAATCGCTTAGGCAAGGGCTGATCGTTAGCAAGAGCGGTGCCGTGATTGTTCATCATGCTGTCCAGTAACGGCAAGCCAAAGCTCACCAAAGATCCTGACACCATACCACGTAGCAACTTGCGGCGATCTAAAGCCTTAAATCTCATCTTAAGTCCCCAATAGTCGTAAAGCTCTCGCTAGCGACTAATGCTAAAATTAATTTCTGGTACTGAAATCCACTGTTGGTAAATTCCTGCCGAAGCGCTTCAATCCGCGTTTCATTTGCCTTACTATCTAAAGCCCCCAACGCATGCCGGTACAAATGCCTGACAGTGCAAGCATGAACACGTGTACTGTACTGCAGACTAATACTCAGCTGTTTAGCTCCGTCGAAGGACTGACCATCGATCGCACCGGAAACGTCGAGCTTTAGTCCGGCATCCGTGTCTCGATATGCACCAATCCCGTCAAAATGCTCAAGAGCTAGACCTGCAGCATCCATTTTAATGTGACACGCTGCGCAACCTCGGCTTGCGGTGTGAAGCTCCAACCGCTGTCTTTGCGTGCGATGCGCTCCACCTGCAATATCCGGTGGTATTGCTGGAACATTTGCCGGTGGCGGCGGCACTTGCTCGCACAGGAGTCTATTGAGAATATATTGCCCCCTACTTATCGGAGCTGTGGTGTCTGGTTTCGCTTGAGTAGCAAGAAATCCTCCCATAGTCAGAAGACTGCCACGGGGGCTATTTGCAGGGAGCTCAATTTCCGTGAACGCCTTCGGATCACCATCCGGAACAGGCAAGTCATAAAGCTTCGCTAGTTCCGCGTTTAAGAAAGTGGACTGAAGATTTAATAACAATGTAAAGTCTTTTTCGGGCGTAAAAACCAATGACTCTATGACGCGGTCAAACTCCTCCTGCATGGCCGAGCCTAGAGTCGGCGTAAATTGAGAGTATGCGGTAGAGTCTTTCCCTAAATTCGCAAGGGAATCGAATCCTAACCACTCCCGGAAAAATCCCTTTAAGGCAGTCCTCGCGCGGGGACTTGAGAGTAGGCGTTGCGCCTGCTCCTGAATTCCAGTGCTGTCTGATAATTTACCTTGTTCAGCGGCTTCAAGAAGCTGGAGATCAGGGGTAGAATTCCAAAGCAAAAAAGAAAGACGAGCCGCGATCTCATACGCATCCAGTCGACGGGTCCCATCCGCTTGAGGACTGCCAATCTCACTTCGATAAATAAAGAATGGCGAGGTTAGCAACGCGGCGGTTGCAGCCTCGAGACCCTTAAGGACATCGTTCAAGTCCGTGGCTACAATGAGATGCACTTTTCTGATCGCAGCTAGCTCTTCAATGGATAGAGGACGTCGCCAGGCTAGCATCCCGATTCGTTTGATGAAGCTATCGACACAATCGTTTATCAATCCAGTCGACTGCTGAGGTTTGCACCCAATAAAAATCTCCGCTTTTACCCTGTCAGCAAAACTCTGTGCTGCCAGGTCGCGAGCTGCGTCTCCGTACAATTCGACCCCTCGTGGAGTGGACGTGACTGTAGATGCGCCAAGGTTGGTAAGGAAAAGCATCGGAACGTCTGCGTCCAGAGTAGTCCGAAGCGAAACGTCACCTAGAATGTCGCGCACGGAATTGAGGTACTGGTTACGCGTTAAGCGCCGCAGCCCTCCCTTCGGATTTACCTTTTTACCATTGACCTTCGACTGTGCTTTGCTGTCGTCGGAACTGGAATCCCGATCCCGCTTATTTAAGACCCGCGGATTTAGTCCGCTGCAGCCTAAGGTAAGCTGCGCGCAAACAAGGAACATTAGGTTTTGATGCCTACCACAAACTAAAATGAGACATTCCTCCAGTAGAGGCTCTAAGCCCCCTACTGGGTTTCGGAATTCTCAGCGCATACTTAAGGCAAAAACAATAACAGTTGGTAATCACGAAATTATTTGGCCAACCTGGAAAGACTAAAGGGCAGGCCCACTAGATCCTTAGTGGATCGTCCACACTCCCTCGACTTTGCCGTCTTTGTAGGCTTCAACGTAAGCAGCTTGCGGATTTTGCTGCCAAGGTGATCTAGACTGATCTGGTCCCCAGCTCTGAGCGTCGCCCATACCAAGTCCGAAATATAATGAATCCATCAAGTCCAGATGCTTGCGACCGCGTCCACATGGATTCCACACACCTTTGGCAGAATTATTTGGATGATCCCAGGGACAAATACCGGTCAGCCATCCACGCTTTGAATTACCGTTGTAGCTCACCTTAATGATTGTGCCGCAGAGTTTCTTTTCCTGCAG
>JAPLFY010000074.1 GCA_026390435.1 Pseudomonadota bacterium
ACGATACGGTGCTCAATGCAAAAGCTGCGGACCATGATTAAATCAGCCTCTCCGAGGCGATTATCGATCAGCACGCCGATAGCAAATGCACCTTGCTGCTGATGACCACTTTTTAGTGCCGATAAAAATGCCTCCGACGACTCGGCGCCGGTGACGCTTGACCCGACGAGTAAGGTGGTGTGTTGGTCACAAAAGGCATTCCAGCAAAACGTGTGACGCGTGCCATTGACATTGATATTAAGCTGTTTGCCGTCACCCTCCCACAAAAGCGTGCCGGCGCTTTGTTCCATGCCTCTTTAATAAACTGATGATCATCACTAGCCGGCTCTTTGACGACCGTCGTCAAGTGGTCGGCACGAAAGTGCCTAAGTGTCTCTTCGCTGATGTCGGTGAGATTTGTAATAGTCTTATATGCGGTACCTGACTCCAGCAAACCAGCTACTATGCCTGGCTCGAAGGATGCTTTGCCTCGAATTGTGGGTTTTATTCAGCTAATACAACCGTGGGAACCGGCGGTTTTACGGGCGAAATCTTCAACTAAGCACATCCCATGGCAGCGTGGGATCTTTACGTACCAGCCCAGTCGCTCCCTTACGCAACAACTTAAGGGGAGGCATCCTCAACCGACGGTCTTCAACTATCAGTCACGAAGCGCGGCGTGTCACTTTAATACTGACATCGACACCGAGCTGATCCAAGTAGCCGATTAAGGTGTCAGCCTTCACCAAGTTTAACTTACCATTGAGAAGCTCGCTCACGCGCGAATGCGGTTTGCCGAGAATCTCTCCCAGCTGCCGCGCCGTGAGTCCTCGCTCTCGGACGATCTTAAGTATGGCTACATAAAGTTCAGCCTTAACTGCTTCACGTCGGCTTTCTGTCGGCGAAAAGCCGAGATCCTCAAACAGGCTTTGTGCGGCCTTAGCGGAGGCGCTGGCGGAGCGCGCGGTACCTTGCCTGGGCCTTTTCGATGTCATAGCGGCTCGTTTTCTCTGTGTTTTTTTTGAAGCAGTGGAGGACATGAACTTGCTCCCTAACTATTTGGACATAGATGACACGGTATTGCCCTGATTCATCTCGGGACCGGAGCTCCCAGGCGCCTGGCATACCTGTTCCGATTGGCTTTGCGTCAGCTGGGAGTTCGGCGCATTGCAAAGCGAATAGCTGACGTCCGAGATCTCCCCGAACTACCGAGGAAAAGCCACGCATAGTCTCCTTACTGTCGCCTTCCCAATGAATCGATTTCAATGCCATTCCCCCAGGGAATTGCTGTACGAATATTAGTACAGAAACAACAAAACGTCAATCGCCGCTGTTATCCTGAATATAGGTAGTACAACCACAGGCCAGATCACCGATGGTTTGCTGTGCTATTGTTCGAGTTTACGAGTGGTGTATTGAAAGCTAGTCTTTCCGATAGATGCCTCATAAATTGGGGCATCTGGCGCAAAACAAAGCATTCTTCGTCAATTTACCGCAACTTTTCCTGGACTTTACAGCCTTCGGGAGTAATATCGTGGCCACCGCTCACGAGGAGGCTACGATGCAGACCAGCCGGCCTACAGGCCCAGGACCCCTCAACTATCAGATTGAAATTGCGCTGACCTACGACGACGTCCTCTTGGTTCCTGGACATTCGACTGTCTTGCCGAATGAAACCAACCTCGAGACCCAGTTCACGCGCAAGATTCGCCTGAAGACTCCGCTAGTGTCCGCAGCTATGGATACAGTGACGGAAGCAGCCTCGGCCATCGTCATGGCGCAGGCCGGCGGTATCGGAATCATTCATAAGAACCTGTCCGTTGCCGAACAGGCCCGGGAAGTAAAGACGGTGAAGAAGTCCGAGGCCGGCATGGTGCTCGACCCAATCACCGCTAGTCCCAACCAAACAGTCGGCGACGTCATTGCTCTCATGCGCAAGCACAATA
Organism: Pseudomonadota bacterium; assembly: GCA_026390435.1. GTDB lineage: Bacteria > Bdellovibrionota_B > Oligoflexia > Oligoflexales > CAIYRB01 > CAIYRB01. Next base: position 1,926 of record JAPLFY010000074.1, read on the forward strand.
TCAGCGGCTTTCCCGTCGTAGACAACGGGGCCCTGGTCGGTATAGTCACGGGCCGCGACATCCGCTTTGAAAAAAACCCACAGCGTAAAGTCAGCGAAGTGATGACAGCAGATGTCATCAGCACGCGCAAAGGCGTTAGCCCAGAAGAGGCGATAGAAACGCTGCACAAGCACCGCATCGAAAAGTTG
>JAPLFY010000133.1 GCA_026390435.1 Pseudomonadota bacterium
AGGTTGCCGAGTGAATTGATCAGCGCGATTCCTGCTGCTGAGGCGGTTCCGGTCAGAAAAGCGGTCGGCAAACTCCAGAACAAGGGCAAGCTCGTCGCGATGCCCATGGTCGCGATCGTGAGGCTTAGAAGCGCCAGGCTCGGGGTCTCTGCCCAATGCACGGAAAGGGCCAGTCCAAGAGCGCCGAGCAGGGCTGGTATTGCTACATGCCACTTACGCTCGCGATGTTTGTCGGCACTTGCTGCCACAAGCACCATACTGATGGCTGCAGCAGTCCAGGGAATCGCTGACAAAAGTCCAACCTCGAAGCTATCTTTCACACCCATCCCTTCAATCAAGCTCGGCAGCCAAAAGCTGATTCCATATAGGCCCATCACGAGGCAGAAGTAAATTGCGGCAAGATTCCAAATTCTTGGATTTTTGAGCAAGTCGCGGAATGACGCTTGTGCTTTGCCCAGCTGATCCTGGGTGATGCGTTCACGGAGCAGATTTTTCTCTGGATCATTGAGCCAGCCTGCATCGCTGATGCGATCGTCCAAATAGCTTAGTAGGAAAAGACCAAGAAACACAGAAGGCATTCCCTCCAGAACATACAACCACTGCCATCCATCCCAACCATGGACTCCCGACATGACGCTCAGGATCCAACCCGAAATCGGGCCCCCGATAATGCCCGCCAGAGACAGCCCTGTCATAAAAAGCGAGGTGACCTTTGCGCGGCGTTCGGCTGGGTACCAATAGGTTAGATAAAGAATAATCCCAGGAAAGAATCCAGCTTCAGCCACTCCAAGCAGAAAACGCAAGAGATAGAAGTGGACCTCATCTTGAGCAAACGCCATGGCTCCGGAGACTATGCCCCAAGAGATCATGATGCGCCCGAGCCAGCGCCTTGCGCCAAACTTGTGCAAGATAATATTGCTCGGCACCTCGAAGAGAAAATAACCGATAAAGAAGATCCCAGCACCGAGACCATAGACTGTATCTGAAAAACCAAGATCCCTTTCCATCTGCTGCTTCACAAAGCCAACATTGACCCGATCGAGATACGCTACGACAAAACATAGGAGGAGCAATGGAATGATGCGCCAGCTGACCTTTCGGTAGAGGGCATCTTCAGCGATCATCGATGAATTGGTTAGTTTGCGAGTGTCCGACATATTGTTTCCTTAACAATGAAAAATTTTTCATTTTATCGCATGTTATTGCCTATTTTATGGCAATGAAAAACAATGGAATCGCTTGCTCTAGTTAAACGCAAAGTGATTGATTACCAATCAGGGAGATCTTAGCGTGACCATAAACTTTAAGACATCGCTCAGGTCAGGAATTGTCGCATTTCTTGCATCCACTGCTTCTGGTCAAGCTATCGCTAATATCGTCCTTTACGAAAAAGACGCAGTAAAATTTTACGCCGGTGGTTACGCGGCACTTGATATGTTTTCCGACACCACCCAGGGCATCGAGGAGATCGTCGGCAGTACCCCGGTCGCCCGTCCTGGTACCGTGGCCGGTGATACAGGCCGGACGATTTTCTCCTCGCGTTCCTCTCGCTTCGCTCTCGGTGTCATGACTAGCCGGGGGTCATTGAAAACGAAGGGCCATATTGAAGCTGATTTTCTGGGATATCAACCCCCGGTCGGAGGCGGTGTCAGCGAAGCGGCCTACTATCAAAATCCAACCCTGAGACTGCGCCACGCGTATTTCCTCGCCGAAGATCAAGGCTGGTCGATACTAGCCGGACAGTATTGGTCCCTGTTTGGATGGCAAATGGACTATATCACTCGCACAGTATCGCTGCCGCCAATGACCGGGACTTTGTTTGCTCGGACACCCCAATTGACGGTGATGAAGCAGCTCAGTTCCAGCGATAATTCTACGGTTACTTTCGGCGTGTCGGCGGCTAGGCCGGCGCAGCGCGACAGCCAGATACCAAATTTTGACGGCGGAATTAAATTTGCCTTTAGCGGACGACAGGCGCCGTATTCGTTATCCAATGGTGATCTTAAACTTGCAGCTACGTCGATAGCTGTCACGGGAACTTTCCGTCAGTTGTCACACCCCAGTGTGGCTGATGGCAAGACCATCTCACTCCATAAAAAAGTCTCGGCTTTGGCTGTTGATTTTATCTTGCCAATATTGACGGCAGAGTCGGAAAAAGATTTCGGCAATACGCTCGTTTTAGCTGGTGAATATACGACCGGAAGTGGCCACGGGGATTATTTCCCGCGCTGGACTGGCAATCTTGCCAATCCAAACGCGTCTCAGCCGCAAGGTGCTACAGTACAGCAACCTTTTGTCGATACGGGTGTCGAGGGATTCGCCACTGCAGATAACAGCCTGCAACCCGTCAAACTCAAAACTTGGAATGTTAACCTGCAATACCATCTCCCTGCGGGAATGGACGCCTGGGCTACAATTGGCGTAGCAGAGCTCGCATCGCCCAACGCTAAAGATCTCAAGGCAAATGGGTCTACAGTCGTTTATGACCGTCAAAGAGGCGCCTACGCGAATCTCGTCCATAACTTTAGTCCAGAAATCCGTACTGGCGTTGAGTATGCGCTGATGCAGACGCGCTACGCGGACGCAGTGTCTGCTCAGAATCACCGTGTACAAATAACGACTTGGTATAGGTTCTGACCATATTAGGAAGGGCCATCGCTTCTGGATCATCTTTGTTCTGCCACTCTCACATCCAGGTGACTAAAGCTTCAACACTCTGAATCTTTCCATGCAATATAATAAACAATAATATCATTGTTTTATGCGCGCGTTTTTTGGGGCTTTTTTTTGCATCACGATGCTTACCAAACTGACGCTTATTTGCTTTTTAGAGAATTATTTGGAGAGCAACTTAGATGTTTCACAAGACCATGATTATCGTGTGCCTCACCTTAACGTCTGCTGGGTGTCTCTCTAAGAAGAATGCAAGTGCCGTCAAGGTCACCAACGGACAGCGCACCATGCAGCTTCCGGCTGTGGTCAGAATTACAAACCTAGAAGGTAGTTGTACGGCAACATTTATCCGGGCGAATGTGTTATTGACCGCGGCTCACTGCGTAAAGGATAGAAATATTCCAGTCGTAGTTAAGCAACTTGAAGTTGCAAGCAAGAATATCTTCGTTCATCCAAACTACGTGGGAGCAAGTAAAGATCCCAATGACGTAGCTCTCGTATTTTTTTCCGATGCCGTTGCGGATCAATTTCTTCCGGTCGATTATAACTTGCCGGCGCCAGGAGAGCCTGTTCAGCTAATAGGTTTTGGCGATAATCAATTTACTGATGGCTTAGGCTCAACTGGTAGCAACGGGATCAAACGTACAGGCTTCAACCAAGTGGAGCAGGTCGGTGATGGCAAGATAACTGTGGTTGGCCAACGAGGCGCCAATGCCCCGGACAACGAATCTCCTGATGGAAAGCTCTCATCAGTGGCGCATGGGGACTCAGGAGGGCCGTTGGTAAGTAAGTTAGGCGAGATCATTGGTGTCGCATCATTCGTTTCGATAGCTTCTGAAACCACCATTCGTTCAAGCTACACGTCTTTAGCCAGCGTACGCGAATTTGTTGAAAGCACTCTGTCTAACAACGCAAAAATTTCGGCCAATCCATTCATTGATAAATGCAAATCACAAATTAAGAGCTATAGCGTCAAGTTTCTATTCAATGCATTTGCAAGCGATACATCGTGTGACACTCTATATGCCGCTCTTTCTGCAACAGAAAACTTGAACCTGTTCGAGAGTGTGAAGACTGACGAAGTTTTAGATTTATCCCTGCTTGAATATATAACTTGGCTTCGTTCCTTAGAGACATCCGATGTCAAACTTGCGAATTTTGAAGCTCTAAGCAACAGCCGCTCACTGACTCGATTAACTCTAAAAAACTCAGGAATTAAAGAATCATCGGCGCTGTCTAAAATCTATAGTCTTCAACTTATTTCCATCGACGACGTTAATGAATTATCCCCGGAACCAATTACCACGCTCCCAAATATTATGAGTGTTAATATAAATGGAAAGTCGTTTGATACGAATAATATCCTGAGAAATCAGGTTTTCGGAGGGACCTGGCGACGTGACTGTCACCGCCTCACAACATCACAGCCCGAACAATACGCTCAAGAGGCCTTTTTATACTCTCAAAGCATCTCGACCATTCAATATGTGGCCAAAGTATATCTTGATCCCACCTGCTCTAAGCGGCTGGTCTTAGCGATTAAGACCGATCTCTTGATGAAGATGTTGATGCCAAACGACGATAAGTTGACTTTTACCTCTGACTTTAACATTTCGTTTAACAGTAATTTGACGATTTTTGATGACGCCTGGATAAAGGAAGCTGATCGCCAAGACTTTCGCAAAAATTGCCCCTACGAAATTGGTAAGCCAATTTCATCCTGTGGCGTGAACGGAGCTTTCGAGCCCTTCACATTAGTCAAACGCGACGGTAACAATTTCTTCATCGGAACAAACGAGAAGCAAGAGCAAAATGACGGCAAGTCGAAAGACAAACGCCAAACCGAACTAGATCCAGTCCCGTTCGTTAAAATCAGTGACAACGAAGAGTACAGTTATTTAAAATAAGGGGTCAGGCACTTCCCGCAAATAGCTGAAATTATTGTGCTGCAAGGGATTTCGGCATGTTGCAATCAGTGCCTGACCCCTGTGAGAGCACTTATCACGTGTTCAGTATATAATTATACTACACTTTGATCTTGGGCTTACAAACAATGGGGTGTTTTATCTGATGATAAAAAAACGAATTTTTTCCAGTTTTTTTGCTGTTTTTTCGATGTCTCTGGTAGCGTTGGTTTGCTCCTGTAAGACAGCAGGCCATAACAACGCTAGCACTAGCAAGGCGATAATCGGGGGCGACGAACGACAATATTTCAATGACCCGGAACTGGCCAAAGCGATTGGGGTTCTGTCGTCACCAACATCACGCTGTAACGCCGTCCTAATTAGCTCATCACAAATTCTGACCGCTGCTCACTGCCTAGATTATCTCGCCATGGCCAAGGCACCTGACATCCGCAAATTTTCTGGCAGTTTTTTCACCAACGCTGATGGCAGTTTCACATCTGATATCAATGGTATTTCCTCTGCCAATTACACATCTGACATAGTGATTCTAAATCTAACATCAAGCGCCGCCGATGGGTGGATTCCTTTTGATCCAAATTCGGATCTCGAGAATGTTCAGATTACCGGCTTTGATGTTAATAAAAACCAACTTGTGCGGACGAATAACTGTTCTCTATCTAATGTTGCCGATGAAAGCGCGTCATCAGTATTTCGCTATCATAACTGCGACACGGTAAAGTCATATTCGGGTTCTCCGCTAATCTCGAATAAGAGGATAGTTGGAGTACATATCGGCTATGATCAGAAGGCAAATCGGAATATAGCAGTAATCGGCCAAGGTTTAGGTGATTCGACAAAATATTCAGCGAATGATCTGGCATTAATATCGCGACTTGCTCGCGAAACTGACTGCGGCACTAATTGTGATGATAAATGCAACCGATGCGTTGGACCGAAATGGGCACGTGCATGCAGCATTGAACCTATTTGCTTCACAGCTTGTAATGCTGAGAGAGTTAACGCATGTTCCGTTAAGACAGTCAAAATCTGCGGAGTTGATTTCACCGTTGGCGGTCTTGTTTACGCGGCGTGCCTAGGATCTCTTGCTGCAATCCCGGCAACCTGCACTGGTATGGTGGCCGCAAGCGCCGGCAGCAGTTGCGCCGTAAATATCAAACTCTCTGAAGGTCTCTGTGGGGTTGCGGAAGGTACAATATATGTTGCTGCAACGCACTGCATAGCTGCCGCTGCTGGTGTTGATGCCAGCACGATTCACATCCCTCACTAATATCTTTTAGCAGCGAAATAATTAATATAGGAAAAATTATGATGATGTTTAATTTTAATTCAGTTCGCGCGACATTATACTCTCTCGGACTTTTGATGTTGCCTTGCCAGCAAGTGCTCGGCGATACATCCAAAGTCGAGCCATCTAAAGTCGAGCCATCTAAAGTCGAGGCAGTCGCACGTCATTGGCAGTTTGGATTTGGTCTCGATGGATTAGATGGGCTTGTTGGCGGATCACTCAGTATCTCTCGAAACGTGACTGGAGATAACGATCCTAGCAGCATGCGCAACTTCGCTCGAGTTGGACTGAGGTATGGAGTTCATGGCCTTCGTTATCGCGAAGATTCTGCCAAGGTTCAGCAAAACACAGTGGAGTATTCGGCTTACTTCGAGAATATCGGACTCATTTTGCCGCCGATTTCTAAGTTCTCAATGATTTCTGTAAAGCTAGAAGACTGGAAATTAAACAACCGGTTGGGCTACGGTACCGTGAACCTTCCCAAGGACGCTTCTCGAGACAGCTTCGGATTTCTATTTTTCGAGGAAGGCTTGGCTGAAATGGCGCAAGCTGGCGGCTTCGAAATCGGTGTTGGCATTAGGCGAAATTTTATAAATGAACCAGTTACCGCTGGCTCAGATAAATTTAATCGTGAAATCCAGTTCTACCAATATGTGAGACTTATGTTCTAAGAAAGGGGTCAGGCACTTTCAGCATGTTGCAACCAGTGCCTGACCCCATACATCTTATAACAAGGCATTTACTGTCCAAACACCTGCAGACGCGGCTAAACAATAAAAACCGAAATAATGCCAACGTCCATGCTCTAGCCAACTCGACAGCCAGCGCAGAGCAGCTAGGCCAGCGAGGAAGCTAAAAAACATTCCGACGATGCCGGGTAAGAACATACTTAACTCGATATGAGTTTGCCCATCGACTGTGGTCGCTTTAAGCAGGCGGCGTATTTGTAGCAAAAGCACTGGTGGAGTTAAAACCACAGCTAGTGCAAAACTAAAAGTCTCAGCCTGATCACGCGGCAACCTCTGCAGTAAGGCAGCGGAAATCGTGGCGCCAGAGCGGGAAAATCCCCTGAAAGGTAGGCACAGGCCTTGGACGACGCCTATCACACTGGCGATCTTATTTGATAGCGGACGCGACTCGGTGGCCGTTGCGCCTTGTCGGTTATTTGCTATACCGCCAACGATAATAAGGATGGCTGCCGCAAACAGGCTGCAGCCGATAAGGGGCAGATTCTTAAATAAATGTTCGATCTCAGCGTTTGGCGAATCAGCAAGGATGATTTTTTCAATCGCGAACTTGAGTCCGAGTCCGATCACGCCTGTCCAAGCAGTGGCGATGACTATGTGCTTTAAATAGTTATAGGTGCTACTTGCCCCGGCCTGCCACAGAGCCCGCCACTTCGGCCAAAAAAACAAAATGACCGCGAACATAGTTCCAGTGTGCAACATGACCAGTAAAAAGGTCATTGCGGGGGCGCTCGGGTCCAGGCCCATCAGCTTTTCGGCAACAATCACGTGCGCCGAGCTGGATACGGGCAACAATTCTGCGAGCCCTTGGATGACTGCTAATAGCACAACTTGCAGAAGGCTCACGTCCATGGGATGCCATCTCTATAAAATCAGGTTGAGGTCCATTCCCTAAAGCTAAGGGCTGGGCCTGGTAGGGTCAAGCAGAACTCGGCGAGCATTTATTTGACGGTAAAAAAGGAGGGCGTCGGGAGCGACATTTTGACCTGGTCCTCGAAGAGGGGTCTCCATGTGCAATCCCGACGCGGGTGCTGGGGTTACGCGACGCGCAACCTGTCTACTGCGGAACTGGGGTTGGTCTATCCGGACATGAGAACAATGCCGGCTTGCCAGTTCCACGAGCGAGAAGCATATCCACTAGGTTGCACTTCGCGCCTTGCGTCGATCTTGACTTACTTAGCATCCGTTCTTGCATGGGGTAGGTTTCCGATATTCGCGGCGTCTTATGAGCTCTTGCGAGTTCAGTCCAACCGCCTTTTGTGTGCCAGGCATCCATTGCCTGCGCTATTCACAAAGGATCATTCGGTGTCTTCCCAAAAAGCTTTAGAGTAATTTTTGATGTGAGATCTAAATTGCCGTGAATACGGCGACTTGTCGCTGCCGGCAAAAGACGGGATATGGCCCTAGTCAGCGCCCCGCTGATCAGTCGAAATCTGATTTCCCGGTGTCAGGTAATCTGGCGCAAACGGGTCGGAAACTATGCAAGCGCCTGATTTAAGGGAGTTTCGGGCTCTCATCTTTAATTATGTTGGTGGGCTGCGCAAAAAGAATGCTGCCTATCGAGGCAATAATGATGAGACCTATGGCCAGCCACTGCTGCCAGTAGAGGTTCTCACCAAGCATGAAGTAGCCCAAAATCGCGGCGAATGCCGGCTCAAAGCTCATGAGGACGCCAAAGGTTTTGGCTGGGAGACGAGTCAGAGCCATCATCTCTAAGGAGTAAGGTAGGGCGCTGGACAGCACGGCTACTATGGGAGCGTATATCCACAGGTCGCGATTACTTAAATCCGTTCCGCCATGATGGATGCCGAAGGGCAAAATGATTAGGGCGCTTATGACCATGCCGAGTGCCGAGGCCCTACCGTCGGATAGTTGTTTGCCGGCGCGTTGACCGAAGACGATATACAAGGCCCAGGCCACTGCTGCAAGCAGAGCGAAGATGACTCCCTTGGGATCTAGGCCAGCGCCCTCCAATGTTGTGCTGCCTGATAGTAATAGCAATATCCCAACTCCGGCCAGTCCTACCCAAAGCAGATCGCTTGATTTGCGAGACATGCAAAGAGCCAGGCCCAAAGGACCAAGGAATTGCAGTGCAACGCCGATACCGAGGGGAATTCGGTCCAGTGATAAGTAAAAAAATAGGCTCATGGCTCCGAGTGAACCGCCATACATAATCAGTTCAGACAGTGCCAATCGCGTCACTGGTCCGTCCCGCCAAGGCCTTCTTACGCTGACAAGAAGTAAGGCTGCTAAGCCGCTGCGAACCATGGCAGTGCCAGCGACGCCTACAATAGGGAAGAGATGCTTCGCCAGTGTGGCCCCGAACTGTATCGAGATCATCGACAGCATAATCATGCAGATTGCTAGGACTCGATACTGCAATCGGATTCCCTGCCTAGGTTTTGGAAGGAGGCCTCTGTAGTGAATTGGTGGTGCTAAAGAGGCAGCCTAAGATTATCGACTCAGGCTGCTCCGCACAAGCAAGTATATCAATTGCTAACCTTTATTCAGGTGGTCGCAGACTGAATTTCTTCTAGTGATAGGCCTTTGGTCTCGGGCACGAATTTGGCAATGAAGCCAACCGTAGCTAGCGCAAACACCATGAACAACCAGAAGGTCTTGGCGCCGCCTATCCCTTCAAGCAGCATAGGGAACCCCTGCGACACGGCAAAACAAGCGATCCATAACGCAAACGTTGCCACCGACATGGCCGTGCCACGCACGCGAGTGGGAAAGATTTCGGCGATAACCACCCAAACCACGGGGCCAAGCGAGGCGGCAAAGCAAGCTATGTAAGCCAAGATCGCAACTAAAATCATCGGGCTGGTAAAATCCTGCTGTTGAAAAGCGTAACCAAGCCAACCTAGGCTTATAGCCATGCCCAGTGAACCACCAATGAGTAACGCGCGTCTGCCGATCTTATCGATGAGCCAAATGGCAACGAAGGTAAAGATGAGATTCACGACGCCGATAATCACCGTTTGATCCATGGCCGACCCGCTGGCGGCACCGGTCTTTTTAAAGATCTCAGGCGCGTAATAAATAATCGCGTTGATCCCCGTGATCTGCTGAGCTACTGCGAGAATCGTACCGATGATCAGGATTTTGCGGTGATTTTTATCGAAGACCTCCATGATGGAGGCCCCTTTTTCCTGTTCTAGTGAGGTCTCGATTTCCGCGTAATCTTTTACTGCGGCAGTGCTGCCTGAAGTGCGTGTGAGGACTGCGATCGCCTTTTCCTTCTCGCCCTTCTTTGCCAGCCAGCGAGGGCTTTCGGGAACCAGCAACAGGAGCCCCATGAATAATACGGACGGCGCGACTTCCGAGCCGAACATCCAGCGCCAGCCCATTTCAATATCCCAAGCGTCGTCGCCGAACGCCGCAATTTTTGCATTAACGAAGTAAACTAAAAGGATTCCGGTGACTATTGCGAGCTGGTTCAGCGACACAAGAGTGCCACGGATGCGTGCTGGAGCGATCTCTGCAATGTATAGAGGTGAGATTAGCGAGGCCATGCCGAAGCCAATGCCTGCAGCCATCCGGAAAATGACCAGCTCCGTAAGGCTATTTGGTAGAGCTGTGCCGATGCCCGATACGGCAAAGAAAAATGCGGCAAGCATCAGCGCCTTCTTGCGTCCAAGATAATCGCTAATTCCGCCGGCGAATAAGGCCCCGAAGATACCACCGACGATGCCACTGGAGGCAGCCCAGCCAGTCATCGCCGGGGTCAGTTCAAACTTGGTCGTGAGAAAGCCAATAGCGCCGGAAATGACTGCGGTGTCGTATCCAAAAAGTAAACCACCTAGTGCGGCAATTCCGGTAATCAGTAGCACGTATCCCATCTGACTCTTTTGCTCATTCATACCTGACTCCCATTCAGGCCGGAGCCCGTAGAATGCGCAATCCTAGTCCACGCATTCCATGTTCGCCAGACAATCCTCACATATGAGTGTGCTGTTACGCGCACTACGCGGAACAGGGTCAGCTTGTGGGAAAGTCTCAGTTGCCACTCAAGACACTCTGGTCGCTCTTAAGACTTGCATCCGAATACTGTGACTCGCTGAACGATGGCATGCTGCCTCGCCCCGATCGGACGGCGTCTTTAAACTCTTGCAACGATTTCCCGCGGATACTAATGCTGCCATCGCCACTCTGGCCATGGCAGCGCGCGCAGTTAATAGAAAAATCCCCGGACAAAGTTTTCGTTGTCGTTGTGGCGACCGTGTTGGTCGATGCCGGGGTCGTTGTGCTTGCTGGTGGCCGCGTCGCTGGCGTGGTTTTGCTGCCGTTAGCGATTTTTTTAGGTTTTTTCGGTGCGGTTGTAGTTGTAGTCGGAGCTGGGGTAGGGGCTGGAGCCGGACTTCTGCTGTTGGCTTGTCCGCAGGCAAAAGCCATGATTACGATCGACAGCAGCGCGGTGTGGCGACGGATCGCATCTTTGACATTCATGGGAAGTCCTTTTTTATAAGGATATCATTGATTTTTTTATAAAAATTTTAAAAATGTCAAAGTATTTATAAATTATTATTAAATAAAAGTAAATAAAATAGATTCCTTAAAAATAGGCTTTTTCACCAGCGCGGATCGCCGCCCAGAAGCTTGCGTAAATACTGGGCCCTGCCAAAAATCCGTAAAAAACCTAAGATGGCGCTCTTGGTCAGAAAAATTGGGCTGTTATACCGAACGCATTAGGCTATGGTAGGAAACTATTTGAGTGCAATTAGCCTGTAACCGTAGTGGGTGGGTGAAGGATGGCCTTGGGCCGCGCCAAACCTAAGTTTTATATTGCGTGGATCGCATGGCGCAATTTAGTGCCTCGGGGACGGCGTGGCGGACTTTCCGTTATGACGCTCGTATCCATTTTAGGCATTGCCATTGGGGTTGCTGCACTCATCATCGTTTTGTCGGTGATGGGCGGATTCGAACAGGATCTGCGCAGTAAGATGCTGCGCGGACAACCAAATCTCGAGGTCATGAACAAGAACGCGGTCGCCGGCTTTGGTTTAAAGCAGCATCCCGTTGAGGATTTCGAACGTCTGTTTCCTGAGGCGACTGCAGTAGAGCCGTATACCGAGGCCGATGTAGTGCTGAAGCAGCGTTCGCACTTAACGTCCGCCACCCTCTTCGGGGTGGATCCTAACCGAAAAGGGCATTTGTGGGGGTTTGGTGGCGCGATCATCGAAGGCGAGATGAGCGGGATAGGCGCCATCCAGCCAGCCGGTGGTGGCGATTTTCCAGGGAATAAACGTCATCCAGGCATCGTGTTGGGTCAGCAACTGGCCGAGCAATTAGGTGCAGACTTGGGTGACGAAGTCGTGGTGCTTTCGCCCCAAACTAATGTTGGTACGGCGCTAGCGGGCGGCACAGTGTCGCGCACCTATGTAGTGTGCGGCAAATTTAGGACTGGGCTGTTCAATTATGATGCGCGCTGGGCCGTCGTGAGTCTGGACGAGGGCCGCAAGTTCATGGCGGACTATGATGAGTCGCTAGATCAAGACGAATACGTTTCTGGTGTTGCTGTGAATGTTGCCGATCCATTGGCGATTCAGAAGACTGTCGATCGCGTCTTTGGTCGGGCTGGCGCTCCAGGAACGATGCCACAGTCATTTGGTGACCTTGTTCCATTAACTTGGGAGAAGGCAAATCTTTCATTGCTCTTTGCCTTAAAATTAGAAAAATTTGCGATGGGCTCGATTCTGATGCTGATCGTGATCGTAGCCGCCTTCTCCATTAGTGGCACCATGATGATGACGGTGTTTCATAAGCGTGGACAGGTAAGTTTGTTGCGATCTTTAGGTATGAGCAGGGGAGATATCGCTAAATTATACCTAACGCATGGATTTACCATCGGTACCGTGGGCATCTTGATGGGGCTCCTGATCGGGTTGGCCATTTGCGCTCTAATTAAGAGTTTTGCCGTGATTCCATTGCCGGCCGGTGTGTACCATCTCAGGTCGCTCCCGTGCAAATGGCTGTGGATGGACTATACGATTATTTGTTTGTGTGCTTGGGGCTTCAGTTTAGTGGCCTCGACTTATCCAGCGTTGACAGCGGCGAGGCAAGACCCTGGCCAGGGCTTACGCTATCTCTGATACAGACTGAGGTGTTATTTGGCCGAGCATGAGCAGGAAAATCAGCCGCTAAAGGTGCCGACTGGTGGGTACAGTATCGACCTGCGAGACGTTCGTAAGGTTTATCGCATCGGTCACGAAGACGTGGAAGCGTTGCGTGGTGTGAACCTGCAAATTCCACATGGTAGTATCGTGGCCGTTACCGGTAAGTCCGGGGCCGGCAAGAGTACGTTGCTGCATATCATTGGTACACTGGACCGACCGTCATCTGGGACTGTGGTTCTTAACGGCACCGATGTGTCGCAGATGAGTGACCAAGCGGCTTCGCATTTTCGCAATGGATCGGTGGGATTTGTTTTTCAGATGAACAACCTGCTTGGTGAATTTTCAGCTTTAGAGAACGTCATGTTGCCTGGCCTTATCGCTGGTGCACCGCGTGCGCCAGTAGCTGAGAGGGCGAGCAAATTATTACAGGCCGTTGGTCTTGGATCGCGCTTGCAGCATCGTCCTGGTGAGTTATCTGGGGGGGAGCAGCAGCGCGTGGCGATTGCCCGAGCGCTGGTGATGGCGCCGCCAATTTTATTGGCCGATGAACCTACCGGTAATTTAGATCAACGGACGAGTCATGAAGTCAGAGAACTGTTGATCAGCGTCTGTGAGGCTAATAAGGTCACAATGATACTAGTCACCCATGACCTCGATCTGGCGCGGCGCTTGCCCTCGCAAGTCGTGATGGAAGACGGTCGCGTTGTTGAGGGAGGCGGGTTCGCTTGAAGATTCCAGCCTTTAATAGGTTTTTTTATTTGCTAATGGGCTCTCTGGTTAGTTGCGGCTTTATAGCTTCCAACGCCGGAGCGCAAGTGATGGCACCTCAAGCACAGCCCACTGCAATAGGGGGCGGCGAGCTGGTTGAGGATGTGGTGGTGCGCGGCAACGCCAAGGTTGAGAGTGACGCCATCTTGGGTCTACTTAAGACCCACAAGGGTGGCGCCATCCAAAGAGACGCCATTCAATCGGACATCAGAACGCTGTTTGACTTGGGCTACTTCTCAAGTGTGCGCGTGTATAAACGCGCTGGCACTGCTGGTCGAGTGGTGCTGATCATTGAGGTAAAAGAAAAGCCGGCGATCACTAGTGTCTCATACGAAGGCAACCACGAAGTCACGGACGATAACATCAAGGATAAGCTTGAGACCAAGCTTTACACGATTGTAAATGAAGCGGCGATCACCGCTGATGTCCGGATGATTGAGAAGCAATATGCGGAAAAGGGCTACTACCTCGCCAAGGTGACTTACACCCTTGACCCTAAGGGTGCCAACGATGTCGGGCTGACGTTTCACGTCGATGAAGGCGGGAAGCTCCTGGTTGGGTCCGTCGAGATCCTTGGCGCGCACTTTTTTTCTTCCGCCGAGATTATTAACGGCACACCTGGCTTGGCTTCCAAGCCGTACACGCGGTCTACCGCGCTTGGCTCGGCATCGCTCTATCAAGAAGATTTTGTTAAGCGGGATCTAGAGTACATTGCCTACATTTATCGTGACCAAGGGTTCGCGGAGGTTAAAACTTCCAAGCCGTTTCAATTCTTGGATGTCGATCGTGATTTTGTCCGCTTAACTTTTCAGGTTGAAGAGGGTCTGCAATATAACGTTGGCTCACTCGAAGTCAGCGGTGATCTACTCTTCACCAAGGAAGAGCTCCTCGAGGCGATGAAGCTGAAGTCTAATGGACTATTCCGCTACTCGAAGTTCACCAAAGACATCGAGATGCTGACCGACAAATATGGCGACCTTGGCTATGCCTATGCCGATGTGAATCCCAAGACGACTTTTGATCGCGATAAGCGCTTAGTTCACATCAACTATGAGATCACCAAAGGCGAAAAAATCTACTTTGGTAAGATGACGATCAGCGGCAACACCAAGACTAGGGACAATGTAATTCGTCGCGAGTTTCAGGTTGCCGATAGCGAGCTTTACAGTGGTACCAAGCTCAATACTTCCAAGGCTAACGTGGGGCGTCTTGGCTTTTTTGAAGAAGTACAAGTGGTTAAGGAGCGGGATGAGCAGCAGCAGAACATGCTCAACCTAAACATTAAGGTGAAGGAAAAGCCTACCGGTCAGCTGCAAGCTGCTGTTGGTTTTACTCCTAATGCATCGACTGGCCAGGAAGGGTCGCAATTATTCGGTCAAGGTCGTTATGATGAAAAGAATCAATCGGGTAGGGGGTGGGCGACCAACCTAACCGCAAAATGGAACGGCGAACGCAACTACTCGTTCGACTTAGGGTTCTCTGACCCCTATGTCAATGACAGTGCCTGGAATGCCGGCACCAACGTTTTCATGAGTAACAATCAGGTGCGTTATCTGGACGAAAGTCTAGTTAACGAGCGCCGTGTTGGGGGCTCGGTTTTTGTCGGCCGTCAGCTGTTTGAACTGGTTCGGGCGCGGGCAACTTACAAGTTGCAACGGATTACCAGGGACCAGGAAAATAGTTACATCCTTCCTGCTTTCTTACAGCAGGGTCTGGTTTCGAGTGCGATCTTTAGTTTGTTGCGTATCGATGTGGATAACTATCTCGATCCGACCTCTGGTTCTGATGTGAACTTAAGCCAAAATTTTACTGGCGGCCCCCTACTTGGCGGCGATTGGAAATATTTAGAATCGAGTGCTGACGCGACGGCATTTTTGCCGATCGACTTCTCTGAAACCTACCGTACTTACTTTAAGTTGCATGGGACTGTTTCCTATATTTATCCACTCTTCGGCGCCCCAGTCCCCTTTCCAGACCGCTACCGCTTAGGTGGATTTAATGACATGCGCGGGTGGAACTATTACGACCTCGGTCCTAGGTTCTCACTACTACAAGCTCCCGGCGGCAGTCGCACTTTGATCAACAAGGGTGGCGATAAGAAGTTGGTATTCCAGCTCGAATACTTTATGCCTCTGATCCCTGAAGCTGGTATCAAGTCATTAGTATTTACCGATATCGGTCGTGTTTATGACGACGAGGAACCGCTCACTCTGACGAGCATGAATCGTGACGTTGGTTTTGGCTTCCGTTGGATTACGCCTATAGCACCGTTCCGGTTTGAATGGGCTTATCCGATTAAGGACGGTAAGCTTGGTGATATGCAGATCATCTTCTATATTGGCTATTGAATTAACAGGAGGTTCTCTATGGGCAAGTGGTCGACACTGAAGCACACGGCGGTCTTGGGAGCTATTTTACTGGCAGCGTCACCGGCCAAGGCACAAGCAAGCCAGGGCAAGTTTGGCGTGGTGGATATGCAGCAAGTCATTCTGAGCGTTGAAGAGGGCAAAACAGCTCGCTCCCAGCTCGAAGCAGAAATTAAGGCCAAAGAGTCGGAGCTCGGTAAGCAGAAGGAAGAGCTCGACAAGATGAACAACGAATGGAAGAACCAGGCCGCCTTGCTCAGCGAGGATGCACGCATGAAAAAGCAGCAGGAGTTTCAGGAGAAATTCATGACTCTGCGGAATGCGGAAATGGAGTTCCAAGCCAATATTAAGCGCAAGGAACAAAAGGCAACTCAGCAAATTGCTATGAAAGTAGCCCAAGTCGTAGATCAAATTGCCAAGCAAAAGAAGCTAGTCGCGGTCTTCGAAACCAACAGCGCTGGTTTGCTTTATCTCGAGTCACCTGTCGACCTAACGCAAGAAGTCGTCAGCGAGTATGCTAAGCGTCCGAAAGACAAGGCTGCGTCTGATAGTCCAAGCGGTGACAAGAAGAAGTAAACTCGACTAAAATTTGAAATATCGATAGAGGCTATTTATGAATGGCGAAGTGCCAACCATGCCGATGGATATTCGGGCGATAGAAAAGTGTATTCCGCATCGTTATCCGTTCTTGCTGGTTGACCGCGTCTTGGAGCTAGTTCCAGACGACTACATCATTGCAGTCAAGAATGTCTCGATTTCAGACCCGTTTTTGGCTGGCCATTTTCCTGGCCACCCAGTTATGCCGGGAGTGTTGCTGATTGAAGGCTTGGCCCAGGCCGCTGGGATTTTAGGTCATTTGTATGTCAATGGTGGCCTCAGTCAGTGTTTGCTGACTGAGATTTCCGAGGCAAGGTTTCGCCGACCGGTGGTTCCTGGTGACGTTGTCACTTACGATGTCCGGGTGAAGAAACGCCGAGCTCCCTTTTTCTGGTTTGAAGCCAAATGTTTGGTCGGCTCAGACGCTGTGGTTGATGTTAAGCTTTCGGCATACATTAAATAGATGAAATTCCAGCGGGGGATACTCCCCCCTTGTCAGACAGGTGCTATGTTGGAAACAGATAATAGCTTGTTCGATGTTCCCTCATCCGACCTGCAAGCTCCTGTAGAGGTGCATCCTACGGCAATTGTTGCGACAGGTGCGCAACTCGGCCGCGGTGTCAAAATTGGTCCTTATAGTATCATCGGACCGAAAGTGACGATTGGTGACAATGTTCACATTGGTCCGCACGTAACCGTGGAAAATCGGACTACTATCGGCGATCGTACGATTGTGTATCAGTTCGCGACCCTTGGCGTTGTGCCTCAAGATCTGAAGTTTCACGGTGAAGACGCGGAATTGATCATCGGCGAAGAGAATTCCATTCGTCAGTACGTGAATATTTCGATTGGTTCCGACAGTGGCGGGGGAGTCACTCGCATTGGTCGCCGTAACCTACTCATGGTCTATTGCCACATTGCTCACGACTGTCAGGTCGGTGACAATATCGTCATCGTGAACGGCGTTGCTTTGGCGGGACATGTGACTATCCAAGATCGCGCCTTTATCGGCGGATTGTCCGCGGTGCACCAGTTTTGTCGCATCGGCACTCGGGCCATGATCGGTGGTGGCAGTATGGTCGTACAAGACGTCCCGCCGTACTGCATGGTGCAAGGGGATAGGGCCGCCCCTGTAGGATTGAATGTGGTCGGTTTGCGGCGTGCCGGATTCTCGACAGAGATCCTACGCGATCTCAAAACTATGTATCGACTTCTGTATAGTGAGGGCTTGACCCTAGACGATTCCGTTGCGCGGATTGAGGCACAAACAGAGGATAGCTTAGAGCGTCGGACCTTCGTAGAATTTCTGCGCCAAAGTGCGCGGGGGGTTTGTCGCTGAGTAATAGGTCAAATAGTTATTTTATCGCTGCAGGCGAACACTCGGGCGACTTAATTGGTGCTGACCTGGTCATGGCGCTGCGCGCAAAGCTTCCGAATTACAGGCCTTTCGGCGTTGCCGGCTCGGCGATGATCGAGGCGCAAGTCGAGGCGGTGGCAACGACCGATGATTTGAGCGTGATGGGGGTGACCGAGGTTCTGGCGCGTGTGCCGGCTTTGCGCATGCTAGAGTCACGACTTTTATCGTGGGTTGATAAAATGCAGCCCAATTTTGCCGTGCTTATCGACAATCCCGGCTTTAATTTGCGCTTGGCTGAGCAGCTCAAGCTGCGCGGTGTCACTGTGTTTCAGTACGTCGCACCTAAGGTCTGGGCTTGGGGAGAGGGGCGTGTTGCCAGGCTCAAGCGCGACATAGATATGATCCTCGGGATCCTACCCTTCGAAGAGGAATACTTTCAGAGTCGAGGAGTTAACTACGTATACGTAGGCTCGCCGCTCAAGGATCGCATTAATAAAATTATCATTAGGCGGGAAACACTCGGCCTATCACCGACCCGTCCGATCATCGCCTGTCTTCCTGGTAGTCGTCCGTCTGAAATAGCACTGAATCTGCCAACTTTAGTGGGCGTGCGCGATATAGTCTCGAAAGCTTTGCCTGATGCGTTGTTTGTCGTGCCAATTGCGCCAAATATTGCGATCGATTTGGTCGACCAAACCTTACGCTCACGATTTGGTATGGGTCTGATACCTTATCAGCCTGAAAAGTTAGCCGACCTTCAAGTCGAGTCGTGGACTTGTGGTGGCCTTCGGTTCGTCCGCGGTATGAGTCTAGAGATGATGGCCATTGCGGATGCCGCGGTGGTGGCTTCGGGTACTGCAACACTTGAGTGCGCTTTACTCGGCACACCGATGGTTGTGGTGTATACGATGAGCTCCCTGTCCTATGAAATTGCTAAGAGAGTGGTGAAGCTGCCCTATGTCAGCTTAGTCAACCTCATCTTCGGTCGTAAAGTGGTCCAGGAATATATTCAGGACTTTTCTTTGGCAGACGTTGGTGCTGAAGTTCTGAGCTTGCTGCGTGACCAAGAACGCAGGCAAGATCTCGACTTTTTCTTCAGTGATTTGCGGGATAAATTACCCGGTTTTGCTGCATCTACTGCAGCAGACATCATCGCTCGCGCAGTGACTGGCCCCGGCCGCCCCTCTCCCAGGTCTATATGAAACATCGGCCTCTCATCCGTGAGCTGTTTGTAAGGCCACTGCTCGAACAACGCAGGCGGCTTTATGGCATTGCTGTATCGCTGTTAGTGTTGGCTCTGTCGCAAGCCCTATTTTTGCTGATGGTCAAAGGTTTCATTAAGGCTCTGTTTCAGGGGCGTGGCGTCGCGACAGTGCCGTTGATTGACCTGTTGCCGCCAAAGTCTGCGACCTGGTTTCCCGTCCTGACCAACTTGACGTTGACCACAGATAGTTTGGCAATCATCGTTCCAATTATCATTCTAATAGCTGGCTGGTCGAAGTCACTGGCTAGTTATCTCTACCAGCTAAATCAGCAAGCGTTAGCTTTGTATTTGGCCAAGTCTTACCGCGAAAAATTATTTCGAGCTCTAATTAGTTTGCCTTATACAGATATCGTCAAGCGGCCTGTTGGCGTTTGGATGTCTCTGATTATGAATGACGTGATGCTGCTGCAAAGTCGCTTCACGGATATCATGACCAGCTTAATCCGCGATAGTGTGGCGGTGATTGCGTGCTTTTCTGTGCTAACCGTCGTGCATTGGCCCTCGGCTCTAGTCTTGTTTTTGATGTCACCCATCATTGCATTTGGTATGGGCCGAACTGGCAAGCGCATTGCCCATTTTGCCGAGATCTATCAACGCGAACTCGGACGCATAGCGGCATGCGTATTAGATATGCGAGCGCGATTTGATTTTATTAGGGCGCAGCAAGGCGAGGCATTTGAGCGGTCTAGATTTGCTGAGCTCAATCAGAATTATTACTCCATGATCCGGCAGTCGATTTTAATCAGATCGGCCTTTGCGCCTATCTTAGAGTTTTTAGGATTCGGTGTTTTTGCGTTAGCTGTTTATGCGATCGGCAACGGCTTATGGGGCGATTTTCCGCCGGCATTAATGCTGCAGTTCTTTGTTGCGCTTGGTCTCCTGTTAAGACCGCTGAGGGAAATGGGCGAGCAACTTTCTAGATACCACGAGACGCGCGGCACATTATTAAATAGCCTTGGAGTTTTTGAGCTGTTGGCAAAAAAGGCGCAAGCGAGTGAAGCCCAGAAGATGTTGTCTATAAGCCAGCAGGATTTGAGTTCGCGCGGTATTAATATTCGTCAGATTCGTGCGGGCATGGCAGAAGAGGTGCGGTTTTCTGCCTCCAACCTCTGTATAATCCCGGGTAAGGCGGTCGCGATTATCGGTCCAAGCGGTGCCGGGAAATCAACGCTACTGAAGACCCTTGCTGGATTAGTCGCGCCAATAGCATGGGATGGTGATTTTGATTGGCGTTACACTATAGATTTGGTCTCTATGGTGAGTCAGGAGCCTTTCCTTTTTGATGATACGATTGAGGCCAATTTGCTCTATGGGCTTGAAGCTGATGCGCGCCCATCTATGGCCCAGCTTTGGACTGCACTTGCTACAGTAAATATTGCTGACGAAGTTAAGTCATGGCCAGAGGGCTTGAATACTAGGCTTAGGGCCATCGGTAGCAACGTCTCGGGTGGACAATTGCAGCGGCTTGTCATCGCCAGAGGCCTATTGAGGCGCAAGCCGATTTGGCTGCTGGATGAGGCGACTGCGGCAATTGATGCGAAAAGTGAAAGGGACATCACCTTGCGCCTGACTGCAGCTTGCCGTGAGACTGGTCATGCATTGCTAGCCGTAACTCATCGGCTGACCTGGCTCAGTGCCTTTGATGAAGTATGGTTTGTCGAGAAGGGTGAGTTGGCCCTTGCAGGGGCGCACGCGGATCTCCTAAAAGATCCGCGTTATCGTTCTTACTGTGACAGCGCTGGAGGCGTGCATTGAGGGCGCTGCTTATGCCGGTAGCTTATATTTTAAGCTGTTTATATGGTGCATTGGGTGCCATCCATCGCTGGGGCTTTCAAAGTGGTCTTCGTCACAGGCAACGCCTTCCAGGCATAACCTGGTCGGTTGGTAATATTGCGGTTGGCGGCACAGGCAAGTCGCCAGTTACTGTGGCATTGGCAAAAATTCTGATTAAATCCGCTGCTCGGCCTGCGATTTTGACGCGTGGCTACGGTGTTCCTCTAAAGCGTGGCGACAGTCTAGTGTTGCTGGCCGGAGAGGTAGTCAGTGCGGCTACAAGTACTCAGCGTATTCCTGATGAAGCCAGAATGCAGTCTGCCTCACTGCCCAATGTTCCTGTTGTTGTTGGGCCGGATCGCTACGCCGCTGCAATGCGTTATTTGCGCGAGCTAAAAGGTCAGGCCCCTACTCACTGGTTATTAGATGACGGATTTCAGCATTGGCGCATCGAGCGTGATTTAGATTTCGTCTTACTAGATGCGCACAACCCGTTGCCAGCATTATTGCCTCTGGGACGAGCCCGCGAGTGTCCTGCGGCCATTTCTCGGGCAGATATCGTGCTATTTACCCGCTGTGAAGGGGGAATTCCGACGACCGCCGAATTTAAAAAAGTCACGCCGCACCTGAAGCTGGGTGCATATGTGCTTACATCGACTATGAAGACACCAGCGCCAGTCGAGAGTGTTGACTGTCGCGTCGTATTTAACGCTGCTGAGCACTCACCTGTGTGCCTGGTAAGTGGCATTGCGCAGCCCGAAGCCTTGCATCTCAGTGTAGTGCAGCTTGGCTTGGCCATCGGGACTGAGCTGAGACTGCGAGATCACCAGCCTATCAATGCGGCAAAGCTTGCATTAAAATGCCAAGGTCAGCGCTCCATCTTGACGACGGCAAAGGACTATTGGCGTGACCCTAAGGTTTTTGAACAGTTGCCACTGCCTGTTTTTGTGCTCGATCTAGAAGTGCATTGGAATGCTAAGGAAATGCGAAAAGCATTGAGCCCCTTCATTTAGAAGACATGGTCTCTTCATTTCCATTTAACAGTGGCGGTTAAAGGCTGGGTTCTAGCGAGTCGAAGTGTTTTTCATTTCTGGTATTGCCTTGGCTGCTTCAAGAGCATTGCGAAGATTCTCGGCCAAACGTAGTTTCGCCGGGCTACTCCGGACAACTGATGCATAACTATCTACTTGCTCGAGTGCCTCACCGTATTCACCGCGCTTGAAATCCGTTAGTGCCAGGTTAAAGTGGATTAGCTCTGGGTCGCCGTGGTGTGTTTTGGCCTCGTCTAGAAGGTTTGCGGCATTTTTTTGATTGCCGCGCATCGACTCGATGATGGCAAGATGAATTGCTGCGTTTGGATCCTCGGGCAGTAATTCGTGAGCCTTAGCGAAGGCAGCCTCTGCGGATTTTAAGTCATGGAATTGCAGGGATAGGATGCCTTTATTGAGGTATGCTGCGGTATCGCTTGGATTTAATTGGATGGCACTAGTGAATAAGTCACGCGCATGGGTCAATTCGTCACGCATTAAAGCCGCCATGGCGAGGGTGTTGTAGGCGTCGCTATCAGATGGTCCGCGGGGAACAAAATTGCTGAGAATCAGATTGACCTGGTCGGGGCGACCGCGCGCCAAACTTACCTTTGCCAAAATTTTTCTAGCT
This sequence comes from Pseudomonadota bacterium, assembly GCA_026390435.1. GTDB lineage: Bacteria > Bdellovibrionota_B > Oligoflexia > Oligoflexales > CAIYRB01 > CAIYRB01. The sequence goes on from JAPLFY010000133.1 coordinate 22,533, forward strand.
TCTTGATTCTTGGGCTCTTGAGTGATGACGACCCTTGCATCTTGTTCAGCTTCTTTGATCCTGCCGAGCAGCAAGTATGCGCGCGCTCGCATGAGGCGCGTACTGCTATCATGCGGGAGATTGGCTAAAGTTTCCTTGGCCTTGTGGATGTCATGACCAGCTAACTCGACTAGGTGCG
>JAPLFY010000101.1 GCA_026390435.1 Pseudomonadota bacterium
TTATGAGAACAACCCACGGAAACCTGCAGGAGCAAACTGTCTGCCTCACTGGGAGGCCGAATGATCATACCCCCGTATTTCATAGGCTGAACGCTTTCCTTTTCTGCTGTGGTGTATCGGCCAGATTTACTTCCCGTTCCTGAATAACGAAAAGGGGGTTAACCATTGATGGCCAACCCCCTGGGTTATTGGCGAGGTCGGCGGGACTTGAACCCGCGCCCTCCGGCGTGACAGGCCGGCGTTATAACCAACTTAACTACCACCCCGCATAGATGGTTCCGAACGGTTGTTATGTCGTTCGGAAGCAGGAAATTAGCAAGACTCATCCGGGGTGTCAACGGCCTTGTAAAAAAAATTGCATATCGTTCTATCTTCGCGACGGGACAAATGGTTCCACCTTGGGCTAACCTAGTGTAAAGAGGTCCTGTCTATAGGGGAAACACTCTGTGAATTTGACGCGTACCGTCTTTGTTGTCGACGATCAGGAATCTATTCTTTCGGCCGTTGCTTCGGTGCTCAGCGATGAGTCCTACCATGTGCAAACTTTCACCAGTGCTGAGGCACTGGCGCAGGGGCTTAGCGAAGGGTTGCCGGACCTGATTCTTCTCGATATTTGGCTGCCCGGAGTTGATGGCCTCGAGGCCCTGGTCAATCTGAAGCATACTCATCCAAATCTTCCAGTCATTCTCATGAGTGGTCACGCGGGCGTCGATATCGCCGTCAAAGCGATGAAGATCGGAGCCAGCGATTTTCTTGAGAAGCCGCTAAATTTAGACCAGCTTTTGGAAAAGATTGCCACCCACTTGCCGCCAATCGATGGTGGCAAAGCGGCTCCTACTAAGTCGGCCGCAGCGCCGTCTTTGGCCAGCGATAATGTCGGGGCGGTGTCGTTAAGCTCGTCGCAACATCGGCAGCGGACGTTGCGTGGTAATGCCGTATTGAACGGAGTGGGTCTACTCAGTGGTCGTCCGACTGGAATTATCATCACGCCGGCGCCAGTCGACACTGGGATCGTCTTTCGCACCCTAGACGGTGTGGTTATTCCAGCTCACATCACCGCCCTAGAAAACTTCGATAGCATGACCGGGCAGGCTAAGACCTTCACGGCGAATTCGACGACTTTAGCCAAGGGCGGACGGCACATCCGGACCGTCGAGCACCTGCTGGCTGCTTTGCACATGATGGGAATCACTAACGCTCTGATCAAAGTCGATGAAGAAATCCCCAACGTAGACGGTTCGGCTGCTGATTATTGCCGCATTATTGCTGCAGCCGGTATTGAGGAGCAAGAGTCGCCTCGCATCGACCTTGTGGTGAATAAAAAAATCGGTGTCGGCAACGAAGACCTGGCGGAAAAACATGTTTATGTTGAGCCATTTGCAGGCTTCGAGGTGATCCTGAGAGTGGATTATCCAGCGCCGATTGGTGAGCAACGCTTCCGGTTCAATCCCAGTAAACAAAGTTTTACCGATGAGATTGCCCCGGCTAGGTCGTTCAATACATTTGAAAATATCGATATGGCGCAGCAGCGCGGCATGGTTGGATCGGGCTACCTCAATTCCCATATCATCATTCATGACGGCAAAGTGATCAACACCAAGCTCAATTTTCCGGATGAGTTTGTGCGCCATAAGATCCTGGACTTATTGGGGGATCTGTTTTTGCTCGGGCACAATTTGCGCGGCCGGGTGGTCGGCAACATGACATCCCATGGGCTCAACCAGTCTTTAGCGCTGAAAATTCATCAGGAACTGTCGCAGCGCTAGTCCGCCCGGACAGAGATTTAGCTAAGTATGCAGTTTGCAATATAATCATAGGTCGAGTACTAAGGTGCCGCCGTCCCAAGGATTCACAGCCGACAAGGCTCGCCGATGTTACTCATTCAAAGCATACTTTTTACTCTGATCGGAGCCGTCGGTGCGGCTGTGCCGCTACTCATTGGGCGGCAACGCGGCATCCCTCTATGGCTCTTGCCCTTGGCGACGGGCGTCATGATCGGGCTCTGCGGCTTCGGGCTGCTACCAGAGGTGCTGCACGAGGGCGGCAGACTTAGTGCCGAGGTCGTGCTGACTGTGGCAGTGGTGTACTCGATTGTTCATCTACTGCACGTAAGTCAACATGCTCACCTCACGCATGACCATACCTCCGGTCATTGCGATCACCACCATAAGGGTGAATCAGATATCCCATCTGGCGACAATGCTAAGCCGCTGCTTGTATTCTTTTGCTCGATTTTGCTGCATTCGCTGTTTGATGGCGCGTTGCTAGTCATTTCCAATAATTTGGTCAGCACAGCTTTTCTCACGGTCATATTTTCGCTGGCGATTCATAAACTTTTTGAAGCGATGTCCGTTTCGTCGATTGTCCTTGGGCGTCGGGGTAGTGTGAATCAAGCATTGCCTTTGATTGGGCTTTATTTACTTAGTTTTCCTTGCGGTGTGGTCGTGGCGACCGTGCTGAAACTTTTTGTTCGTGAGGAGCTACTGCACCCTTTTGCTCTGGTCGTTATGGCTGCTGCGATTGGGAATTTAGTTAGTTGTCTGCTTTACGACTTCGTCCTGCCGAGTCTGCGTCGATTCCGTCAGGCTAGGGTAGAACTAGCTTGGCTCGCTTTTGGAATTGCAGCCGCTGCCGCACTTTTGTCGCAGCTTTAATGCTCCAAACGTCAAGAAGCCCTGCCCGCAATTAGCGGTCAGGGCCTTTAAAGGAACCATGTTGATTTAGGAGCCGAGAGATCCCACTTGCATGGGACCCCATTTTCTTATTACTCAGCGAGCAGCGGGGTGGTTTGACGCAGCCCGAGTTGGAAGACTAACTGAGCTTGCTGGTTAGCTTGGTTTTGGGTCAAGCCGCGGATCTCTTGGATAACAGTCACTTCGAGCATGCTGCTGTTACGGTATGGGTTGCCTGCAATCCCGCATTCGCTGCCACTCCAACCGTTGTTGAAGCAGACTAGGTTAGGTAGCGCTGTTGCACTGACGTAGAAGGTGGTGATGTAGGCGTTAACCCAAGATGAACCAGCTGCAGTTAGACCACCGACGACCACTGGCGCTTGGCAGCTTAGCATCACGGTGTGTACCGCTTTACCCCAGAAGCTCGGCATGATTGGGATCACTGGAGTAGCTTGAATCAGTTGTCCGGCGCAAAGAAAGTCGAATTTGCTTCTGCCCTTCTCTTCACCGTGTTCGTAAGGGAGCGTTTCGTCGAACAGGTTAATGTCGATGCTGTTCCACGAGGTGCCTGGATTTGAGGCAACCAAGATATGATTCAGTGCTTGATGATTCGACATGACCCAGTTTTGCATCCCGAGAAGGTCAGTCGGGGGAGCAGTGTAGCAGTAAGATAGCGGATCATGCACAGCGTTCGGGATGATTTGAGCGATATCGAACGGTCCTGCACAACGGTAGTTACCGATATAGGAAGGATCGTTGTGCACCATGTAGAATTGTGGTGAACCTTGAACGTTCCAGTTGGTGGTGTACTCTTGCATGTGCATGCTTTGCGGCACGGTAAATGCGTAGTAGCGACCGACACTGAAAGTTTGTGGCAGTGCGGGAGGAGGAGGTGTTGCGGCAACCGCTCCACCTGCTACCGTGACCGATCCGCCACTGACGACTACGCCGCCACCACCACCAGCTGCAACGTTTGCACCTTGTGCAGCGATAGAAGCAACAGCATTTGCTGCAATGTTTGCCCCGATAGGTTGCTCAAGTGGCGCACCTGGGATGTTGGCGCCGATCGGAGCACCATTGAAGTTTTGGCTAACCGGACCAGCGCCGGCGGGTACATTTGCCGTCTGGTTAAGGGGAGCCGTTAGCGGCGAAGTAGCAGGCGATTGGCTGCTGCTTTTGCTGCCACAAGCAATGCTAAGAACCGAAAAACCTACAAACACGGAAAGACGGGTTAGGTTGGTTTGAATGCTCATGACAGGCTCCTTTAGTTAGGGAAACTAAATCATGGTTCGGCTTGGCTATGTCAATCAACGAAAGCCATCTTATGACAACTTTTTATTAAAAGCAATAGAAACTCTATAAAAATTATTAAATTTTTAAAATTAATATAGATACTATTGATATTGCTGGTTTTTATTAATGGCTTTGTGGGCGGGAGGCTAAACGAAGGCGCTATATAACTGAAAATAAGCCCCGTTTGCCGCGAGTAGTTTCTCGTGGGTGCCACTCTCTACGATCTGGCCCTTATTGATCACAATGATCTGATCGCATTGACGAATGGTGGAAAGACGGTGGGCGATCACAATGACAGTTCGGTCTTTTAACAACCTAGTCGTCGCCTCTTGGATGACCGCTTCTGACTCGGGATCAATCGATGACGTGGCCTCGTCCAATACCACTAATGCAGGATTCTTTGCCAGCGCCCTAGCGAAGGCCAGTAGTTGTTTTTGTCCTTGTGACAGATTACTTCCATGCTCTCTGATTTCGAAATCGTAGCCGCCTGGTAGGCGCTCGATGAATCGTGCAGCCCCAATCTCGCGTGCGGCTTTTATCACTTGTTCGCGAGTGATGCCGGGCGTGCCTAAGCTAATATTAAACTCAACGGTACCGTCAAATAGCACAATGTCCTGCGGTACGATGGCAAGATGCTGGCGTAGCGACTTAGGTTCGATATCTTTTAGATCGCAGTCGTCTATGGTGATGGTGCCTGAATAACCATCGTAGAGCTTGGTGAGAAGTTTGATGATCGTCGATTTACCGCTTCCAGTCGCTCCCACCAGAGCGACTGATTTACCTGGCTCTAGGACAAACGAGATGTCTTTTAAGACAGGGCCTTGTTGATGATTGGCAGAGTAACTAAAGCCGACATAGTCGAAAGTAACTTTGCCTGAGATGTCGCGTACGATGGTCTGGCCAGTGACTTTTTCGTCTTTATCTAGGATGCCAAAAATTCGGTCTATAGAGCTAAAGGCGCCTTGAAGCATCGCCATTTTGTTCCCGAGCTGTTTGAGAGGCTCGAACAATTGCTGGATATATTGCACAAAGGCTACCAGAACTCCGGCGGTTAATGCTGAGCCCCAACTCCCCATGCCGCCTGCTGAGTCGACGACGCCACCCACGATCAACCAAAGGACCAGCCCTAACGTGATTGAGGCAATGCCATCAAGCACCGCAAACATCACGGCATCGAGCACCACGCTCTCCATCTGTGCATCGCGGTAATCGGTGTTCAGTTGGTTGTATTGCTTGATTGCAGCTTGCTCGCCATTGAGCAACTTGACGGTGGCATGACCGTAAAAGCACTCCTGCGTGTAACCATTTAAAGCGGCGATTTTCACCCTCGCCAGAGTCATCGAAGATTTGAGGCCTTTGGAGAACCATTGGACGATCCAGGTCACCACCGGCAGTACTAAGATCGCTGTAAGCGCCAATTGCCAGTTAAGTAGGAACATACCTATGACGCAGCCGAGGAGTACGGCGATATCGACGATCGAGTTCAGAACGCCCAGGTTGAGCGATTCGCTCAGATTATCGAAGTCCCCTGTGGCGCGGGTGACTAGGGCACCACTCAAGGCCCGGTCATGGTAAGCGGCTTTTAGATCGAGCACATGATCTATGAGTTTCATTCGCATGATCCGAATCATGTTTAAGACAGCTCTTGAGCTCGCAATCGACTGCCCAGCCCTGGCAAGATACTCCGCAATCACCACCATTAAATAACATGCCGAGCCAAGGAACAGATTGGTCATGTTGCCGCTTAGTACGCCCTTGTCGATGGTCAGCCTAAGGAGTAGGGGTAGGGCCATCTGTAGTCCAGAGATGAGCGGAATCAAGACTGCTGCGGCCAGAATCATACTCTTGTCTTGGACTAAATAGGGCCAAAGTTTGCGCAGACCAGCAATGTCCGCCATAAAGCCGCGACTTTTATCGCTGGGGTGTTCAACCTGGGCGCTGCTAACTTTTGCTGTATGTCTCATGGCTTTAACCTAGCAGATCACCTTTGCCGCAGCCAAGTAAAGCTGAAGAATTGCTTGGGGCGAGCCGCCAGTCTTATGCCACCTTTGCCGCAGTCTCTGCTCTCTTGCCGATAACCACGAGGCAGATATCATCCTCAGCCGGTACATCCAGCGTGTGATTTTTGAAGAGTGTGAGGATTTCATCACGGAGCTCACTAGCGGTCCTGTGAGAATTAATTTTTTGTACATAGCGGTGAAAGGGGCGGGCGAAACTGCGTCCGTCCTTGCCCACCGCTTCCGTTAGGCCGTCCGTGTAGACCACAAGTAAGTCGTCTAATCCCAGGGTGTAGATGGCGTCGGTGTATTGGTGGGGCACGCTGCCGTGGGTACTGTCATCACCAAGCATGTACTGCTGTTTGCGTGCGAGAGCCTCGATTTTGCGATGGCCGTCAGATCCCTGTCTTAAGATCAGCGGAAATGTGTGGCCAGCATTACATATGGCAAGTCGACCGCTTTTAAAGTCAATCTGGGCTGCAACACATGTCATGCGTAAATTACTAGTGCCTATGAGTTTGAGAATGACGTTATTTAGCTGACTTATAATTGCTGCCGGAGTCATGATCGATGTGTTGTTGAAATCATGAATGAGCGACTCTACTAAGGTCATAGCTCCAGCCATTGCAGTCGTAATAAGTCCCTGCGCAAGGCCATGCCCTGTAACGTCTCCCATGATGACGTAGACACTGTTGCCATCGCGTGACTCGATCACGTTAAACCAGTCGCCACCCACGCGCAGGACAGGTGCGTAGTGATAGGCAATGACGGCACTGCGCGGTGGTTTGCTTTCTTGGTCTACCAGCATTGAGCGTTGAACCGTCTCAGCAACCTGAAGTTCAGCTGCAATAAAGGCGCTCTCGCGGATGAATGATTGGCGAATTAAAGCCTGCGTCGACAAGGACATTAGTGAGCGCAGAAGGGCGGTAATCGTGGGGTCGGGGACAGAAGCAAATGAAATAGTGATACTGCCAATCGTCTGAAATCTTGATTTGATCGGGAAATTGAACACGCGCCGGTCGTCTGCAGGCTCTCGATTTAGTTCAATACCCGCTTCATGAGCCAAGAATACTTGCCCACGTACGGCTACTAAAGGAGAGAGAGAGGGGGCTCCGTTATCTGAGGTTAGCTCGGGGGTGCTGCTAAACTCAGCATGCTCGGCACCGCAAACACGGAATGCCAAGGTCATCGTCTGCTTGATTAAACTTTCGGTGTCTGAACAAGAAAAAATGTCCAAAATTGCCTGGTTCAAAATCTTTAGTTTGCTGCGATTGCTCTCAAGTGCCGATTCGCGTTTGGCAATCTCGCGCGCCATAATCATTATTTTTTCCGACATATCGCTTATTTCAAGCTGTCTAGCCGCTGGCAGCTGATGCTGGTAATCGCCCTGAGAGATGCGACTGAGGCCTTCAGATAGGCTAGCCAGAGGCTCTTTTAGAAAACGGCGCAACAGGATTGCGGTACCAAAGATTAGGGCGATGGTGATGATGGCAAAGACAGCAGTTGAGTATAGGGCCGTGTGGATCTGTCTCTGCGCACTTTCGGGGTCAGTAAAAAGTATCGTAACACGGCCGATAGGCGTCTCATTGTGGGTGATGGTGCGGGTCAACTTAAGCTGGACCTGGGCAGAAGTTCGTGTAAATGGGATGAGTTCGCCGCTGTCATCGGCCACCGAAATATCAGCAACCACACCAGACTGGCGATAGATCGCAACTATCTTCTTTAATTCGTCTGTATTGAGGTTCCACACCGGCGTCGCCAGAACCGAGGCCAAATTATCTGCCGTCTCCACCGCTTTATCATTCAAAGCGTGCGTGTCACGGTTGACCGTAAATAGGTAGTTAGCGATACCCGCTAAGGCGAAAACCAAAGTAACAGCACGAATCAACCCAAGCGCCAGGTCGCGAACGATCGTTTGGCGGTGGAGATTTAGTGCTTCGAGAAACGGCTTCATAACGTCCCGGACTTTGGGTCTAAGGTGTGGGCAAAAAGCCCACGGTCTTATCCCTCTATCGGAGAAGTATGGCGATTTCTATAGCTCTTGCGCTGGCGCGATTTCAGAAGCGGTCGATTATTGTGCCGAAATTAGTTCTGGATGATTTTTTACCAAACTCTGATAGGTACCTCGGTCCACAATATACCCGTCGTCCAGAATCAAGATCTCGTCACATCGGACCAATGCTGATCCGCGATGGGAGGCTATGATTAGAGAGGATTTCATTTGGTAGAATTCGTCGATAAGTCGCCTCTCTGTGGTGTGATCCACAGCAGAAAGAACGTCGTCTAATAGCAATAGTGGAGGCATCCGGAGTAGCACGCGAGCGAGAGCAAGGCGCTGCTTTTGACCTCCGGAAAGGCGGACACCTCGCTCCCCGATCTCAGTGTCCCAGCCGCGATCAAAAGTCTCTATTTCGGCGAGTATTTGGGCCTGCCGCGCTGCCTCAATTAATGCGGCCATAGGTGGCTCTGGGGTGATGCCAAATGCGAGATTAGCTCGAATCGTTGACGAGAATAAGTGCACTTGCTGTAGGGCCAGGCCAATGTCGCGGCGTAACTCTGACGGAGGGATATTCAGGATATCCTCGCCACGCCAGAATACAGTTGCAGGCGGTGGATCGTACAGCCGCGTTAAAACTTGGAATAGAGTGGACTTTCCACTGCCTATGCGACCAAAGAGTCCAAGGCTCTGTCCTGCCATCAGGCGAAGGTTGATCCCTCGAAGTGCTGGTGAAGCTGCATCTGGATAAGAAAAATGTAGATCTCGGATCTCAAGCATGGGCTTGTCGTCTTGCTGAATGCTAGCGCGAGGCGCCTCTGGGTGCGGCGAGCTCTGTAGTTCAGGCGTTGCCCTGTCGATGGCACTGATTCTCTCCAGTGCAGTGCGCGCACGTTGTAGCAACGATAAAATGATCCCCATAGCTGTGAGGGGGAAGGTGAGCAAGCCGATATACACATTAAAGGCTAAAATATCACCGACAGATAGTCTGCCAGCTATGACCTCCTGGCCACCATAAAGCAGCACGACTAGTTGCGATACGCCGGCGAGACAGGTCATAAGAGGCCAAATTAGCGTTCTAATGTAGACCATCTTCATCGCGGTCTGGAACACTTCCTGGTTTTTCTCGGCAGCGCGATCTACGAAAGTAGCTGTGGCAGCGTTAGCTTGAATGACGTGAACATTTACGAATGCCTCGGTCACGCGATTAGTCAAGGCGCCGATGGCTTGTTGATTTGAGCTTGAATATTGATGCATCCGCGGCATGGCGAAGCGGGTGATCACGAAAGTTAGGGTGAGTGGTATCAGTAGAAGCATCGTCAGCGTGGCGTGCACGGATGCCATCTTGGCGAGGGTAAATACGGTTAGAAAGGCGACGTTTAGTACTTGTAGCACGCCAAATGCATAAAATGCTCGCAGTTGGCTCACGTCATTTGACAGTCTTGAAATGAGGTCGCCCATGCCAAAGCGAGCGTAAAAAGTCTCTGGCAAGAGCATGGTGCGGGCAAATAAGTGGGATTTGATAGCTGTTTCCACCTGCCTGCCGGGCCAAAATATGAGGACGCGAGATAGGGAACGGATGATAATAGTTAAAATACCGAGACCAATGATGGCAAGTGCGGTACCCCGCTCGCCACTAAGGTCATTGGCTGCTACCAAGCGGTTGATGATCTCCTTGGCTAGCTGGGGGATTTGGAGGTTGATCAAATTGATGGCTGCTAGCAGCACGGTGCCGCTAACATACCAAGGCCACAAGCGAGCAACGAAGCGGCGTGAAAATTCACCAAAGCCCAAAGTCGTTTGGGTGTGCTCACTTGCTGTCAATTTGTACTCCTGACTCCGAAGAAGCGAGACTCTATTTCGGCCTCGCGTGCTTCCAAGGAAAGCGCATCCCAGGGAGCAACCTTAGACCATTTTCCATCGGCAAGAATTAACACCTCTGTACAAAGGCGCGCACAAAAACTTAGGACATGAGTGCTTAGTATAGTGATATGCCCACGCCGCGTCCTGCCGGCGATCATGCCCTCAAGGGTTTTTATATGATTAAGATCTAATCCAGAGAATGGCTCGTCGAGTATCAGGTACGCTGGGTCATGCAGCGTGGCGAGGGCGAGTCCGACCCGCTTTTGCATTCCGTAAGAAAGTGTGCCCAGAGGTTTGCGTTTATAACTAGCGCAGTCCCAGAGGTCTTCGGCTGACGTCACTCGTTCCTCTATATGGGGTAGACCATACAATCGTGCTGCGTAACTTAAGACTTCATGACCGCTGGCCCACTCAGGCAGTACGGGGTCCTGGGGCAAATAACCAACTTCGCGTTTCAGTTCAGCGGTGTCTGGGGTCAGCCTGCGGCCTGCCAGTCTGATCTCCCCGGCAGTTGCATCAAGATTGCCGGTCAACAGCTGAAAGCTGGTGGTTTTGCCGGCGCCATTTTTACCGACCAGGCCTATCGTTGCGCCGCTGCCTAGAGTGAAATCCAAGGGGCCGAGGACAAATCCGCTCGCAAACTCTTTTTTTAGCCCAGAAATGGCTAGTTGTGGTTCGCTTACTGCGGGTGTGATCGTTGAGCTCATGCGCGATAAAACCTCCCAGCTTGACTCGGGCCTGCTGCGCCGATGAGTAACGGTATAAGTAGCACACCTAACCAATGGGCGAATACTGCTGTGCCAATAAACAGCGACACAATCAAGATTAGCAGTAAATTGACGGCTAGACGTCGACCATCAATTTGCAGCAGTAGACAGGGGGCCGTAACCGCCGGCACGGCGGCAACTGCGAGCACTTTTGCTGCGGTAAGAATAGTCGCTTCCATAGTGGGGCTGACTGACCCTGCTCCTATCCCAACTAAGTAGGCAATAGCTACACTGCATCCTACTAGGAGTCCCAGAATTCCACCGGTGTAATGATAGGCCCTGATAAATTCATCATGGGTGACGCCGACACCGCGCTCCAGCCACGCATGTTTTAAATCGCTAGCCATTTGTACGCAAAGGGTAGCAGCAGTGCAATATCCGGCGGCAAGTCCGGCTGTCGCGGCAACAAATGGCGGTGCTGAACGCGCTGCGGCTAACGCGACTAAGGTCAAGAAGCCAACTGATAGTGCTAAAAATATGCGACTCAGTCGGCTGCGGCTCAAGATCTGCTGTAATCGCCATTGAGTTAGCACGCTGATTTTGGTTTGCGCACGAGCAACCTGCCGTTGCTTGGTTTTAGGCTCAAGACCCTGCCCCTCCTGGCTCTTTGAAATTTCCGGCAGAATAAAGGTGATGATGAGCATACCCCCCTCGGCGACTACGAGGGAAAGGACTGGCCATGGCTCCAGCCAGCGTAAGATCAGATACCAGGCACCACCGTGCCACGCAGAAAGTAGGGTTCCTGCATGCAGGTAACGGTAGGTGCGGAGAGTATTGTCTGACTCGCCCAGCTGTGCGGCCATTTGCATCACGCTCCGAGCAGCCTGTTTTCTCACATAGAATGCTCCAGCTGCGGTGCAAATCAGCAGCACTACAATTGCTAACGTCCGAGCAAAAGCGTGCCGCATGTTTAGAGCAATTTCAGCTACCTGGACATTTAGGAAATCATTGAAAACATAAAAAAACGTGGCAAACATCACGCAACTTGCGGTGAGTATGGACAGCTCGCGCCCTAGGTCATGGCGTAGTCGATGGCCGAGGGTAAGCCACCACATGCGGTATAAATAAAAGGCACGTCTCATCGTCCGGTTCCTAAAGAAGCAAGAGGTTGCGAGAGGGTATCCGTAATTTACAATCCGGGGCACAATTGACCTAGTGTAAATCTTAAGGGGAGACGGTCTTAATGTTATTTAAGAGCAGATCGAGCCAATCCTCATGGACAGCTACTCCCGCATCTAAGCTAATCGTATCCGCGACCAGTGCCCTCATATCCTTAGCCGCATTGACTACGAACAGTAATGCCGCAGCCCCGTCTGCCCCGTCTGCAGAGCACGATGCCGGCATCGCCATGCGCGCCATGCCGAAATATAAACCAGATTTCAAAGTTTTTGATTATGCCAACCGGGACGCCCCCAAAGGCGGCACCCTGGTGATTGGGATGGAAGGAGGCGTTGATACCGCCAATCCCTTCGCTATCAAAGGTGACACTTCACTTGACATTCAGGGTCTGGTGTTTCAGGAGCTCGGAGAGGCATCGCTAGACGAACCGTTTACCAGGTATCCATCAGTTGCGGCCAGCTTTCTCCTGGCACCCGATCAGTTGTCCATGATCGTTCAGTTGCGGCAGGACGCGAAGTTTTCCGACGGCAAGGCACTCACGGCAGACGATGTGGTGTTTAGTTTTGACACCTTCCATTCGGCAAAAGTTGCACCTTTTTATAAATCTTACTGGGCTGACATTAAGGCTGTGCAGGCCATTGACAAGCACACGGTAAAATTCACCTTTGTGAAAGAAAACCCGGAACTGGCATTGATTTGCACCGAGTTGGCTATTCTGCCCCAGCACGTCTATGCGCACGGAGATTTTCCCACCCAGGCGATTGGCTCAGGGCCATATAAGCTCAAGGATTTCCGGCCAGGTTCATCGCTGACCCTGGTGCGTAATCCAGACTGGTGGGGGAAGGATCTCCCGATCAATCGCGGCCGGTTCAATTTCGATACTATTGTGATTAAGTACTATAAGGACTCAACAGCCATGGTTGAGGCATTTAAACGCGGTGACTTCGATGTTTATGACGTGCGCATGGCGAAGGTCTGGGCTAAGGATCTGGTCGGATCCAAGTTTGAGCAGCTTAAATATATTAAAAAGGAGTTGTTGCCGAGCCGGAATACCCAAGGCGGTCAGGGCTTTTTATTCAACTTAAGACTGCCGAAATTCCAAGATGTGCGGGTGCGGCAGGCCTTGGCCCTAGCATTTGATTTTCCCTGGTCAAACAAAAATCTTTTTTATGATCAGTATGCGCAAAACGAGAGCTTCTTTCAGAATACGCCGCTAGCAGCTAAAGGATTGCCGACGCCGGAAGAGCTAGCAGTGTTGGAACCACTTAAGGCTGATTTGCCAGAGGACGTCTATTCTAAGCCGATGGGTTGGCTGGGCAGGGGAGTGCCGATCACAGATCGTCTGCGTCAGGCTATGCAGCTGCTTAAGGCAGCTGGATATGTGGTTAAGGATGGCGTCGCGCAGGGTCCCGGAGGCAAGCTGGAGTTTAAATTTTTGCTCCAGCCGGGCGGGCTGCAGCGGGTTATTGAGCCGTATTTCCAAAATCTTCGGAAGATCGGTGTCAACGTCACGATTGAAGAAAAGGAGCAGAGCATCTACATCAAGAGGCTCGACCAGCGTGAGTTTGACATGACGAGCCTGATTTTTGGACAATCACAGTCACCTGGCAATGAGCAGAGAACCTACTGGGCATCTGCCTCAGCTGACGAGCGATACTCGCGGAATTATGCCGGGCTTAAAAATAAGGCCATCGATATTCTGGTTGATAAAGTGATCTATGCTAAGACCAGGGACGAGCTGGAGCTTATGACTCGGTGCTTGGACAGGGCCCTATATCACCAGCACTTGTTGGTCCATAATTGGCACTCGCCTAATTTTCGGTTGGCTTACTGGCATAAATTTGGTCATCCCGAAAAGCTGCCAGACTATTATGCAGTCCGTCAGTTTTATGAGCTGATGTGGTTTGATCCAGTCAAAGCTGCGCAGCTTTCTCAGGCGCAGTCCAAGGGAGCGCCCGCGCCCTGATGCAATCCTATATTCTAAAGCGTTTGCTGCTGTTTCTACCGACTCTACTTGGGGTGGTATTCATTAACTTCGTCCTGATTCAATTTGTACCCGGTGGGCCAATTGAACAGTTCGTAGCTAAGGCTCGGCATGACAGTGTCGGAGAGGTCGCGACTGGTGATGTGAATAAGGCGATGCGTAAAGGACTAGATGAAGAGCAAATTAATGAGCTAAAGCAGCTATACGGTTTCGACAAGCCCTGGCCGATGCGCTTAGCAAGTTGGACCTATAAGCTCTTTACCTTTCAATTTGGTGAATCGTATTTTCATCACAAAAAAGTGATCGACTTGGTACAGGAAAAGCTGCCCGTTTCCCTTTGGTTAGGCGTCAGTTCGTTTTTTCTGACTTACCTGATGTGCATTCCTCTCGGTATGGCCAAGGCGGTGCGTGAAGGTACCTCTTTTGATGTGGTGACGAGTGTAGTCGTCTTGGTGGGGTATAGCGTTCCTGGTTTTGTGTTAGGTGTCTTACTCATCTGGTTGTTCGGTGGCGGCAGCTTCTGGGACGTATTTCCTATTGCCGGGCTGCACAGTGATAACTTTGAGGCGTTGAACAATTGGGAGAAATTTAAGGACACCCTCCATCACTTGGTATTGCCGCTCATTTGCCTTAATATTGGTAGCTTTGCCGTCATGACTACGCTGACCAAAAATACTGTGGTCGATAACATGCGGCAGCAATACGTGCTCACGGCACGGGCCAAAGGCGTAAAGGAACGGTGGGTGATCTGGCGCCACGTGTTCCGAAATTCTATGATTCCGCTGGTGACCGGGTTTGCCGGTAGTTTCCTGACTATGTTCTTTACTGGCAGTCTTTTGATCGAAACCTTATTCAGTCTGGATGGTCTAGGTCTGCTTTCCTATAAGTCGGTGATGGCTCGCGATTACCCGGTGGTGATGGCCAGCCAATTTTTCTTCTCCGTGCTCTTTGTGTTGGGCAATCTATTTAGTGACATCATGTATGTGGTGGTGGATCCGCGGATTACTTTTGACCAGGTAGCGGAGTAAATCCTGATGCGTCCTAATCACGCCCTCGCTCGCCGCCGGCTGGCAATTTTCCGCGCCAATCGCCGCGGTTATTGCAGTGCCTGGATCCTGATGATCACCGTGTTACTCTCATTATTCGCCGAATTCCTCTGTAACAACCGACCTCTACTTGTGAAGTACGAGGGGCATTATTTCGTGCCAGTGCTGGTGAGTTACCCCGAGACCACTTTTGGTGGGGTTTTCGATGCAGAGGCCGATTACCATGACCCTACTGTGGCTGCGGCTCTCAATGGGAATGGCAATTGGGCTATATTTCCTCCGATTAAGTTTGACTATCAGTACATAGATACCAGACTTAGCCTCCCAGCGCCGTCACCACCAGACGGTGATCACCTCCTGGGTACTGATGATCGTGGTCGTGACGTTCTGGCGCGACTGATTTACGGCTTCCGGTTATCGGTAGTCTTTGGGGTCACACTGGCGATATTGGGCTCCGTATTGGGAATCGTATTAGGTTCGATCCAGGGCTATGTGGGCGGTAAATTTGATTTGATCTGCCAGCGTTTTATTGAGATCTGGTCGGCCCAAAACGATCTTTATATGCTAATCATCTTGAGCTCGATTTTTGACCCATCAGTTGGGCTCATTTTCTTACTATTGTCGCTATTTGGCTGGATGGGCCTAGCGGCTTATGTGCGGGCCGAATTTTTGCGGGCTAGACAATATGAGTATGTCCAGTCCGCGATCGCTTTGGGTAGTAGCCGCATGCGGGTGATTGTCACTCACGTCCTGCCAAATACACTAACTCCTGTGATCACTTTTTTCCCGTTTCGTATCGCTGACGGCATAATGGGCCTGACGGCTTTAGATTTTCTATCGCTTGGAGTGCCGCCGCCAACACCGAGCCTCGGTGAGTTGCTGAGCCAGGGCAAAGGTAATCTTACCAGCTGGTGGATTATCGTATCGGTGTTCACCGTCATCATTCTGCTGATCACGATGCTCAATTTTATTGGCGAAGCGGTGCAAAAAGCCATGGATCCGAAAGCTGTGGCCTAGGACTTCAATTCGTCATTTCTGTAGCCGGTGGCTTGGTCCCTGCCGATGGCGTCGTCGGCGCTTTACAGGCCGAATTATTTTCCTGCGCCAGTGCTAAGTTAGCGGAGGAACTGCCAGTGCTAGAGTCTGCGATAGCGTTGATCTGGCCGTTTTTTGCGCTGTCTTTCTTGGTACAGCTAAGTTCGGAGTTTTTTTGTCGGCTGTCCGTAGCTTGTTGGTTTTTATTCTGAGCTTGCGCGTTCTCTGGCAGTTTCGAGCTAGAAGAGTTGTCGTCGCCACTTGCGCCGATGCCGCCGCCCGAGCCACCGCCACCCGAGCCACCACCACCCGAGCCACCAGCTCCTTGATAGACGCCTGCAGAGTTAAACGACGCACTGCTGAGGTTAGGGACGAAATTAGGGCTCTTAGTCAGCCCAAGTATCGGGCCGCCGTTAAAGTTCTGGTTGTTCGCTTGAGTGATGTCGGCACCGATCGATCCGCCAACGTAGTCTGCTAGCCAATTTGCTAGCTCAGAGTTTTGGGCTGTAGTTTTAATGCCACTGGCAGCGGCACCTTCGCTGGTGGTTGGATCGTCGATCAGAGAGATTTTTTGTTCAGCCATGTCTTCGTTAACGTCGAAGCCTGCTAATGCATTAGCCTGAGTCACAGTTGGGATGGATTTGGCGTAAATTGCCGCCTTACCTAATTTGTCCCGGACTGAGAGCTGGAGAGTGCAAGGTAGCTCTGTAGGTTGTAGAGAAGCGACCAGTGGTAAATTTGCCACAGGCGATGCTGTGGTTGCCAGTTTGCGTAGCGGTCTTTTGACGCAGCTCACCGCTGCGGTGGTTTGTAGATTAGCCAGACTGGCTGGTTGGATAGATTTAATTCCCCGTTTGAATAGGCCGCAGCCCAATGTAATTGCCTTTCCATTCACCGCGCTTTGGCCAACGTCTGGTTTGCTATCAAGAAACGCACAGGTTAGGTAAGCGCCGGCGACTTGTTGTGGCGGATCGGCTTTCTCAGACTCATTGCCTCCACCGTTACCGTTTTCTCTTCCGAAATTGAAATCAAGTCCGGGCACGCTTAAAGCGCCGCTACCGCTCGGGTTACATCCCAACAGTCCACTGAGTACCATGGAGGCAGACAAAGGCGATAACAGTGCCAAGATGAACCGCATGGACTCGTTCCTTCCAGGGACCGGTAATCCCCAAGGTTGCTTAGAAAGGCTCTTCCTGTCTCTTATAAGAAACTCATCGGCCTGTTTGTCTAAGAACTTGAGACAGAACGAAAAGTTGCGCTTTTTTTGGGGGTTAGCCATGGTCATAGCGGGATTTGCTTTTAAGGGCTGTCTCCGCTATAGAGGGAGGCTTGGTCTATCTGGGGGAGCCATGATCGACGTTCAGTCTAGCGGGATTACGTCTCGTTTCGGTATCGATTCCGTGGGGATAACGGGACTTAAATATCCTCTTTTGGTGCGTGATAGTGTCTCCGGCGAGCAACAGGCTACCATTGCTCACTGGAACTTGGGTGTGGACCTCTCGGGGTCGCGGCGCGGGACGCATATGTCGCGTTTTATCACTGCGTTAGACAATATTAGTGGAGTGCCATTAGATCTCGATGGCCACTATCAATTTGCGACATCCATCGCGACTTTGCTAGATGCGACGAGCGCTAATATACAGGCGGAATTTTTGTGGTTCCGCCGCATAGCAGCCCCGATCAGCGGACATAGCGCTCAGTTGGAGAGCACGGTAGTATTCTCGGCGGTAACGGGCCCCAAGGCGAAGAAGACTTTGACTGTGCGGGTTGCCGCCAAATCTCTTTGCCCGTGTTCAAAAGCCGTGTCCGACCGTGGTGCACACAACCAAAGGTCAGATCTGACCCTGCGGGTCCATCTTGATCCGGGCCAAAGCACACCAGCGATCAATCATCTGCTCGAGATACTTGAGGGGAGCGCTAGCTCGCCTGTCTATCCTGTACTCAAGCGTGAAGACGAAAAATACGTGACCGAGTATGCCTACGATCACCCCGTCTTTGTTGAAGACATTGTCCGGTTAGCGGCCGAAAAGGTGTCGGTTCTGGCTCAGAGCAATCAGATCAGTGGCTTTGAGGTCGAGGCGATTAATCGCGAGTCGATCCATGCCCATGATTGCTTCGCTAAAATTGTCTTCCCTTAGGGATTTTCACAAAAAAAAGCCGGCTGCCACGAGCTCTCTGGCAGCCGGCTTAATTCGTTGGTAATGAAACCAAGAATCAGCAAATCAGCGGAAGTTATTTCTTCTTTTTTGCTTTCGCTTTTGCTTTCACTTTTACTTTAGCGGCCGTTTTTTTCTTACGACGAGCTTTTTTCTTGACGACGGCGCCAGCGGTGCCAGCAGCAGCTGCTACTTTTTTCTTCTTCTTGCGCGCGCCGACTTTTTTCTTAGCAGTGCCAACTTTTTTGGCTTTTGCTGCCGTCTTCTTCTTACCAGCTTTCTTTTTTTTCTTAACCAAGGCGAATCTCCTCTGACTAACGTTAAAGCTTACCCGAACATTCGGGGAACCCTATCCACACTCTCCGCAACACTTCTGTCGCATGTATGTTCTCAGTATATCATGACACGCGACAGTGTAGAAAATTTTTTACCGAATGTAGCTTGCGTTTTCAAACTATTTCGCACATCCGGCTCTTCTTCTTTTGTCCGACCGCGATTTTTTGTCCACCAAGCGGTAAGAATTTCTTCGTCATATTTCCGTTACACCTCGCTGATACCAACGCCTTCAACCCTCTTATCGGTAGTTTTTGAAAAAACATAACACCCGATGATTAAAATTTTCGTCCCAGTCCACCGTGGACCAAATAAAGACTGCTGGTAGCCTGACTGAAATTTTGACACGTAGCGACCGCGCAGCTCTGATCGCTTGTGAATTTAGCCCACTGCCAAGACGCACCAAAGTCACTAAACCAGCCATTGTCCCACGACCAGCGCCAAGCGCTGTCAGCCATGGCGCCCAAGGCTTTCGGGTTGCCGTTAAAGGCCGGCGGTTGATAGCTTGCGGTGCTGACGAACGCATGTTTTGGGTTCACTGCGAGTGCAACGTTGACGGCAATGACTAGTCCTGTTGAAGCTTGCTCACGGAGCGTGGCACTTCCCGAGAACTGATCAGTTGTACCCAAAACTGGCATCTGGGAGTGTGCCAGTCCAAGTCCAAGTCCGATGCCGCTCCCCGAACTATCCCGTGATTCGGGATTTAAATCGTAAAAGACGATGGTTCTTGCTGTAGCTCTCAGGAACTTAGGTCCGGTCTGAGCGTTACTTGAATCTACCGTTTGAAAATTGTGCGCCTCGATGGCGGCAAATAAATACCAAGTTGCACCTGCTGGCTGCCATTCCCCCCTTAACTCGGTACTGCCAATATTGGCTGAACCTTGGAATGAATCGATACCGCCTTGCGCGGTGATGGTTTCGCTGCCTAGCCCCAAATTCAGCCGTAGGTATGCTCGTGTTGGCCGCTTGTACAGGCCGAGTTGACCATTGCTACCATTGCCGCCGTCACCGTCACCGCCTGCATCATCGTCCGTTAATGGATCCCAATCGGCAGTGCTAGGCTGGACTTGCTGAGGCATCCCACTCAAGTTCGTGGTTGATTTTTGGGCCGGTGGTTTGGTCCGGCTAATGCGCACAGGCCCCAAGGATTGACCACTGGCGTCAAAAGCTGTGATCGTAATGTTCGCTACGGGCCTAAGTATCAGCCAAGAAGTGGTCGTACGAAAAGTGGTCGTTACGCGGTGAAAGCGGTAGCTTCCTTGGTAGTAAGCTGCTTTCGGCACGGTTTGCCACTGATAGCGCGTCTGGCTGTAGCTGCTAGTGGTGCAAAGGCTAAAAAAACAAGCACCCACTGTCACTAAAAGGCGCTGGGTGCACCGAGTCGTGTGTCGAGCGGATTTGGCAATCATATAAGTTATCCAACAAAGTAAAGAGCTGCAAAAATTCAGGCTCCTTATCAATCATGTTGGAAACATGCCGCTCTTGCAAGTCTGCTCAGGCTTTACTTCAGGCAACCAAATTGTGTGAATAATTGTTCTAGGTCGAGGCTAGAATCAGTCGCTACTAATCCGTACCGCATGGAGTCTTGCTTGCCGAAGTCCGGAGCACTCCACGCTACACGCAGGTCTATCTCGCTGTCGGTCACGACCAGCTTTAATTCGGTGCCGATCGGCAGCGTTTTTTTCTCGCCGGTGATGACGATCCCGATGCCATGCGCGGAAATGTCCACGGGGCGGCACGAAACTGAGCCCCTGCCATCCGCGCGAACTAAGCTTCCTGGTAAAATTCCGGTGAGATTTTTCCGCTCTGCCAAGCGTCGTTCTTTAAAAAGTGCCAATCCCATGACATCCCCCTCAAAAAAGGATCCGACCTAGACTCTCGCTTTATAGAGACACCGTCGGCAATTGCTGGGATTTCCTGAGCGACACTTCTAAGTTTTAATGAATTCAGGTATTTATCACCTGCTTTTAAAATCACTTTCGGCAGCTACATGGCGCCATAGGTCGCCCCAGAGGGAGGCTACGACAGTATTTGTATAGTGCTTCTGGGCGCGTCTGCTACCACGCTCCCGGAGTGTGAGCTGCAAATTTTCATCTTGGGCAAGATTGACTAGATGGCGCGCGAGGCTGTCGCTGTCGCCCTCTGGAAAGATTAGGCCAGCATCGGCGATCACACGGGGAATCTCCCCCGATGAGGAGCCTACGACGATGGCAGATGCCGCCATCGCTTCGACCAAAATACGGCCAAATTGCTCTTTCCAGTTGCTGCGAGTGCGTGAGGGTAAACAAAGTACATCTAGTGCTTTGAGGTAGGTAGCAACTGCTGTTGATGGCACTTGCATGTGCCAACTGATGCGGTTTTCGATGCCAAGAGCTCGTGATTGTGCTTGTAACTTTGGTAAATGGGGACCGCTTCCCAAGATTACCAGGCGCAGCCTTGGTACCTGTTTTAACGCTTGGGCTGCTGCTGACAGTAGAGTGTCCAGGCCCTTTTCTTCCACAAGTCTACCGGCGAAGCCGATGTGGAAGGCATCTGGTTCCAGGCCGAGGTCTCTTTTGCGGATGCGCCGACCCGATGTGTCTGCCGGCTGTGCCGCAAACCAGTCAAAATTCACCCCCATTTGCGGTATCTCGGCTATGTGACCCCGGTAGCCTTTCACGCGCAAGACCTGTGTCGCCTCGTCATTGCCAGTCACGGCAGCAGCGCTTCGGTTCAGCACGGCTTGTTCGGTCCAGGAAAAGGGCGGTGGATATTTTTTGTAAATATTTTGCCAGGTATAGAACAGAAATTTGGCACCGCTGGACTCAGCCGCCTGCAAACACTGACGTGTCACTAGCGAGTAGTGCTCCTCCTCACAGTTAATGATATCCGGCTTAAACTCGCGCACTGCGGCGGTAAGCCCACGGTAAAAGTGCAGATGATTTTTGCCATTGGCCACGATCGGGAGCCGCTTCAGCCAGTACTGATCACCTTCAGCATCGGGCTCAAATACTTGCGATCCCCATGCCGGTGGACAAATCAGGCCAACGGTAAAGCCTTGCTCGGCCAAGATGGTCAACTTTTGCCTATAAGCAGCAGCCACGTAAGGTTTGGAAATTGTCAGAACCCGCACTGTAGCTCCACAAAAAGCAAGCATATTTTTAGGCGTTGCTGGAGGTTAGCGGCTCTACCAGCTGCCGAAGAAAAAGTATCGTACAATAGAGTCACTTAGGTAATCCACCTAGACATCGGAGCTAACCATCACGGTAGCTAACCATCACGCGGACTCCCGCCGCTGGAGGTCGACCAATGATAGCCATATTCCCAGAAATAGTTGCCACGTCGTCTGCCGGCGATGTCGAACGGCTGGCGATTTTAGTGCGTCGCTACTTTGGTGGTGCCCAGACTTTTGCACCGAAGCCTGATCTTGCAGGGTTGGTGGAAACCGCTGGGCTATCTCTTAGATTTCTCGGCCTGGGCTCCGAGGGTGCCTTGCTTGCAAAGGACGAGCGCGGTGCGTTTAGTATCGTCATGGTCGTCAATCAGCGTCTTGATATTCAGGCTACTCAGTTCATGATCGCGCATTTGCTCGGACATTATTTGTTAGACATACAGCCGATTATTGCGCGTGGAGAGTGGCAGGTCAGTGGCTATCAGGAGGAGATTTGTGCTCTGACGCGCTACTGCAAACAAAGCAACGGTAAAGCCGCCACGCGCAAGGAAGAGGCGCGCGAGATGCGTGCAGATGCATTTGCCGCGGCATTGCTGCTGCCGCGCGCCATGGTGATGCGTGCGATGGAAAAATTGCAGGATCCAGCCAAGATCGCCACCTTCTTTGGTGTGTCGCGAGCTTGTCTCCAGCGTCGGCTGAGTGATCTCGGGTTAGTTATCAACGATCCCGTTAACTTTCTTGATGCCGAGATCCGGGCTGGGGTAGGCGAAGTAAATTCTGCGTCGGCCGAAGCTGATGCGGGCGAGTCTCAATTAGTTTCTCCTGAGGGTTCGATGCCGCGAGCTTATGCCGCATCGACCTATGGTACGACTGAAAAAATGACTCGCAATCAGCCCACCGTTGCTGCTCCACTAACGGCTCCAAATGCCCATTCTAACTCAGGTATCACCCCTAAATTAGAAGTCAACAGCGCTCCAGCTCCCGGTGCGGCGTCTTCGTCTTCGTCGTCGTCTCTACGAGGAATGGACCGACTGCGTGAGATCGCTCGCAAACTAGATAAGGGTGTACCGCCCCAGCGTTAGTAAAATAATGGTTTCGGTGTTCGAAAATTTCGGCTTAGATGCGGGCTGCATGACAGCCTACGGCGACATACTTTGGCACCCAACTGCGCAGCGACTTCAAGACAGCCACATGGGGCGGTTTTCGGTTGCTATTGAGAAGCGCTATGGCCACGCTTTAGCCGATTTTCCGGCACTGCACGAGTGGTCGGTGCGCCATATTCCGGAATTTTGGCAGGCTGTAGTTGAGTACACCGGCATTGAATTCATGACCCCGCCGGTCTCGGTTTATCAGCCGCCGGTACACGGTGGGATGTTGGGTGCAGAGTGGTTTTCTGGCGCCACTCTTAATTATGCAGCAGCTCAGCTTGCGGGTCCCGAGCGACGTGAAGCTATCATCGCCGTGGCTGAAGGGGCGCCCATTCGTCGGCTGACCATGGCTGCGCTGCGCACCGAGGTCGCTCGCTGTGCGGCGGCGCTGCGGCAACTTGGGGTCGGGCCTGGCGACCGAGTCGCTGGCGTGGTGGCGAATATTCCCGAAGCTATCATTGCTATGTTGGCGACCACGTCGCTTGGGGGTGTTTGGTCCTCGTGTTCGCCAGATTTCGGTGCTGCTGCAGTGACTGATCGCTTGCGTCAGATTGAACCAAAAGTAGTTTTTTTCACCGAAGCATATGTATATGGCGGCCGACTTTGTGACTGCGCCGAGCAAATCAAAGCTACGATGGCAGAATTGCCAACCGTGCAACGCGCAGTCCTGATCGATCACTTGGCTCGCGGAGTTGATGGATCCGGCACGATAGGTCTTGGGGTAACTTGGAAAAAGTTTGTATCCTCGGCACCCCACGAGCCACTGCAATTTACTCCGAGAAAGTTCTCTGATCCTTTAGTTATTCTTTTCTCATCAGGCACCACCGGTGTGCCCAAAGCCATTGTTCACAGTGTCGGCGGGACTCTGATTCAGCATAAAAAAGAACTTATGCTGCACTCAGACGTCGGACCAGGTTCGCGTCTGCTGTTCTACACGACCTGCGGCTGGATGATGTGGAACTGGATGGCCTCGGCACTGTCCACGGGGGCCTCATTAGTTCTTTTTGAGGGATCTGTGGGCGCGCCAGACCTGGGAGTACTCTGGCGGACAGCACGTGAGCTTGGCGTCACGGCTTTGGGCACCAGCCCTAAGTTTATTGCGACATGTATGGCGCAACATCTCGACGTCAAATCCCTGCTGCAGGGCTATGCACCGAAAACGCTGCTAGCTACAGGGGCCCCACTTCTGCCCGAGCATTTTGCCTGGCTCTACCAACAGGTCGCACCAGCAGATGGTGATATGCATGTGGCTTCCATCAGCGGTGGCACGGACATTATTTCCTGCTTCATGCTGGGGACGCCGACGTTGCCTGTGCGCGCTGGTGAGATCCAATATGCCGGCCTTGGCATGGACGTAGACGCCTGGGATGATCATGGGCAGTCGCAGCGTGGTCATAAGGCTGAGTTGGTCTGCAAGCAACCATTTCCAGCCATGCCTATAGGTTTTTGGCATGATCCTGAGGGCAAGCGTTATCACGCGGCTTATTTCGAACATTTTCAGAATCCGCAGGTATGGCGACACGGCGACTTTATTGAAATCACCCCGCACGGTGGTGTGATTGTCTACGGTCGGTCCGATGCCACGCTAAATCCAGGTGGTGTGAGAATTGGGACTGCTGAACTATATCGGCAAGTCGAGACTGTTACTGGCGTGATCGATGCTATTGCTGTCGCCCACCGCAGCGACGGCGACGAGTCTATTGTGCTTTTTGTAAAATTGGCGGAAGGCCTACAACTCACGGAAGCACTTGCTCGTGAGATCAAGACAACCTTACGCCAACGCTTAACTCCCCGTCACGTGCCGCGTCAGGTTATTCAGGTGCGTGACATTCCATATACGCGTAGCGGCAAGAAAGTGGAGCTGGCGGTGACGCAGGCTATCCACGGTGAGCCGGTCGCTAATATGTCGGTCTTGGCAAATCCAGAGTCTATGGCTGAGTTCTTTGCTTTAGCGAAGGCGTGGCCGGAGTAGAGTGGAAACTTGCGACCACAAAAGGGGCGATTAGCGCAATGGCAACCACGGCAGGGAAACTTTATCTAGGGACGCTCCGTCGGCATTGGCTGCCTTATGCCACCGGCATCGTAGCGCTATTCTCCTGTAGTATTTCCGAAGTTATGATTCCGAAGTTCGTGCAGTGGGCGCTCGATCTGATCGGCGGTCGCATGTCGATGCTGCCTGCATGGATTGGAGCTGAGCGCAGTGTTGCGACCCTGAATATGCTTATTCTGAGCCTGCTTTTGGTACTGCTACTCGGATTACTGGGACGATTTGGCTGGCGTCAGCTTTTGGCTAGGCAGACGCACGTGTCTGGTCGCGATCTAAAGGTACATTTTTGGCAGGTGCTGCGACATTTGCCGCTAGCTACCTTCCATGAGTACTCGCTAGGCGACCTCATGAATAGGGCGACTGGCGATTGGAATGCGACCCGGGCGATTCATGGGTTCACCCTGGTTCAGAGCTTAGATCTGATCTTTTTTTCCGTGCTCAGTATCGCGTCCATGATTGCTATCGACTGGAAATTGGCGCTAGCGTGCCTGGTGATCCTCCCATTTCTGCCACGCACAATCCTCAAACTGGCGCGACGCGAACGCGACCAGCATGAGGTCGCTCAAGATAAATTAGGCGAGCTGTCTGATGCCGTGACGCAATCACTGAGTACGATTCGTTTGCAAAGAGCCACTCACAGCGAAGCTTTGTGGGAAGAACGTCTCCACCGTGAAGCTCGTGAGTACTCAGAGCGCCGCTTTGCCGTGGTCAAAACGGGCTGGAAGATCTATCCCCTTGCCGCTCTACCAACTTTGGGGGCGTATGCAGTACTTTTATATTGGGGGGTCCATCTGGTGCAGATTGGGCAGCTAAGTATTGGTCAGTTTGTTGCCATGCAGTCTTATGTACTGATGCTCCAAGGGCCATTAGCCGATATGGGAGATTGCATTGCCGAGTGGCAACGTGGTTTTGCTAGTTTCGGGCGCATGGTCGAGATTTTTAATCTACAGGCCCTAGCAGAACGCTTTCTCGGCAAGAATGCTCTGCCTGAGGATCAGTCCCCGCGACTGAGCGTCAATCATTTGACGTTTTCCTACGGCGATAACTCTCGTCAGGTCCTGAAGGATGTCACGTTGCACGTGGCTCCAGGAGAGCACATCGGAATTTTTGGACCCATCGGAGCGGGTAAGTCGACACTTCTGGCTATTAGCGCTGGTTTGGTCGAGGTTGCACCGGGCTTTGTCTCGCTCGCCGGGGTCGATGTGCATGATCTAGATCGTACTTGGTTGGCTCAGCATGTGACCATGGTACCGCAAAGGGCATTTCTGTTTGCCGGTAGCATTCGCTACAACCTTGAGCTCGACCAGGAATTTGGCGAGGCCGAGTTGTGGCGTGTTCTGAGTCTGGTGCGCTTGGACGCAGATGTGCGCAGCTTTCCCGGTGGCCTGGACACATGGGTCGGAGAGTGGGGAATCAATTTATCCGGTGGTCAAAAACAACGCTTGGCGTTAGCGCGCGCACTGCTGCGTGAACGTTCTGTGATTCTGCTCGATGACTGCTTGAGTGCGGTGGATGCTGTGACTGAAGAAGAGATCCTCCGCGGACTGAGAGATCGTCTCCGAGGGGCAACCGTGATTTGGGTGGCGCATCGGATGTCGACACTTAAACTCTGCGATCAGGTTTACCAACTTGACGCGGGTGTGTTGAGTCCGTTTGACCTGACCAATGCAGCTCATCAAAACGGCATGCGTCCTGGAGGGGCACCGTGAAGGATGACTCTTTGGCTGAGTCTGACGATAAAGTCCTTGCTGCTGCCAGCGATCTCATCGGCATGCTGCAAGTTTTGCGCATGGGTAGTCATGTCTATAGGCAGCTTTTTTCCGCTCTAGCGTTGATTATCGTAGCGGCTATGTCAGTGATGTACTCTGCTCGACTTCTTGGCCGCATCGTTGAGTCCTTGGTCGGTGGCCGCGACGCGTCCGAAATCTGGCCAATTTCAGCAGCATTCCTCGCACTTGAGGCGAGCGCTGTCGCCTGCCAATACTTTGGTCGGGTGATTTTGGCGCATGCCACCATTGAGATCACCTATAAATTGCGCAGTGAACTCTTCGCCAAAATGCGGCGCCTGCCGATCGCTTATTTTGACTCCCAGCCGCTCGGGCGGACAATCACAAGGCTGACTTCAGATGTCGAGGGCATCGAGAATTTTTTCACCGGTACCCTCGCCAGGGTGTTAATTGCGGTCATCAACATCTTGACTGTGCTGACGGCCATGTTGGTGACTGATTTGCATTTTGGCGCTATCATCGTCGCCGTATGCTTTCCGGCACTAATGTTTTCGGTCGCTCTACGCCGTCCAGTGGTATTTTGGCTACGCACTTACAAGCGCCGCTCAGCGCATCTGAACGCAAAACTGGCCGAGTATTTGAATGGGTTGCCGGTGATCCGCATCTTTGGTCTCGAGATTTGGAGCCAGCGACAATTTGATGAGTCGGCGGCCGAGCTTTTACAGGCGGGAATTGCCACTTTAAATTGGAACAGCGTCATTCGCCCTGTGGCAGTGTTTCTATGCTCTTTGCCAACTGTGCTTGTGCTGTGGCTTGGCGGTCAGCGAGTGATTGATGGCGCCATGGAGCTGGGGCTTTTGGTTGCGTTTGTGCGCTTTAGCGAACGTTTTGTGTCCCCGATTCGAGTGATTTCGACAGAAATTCAGAATATTCAAGAGGCCGTCGTGTCGAGTGAACGCGTACGCCGCATGCTCACAGAAACTGAAGAGCACGATGTGCTTGGTCGCGATGGTTCGCTGTTGCCGACGCTGCGCGGCGCGATTGAGTTCCGCGATGTTTGGATGAGCTATAAACCGGGGACACCGGTGCTTAAAGGAGTATCGTTTAAAATTACTCACGGAATGAAGGTTGGTCTTGTGGGAGCCACTGGCTCGGGCAAGAGTTCGACAGTGAATCTGATCCCCAGACTGTATCCGCTGCAAAGTGGACAAATTTTTCTCGACGACATCAATATTGCCGATATCAAAAGCGCTCATTTACGTCGCCAGCTTGGTTACGTAAGCCAAGATGTGATTGTATTTGCCGGAAGTCTGCGAGCAAATTTACTCGCATCAGGAGCGGGACAGGGACTGAGTGACGAGCTCATTCTCGCAGCCTGCGCACGCACTGGTCTCAGCGAAGTCATCGCAAATGTCGAGGATGGTCTGGACTACCAGTTGGTTGAAGGCGGCGAAAATCTGAGTGCAGGAGAACGTCAGTTGGTGGCATTCACCCGCATGCTCCTGCGTGATCCTGCCATTTTGATTTTGGACGAAGCCACCGCGAATATCGATGAACACTGTGAGCGTATGATTCAGGCGGCGACTTTCGAACTCATGGCCGGTCGCACATGTTTAGTGATCGCACACAGGCTGAGTACAATTATTCACTGCGATTTAATTTTAGTTTTTGCCGATGGTCAGATTGTCGAGCAGGGCACGCACAGCGAGTTAATGGGCCGCGGTGGTTACTATGCCCAGCTCGCGGGCAAGCAGTTGCTCAGTTGAGCTGAGTGAATGTAACTGACTGTATTCATGATTGCCTACTTCTTGCTGTAAGCTGCGGCCACTGAGCGGATGGATCCAGTCGGGGGCAATCACCGCTGCTGGTATCATGACAAAGGCGCGCTTTAGCATCTCGGGATGTGGCACAGATAGGGTAGGGCTGGCCCACGAGGCGCTCTCCCAACGGCCGTCAGTGTCGAGGCGTTGCCAAAGCAGTACATCTAGGTCAATCAGACGATTGCCCCAACGTTCCGCGCGGATTCTTCCTAATTTGGTCTCAATGTGCAGTAGCTCGCTCAGCACCGCCTCTGGGTCTAGACTGGATGCCACGGTCACAGCAGAATTCAGGAATGTCTGATCGGCTGCGCCGATTGGCTCAGTGACATAAAATGGTGCAGTTGCAAGCACCGGACCGATGCTGCTGTTGACAGCGCTGACGGCGGCGCGTAATTGGGCGGAGCGGTCTCCAAGATTGCTGCCAAGAGCGACCAGATAACGATGATTGAGGTTAGGATGTCTAAGGTTCAACATAGCGGGGCGAAGCATAACAGGAAGTCAAAGGCAGCGCTCACTCTTTTAGGGGGGATGAGCCCAGCGCAGTTTCTCGCCGATTACTGGCAAAAGCGTCCCCTGCTGATCCGCGGCGCCATGCCTAACTTCTCGGATTTATTGACCCCAGATGAGCTGGCTGGTTTGGCCATGCAGGATGGTGTCTCAGCTAGGCTAGTTCTGGAGCGAGGCGGTCGCCGCCCTTGGCAGCTAGAACACGGTCCTTTTAGCGAGGAACGACTGACGGCCTTGCCTAAGTCGCATTGGAGCCTACTGGTATCCAACGTCGAGCAATGGCTAGAATCAGGGGCACTAATTCTTGATCAGTTTAGCTTTGTGCCCCATTGGCGGGCCGATGATTTAATGGTCAGTTTTGCTCCGACCGGCGGCAGTGTCGGACCGCATGTCGACTCCTACGATGTGTTTTTATTACAAGGTATGGGGAGTCGTCGCTGGCAAATCGCTGAGCAAGGTGACCGTACCCTAGTGTCAGGCGTGGATTTAAAAATCCTCAAAAAATTTCAGCCCGAGTCCGAGTGGGTTTTGGAATCTGGCGATATGCTCTATTTACCACCAGGAGTGGCGCACTACGGAGTGGCATCCGCGGATTGTATGACCTACTCGATTGGCTTTAGGGCGCCGGCGCAGCGTGATTTGCTCGAAGATTTCTACAATTTACCGAAAAATTTAATGGATCTGGTCACTACCGATCAAATGTATAGCGATCCAGATTTAACCCTTCAGTCGAGTCCTGGTGAGATCACTCAATCAGCGCTCATTCGGGTTGAGGACATACTTCGTGCCCCATTGGCGCATAACGACTTACTTGGGCGTTGGTTTGGGGTGCATGTAACACGCCTACCGGGAGCCAATAAAGAGCCTTCGCGTCGACGCATGCCAGCCGAGTCAAAGCTGAACGACTTGCTTAAGTCTGATCGTAAAGTGTGGCGTAGCGACCGCAGCCGTTTTGCTTTTTTTGCTCCTGCTGGAGCAACGATCTATTTCTATGTGGACGGCGATGAGTTGGCAGTACCGCAAGCTTTAAAGCCTCTGTTAGAGGCTCTGTGTGCTACCCGCTGCAATCCCGGTCGCGCGTTGGCTGCGGCCCTGCCTCGCGGTAAAGCCCGCGAACAGGCCGTGCTAATGCTGCGCCAAATGCTGGCGCATGGGTCCCTATATATGGGATGATTTAAGGAATCTAGTAAGCTTGCCTGAGACCTTGCGCTAGGTTCAATCGTTAAAATTTGGGAAGAGGTAGCAAATGGAATCTGCCGCTGTCTTGCGTCGTCCGGCCGTTAGCGGCAAGGCGCCTAAGCCCAGCTCGCTACTGTCGCCCTCCGTCGATGTGCTGATGATCGGGGGCGCCTCGATTTTACTTTTTGTTTTAGCTTACTTCGGCATCGACAAGAATGCCGATACGTCGCAGATTTCCTGGGCCGCTTTCTATCTGGCGTTCGCGGTAAATAATCCGCATTTTATGGCATCTTACCTGCTGCTTTACCGCGACAAGCGTAAAGAGATCTTCACCAACAAACGCTTTCTTTGGGCGGGCATAGTCGCTCCTACTTTAATCTTCGGCTACATGGCTGCATGTATCGCACTACAGTCGCCGAAGTATTTAAGTTATGCGGTCAACCTCATGTATTTTACTGTTGGTTGGCACTACATCAAGCAGATCTATGGCACGATTGTGGTGACTGCAGCCCGCCGTGGTTATTACTTCACTGTCAACGAGTCGCGTCTGCTTAAGGCGAATTTGTTTCCCGTTTGGTTTATGTCCTTCATCAACGGCAACCTTGGTATCCGCGAAATTTTGCATTACGGGATCGGTTATCATACCTTCAATTTCCCGCCGCAGCTTCTTGACGTTAATTATGGATTAATGGCTGTGAGCCTAGCCGTCGTGGCATTTGTCTTGTTTCGCAAATGGCTTAATGACGGGCGTCTTCCTGGATGGCCAGCCATGGCGTCTTTTGCTGCGATTTATGTCTGGTATTTGCCGAGCTTCTATCATTCGGTCTTCTGGTACTTGATTCCGTTCTTTCACTCATTGCAATACCTACTGTTTGTGACAACTTTGAAAAAGAACCAGTACACGGTCGAAGCCGAGGCAAAGGCAGCCGACCCAGTGGCTCGCCGGACTTTCTTCGCCAAGCACTTTTTTGGATTTTTTGCGACGATCTTGGTACTTGGCTTTCTGACCTTCGATGGCATTCCGTTTATGCTGGACCAGGTACTCCCATATAACAAAGAAGTGTTCGGTCCCCAGTTGGCGATGTTTGTCTTCGTTACCTTCATCAACATTCACCACTACTTTGTCGACAACGTCATTTGGCGCCGGGACAATCCAGCCCTGAAGGCTTATTTGTAGCCTGGGGTCGGGCACTTTCAGTAAACTCCTGAAAATACTGGTATCAGCCGATACTTATCCAAGATTGGGGCGGCTCCCGCTGCCCGGACTTTAAGCTAAGTCACCGTATTTAAATGTCTTTACCCCCAAGTGGTAGTCGCGAGGCTGGCTGCGGATTTAGGGTGCGAGGTGACCGTAATCCACCGAAATTTTTGAATAAAAAAAGCACTAAAGAATTATCGCTGCCGTGACGATTACCTACAGAGATGAATAAGAAAGGGTCACAATTTTGCCATGAGTTAGGCAGCCAATGGCTAGATTTTCGAAAAAAATCTACTTCGCAACTATAGCTTGCTTGTTTAGCGTGTGGATTACCACAGCGCAAACAGCATTGGCTCAGAGCGGAAGCTATTCTCTATCTTACTCCGGGCGTTTAACTCAGGCCGATGGTGCGCCATACCGATGCTCGAAGAGCATGCAAATTTATTCGGCAGCGGCGCACTGAAATCTGCGGGCGCGGACAAGGGTTATTGGACGGCCAACAATCTGCGTGCATTCACCAAGCGAGGCATTCAGGAGTGCGGCTTGCAGTGCCCTGGCAATGTCAAACGCCGAAAGGGTCTGCCAAGTCCAAAAGTTCAAGAGCGCCTCCGCCATCGCCGGGCCGGAATCGAGGCGTTGATTGGTCACACGAAACTGGGAGGTCAACTCGGCAAAAGTCGAATGAAGAGCGATGCGGCGACGTTAGCCGCCGGGTACGCGTCTGTGCTCGGCTTCAATTTGCGGCAAATTTCTCGGTATCAGAAGCAAAGGCTGAGCGGGGCAAAGGCGAAGGTGGCTTAAGGGTGAGCAACATTACAGGCTACGCGACACTACGGTGTCACTATGCCAGAAGTACGCTATGGGTAGTGCGTCGCGATCCTTCGCTATCGCTCAGGATAGTCGCTGGCGCTTTCGCGCCAGCGACTAATTAACACCAACTTGGGGACGTTAACTGGTGTTAATAACAATACCAACCCAACTGGTGCCGCCATTGATACCTCGGCCTATTCTGGAGAGACCGTTTATCTGCAACTCGAGGACAACGACGTGGGTGTCACCTGAGGATGGATTGCATTGTTCTTAAACTCGGTGTTTGTCGAGCCTTAATGTGTGGGGTCGACCCAGGGCATGGCAAACCTAAACAGCATGTTCACGACGCCAGACGCAAGTGGTTCTTGGGTTCTGGTTTCATCGCCGTTAGCAAAACTCTCCGAGCTCTGATTTTGGTTCAAATCGTAACCGCAAAAATCCTGTCGGCTTGTCGGGATGGGGGCGGTAATGCGTGCGGGCTCCAAACTCGAAGGCGCAAGCGTTTCCCGAACGGATAGCGTCAAGTTTCCGGATGGAATGATCCAGACAAGTGCTCAGATGGGTATAGCTGATTTATGGGCCCTGGACGCAAGTTATACCCAGGTCCCTATCAACGTCAACCGGCGCGCTTCTTTGTCTCCATTTCAAGTCGTTCGGCAATCCAGATCTTGATTAGAGTCTGGTAACCGATGTCACCCTTCTTGGCCGCAATCCGACGAAGCTTCTTAATCATGTCGGAGGGCAGCCGAATACTGGTAGAAACACCGCTAACAGGACGAGGCTCGGGAGTCACGGCCACCGCTCGTGATTCATCCCATTCACTCGGATCGTACTCGCGATCTGTCGGCGCCGGACGCGGCCGGCGCGATGTCGATTTCTTTGATGCGGTCTTTTTCATATATCCCACCCCGTAATAACTCGGGCCGTATTCTTGCCAAAGTCTTCAAAAATCAAACGAATATACCGGCCTTGGTCCGTCAAACCGTCGATCCGAAATCGTCGCGCGCCATGCCGTTTCTTGTTCGGAGTAATAACATAAGGATTAAAGAAAACCTCTTCGGCCTCGAATGGCGTGATCTTGTGGGTTTCCAAGTGATCGGTATTGTGATCATCCCAGATAAAAAAATACCAACGCTTTTTGCTAAGGTTAACCATGTGCCTAGTGTAGCTACCATGTAGCTACATGTCAAGAAATGAGATTAGGCAACGTCGGGATTGGCACTACCGGTCCTGGATTGCCTCTTCATGTCGCCGGTACACCTGGTGTTCCTGCATCTTCAGGAACGACTCAAACTAATGGCTCACTACGACTCGCTACGAATACAGGAAACACATCTGTATTGGATATTGGAATACCCAATGCTGCTCCTTACGGTGCCTGGCTTCAGACAGGCCAATCGACGTCACTCGGTAACCCGGGAACGAGTTATCCGCTAACGTTGCAACCATTAGGCGGCAACGTCGGGGTTGGCACGACAGCGCCAACTGCTAAGCTGACGGTGGCTGGCACAACAGGCGTCGATGGCATTGCTTTTCCCGATGGTAGCCTTCAGATCCGTGCTGCGAAGGGCACTCGCTACTGCGGCGTCACAGCAAGCAGCTACGATGGGCTGGGGGTT
>JAPLFY010000050.1 GCA_026390435.1 Pseudomonadota bacterium
GCGTAGCCAATGGTGGTACCGGTGCTACGACTTTAGCCTCAAATAATGTGCTCTTAGGTAACGGTACCGGTGCACTGCAGGTAGTCGCACCTGGTACAACCGGCAACGTACTGACATCGAATGGGAGCACTTGGACTAGCTCGGTGCCGGTATCCAACTGGACTACGTCTGGGTCCGATGTTTACCGCAGCGGCGGTAACGTAGGGATTGGGACTACGGCGCCAATTACACCGCTGCAGGTATTCACGAACACTGACTCATGGGCTGCATCTTTCGGTGACGCAGGCACCACAGGTTCTATATTACGAGTCGCTGGTACTGCAGGTGGTAACGGTGGCTATGGGCTAATAGGTGTGTACAAAGGCGCTGGGAGCGGCAACTTGTCGTTGCAGAGAGATGGCGGCAACGTCGGGATCGGCTCGACCAGTCCTGGCCAACTCCTCACCGTGGCCGGCACCATCGAGTCCACGTCTGGGGGTGTTAAGTATCCGGATACCACCGTTCAGAATACGGCCTTCATAGGCCGCATGGTGCCGGGGGGACGCCTCACGCTCACCTCGAACACGCCCATCAGCACCTCGGATGTGACAGCTGCGAGCACCATCTATTACACACAGTACAATGACGACCAAATCGCCCTCTATGATGGCACCAACTGGCGCCAGTACTCCTTCACGCAGCTTTCCTTAGCCCTGAGTGCGCTGACCTCCGGCAAGAATTACGACGTCTTTGTCTACAGCAACTCAGGCACTCCAACCCTCGAGTTGAGTGCGGCCTGGACCAACGACACCACCCGCGCCGATGCCATCAGCCGCGTCAACGGCGTCTGGTCCAAATCCAGCGCCACCGCCCGCCGTTACGTCGGCACCATTCGCACCACCGGAACCACGACAACGGAAGATAGCAACGCCAAGCGCTACGTGTGGAATACGTATAATCGTGTGAGTGTGCCGAGTTACCAGAACGATGCCACCGGCAGTTGGGCAGTGGTTGCGACCAGCGCCTGGGAAGCGATTCACGCCGGCAACGCCGCCTGGAAGCATGAATTCGTGCTTGGCTTGTCCGAAGATGCTGTGGTTTGCTCCTTGACCATGCTGATTTTTCAGGCAACGACCGGGGCCCTATACGTCAGCATTGGCGTGGATGCCGCCAATGCCCAGGCCCCAGGTGCCGGAGACCTTTATTCTCAATCGAGCTACGGTTATGCCTCAGGCACCGTGGTTTATAATGGCTGGTTGCCCGCAGGCTATCACTACTGCCAGGGCATCGAGATGTCGTCTTCTCCCGCCAACTCCACGGTTTACGGCGGCGGCTACAGCAACTTCAACGCGGTGGACCGACGCTAGACTCGCTGCCTGTTCGCAGCTCTTAACTGCCTTAAATCTCGCGCAAGATCAGCTGGTGTCAAATCAGTTAAAGGTTTTTCGTGGAAAAGCCGATATGATCTGTAGAGTTAGTTAGGATTGGGGGGGCAATGAAACCAGCTATGACAGAGCAAATCATTCGGGATGTCGAAGCGCTGCCGGAGGACAAGCAGTGGCAAGTGGCAGTCTTTATCAAGTCGCTCAGCGCTGGGGTGGGCTTCCAAGGCATGACTGGCAAAGAAGCAGTGAGGCTGTTTGCTGGCCTAATTGATGAAAAGTCGGCACGGGAAATGGAAGCGGCTATAGCAGAAGGATGCGAGGCGATTGACGCGGAAGGGTGGTGAGGGTTGTACCTTCTGGATACGAATATAGTCATTGAGCTGTTTGCCAAGGACCCGCATGCTATCAAACTTATTGACGGCCTAGGCGACGTAAGATCATGCGATGTCGTTCTAGGTGAGCTGTTCTACGGAGCACATAACTCAGGGCGCAAACAAGACAACCTCCTGAACGTAGAGCGATTTGCTTGTCAGTTCCCCATTATAAATACCGACAGAACCAGCGCCGAGATTTACGGGCTGATTAAATCAAGCCTGAAGTCCCAGGGGAAGCCAGCACCGGACAACGATATTTGGATCGCTGCGATTGCCAAGCAGCATGATCTGACGGTTGTTACCAGAGACGCACACTTTTCCGCCATGCCAGGTGTTAATGTTCTTGGCTATAGCCGATAAGCACGTTGCTGGCACTTTCGCGCCAGAGACGTCCTAGCCAATGACTTCGCCCTCGCGACCCGCCAGCTCGTCCTTGATGGTGGCAACGTCGGGATTGGTACGACGGCACCGGTCGCCAGGCTCCATATTGCCGGAACAACTGGGTCTGATGGCATCATGTTTCCAGATGGATCCTTGCAAACCAGCGCGGCGCCTGCAGCGCGCCAGCCGCAAGGTCGCTTGACGCTTACCACTGGCAAGCCGGTGATGATTGCCGACAGCAGCGGTGCTACGATTATTTACTACGACTGCTATTTGGGGAATGCTGTTCCGGTATATAACGGTGCGGATTCCGGCTACCTGAAAATCGCTGCTTGTCAGATTGCGCTAACGCTCAACGCCAGTCAGCAGTTAAGTGGCAATCTTTACGACATCTTTGCCATCAACGCCTCAGGCGTTCTGACCCTTTGCGCCGGACCGGCGTGGTCCAGCGCTACCTCACGGGGTACCGGCGCCGGCACAACCCAAATCCACAACACCGTGACGGGCTACTGGACTAATCAAAACGCTTTGACCACCTGCTATGGCGGGACCACCAATTTCGGTTCCATCCCTGTTGACCGCGCTACTTACCTGGGAACATTGTACGCCACGGCCAATGGCCAGACATCGATGCAGCTCAAACCGACGGCAATCAACGGCGGCACCAATAACTTTGCCGGCCTCTACAACGCATACAATCGCGTTTACAGAGCGGACCGGCAAGTTAAATCGTTGGTATGAACTGCTCTGCCTCGGCCTGGAGCCAGACACTATGTCGGGCGGTTTTTCCAGCGAGAAGGCAGATATTCTCCTGAACTTTGTCCGGCGCGATCCTGCCTATCACATCATCACGTTTGCATCGGACCGGTATGTGAATCGGTTCGAGCCAGGACGAAACAATATATATTACCTCGCGGACGGAGACGCCGATCCAAACTTAGTCTGCGACCCATTTCTCGCGCTTGATTGGCATTTAGTCTTTGAAGACTCGATCTGCAAGACTTTTGCCATGCTCAAGGACATTAAAAATCGTGACCAGACCAAGGGCTAAACGTTCGACTTGCTTCCAATCACGATTAACCTTGGAATTGTGCGCGTTGCTCATACGCTCGTACAAGTCCAACATCCGAGTGTTCACCGTGCGGCGACTCAGTTCCCTTGGCTTCTTGGGGGCTTCTTGGGGTCGGGCACTTACGGCAACTCTTTGACACCAGTAGCACACCACAAAACATGACTACAAAAGATCTAGGGCTTTCGCTAGCTTAGCGCCAGTGCCCGACCCCCTAGCTAACCTATGGAACGGTGACCGCCTAACTTGTTGTCGTTGAGGAATTTTGACCGGATCAACCAGACTACTTCGAAACTTTCAGTGTGCGTCCAGCCAAAACTAGCGCCTCTGAGACGCTGCTACCAAACGGCCTCGACAAGATGGCTATGACTTCCTCCGCAGCGAAAATACGGTTACGAAGGAATCCCGTCCGTTCTTTAACGATCCCACGCGCTGCCAATGTCGTCAGCGCCTTTGAGGCCGACTCGAAAGGAATCTCCAGAAGCCGAGCGAGCTCTCCTGCCGATAAGATCGGCGAAGAAATCAAAGTCTCGATCGCCCGCTCGGCCGCTGAGCCGGCGCGAAACTTAGCCCGCGATCGCCAGACCGTCGGCAGGTCGGACAGAGACTTCCGCGTGACCTCAGCCTCGGCGAACGATGCCTCGATGGCTTGGCAAATAAACTCAATGAGAGGACTGTACTGCAGCTGCTTCTGCGCCGATTGAAGAGCAAGGCCATAATCCTGCTTAGCGACTTCGACATACCCGGAAAGGTAAAGAGGCGCGTGGCCTGCGAGTATCATTTGCAGCGGCCAAAGCATCCTACCCACGCGGCCGTTGCCATCAGGAAATGGGTGAACGCCCTCAAAGTGTGCGTGCCCAATCGCCATACGGACCGGCAGCCACAAGCCGATGCCAGCATCGCCAGTCTCTGCCAACAGATCGTCCTGATACCATGACATCACGGCGTTTAAGCAGCGCTCGACATGGTCCGCGGGCGGAGGATTATAAACTGAGTCTTCTTTCCTTCCGGGAGCGCCGATCTGCACAATCGCTCCTGGCTCTCCGGGGGTGCGCAGCTTGCCAGGTGCATAGCGGAACATCGGATCATGCTCGGTAATCGCCCTATGCATCCCGCAGACAAGCTGCGTGTTTAATGCCTTGAATCGCCTTTTGACCACCTTGGAGGCTGCGTCCTCGAGAGCCTGTGCATACCCGCGGACGGACGCTGTTGCAGAGCCGTCCGCATTTTGCTCATCAAGGCCTTCAGGAGTAAGTACGTGATCGATCGTGGACCAAGTTCCTTCCATTCTAGACGAGGTAACTGCCTCTCGGCGACCAAAGAGGAAGGAGAGGGCGCGGTCCAAGGCAGTCATATCTTCGAACGCGGTCAGCCTGTTCAATACGCGGTTCGCATTAGCCAGGGCCTTTAGCGGCAGAGTCTTGAGAGTCGTTGGTGGTGGTGGCGGCACCACGAACCAGAGGTTGCGGTATTCGGGGTCGTCGACTTTGGTGACGCCGCTGGCCAGGCCTGTTTTATATTGGCGTTTCAGCTCGTTGCAGAGATCCTCGCGGCGCATGTTAACCCTGAATAAGGAGATTTATATTCAGACTTATTGTCACATGTCTGAATATGAAAATCCATATTCAGACTTGGGCAGACATGGGGTCAGGCACTTTCAGGAAACTACTGAAATTATTGGTATCATCGAAACTTATCCAAAATTGGGGCGGCTCCCATTGCCCGGACTTTTAGCTAAGTCGCCGTATTTAAATGTTTTTATGCCCAAGTGGCAGTCGTAAGGCTGGCTGCGGATTTAGGGTGCGTGGCAACCGTAATCTACCGAAATTTTTGAATAAAAAAAACACCTCAAGAATTATCCCTGGCGTGACGATTACCTCTAAAGATGAATAGAAAAGGTGCGCTCTTTTGCCATGAGTTAGGCAGCCGATGGCTAGATTTTCGAAAAACTTCTACTTCGCAACGATCGCTTGCTTGTTAAGCGTGTGGTTCGCCATGCCGCAGACAGCATTGGCTCAGAGTGGAAATTTTTCTCTGTCTTACTCGGGACGTCTGACTCAGGCCGACGGTGCACCAGTGAGTGGACCTGTCGATGTGACTGTTAAATTTTGGAGCGCACCCGATGCGGGCAACTCGCTAGGAGCCCCGATTGAGCTAACTAGCATTGCTCTAAATCAAGGCGTGTTTACAATACCGCTCGATCTGAATCCCGCGCAAGTAACCGCCGTGTTTGGTCAGGGCACTGATCCCGTATTTATCGAGATCACGGCAGCTGGGAAGACATACCCGAGGCAGCAGTATAGTTACGTGCCCCTCGCGTTAAGAGTACCTGTCGATGGTAAGACGTTGGCGTTTGATACTGACGGCAAGCTAGCTCTCTCGCTAACTAGTCAACCAAGTGCAAATCAATTTCTAACCAAAGATAATAACGGTCGCCTAGCGTGGGGTAGTCCAGTAGTCACTACACTTCAGGGCCAGAACATTGCCAGCACAGCTCCTACCTCAGGGCAGATACTTACCTATACCGGCGGACAGTGGGTGCCGCAGACCCTGGCAGTCGCCGGCGCTGCTGGCGGTACCGTGACAAATGTTACCGGCACAGCTCCGCTAAGCGTGACATCAGGCACGACAACACCGGTGATCGCGATGGCGCAGGCAAGCGGCTCAATTACGTCTAGCGGCACCATTAGTTTGAGTAACACGACGGTTACTCCTGGATCTTACACTCGTGCGAATATTGCTGTCGATGCTCAGGGCCGGCT
The DNA here is from genome assembly GCA_026390435.1 of Pseudomonadota bacterium. Classification (GTDB taxonomy): domain Bacteria; phylum Bdellovibrionota_B; class Oligoflexia; order Oligoflexales; family CAIYRB01; genus CAIYRB01. The sequence goes on from JAPLFY010000050.1 coordinate 5,951, forward strand.
GACGACCGCGGCCAACGGAGCAAGTGTAAATCTTGCGAGCGAAGTCAACGGCACTCTGCCAGTGGGAAACGGTGGTACGGGTGCGGAGAGTTTTACCAACAACGGCATTCTGGTCGGAGGTGGTAGCCTGCCGGTATCGACGGTAACTGGGTCGCAGTATCAAGTGCTCACAGCTAGTGCTGGCGGCACACCAAATTTTGGCTCGCTTAATTTGGCTCAGTCAGCTGCAGTTACAGGCATTCTACCTAGGGCGAATGGTGGTACCGGCGTAAATTCAACGGCCACTTTTCCAAGCTCTGGTGTGATCGTTACCGAGGGGGCGACAGAAACGCTGATTAATAAAACTTTAACCGGCGCTACGATTGACGGCGCATCGAGTATTGGCGGATCGACTACAATTAATACTACGGGCACCGCGGCGACTGGAGCACTGACAGCTGCGAGTGTTAGCTCCCAAGGCAACGTCACGATTCTTGGTAACAGCACTACAGCAAATAAACTGGTGCTTAACGACAA
>JAPLFY010000052.1 GCA_026390435.1 Pseudomonadota bacterium
CCGCGGAAAGGGTCGAAGCAGAGGTGACTGGCATGGGGATATCTATCAACTTCAGGCAGAGCGTGGGGTGAGGATACGGCAAGTTGGCGCAGGCAAGGAGTGAGGTGTGTTGGAGCAATAGGGGTTGAATGTCCTACCATCCATCGACGTACACACCATAAGTCCGGGTAGTTGCTGCAGTCTGAGTACTTGAAGCATTGACAGACGAAGCGACTACGCCACCCGCTAAGGCAACGTTGAATTTACCTTGTTTAAGTAACATTACCAATTTGCTGCTTCCAAAAAGCGCTTTCAAGTCGATACTGAGGTTAGCAGGGTTTGTTGATAAGCTTGCTACGAAGGTTGTCCAAGCACTCGAAAGACTAGCCACTTCATCCTAGGCTTCAACGACTGCGGTATTAGCAGCATTACGACCACAACTCGCGCTACCAACACCAATGCCATTAACGACAAGAATTGGACATGCGCCTGCAGATTTTTTTGCCCCTGGAAGATAAAGAGTAGCCGTAGTCAAACTGATTTGGTCAACCGGTGTATCCGGAGCCATAGTATCAAAGTAAAATTCTGTGGCGGTTTGCCCAGCAGGATTACTATATGCCTGATAAAGTGGCTTTATTGTGCCAGTGAACGCCGCTGTGCCAATGGAGTTGCCATCATTATGAACCAAAGTATTTTTAAAAGAAAAAGGACCGCTGCTACTGCACTGCAAATCTCCATTTGATATCGTTAATCCTTTGACGACTAAATAAGCTGTGTAAGCTGGCGAATCATCACCAAGGATGGCTTGGACTTCTCCATCTCGAACTAATTCGTAAGGCGTTTTGCTGGTTCCTTGCACCAAGTCAACTAGGTTTAGATCAAAAAAGTTTCGTTGATTTCGCTTATAATGTGCAAGAGACCAATCAATGTAATAGGTGTTGCCACCAGAGCCAAGAGTACTTGGCCCAACATTCGCATAGACGTGGTCGGTTACTGAGCTCGTCGTGGTATTAACCATGCCACTCGGCGGTCGGCCTGAGAAAATACCATCGATGAAAATTCCCTCCGTATCACTGCTGTCACGCATTGTTTCCACAACCAAGTGTGCCGATTTAAACTGATAGTTATTCTGTGGATAGCTGTAATCAAACCGAAATGGCCACGCGCCATCTGCGGCTGAGACGTTGGATGTATTCGAACTAGAATCAAAAAATGTGTCAGTCCCATAGGCAAACATGCGATCGAGTTTATATGGGTCCGTAGTTCCCCGTGGTACAAATGGTAGCGTCGCGATGGTCCAGCTAGCCCTATCATCGGCAGCAGGAACGACTCGTGTGACTTCGACAATGTTAAAGGTTGGGAGAGGTTTCAGGCGCTTTTTGGTCACAGTCACATAGGTCTTGGCGCCATTTGATCCACTGCTAGTGGAGGTACTATACCCACCACTTGAACGGATCCCGCCTTCACCTCCAAGAACAGCAGGTCCAAGCTCATCACCAGTATCAAATTCTTGTTTTTTGCCGCAGGATGCAACCCCGGTCACGACCAAGTAACTTAGGATGTATGCTAATTGCCTGTATTGGCTAGAGCGGTAACCTTCCAATGAAGCCTCCTTCTTGCCAAATAAATCTGCTGTATTAATCAAAATCTACTCATGAACTACTCCGACCAATCCTCACGCTCTCTCACGAGAGCGCTCCGGTATAGTCGAAGTTTCGTGCTTCAGCGGGCGGGCAACCCCACCCTCCACACCTGAGGACGGTTCCCGTCCCGTGACAAAGCCTGTCAAAGCATAATTCAAAATCACTCGT
>JAPLFY010000144.1 GCA_026390435.1 Pseudomonadota bacterium
AGAGGGGAGTTGCAGGGAAGGTGTGGAATGCTCGCATTCTGCCCTTAGTCAATCTCTTTCATTGTGTGACGTCCTCTACTTGGTTTCTAGAGCCAAGTTATGTATTCCAATGCGGATGCGTCTGCAAACGGGAGTTAAATGAGGCCGTATGACGGCGTCCGCCTATACCAACAATTCCAATAATTATTGGATCTGGGTGGGTACGACGACCAACAACAACAACTACAACAACAATTATGCCGTCAGGTGTATTGTCCCGTAGTTCGCGGCGAGACATCGAAAGGATCAGATAGCAATGATCCCCTCTCTCTTTAACAGCGCGACTGGACGTAGGATCATTTTGGTGAAGCTAGCGCCAGGGACAAAATACTTTTGCAGCCTGTGAAACTGGTTCAGGTAGATACTGCGGCGAAGGTGGTATGAGTTGGCATGGCCCATGGTACCGTAATACGAATTAATCACCTGCATCATATTCTGCAACAGCCCCACGGTGGGTAGTAGTGGTAGCTTGATCATGCCGGCGCGGATGTCGCGGCCGTAGCGATTGTTGGGCGGTGGATTAAAGTGTGGGAAAGCTACGGGATCAAGTAGGTGATTAAAGAAGTAAAGCCGCCGGCGAAGCGCTTTCACAGCACGCCTACGAACCTGAATGCTGTGGGGCCGGACTATATAACCCAAGTAGTCGCAGCCACGGTGAGTGGGTTGGATTAAGGTCTTCTTGGGATGAAGCTTTAGCGCTAGATCTTGCCCCAGGAAAGTCGAGATCTCTGCCTTCCAGCGGTTAAGCTGTTCGGGACATTCGTGCAGCAGCACAAAATCGTCGACGTAGCGCAGGTAGTGCTTGGCTTTGAGGTGGTGTTTGACAAACCGGTCTAGCTCGTTCAGATAGACATTAGAAAAGAATTGCGACGTCAATGAACCGATCGGCATTCCCACATCTGGCTGGGTATGAAATAAACTCTTATGCCTGGGTATCTGTCTAAGAAGATGCCGATTGCCCGTGTAAATTGGCTTATGTGCTGGGTTTTGACCTAGGACCTTAGCTATAATCTCGAACATGAAGTGACGTTCATCAAGTCCGATCTCAGGTAGCTGCTCAATATGCCAGTATACGACCTCCCTAAGCCGGGTGCGATTGATGCTAGTGAAATAAGATTCGATATCACATTGCATATAGTAGGCGGTCGGCGGTAGCTGCCGCATGAACTTTTGCAGTCTTCTAACCGCGTGATGCGCGCCCTTGGTTGGCCTGTTGGCAAAAGAATCAAATATGAGACGTCGGTCAATTAGCGGCATAAGCCGGTCGACGAGCAAATGGTGCACCAGTCGATCACGGAAACTGGGTGCGAAGATTTCTCTGATCTTAGGTTCTTTGACTGCGAAGCACCGGTACCGGCCGGGCTGATAGAGTCCCAGGGCCAAATCGAGCATCAGCTGATTTAGCAAGCCATAGAGTTGATAGATCTCGGCCTTGCGTTGGGCGCTGCTAGAGGTTTGCTGGTATGCATGCAGCAGATCGAATTCGTCGGTAATGTCTATGGCCACGGCATTAGCCTGAGTTTTGGTCGTTGGCTGTTCGAGTACTATGACCACGGTGTATCAAAAAAATTCCGATCTAGCTCGGTGCAGATCCCCCCGTTCAATAAATATCCCATTTTTGAACGCCAAAAACGCGCCCTGAAAGCCGCGTCCTGGTGTGGGTATTTTTGATGGGGATTTTTGAACGCCCGTCGCCCTGTCGGGCGTGATGATACAAAAGCCGCGCTTATTAACACACGCAGTGTTAGACTTATACTAAAATATAAGTTATATTTATATATAACTTATGCGAGGGCGTTTGTGCCTAAAGCCCAAATTTATGAATCAAAATCGGCTCAAAAAGACTTAGCTCGGGCTCCAAAAGAGATCCTCTTAGCTTATGAAGTCTGGGCTAGGCGGCTTGGAGAGCATGGACAGATCATTTTACGAGAATTCAAGGGCTATCATGATGAAAACTACAGGGTGAGTGGCTAGGCGCTCGATCTTCTAGGCTTAACCGAAAATGGCGTGTCATCTACAGCATCGGCTCTTCTGGTGCGATTCAGATTATTAGTGTCATGCGCATCACTGCACACGACTATAGGAGCAAGCGATGAAGAAACGGATTTCTTTGCTGGTTTTAACCCCAGGCCAAGTTGTTAAAGAGCTGCGAATCAAAAAAGGTTGGACTCAAGCCGTGTTGGCGCAAATTACTGGTATGGCTGTATCTAATATCTCCAATATCGAGAGCGGACGCTCTCGCCTTGGTGAAGAGAGGGCTATTCTCCTAGCCGAAGCCCTTGGAGTGCGCCCTGAATTTATTTTGTTTCCCAACGGATTTGAGCGCAACGATCTTGAACCTAAGTTGCGTCTTATTCGCAAGAAACTGAGAGATTTAGGAAAGGCTTCCTAACAGGATGTCCTAGGACCCATGATCGATATCCTCTGATAACACCTGCTTGGCGTAGGTTTGCCAGGCGTTAAAACCTTTCTCAACTGCTCGCAGCTTCAGTTTTGCAAGGAACTTATCTGAAAGGCGGATGGAATGAACGTTCTCTTTGTCATCAGATGGTTTTTTAGGCCGTCCACGACGGCCTTTTGCGGCCATTTGCTTAAACCTGGCATGTTCATCCTGAGTGACCACTTTAAAAGTAGAAAGCTGCTCAGGGCTTAACTCGGGTAAATTATCGTAGTCGTAGTCCTGCCAAGATGCGCTTTTCTTTAGGCGTTTGTTTTCTCGCTGAGATAACCCAGATGACTTCCTCTTCCTCGATTTTTCGCTCGCAGAAGACGACGAAAAGGTTGAGTCCTGAACTACTTTGTCCGAGCGCGATGAAGCGATCCTCTGGGTAGTCTTCGCTGCGTTCACCAGTGATTCGGAGGAACGGATCGCTGAAGATCGTGATCGCTTCTTCGAAGCTGACTTTGTGTTTTTTGATATTTTCTTTGTTTTTTTCGTCATACCAATCATAACCCGCCATTGCTGGTTTCCACTTTTATTATTATCGGTATTTACCATAAATACTTTAGCAAATTTATTCGAGACAAGGAATGTATCTCAATATATTGTAATTATTATGGTTTTTTGCATTCTCGTCCGAAGATATCAGAGTCTTTAGTCACGCTTCAGGTAAGAGATCAAATATCAGCCCCATGCACACTCGATCGAAATATGACTCGGCGGTTGATGGTTGACTTTTTTATGCGCGGTCTTGACAAGAAACAACTGGCCGATCTCAGTGGAGGACGCTTCATTCGCGAAGGTCTAAACATTTTAATCTTAGGGCCTACCGGTGTCGACAAGACTTTTTTAGCATCTGCAGTCGGCAATGCTGCCTGCCGCTCTGGCTATTCAACTCGGTGAAAACTGGCATTGCATGAAAATAACGCTTTTTTCGACTGCTTGCCGGCCATGAATTAGCTTGCATCATTATGCTGAATCTAGCATAATGTGAATATAAGGCGATTTATGGCAATCAACATTCATCCCGCTGCTCTTAAGGAACTACAAAGGTTCCCATCGCCGGTCCTATTCCGAGCCAAGGAGGCGTTCGCTTTCTTAGAGCTTGGAGAAAAGCTCTCCATGCCTTTATCAAGTATCAAGGCCTATGCCATCGATCTGGCCCGGCTGCCACGAGATCAGGATTAGTGACCGTCAGGGGACATTTCGTATCATTTACGTGTTTGTCACGAAGGGGAGCATCTTCGTACCACACTGTTTCCAAAAGAAGAGTCAGTCAACGCCACTAAGTGATGTCGCACTGGCGAAGCGTAGAATAAAGGATTTTTGCGATGGCAGGTAAAACAAAACGGTTTAAGAGTAGCGATGAGCTTTTTGTTGCCGCCGGATTATCGCCTGAAGAGGTCTTAATTGCCAATTTTCGCGTAGCCATGTGTATTGAGGTCTGCAAGCAAACAAAGAGACTTGAATTAACACAAGAAGCCCTGGCCACTCGTGCGGGTACCTCGCAGGCGAATATCAGCCGCATCCTCAATAAAAACATCGGCAACCTATCGACCGACTTGATTTTGCGCGTTTTAGTGGCGGTTGGTGGAAAGGCGAAAATCGATTCGTCTGGCTCGGCCCACAGGAAGGCTGGGTAACGGCTGGATCGTAGCCAAAGGTGCTAACGCACTTATTATCTAAATTGATTAAGGCAATCGTTAACAGATCAAGTCGAATTGAGCAGAATCCGGGCGAAGGCCTAGTTGGCCCAAAATAGTCATAACAAGTGTGTAGGCTGTCCGCCCTTAATTTCCCAGGGATGAGCCCGGCACCATGCCTACAAGAAATAAATGGACCTGGGCAAGCCTGTGGAGCGAACTCCAAATATGGAGGCTATATTTGGAGTATGTTCCAGCGATTAATTAAGTTACTGAAACGACGCAGTTTTTTTTGTTTGGGGCGCGTGGCACACGCTGAGTTTTACATCTGGTCTAGGGATCCGGTGGCACAAAAGAGGGGGCGTATTCATGCGCTGGAATGGGATCAAGGCATTGATATGCTCATGGGTAACGGATGATCGACCGCTGCAACATATCATTTCATGACTTTTTCCATACTGCCCATGATGAACCGCACCGGCACAAAGCGCGGGAAAAATGTCACTATTTTATTGAGCGTTCCCGCTACGCAGATATCTCGGCGCGCAAACATAGCGTCGATACCTTTCTTGGCGACTACATCTGCTGGCATCATCAACTGAGCAAATTCTTTTCCGGGGGTAAACTTCGCTTCGTCAAAAAACTTTGTTGCAGTCGGACCCGGGCACAGTACCGTTGAGGTCACGCCTTGGGCCTGGTATTCAAAGTTTAAGGAGCGGGAAAAACTAACCACTAAGCTTTTAGTGGCAGCATAAAGTCCCATGTAGGGTATCGGCTGAAAGGCAGCAGTGGATGCCACCTGCAGGATGTAGCCATGCTTACGTTCGCGCATTTTCTTACCGTATAGATACGACAATGCGATGAGTGCCTCAGTGTTGAGGCGCAGCATATTGATCTGCTCTGACAGCGGAGTGTCGAAAAACTTGCCGTGACAGCCGACGCCGGCATTGTTGACCAACACCTCGGGGATGATACCTAGAGCATCAGTTTGCTCGACTAATTTAGTTGCTGCTGCGTCGGTGGCAAGATTCAGGCTGATCGTCACGACTTTCACCGTTGGTGTCGCGAGTGCCTTTTGAGCGGAGTCAAGATTGCTAGCCGAGCGAGCGACTAAGACTAAGTTGTAACCTCTCTGAGCCAAAACACGCGCACATTCTAGGCCTATGCCCCCACTTGCTCCAGTCACTACTGCCCATTTAACTGACATGGATGCTCCAGCGATTAAAATTAAAAAAGATCCTTGGAGATCGGGAGGTCGCTAGCCTTTGGGAATTCATCTAGGCCTAGGTTGGTATAGAAGAAACCACGGCCGCGCCGGTACACCTTTAGGCGTACGTGGTCTGAGGGTGCTCTCGCAGTCATAAATCGCTGCAGCTGGTTCATGTCTGTGACCTTTTCCTGATCCAGTCCCATGATCAGATCACCAATTTTCAAACCCGCGCGGTGCCCTGGGCCCTCGACAATCAGGTTGGTAACAATCACTCCGTAGACGCCACCCAGCGTATCGCCCGTCTCGACCTCGTCGCTAGAGAGGATATTTTTCCCGACAATTCCAATATAAGGGCGTTTGACCTTGCCGAAGCGGATGAGATCTCGCACTACGACCCTGGCTAAGTTAATCGGGATGGCAAAGCCAATACTCGGCCCCTCGGCAGCCACCGCGGTGTTGATGCCGATCACTCGGCCGCGGATATCGATGAGCGGTCCACCAGAGTTCCCCGGGTGAATGGCGGCATCTGTCTGCAGAAAATCATCGTAAGGTCCGGCACCGATGACGCGACCTTTGGCCGATATAATTCCGCTGGTAACGGTGTGGCCGTATCCGAAAGGATTGCCGATCGCCAAGACGACATCGCCGACGCGCAGCGCATCGCTATCGCCGAGGTCGAGCCAGCTAACGCCCTCGGGCAGATTCACCTTGAGCAAGGCGAGGTCTGTTTTGGAGTCGATGCCGAGGATAGTCGCGTTGACCTTGCGTTTACTTTTGGCAAAGAGGACCTCAATCACGCTCGCGTTTTCGACAACGTGGTGATTGGTTAAGATGTGGCCCTTATTATCGATCACCACGCCTGAGCCTACGGCGTGAGTTTGCGCCGAGCGTGGCAGCACGCCGTGAAGAAAAAACTGATAAAGATCGAGCGCCGGGTCCTTATTTCCCGTATAAATAGTAGTTCTAATGTTGACTACGCCTGGAATTGCACGCTCGGCCACATCGGCAAACGACTCATAAAGTCGGGCCTGCGCGGTGGGTCCTGCGCAAACGAGCGCGATAAATATTAAAATTGGTCGCATCCCATCATTTTATCATGGGTTGTGGACATGGTAGGATAAGTTACTTTTTACCAGTGGGGTAGCGATGGGCTTGTCGGTTCGGTCTTTTGCCAAAATGACTGCCTGGAGCTTTGCAGCTTTGGTAGTTAGCGCCATTGCTGGCGGGCTTGGTGTCTTGGCGGTGGTCTATGGTCTGGTTTACTTCGGCGACGATTCGAGTCTGAAGAAAGCTACGATCCTTGCTCGCATCAACGAAGAGACCAACATTTACATGTTGGATGAGAAGACCCCCATCGGGTCCATCTTCAGCGATGCCCACCGTCGTTACGTCCCGATCGAAGAAGTCCCAGGCCACATGCTTAATGCATTGATCGCGGCCGAGGATAAGAACTTCTATCATCATCACGGTATCGACCCGGCAGCTATCGTGTCAGCGGCCCTCGGGGTGTTCAAGGGCGGTCGCATGCGCGGTGCCTCGACACTCACGCAGCAGACGGCGCGTAATATTTTGGGCTGGTGGGAAGTTACTCTGAGCCGCAAGGTGAAGGAGGCCATTGCCGCACTGCAGCTAGAGCGCCTTTATTCAAAAAGACAAATTCTTGAATTTTATCTTAATCAGTTCCATGTTTCCGGCAACGGCCGCGGGATTGGCATCGCCGCGAAGTATTACTTCAATAAAGATGTGAAGGACCTCGACCTCATCGAAGCGGCATTCATCGCCGGGTCAGTAAAAGGTCCTAGTCAGTATGACCCCTTCATAAAGTACACGCGCGAGCGACGTGAGCGTGCCATCAAGCGTGCCTTTAACCGTAAAAATTACGTGTTAAGGCGCATGTATGAGCAAGGGTGGATTAGCGAGCCAGATTTCAAAAAAGCCTGGGACGAGCCGGTCAAGTTTAACCGCGGTAGCTTCCGGACAGACGAAGTTGCACTAGTTGATCTCATCTCGCAGCAGCTCCACCGTAAAGAGATACTAGAAGCTCTAGGCATGGACGATGCACGCGAGCTAAACGCTGCAGGTTTGAAAATTTTCAGTACGATTGACGGCGAGCTGCAGCAGGCAGGTCAGTTAGCTGTGCGGCGTAACTTGTCGCGCTTAGAAAGTATCCTAAAGGGCTTCAAGCAGGAGCGTGCAGAGTACTTCCGAAAACTGCGTGGACTTACCGTTAACGATTTTTACTTTGGCGAAGTCTTAGCAGTAGCCGGGACACCTAAAGAGCCAGAGCTGAAACTCAGCTTTGGCCTCCCAAGCTGTACTATTCCTTACGACTCGCTCAAGCGCTATGCGTCGCAAGTTGCACTGCCTTACTACCAGAAGCCAGAAACAGTGGCAGCCGACATCGTGAAAAAGATTAAAGTTGGCGATGTACTCTATGTCGAGGTGCGTGAGTACAATTTAGATACTCATGAAGGCGTTTGCGAGATGATGAAAAGACCGCGCGTCAATGGCGGTCTGATTGCACTCGATAAAGGTGAGATCCGGGCAGTGGTCTCTGGTTTTGATACCCATGGATTTAATCGGTCTATGCAGGCGAAACGCCAGCCGGGCTCTGTGTTTAAGCCGGTAGTTTACTTCGCGGCACTGCAGCTTGGCTGGTCAATTCTGGACCGACTCGATAATGAGCGGCAAATTTTCCCGTTTCAAAGCCGCTTCTACTACCCGCGTCCTGACCACGACAGTCCGTATAAAGAAGTGTCGATGCTTTGGGCTGGGATCATGTCGGAGAATACGGCATCCGTATCGCTGACTAGCAAGATCGTTGATAAATTAAATTTCGATCAGTTCAAACAGCTGATGGGCGTCATGGACTTGCTGCCACACGGTGGCGAATCGCCCCGTGACTTTCATTTCCGCGTTGCTCGCGCCATGGGAGTGCAGCTTGATAACGAGGGTGTACGAGAATTTCAGCTTAATAATGCGGTTGCTGATCTAATCCTAGATATTCAGTACTCATCGGGTTTCGAGTTTCAGCAACGTTTAAAAAAAATGTGGTGGGGACGCGGCTATGCCACCGAGTTGCAAAATATCATGTTGGCTAAAGACGACCTCTCGCCCACGCAAAAAGCGGTCAAGTTGCGCCTGGCTAGCAACAATTTTCTCCGGCACCAAACCCTCGATCAGCAATTAGTCGCGGATTGGAAGTTGGTCGAGCAAGCAGTCCAGGCCAAGGGTGGGGAGGCAGCTGCAGTCGATCCGCAAGTGCGCCTCGCCATTGAACATTTCCGCGTGCTCCCGGGGCTGAGCAAGCCAGCCCTCGGTTTCTCCATGGTGCTCCCTGGCGAAACTCCACAGAAAGATTTCAAGAATCGTTTTGAAATTGAGCGACTAATACTGCCAGCTGGTCGTCCTCTGAGCCCCCTCGATGTGCAAGCAATTTGGGGCGGTAGCGCACTTTTTGGGTCTGCCGACATTACGCTTAACGATGTGATGATCGATGGCTGGCTGCCGCATGGCAATCAGACGCTCCTCGATCAGTATGTGACTAAGCATTACGAAGAGGTCATGGCACGCCAAGAAGATTACGACCTGTTTCGCTACTACAACCACCATGACTTCCGGATTGCGGTTGGCCTGAATTATCTGGTGTCTCTAGCTAAAGCAATGGGTGTCACCAGTAATATAGAACCAGTTCTATCCTTTCCTCTCGGTACGAACGTCGTGACCTTAGCCGAGGTGGCCAAGATCTATCAAACCTTCGTGAGCGGTAAAACCTACCGGTTCTTCAAAGAAGGTCCACCAAACCAAGTGAGCTTGATTAGGCGCATAGAGGACCGTTTTGGTAATACTCTGTACGAACCTAAACGCACTGAATATCAGTTGGTGCTGCCAGAGTTTGGTTTACAAATGCGCGAGATTTTGCGGCGCGTCGTGACTCACGGAACGGGGCGCAGGGCCCGCTCTGAGCTGTATTTGACGCTGGGCGGAGAAGGTAACAATATTCCTGGCAAAGAGAATAAAACCGGCAAACCTTTACCTGGTGAGAAGCGAATTCGCATTCCAGTGTTCGGTAAAACGGGCACAACCAACGACTACAACAACGCGAACTTTGCTGGATTTGTGCCTTATCCGGTCGAGAAGGGGGCGCCGCTAGATCCAGAGAATAGTTACGTTTTGGCGGCTTATACCGGTTATGACCGGAACATGCAGATGCGTGCCGGCGGTCTTAATATCACCGGTGCCCTCGGTGCCTTGCCCGCCTGGATCGGCCTCGCTAAAGAAATTATCGACAAGAAAAAATATGGCGACATGTTGGACGCGCTCGATTTGACCATGCTAGCTAAGCAGGAATGGCCTTTGAAAGCGGAACAGCGCGCCACCCCGCTGGCGATCGATATGCCGCGCGGTGTCATTGTTGGCGGTACAGCCGAGCAAGAGGCGGTTGCCACCGCAGATAGCTCGAAAGAGGGTGAATCGGCCAGTGCGGCGAGCGATGAGTTTCGCGCCAACATTGTGGAAACGACTATCAACATGCCGCTAAATAACGGAGCGCCGTTGCGCCTTTTCAGCCCGTATCGTGCACAAGATCAGATAGGCACTCCCGGTGTTGGAAGTGCTGCTGGTAGTGCTAGTGGTGGTGCGTCGGCCGCAGCCAAAGATGGCGACGAGGGCGTAAACATGGACGACGTACGCTACTACGACGACAGCGGTAAGCGAGTTGAACCACCGACGACAAAGTCACCTACGGCATCAGCACCATCGGCACCATCGGCTACCAGCGCCCAGCAGCCAAACGCTAAGCCGCGAACCCAAACCGGTCAACAGGCACCTAATGCGGCTACAGGTGGAGTGCCGACTGAAGCTTCTATGGCTGCGCCTGGGTCAGCTGCAGCGACTGCTGATAGCGTTTTTGGTGATGTTGGCGCTACTACTGAATCACCAGGGGCTGGTGGGAAGTCTGAGCTGGACGAAAGTGCAGCGCCAGATTTTGGCGACCAAAGGAGCCTCGACGAGGAGATCTGGTAAATCGTTGCACGAAGATCAAATTATTTGCGCCGCCGGCAGCGTGCGGGCTTAGGGTGGTGGTTGTCGCTCACTGTCGGCGTAGGTGCGATCGCTGCGTGCGCGGCGGTGTTAGTTTACCGCGAAAGAGTAGGGGAATTGTTTCAGCGCGATACTGGGGCCTTGTCTCTCGTGATGAAGCTTGGCCAACTTGGTGCGGGCGCGCGCGCAACCTCCCGTAACTACTCTAATTTTGAGAGTGGAAATATTGGCCGGAGCGTTAAAGTAGCCAGTGACACGTGGACTTTGCAGCTTCGCAACGATAACGACGATGCATTGCCACTTTCCTGGCGGCAGTGGTTTTATTTTCGCATCGATGATTTGCCGGTCAATCAAAAGGTCAGCTTAACCCTGAGTGGTCTAGGCATGCCGGCCTATTTTCTGCCGTTTTATTCACTCGATAATATCGACTGGATTCAGTTTCCCAAAGAAGCGGTGACGCGCCCTACGGCGACTAGCATGCAGATCGTTAGTCAGTTTCCGAGTCAGAAGATTTGGTTTGCGCGTTATGTGCCGTATCATTACACGCGCCTCAGCAAATACTTATCCAAGTTGTCCGGGCATCCCAGTGTCACGCTGCGCGATATTGGTCGCTCACCAGGTGGACTTCCCATCCCGATACTAACGATCACCGACTCTGCTTCCATTGCGCCTAAGCAGCGGGTGATCCTGCATGCGCGGACGCATCCGGGTGAGGTCGGAGGATCTTATGTGATTGAGGGCTTGGTTAATTATCTATTGAGCGACGAGCCGCTTGCTAAGTCGCTGCGCGAGCGCTTAATTTTCACAATTATTCCAATGGTTAATGTTGATGGCGTGGTTGCCGGCAATAATCGGACGACTCCTGATGGGGTTAATCTAGAGGGGAAGTGGATTAGTGGGCGCGACCTCGATTTGGACCATCAGCATGTGCCGTCCGAGATCCTGCTGCTGAACCGTGCTTTTCGCGCCCTGTTGGCTACTGGTGTTCCCGTTAGCATGGCCCTTAATTTACACTCCTCGGCGGGTGAACCTACTGACCTAGTCTTTGCCTTTCCTCATTTTGGCACGGCAGAGCGCGGCTACACCGCGGCCGAGTCGCAGTTGTTCGAGAAACAAATAAAATTTATAAGTTTGCTGGCTGAACAGTACGGCACCGACATGTTGGCCTCACCACCAAGTGATGGCGGTAGAGCTTTTGTGAACAAAAAACTGCCCGAGAGTTGGTGGTGGCGTCATTTTCAAGATCGGGTCATGGCACTGACGCTTGAGTCCACCTACGGCTTTGCCGGTCGCACAGGCCATTGGATGAAGCCGCGGGATTTACGCCGACTTGGCGAATCCCTCGCGGTGGCGATCAGTCGATATCACGAAACTACCGTGGCTAAAAGTGTCACAAATGGTCATAAATCCATGGAAATACGACGCTAAGCGTACTAAGGTAGTGCCGAATCAAAGATTTGGATGAGGGCTGCAGAGTATGCCATTACCTCCACGCGCACAAATTGTAGGCACGGGAATGTTCGTGCCACCCGACGTGTATACAAATAAAGATCTTGAGAAGATGATGGATACCTCTGACGAGTGGATCCAGCAGCGCAGTGGTATTCGTGAACGGCGTTATGCTAAGGCAGGCATAGGACCGTCCGACTTAGCTTTGGAAGCTTCGAAGTCGGCGCTGTCGATGGCCGGTCTGAAAAGTTCAGATATCGACATGATCGTCTTCGCTACGCTCAGTCCAGATTATTATTTCCCTGGATCAGGTGCGTTTCTTCAGGACCACCTTGGCTGCGGCACAATTCCAGCGATCGACATTCGTAATCAGTGTTCCGGATTTATTTACGGCTTAAATGTGGCCCAGGCTTTTATTACCTCGGGTCTTTATAAACGCGTCCTCCTCGTCGGTGCCGAGTGCCACTCACGGGCATTGAATTTTACGACCGCTGGTCGTGACGTATCTGTTTTATTTGGTGACGGTGCCGGAGCTCTAGTCTTGGTCCCGAGCGATGATCCAAATCGTGGAGTGATGTCCGTGCACCTGCATGCAGAGGGAGCGCACCGCGACCTGCTCAAGCTGGAAACTCCCTCCGCTCGTAGTTGGCCTATGGTTTCCAAAGAAGACCTCGAAGCTGGACGCCAGTATCCAAAGATGGACGGGCGAAATGTATTTAAGCACGCCGTCACTCGAATGCCTGAGGTTGTGCGTGAGGCATTGACGCACAATAAACTCAGCGCAGACGATGTTGATCTGTACTTGTTTCATCAAGCAAACATGCGCATCAACGAAGCAGTCATGAAAAACTTAGACCAGCCGATTACTAAATCGCACAACAATATGGACCGCTACGGTAATTGCTCGGCAGCTTCCATTCCTATGTGTCTTGATGAAGCCGTGCGGGGCGGTCGCGTTAAAGCCAACGATGTAGTCTGTATGACTGCTTTTGGCGCTGGCTTTATGTGGGGCTCGGCCTTAGTGCGGTGGTGATTAGGCGCGATTTTTAGGCTCGTCAGTGGAATCTGTGGGTGACACTCCAGTTTCAGCGTTTAGCAGTTCACGCTAGGCGCAAACACGGGGAAGGTTCGGAAGATTATCAAAGGTTCCAGAAGCATATCGTTGCTCACAGCACTCATCTCACCGACGAAATCATAGTAGTGATTAAGAAGTCGCTAGCGCTTAAGACGTCGATGAACTACCCCGACTAATCCTCACGCTCTCTCACGAGAGCGCTCCGGTATAGTCGAAGTTTCGTGCTTCAGCGGGCGGGCAACCCCACCCTCCACACCTGAGGACGGTTCCCGTCCCGTGACAAAGCCTGTCAAAGCATAATTCAAAATCACTCGT
>JAPLFY010000075.1 GCA_026390435.1 Pseudomonadota bacterium
ATCTGACGGATTTCCTGGTGCGCAAGTACTATGGCGCGGCTGGCATAAGCTTAAAGACTTTATGCATAACCTGGCTCTGATACAGGAGCCTGAGACAACTTATGTATAATTGCCAGGCGTTCACGCCGGGGAGGACGTCAACGTGAGATCTCGGATTTTTCCCTAACTCGCCTGATGAATAACGGCGGACTACCAATTGTCTATACAAGCGATGAGCCGGATGAGGATCTTACCGCATACGTAGACACATATCTGCGCGTGGAAATCAAAGCTGAGGCTGCGACTCGCAACGTCGGTGCGTTTTCGGAATTTCTTGATGTTATAGCTCGCTGTAATGGTCAGGAGGTAAACTACGAAGGTTTTGCTAGTGACCTGCAAGTGTCGCCGGGTACTTTAAAGAACTATATTCAAATACTTGAAGACACGTTGATTGGCTTTCGTTTGCCGGGATTCACCGAGACGCTAAAGCGCAAAGCTACCAGCCGAGCTAAGCATTATTTATTTGACCTTGGCGTGACTCGGCACTTAGCCAGAGGGGGCATGATTCAACTTGGTAGCAAGGCCTTCGGCGATGCATTTGAGCACTTTATTATTCTCGAAGTCCGCGCATACTTGTTTTATCAGAGAGTGCAAACCCCGATGTGCTACTGGCGGTCGACCAGTCAATTTGAAGTCGACCTGCTTATTGGACGAGACATTGCTATCGAAATCAAGGCGACTAGTAACCCAACAGCGAAGCATCTCAAAGGGCTTCGTGCCTTGGCTGAAGAGCGTATTTTTAAACGGTTCCTCTTAGTTTGTGACGTGGAGACCGAGCGCCGGACCGAGGATGGGATTGAAATCTTGCCTTGGGAAACGTTTCTAAACAGGTTGTGGGCTGGGGACTGCGTTTAGCGAGGTCAGCTTCGGACTCCGGGATTCCGGGTATGAACCGGACACATAGGTAATAAAACAGAGCGATCCTGGACGGGTGGCACCTCCCCCATCTTAGGGACTTCGCATGTGCCTGTAACGATTGTATTTTTTTGTTTACCAGTGGCGTCGAGTTTTCCGTTACAAAAAACGCTCTCATGAATACCAATAATATTGGATTATTGCCTTTTTTTCTAAAGTTTTAGGGACTTGTTGACGAACAGCTGAGATGGATAACAGGGGAGATTCCCCGTTAACAAATCTTGGGTCTGCTTATGTCGACTTTCAAACAACTAGCCTTGTGCACTATGAGGGCCTCACTCAGCGCCCGATTATCCGTGTTTAGTTTGGCATTTGCGGCGAGCCTGGTCTCTCTTTCGCAAGCGTACGCGGCCCCTTTTTCGGTGTCATATAGCGGGCGTCTCACGCAGTCCACGGGTGCCCCAGTCGATGGACCGGTCGATATCTCGGTAAAGTTTTGGAACACTGCTGTCAGTGGTAGCACCCTCACTGCTCCGGTCGAGTTCACCGCAGTGGATCTGAATAGCGGCATATTTAGCCTCCCACTTGAACTGAGCGCCGAGCAGGTACAGCAAATCTTTGGCGACGTTAGTAGTCCGGTTTTTATCGAGATCACCGCAGCTGGTAAAACTTATCCGCGTCAGCAGTATAGTTTCGTGCCGCTGGCACTGCGTGTTCCTGTCGACGGTAAGACTCTGGCGTTTGATAGAAATGGCAATCTTGGGCTCTCGCTGAATGGCCTGCCGGTAGCCAATCAGTTTCTCACTAAAAATAGCAGTGGCGAGTTGATTTGGGGCACTCCTGCGGTGACGGCGGGAACCAGCGGAACTATGAGTCTGCCCAACGTAGGCACTGCAGGAACTTACTTCAAAGTCGTCACCGATGCTCAGGGACGCGTAACGCAAGGGCTGTCACTTGCGGCTGCGGATGTTACCGCTGCGCTGGGGCAAAGCTTGACCACCGCAGTCGTTGCCGAAAGCGGTACCAATCTTTACTACACGGACGCACGGGCACGAGGTGTGATCTCGGCTAATGCGCCACTAAGTTACGGTATTTCAAGTGGTCAAATCTCCGTGGCGCAGGCTAGCGGCTCATCGAATGGGTATCTGAGTTCTGCTGACTGGACGACTTTTAACGCCAAGCAAAATGCTCTCGGATTTACCCCGGTCAACCGGGCTGGTGATTCGATGGCCGGATCTTTAAATCTGGGCGGCAATGATTTAGCGAACACAGGCAACATCAGTATGGCTGCTGCTAAGACTTTTCTGCTCAGTAATAACAGCAGTGACCCGAGCAGCCTCACGGCCGCTGATGCAGGTAAAACTTGGTTCAGTACCGCGACTAATCAGATTAAATACTGGAACGGGTCCTCGGTGCTGGCCTTAGGTGTTTCAGGCGCAGGCCTGTCGAATCTAAACGGACTGACTGGCAACACACAAAACTTCGCCACAGGCACCAGCGGCACCAGTCCAGCGTTCA
>JAPLFY010000021.1 GCA_026390435.1 Pseudomonadota bacterium
AGGAGGGAGGACGTCTTATTTGTTGGTGGAGTCTCCGTTATTACAGGTGTCTTAAGCGTTCTGATTATGGCACCGCTTACCAACTCTGCATTATCCAGTGCGACATGGTCCTTTCTCTTCGCCGCTGCCCTTATCCCGTCGAGCCAACTAGCGATCGAGTTGATTAACCGCTGTGTAACCACCTTGGCAAAGCCTGCACTATTGCCGCGCTTAGATTTTTCCGGCGGTATCCCTGACGACTACAGGACCTTAGTGTGTGTTCCGACACTATTAATAAGTCGCAAGAACGTCGAGGATCTACTCGCTGGCTTAGAGGTGCGGTATCTAGCAAATCGCGCCCCAAATTTGTTTTTTGCTCTCATAACTGATTTCACTGACTCCACGTCTGAGGTGGCGTCTTTAGATGCTGATTTAGTCGAACTGGCAAGTCTAGGTATCGAATCTTTAAATGCGCGATACGCAGGTTCGCGAAAAGAGGACGGGACACGGCAGGATGTCTTCTTTCTCCTCCACCGTCCGCGCGAATGGAACGAAAGCGAACAAGTCTGGATGGGATACGAGCGTAAGCGTGGCAAGCTCGAAGCTCTGAATGCGCTGCTGCGTGGACGGCCGGGTCATAAGGGCAAAGATGCCTCCGATTTTTCCGTCATATCAGGCGATATTAGTCCGCTAATGAGCGTCAAATACGTCATCACTCTAGATACCGACACTATGCTGCCAAAGGATGCCGCTGCTAAATTAGTCGCTACCATGGCGCACCCTTTAAATCGCGCTGAATTTGGAACGAACAAACGCGGAATGTCTGAGCAGGTGGTCACGCGGGGTTACGGCATTCTGCAGCCTCGAGTGGCGGTGAATTTACCCTGTACGTCTCGGTCATGGTTTAGTCGGCTTTATACTGACGATCCGGGTGTCGATCCCTACACGCGGGCGGTCTCTGATGTTTACCAGGACCTTTTTCAAGAGGGATCTTTTGTTGGCAAGGGCATCTACGACGTCGATGCCTTCAGCCAGGCAGTGACGAGTAATCTTCCCGAGAATCTCATCTTAAGTCACGATTTGATCGAAGGTTGCTACGCCCGCTGCGGCCTTGTTAGTGACGTCATTCTTTACGAAGACCACCCGAGTCACTTCTGTGACGAAGCCATGCGCCGTCACCGGTGGATCCGTGGCGACTGGCAGATCGCGTTTTGGCTTCTGCCATTTGTCCCGGATCTGCATCGCAGATGGAAGAAAAACCCAATAAAATGGCTAGCTAAATGGAAGATATTTGACAATCTAAGACGTAGCTTGGTGCCTATAGCGGCGCTGACTTTCCTGCTTCTTGGATGGTTGACGCTACCTAATCCCTGGTACGTTAGCGGCATTGTAGCGATGATTTATGTCCTGCCAGTGTTAGGTTCATTTATTGCGGATGCATTTTGTAAGTCGGCGGAAGCGCCCCTCGGTGCTCACTTACAGGTGGTCACCATTAGTGCTGTACGTAGGCTTGTCCGCGCGTTTCTCGCGCTAGTTTTTCTACCATTCGAAGCCGCTGCAAACCTCGATGCCATTGGTAAATCAATAGTTCGGATGCTGCTCACTCAGCGGCACCTTCTTGCTTGGCGATCGACTACGGATCCTAGGCATCGTGCAGTCCACAATTTTGGTCCGCTACTGCGATCCACGGCCCTAGCTCCTGTTAGTTCCATATTCGCATTGACTGCCATTTACTTTTTAGCACCGGGTGCAGTCACCAGCGCCTCTCCTTTTTTATTCAGTTGGTTCATGTCGCCGATGCTTGCCTATGGGTTGAGTCGGCCGATAATACCAAGCACTGCCAATCTAAGCGATTCACAGATAGATTTCTTACGTCGGCTTGCCCGCTTGACTTGGC
>JAPLFY010000099.1 GCA_026390435.1 Pseudomonadota bacterium
AAAGCTCATCGGATTCAGCACCCCGCCAACATTAAATGCAATTGCGCTTATGAGTACATGTTCAAGGGCACTGTTGATAGATTCACGATCATAAACAGGCTTAAATCCAAGATCATAATCCCCCTTGACCTCGGCTCCACCAACAAAAGACTGAGCTTTAAATGTGCCATCTTGGTTCAGAGTGATAGACCGAAAACTGAGCGGCCCTTCATCAGATATTTTTTCTTTGCGCTTAGTCACCAGGGTGCGACCAAAAATCTTGCTCAAATCTTCCGTGCGTCTGATCAAAATAGTTTCGGATGAACCAGTAGAATCCTGCGTTAATTTGACATGCTTAGCATCGACCTTAAGCCACTGACCATTGACAGAATCAAATTTTCTGTCGAGCGAATCAGGCTTTAAAGAAAGCGCCGCATAGAGGTCATCTTCACCAAAGCTAATAAATTGATAACTCTCTGTGAACGGATGATCGCTAGTACTACGCAACGCCGAGGCTTGATCGTCACTCCGCACTTTAGCGCATGAGCCAGCATTAAGGGCTGTAATGACTAGAACTAACGCAGCATAACGCAAGCTTACTTTCATAGATCTTCCTCAGAATTTGTCCTCAGATTTACCTGCTTACAAATAAAGTAAGCGGACAAAAAGACCTAAGCAAGCATCACTTTGCTCTGAAGCTGATCGTGTCAGGCTTAGCCACAGTTCCCTTGCTGACACTAACCGCACGCACGGTCAACGAATAAACCGTGCCGCTCTTCAGATCACTAAACGTGTATTTGTATGGTTCTGGACAAGGGCTGAAATTTGACTGATTCTCCCGCTTACATTGGAAGCGAAAATCGTTGATTGTAGCGGACACGGCGCCACCGGTTACCGCAAACGGTAATTCCAGCGTCTTTTGGTCATACGGAGATATCACTGTGCCTTTGGACGGCAGCAGGGTCGTCAGCGGATAAGACTGAGCGCCAGTCTGCGCTTGTGCAGCTACAGTAGCGCCACCAGCGCCATTGGTTTTAGTGCTGCTTGGAACTTTAGGTTTGGTTGCATCTACGCTGCTAGGCGACGCCGGTGCCGGGTCAGCCTTCTTTCTATTAAAGCCATCGTACTCATCGAACTGCGAGCAGGCACCTGAGCACAACGCCGCGAAGGTCAGGAGTAGAGCGGACACAAGGGACCCGGAGGCAAAAAGGGATTTAGACTTCATTAAATCCTCGATTTCATAGGGCAAGTCATAATTCTTAATAAGATTATAGAATCATATTATAAAAATCAACTAATTATAAACAAGTATATGATATCTATAGATTATTTTTTAATCTCTGAAGGCCCATGCTAGGATGAAAACGCACAATGCATCATCCACCACTATAGAGCTAAATCGATGCGCAACACGTTACTCCGAATCTTCGCAGCACTATCAATCGGCGCCGTCATTGCGAGCCTCTATACCTTCGACCTATTGCACTACCTCAGCCTGGACTACATCAAGGCCCAGCAGCAGGCGTTCGCTGACTATTACGCTCTACACAAGTTAGAGACACTAGCCGTTTATGCTGCCGTATACATCGTAGCAACAGCCCTGTCTTTGCCTGGCGCCACGGTGCTGACGCTGCTTGGCGGTGCATTATTCGGCCTGGGCACCGGAGTTGTGGTGATATCGTTCGCCTCAAGCATCGGAGCGACCCTTGCCTTTCTCACGGCCAGGTCCCTACTGCGTGACATCGTCACCACTAAATTTGGCGACCGCCTCAGCGCCATCAATGAAGGTATCCGCCGCGATGGCAGCTTTTACCTCTTCACCCTGCGCTTAGTGCCTCTATTTCCATTTTTCATGATCAATCTAGCGATGGGATTAACACCGATCCGTACTCTGACTTTTTACTGGGTGAGTCAGTTAGGCATGCTTCCGGGAACTCTCGTCTACGTCAACGCCGGCACTCAACTAGCGAAGATCGACCGCGTTAACGGTATCCTGTCGCCAACAATGCTGATCTCTTTTGCTCTGCTCGGACTCTTTCCTCTACTCGCCAAAAGAGTGATCACAAGTGTGAAAAAAAGGCACATACTGCAAAAGTGGCCTAAGCCGCGACGCTTCGATTTCAACATCATTGTGATCGGTGCTGGATCCGGCGGCTTGGTGTCGGCCTACATTGCTGCTGCCGTCAAAGCAAAGGTGGCACTCATCGAAAAGCGCGCTATGGGCGGCGACTGCCTCAACACTGGATGTGTACCCAGCAAGGCCCTCATCCGCACGGCAAAGGCAGCAGCCCTGTCTAGCCAGGCAAAAGACCTCGGATTCAAGTCTGTAAGCATTGATTTCGACTTTGCTGACGTCATGGACCGCGTCCAGAATGTGATAAAAAAAATCGCGCCCCATGACTCTATAGAGCGCTATCAATCACTCGGAGTCGACTGTATCCAAGGCACGGCACGCGTCCTTAGCCCTTATGAGGTCGAAGTAGGCGGCCGCCGCATCACAGCCCGCAACTTGATTATAGCGACCGGTGGCTCGCCACTGGTGCCAAACATACCTGGCCTCCAAGATCACCCCTATTACACTTCCGACACGATATGGAATCTTCGTAAGCTGCCCGGGCGCCTTCTGATCATAGGAGGCGGCCCCATAGGCTGTGAACTGGCGCAGGCCTTCCAACGCCTCGGCTCCTCAGTCACCATAGTCGAGATGGCTCCGTCGCTGCTCTCTCGCGAGGATGCGGACGTCTCCGCCCTCATTTCAGGAACCCTTCGCCGGGAAGGCGTGACCGTGCTGGCTGGACATAAAGCCAAAAAATTCACGCTGACTCAGGGCGTCCGCTCCTTGATGGTCGAAGACTCACAGGGCGAACGCAGCGTGGAATTTTTGGAATTTGACGAAGTGCTTTTGGCACTGGGACGCCGCGCACACACCGAGGGATTTGGACTGGAAGACTTAGGCGTGCGCATAGAGCCCAGTGGCACCATTGAACACGACGAGTTCATGCGCACGAACTTCCCCAACATATACTGCGTGGGAGATGTTGCGGGTCCCTATCAATTTACTCATGTGGCCGCACATCAAGCATGGTATGCCGCAGTCAATGCGCTCTTCTCGCCGTTTAAATCCTTCAAGGCTGATTACAGAGTCATCCCGCGGGTCACTTTCACCGATCCAGAAATCGCCACGGTCGGGCTGACGGAAAAAGAGGCCGCCGCAAAAAATATTCCCTACGAGGTGACGACCTACGGCATTGATGACCTTGATCGCGCCATAGCCGACGGCGACGCCCACGGACTCGTCAAAGTATTAACCGTGCCCGGTAACGATAAAATACTCGGAGCCACTGTGGTCGGGGCGCACGCAGGCGAGTATTTCGTCGAATTTGTCACCGCGATGAAACACGGCATCGGACTAAACAAAATCCTCGGCACCATTCACGCCTATCCGACCTTTGCCGAGGCCAATAAATACGCCGCCGGAGTCTGGAAAAAAGCTCACGCACCGCAGCAGCTCCTGCGCTGGGTAGCGCTCTTTCATAGCTGGAGGCGCGGCGCATGATCGATGGACCTTTCCGCCGCGTCTTACCCCATGCCACGGGCTGGCTCATCACGATCTATAAGACACTCGGACTCACTCCTAACCAGCTCACCACTACCGGCAGCATGTTCGGCTTTGCAGCGGCCTACGCTGTCGCGACGGACCATGTTCTAGCCGCACTTTGCCTATGGTGGACCGGCAGGCTGCTTGACGGCACCGATGGGATCTACGCACGCGCCACCATGCAGGTGTCAGCTTTTGGTGGTTACCTAGACGTACTTTCAGACATGGCAGTTTACAGTGTCATGATTTTGGGCTTTGCCTACCGCTTTCCCGAGCATGCTGCCGCATGGTCCGTGATCCTCTTCTTTTACGTGCTCTGCATCACCAGCGCGCTGGCTCTTGGAGACATAGAGCGCCAAAAAGGCATCGGACCGACCGACAACCGCAGCCTGCGACTTGCAGCAGGTCTAGCTGAAGGCGGTGAAACCGGCCTAGCTTATACCGTGTTTCTGCTCTTTCCCGCAGCTTTGCCTATGCTCACCTGGATCTGGATCACCGTGCTAGCACTCACCATCGTCATGCGCACGATCCTGGCCTGGCGAGTCCTAAAAGCTCTACCTTCAAGCTCAACTGGTGAGAGGTAGCTCAAAAGCGAAAGCTCAAATCTGCGAGTTAAGCTGCCAATTGTAGTCGAGGTAGCCAATAGTGCTGGCACGGGACAATGCCGCTTTGGCTTGCGGCGGTCCGTAGCGCGTCAAAACCTCGCGCACACCACCACCCCACGCAACAAAATCCTGAACGTACCAATCGAAAATCTTCGATATCTTAACGTCACCACTCGCAGCTGCGAATTGATTGCGGCTGGAGTCAGCTAACCAAAGGCGCATCTGCGCTTCCAGCTGCTCATTTAAGCGCGCGCCCGAGTAGGCCTCACCACGCAACTGAGGACACGAAATTGAGGCGCAGTTGACTGCGGAGTGAATGCGGACATCTTTATAAACGGGTCTTAAAAGTTGATGCTCGATGGTGTCGAGCGTTTTTGCCTTGCCGTCTAACAGGTTAAAAAATTCGATAGACCACGGCTTTTTCAGAAAACCGCCAATGTCGCGGATGCTAGCAACCGGATAGTTGTCCACGATCAGTTGGACGGTGAAGGCATTATAGGCGTTGATTAGGAATGCCTTTTGCTGGTCAGACGACCACGCTGCGAACTCTTCGGCGCGCACCATCTGCAGGCTGCCTAAATATTGACGAAGGGCACCACCAGCGGCGGTCGATTTACCCACCTTTAATTTCGCGTAAGCAACCCGTCCATCGACAGACACATGTTGCTTGAGTAGTGCTGTCCAGGCTGTATGGTCATGATCAAACGCAAAAGCCTGACTAGACAGGCCCATTAGCGATGTAAAAAGCAAAGCAAAGAGTCTCATGTTAAGCCTTTTTAGCAAACGAAGCCGGCTGCATAGTAGCAGCATTTTTTACGATAGCATCTACCTTAGCTCGGACAAGCCTAGACTGTTCGCGCACCACGGCCTCGACCAATTCTTCAATAGCAATACCGTAGAGCTGAGCAATCACCGGTATCTTTTCAAATGGCAAGGCCACCCGATCGTTTTCAATTCGCGAGAGAAAATAGCGCTCGTTATAGCCCAAAGCTACAGCGGCAGCGTCTTGGCTCATACCTACTGCCAGTCTCTTCGCGCGCAGATAATCGCCAAACCGCTCAGAATTTTTTTTACGTTCCGCCATAACGACGCTCCCTGCACACTATGCCAATACCAAAATTAAACGGCCGACCAATGCTCAGTTCCCGCCAAACGTTGACGAACTCATCGATTCCTATTATCGTCTACTTAGCTTCATTAGCGCAATGATTCATACACCTAGGGGTTATGTCGGTGCAACTAAAGAATCCCCCAATATGCCACTCCCCCAACAGGAGCCCCCTGCAAACACCTTATACGCCTAAATTACCCCAAAACATCGCGCATTGTGAAGATCGGCTAAAGAGAATGAAAAAGCTTCTCGGGGGGCAAAAACTTTGGCATAGTTCTCATGAGATTTTGATTTCTTAAGTTTTGCTAACGTACCCATGATGAGAGGGTGAGATGATGACCCCGTTTCAGGCAACCGTCATCATTGATGACGATCTTAAGCAGGTATTAGAGATCAGCCCCCTTCTTGAGAGTAACGGACATCGGGTACTTTGCTTCCATGAGATCCGAGATGTGTTGCCGGATCTTGCCTCACAAGTGTCGCCCTTAGTCCTAGTCGCCGACTTTAGCAGGGCGCAGACTACCGGCTGGCGTTTCGTTCAAGACGCCGAATTCGACCACCGCTTATTTGCCGTCGGCGTGATTGCGGTTACCGATCCGACGGACGATTCGACTTTTATGACGGATATGACCGATGTGGCCGCTACCCTCAGCGACCCATGCTCCCAAGCTTCGCTGATGACCGCGATTCAAGAGGCCTCAGTATTTGCCACAGTCCGCCACAGCACACGGCTCAAGGCTCTAAAGGCCACTGCTACGGTAAGGGACAAGGCCAATGCGATCCGTGTGACCCAAGGCCTAGCACCCATCTCGGCAGCAGTTTGGGACCGCGCCTGCAACACCCTGTGCCGCGCCGAATTTGACTACGGCGACGACTGGCAAACGGTGGCACTGGCGCAAATTATCGATATCTTGTCAGAAGAGATCTGAGACTAAAGAGATGTGAGAATAATTAGTGCAAGCTACTACTGCGCCTCTTTTTTAACGAATTGGCGCAGGAGCTCAATACCCAGCTCGGCAGCAGACTTTTTCGCATCGTCGAGATATTTCTCGTCGCACACGAGTTCAGCAATATCGATATTTAAACAAGTTGCGATCTTTGCCAGCGACTCAATACTCAAGTTGCGGGCGTTTTGCTCTAACATAGACACGTAGCGTAAAGACACATCGAGCTGCTTAGCCATAGCATCCTGCGTCAAGCCAGCTCGCTGACGGCAGCGTTTAATATTGGCTGCGACGCGACGTCTTACCGCTAAAGCGCTCATAGTGCCCCCCTGTAGCTTGAGTCTATGTGGAGAGCGGGGGCTATCACAACATATATTTGTCTCATGTTATCAGCAAAGAATATCGCCACCAACGATAATTTCACTAGACGTACAAGCGCTTGCGCTTACTCGTGCCAAAAACTGCCACCACTTTATGGTTTTGATCACGTAGCGGCACCAACCAACCTGGCCAAATATAAAACATGCGAGCCTCTTTAGACATCACCTCGCAAGTCTCATGATCCTCAATCGTTAACTTGTAGGGAGTTTTGTCACCGGAAAAGCCCCGCTTAAAACACTGCTCGACAATTTGACTGTGACAATGTGCTGCTCGAGAATAAAGCTGATCCCACCGATAAACCGCAATCTCAGCGATGGTGTACGAGATTAGTTTGTAAAATTCTAGATTCCTAAAAATCTGCAAGCCGTCAGCATTGTAAATCTCGAAGTAGTCCCCATCGTCAATCAAGTCGAGAAAACCACTTGGCGGTACCAGCTTAAGCAATCTCATAGCGAACCAGGCTAGACGTTTTTCGCCAATCAGTGAAATCCCGTCCTTGCTCGCCGCTGAGAGTATCGCCGTGTAATGCCTTAGTTGCTCGATGATGGTACGCCTACGCTGCGGCGAGAGGCCCATAAAATCCCGCCAGACCGACTCTGGTACAGGTCTGGGAGCAATCTTTGCCTGCAACTCAAGCAGCGCATCGAATAAGCGGACGCACTCACGGAATGCCGCAACATCAGCAGCCGCATGCTCAGTCAAACTGGACTTTATGATCGCTTGACCGAAGTTAATAAACCGATCCTGCCTCTGTCATGTCGACAATCGCCAAAAGAATTGTCGCCGGATTATCATCGTGTTTTATTAAATAACGTGCATTTATCGTCAAAATCCGACGCCCCAGATTTGGGATGTGCCGTTCAATGACAACTTTCTCAACCAGACACTGCTGAGGCAATGTACTCTCAAGCAGCAGCTTTAGCTCAGGCACATTAAACATCCCGTCCACAAGGTCGTAAATGAGCGCATGTTTCACCTGCCCACTGCTGATCTTAAACTTGTCTAAAAATTTCTGATTAGCCATGACGACGCGCAGATCAGCGTCAAGAATCAATAGCTTTACAGGCACTGAATTCAGTAAATCCGCGGTGTATGCTTGCGAGTTCTCTAAACTTTTAATCGTCTTCTTTTGGGCTGTGATATCAACCAACACTAAAACCGCCCCGTTGACCATTTTAGTCCCGGTAAGATAGGGGCGTATGCGCAGGTCATAATAATGCTGATCTGAATCAGAAATTTCTACCTCACATGAATGAAGCGCTTCAATAACGTCGCGTACCACACCCTCCAATTCGGGACGCTTGAATTGGGACATGAGTTGGGACACAGGCAAACCAACGGCCGATGATTTCAGCTTAAGGATCTTTTCTGCGGCCGGCGTCAGCATCCGGCACTTTAGATCATTGGAAATCATGATCAACGCAACCTGCCCACTCGAGACGGTATTAGCCAAATCATCGTACACTTGGCTCAGTTCTAGGTGACGCCGACGCATTTCCTCATTCAGGGTGTGCAGTTCCTCGTTGGCGGCCTGCGCTTCCTCTTTCGCGGTCTGCAACTCTTGATTGGTACTGAGCATCTCCTCATTACTGGACAGCAGTTCTTCACTAGCTGATTTTAACTGCTCATGCGCCGCCTGTTCCTTTTCCAGCAGATTATTGAGGTAGGCTTTAGTCTCAGCTAGTTCATTTAGCAGATGGGATAATCGCGCATCAGTTGCGGCATCAATATGTCCCGCTGCATCTGCAGTCGCCCCCAAAGGTCCAGGCCTTTGGTCGCGAAAAAGCACCACAAAGCATGATTGGGCACTGGCTGAGGTTTCAAAGGGAATCACTTCAATATGAACACTTTTGGACGCTCCATCTGGCGCTTTAAAAATCAGATCATCTCGCCGCGCCGCTAATCCAGTTGCTGCCGCCTCATGAATTGCCAACCTTAGGTCTATCAACCACTCTGTTGGGGCCAACTTCAATAAATTGCACGACGCCAACTCGCCTGGTTTATGCGTCAAATAATCGGAGGTCTGACCGAGAAATTGGAGGATCTCCATGTCATGGCTTATGACCACACCGCTCAAATTCCATTGACTAATAATCGCCCGTCCGGCATCGGCCTTTACGCCATCTTCGAATGATGGGAGCTGGATCTGACTCATCTGCACTTGGTGCAGATGCCTGGTGCTTAAATGCTCCGCCGAAAAGTCTGGCGCCGCACTACGCGTGGCGCGGCGAGCAAATATTTTGCCCGTTTTGCCGTAGGCATCGAATAGATCCGATGATAACCCCACCGCCTCAGCACCACCCAAGAAGAGAAAACCTTGAGATTCAAGACTGAAGTGAAAGGTCCCCAACACGCGCCGCTGTAATTCCCGACCAAAATAGATCACTAGATTGCGGCAGCTAATTAAGTCTAGGCGCGAAAACGGCGGATCTTTAGCTACGTCATGCTGGGCGTATACACACATCTCACGAACGGCTTTGCTTATCTGGTAACTACCGTTCAAACGGACAAAAAACCTTGCGAGCCGCTCAGGGGATACATTTTTCACAGCATCCACACTGTAGATGCCCGCTCGCGCAATTGCGATAGCTTGCACGCTAATATCGGTCGCAAAGATACGGACTGGCCGCTTAATGGCAAGTTCATCGAAGGCCTCAACCAAGCATATGGCGATGGAGTAGGCCTCTTCGCCAGTGGCACACCCAGGCACCCAGATCCTTATCGCAGACTCAAGACCCTTCTTTATTATGATACCCGGCAAAACTTCTTTGCGTAGAGCATCAAATGCCTCGATATCGCGAAAGAAGCTGGTGACCTTGATCAAAATGTCTTCGTACAAGCTCTCCACCTCCACAGGATGCTCTGAGAGGTACCGAACATAATCTTCAGGCTTAGTAATCTTCAAAAACCCCATGCGCCGCCTGATGCGGCGTTCAATCGTGGGGCGCTTATAACGCGTAAAATCTGTGCCCTTGGCACTGCGCAGCCATGACACCACAGGATCTACCGAGCTAAGGACGGGCTCCTCTGCTGGCGCTGACCCCGATTGCGCGGCAGGTTTCCAGCCATCATCACTCTTAGCCAGCGCGACCAACTCCTTGGCCATCAGCTCTGGAGCTAGGATAAAATCAACACCCAACTCGATCACAGCCTCAGGCATGGCGGGAAAAGCAGCTGTACTCGGCAGCTGCGCAAAGGTCACACCCCCCTCAAATTTAATGTCTGCTAAACCCGCCTTTCCGTCTGCGCCGTTCCCTGACAGAACAATTCCGATCGCCAAATCATGCTGATAGTTAGCTAGCGATTGGAAAAGAGTATCGATAGGCTTAAATTGCTTCAAATCAGTTGGGTTATGCGGCGTAAGGCGGAAATAGCCGTTTATCACCTCTACGTAGACATGAGCTGGTGCCGTATATACGTGATTTGGCTTAAGTGCTACGCCGTCAAGGGCTGTCGTCACTACCATGGACGTGACCCGCGACAATAGTGCGGCTAAATGACTGGGCCGCGTGGGATCTAAGTGTTGGATCACCACGAAGGCCATTCCACTGTCGGCAGGGAAATGCTGCAGGAGCTTATTCAGCGCATCGAGACCACCAGCAGATGCTCCGATACCAACCACGCGCACAGGTATGTCTACCTGAATATTTAAGTCTAATGCCATTTGTAGGCCCTCGTTGAACCATAAGTACTTGCAGTATGCTCATAAATATCTTCTTGAATCCCAAATTCCCAGTTTCTTTCCAGACAAATTTCGTCCCGCTGGAAGTACGCACTCATATTTTGCCACCAATCCCGCGCCAGTCTTAAGCGAAACTCAACCACACTATCACTGAGCTCATGCTTACTGCTAAAATTACGTAACTCCAGATACTCAGGTTAGACTTTCACGGCATAGGCGGATCACTTGCTAAAAAAACGCATAGTCTTAATCGGAGGCGGTCACACACACGCCCTAGTGTTGCGTATGTGGGCTATGGCACCGCGGCCAGGTACCGAAATCGTCTTAGTCAGCCCCGTGAATATGGCGGCTTACTCCGGAATGCTGCCTGGTAATATTGCAGGACATTATTCAGAGGCAGAGATGCACATTGATCTCCGCCGCCTAGCCCACGCTGCTGGCGCGATGTTCGTCGAGGCATCTGCCGAGGGCATAAATCTCACTAGCCGGACTGTCACCCTGAAATCTCGCCCCCCACTAAGCTTTGACCTTGCCTCAATCAATTTGGGCGGCAGTCCTAAGCTTGGTCTGATCCCCGGAGCTGAGCAGTGGGCCATCCCGGTCAAGCCGGTGCCACGTTTTCTAGCACACTGGCAAGAGTTGCTAAAAAGCGCAACCCGCTTAGCTAAACACCAGCAACTGCGCATTATCTTAGTTGGCGGCGGTGCTGGTGGCGTGGAATTAGCGTTATCGATGCGCCGTCGCCTCGGACCCGCCGCTGATATTACCGTGGTTCACAGCGGCAACACGCTCATGAGTAGCCATAATAAACGGGTCCAAAAAATACTCACTGGCGAATTACACCGCAAAGCAATCAAAGTGATCACCGGTGACGCTGCGGCTTTGGTCCGTCAGAATTCGCTCACCCTATCATCAGGACTAGAGTTGCCGTTTGACGCCATTTACGTAACCACTCAGGCTCAAGCACCACAGTGGTTCCGTGCGACAGGCCTTCAGTTAACCGCACAGGGCTACTTAGCCGTTGATGAAAGTCTTCAGTCTATTAACGCACCCGGTGTCTTCGCCGCTGGCGACTGTGCCACGGTGATTGGCCAAGAGCGGCCTAGATCCGGTGTGTTCGCGGTGCGCCAGGGAGCACCACTTTTTCAGAATCTGATGTTAGCTCTGGAAGGCAAAGCCTTAAAAAAGGTCCACCTTCAGCGCGCATTCTTATCTTTAATTGGTACCGGCGATCACCGCGCCGTCGCTGCTCGCGGCGATTGGGCCACCAGCGGGGCCTGGATATGGCGCTGGAAACACGCTATCGACCAGCGCTTCATGACCAAGTTTAGCGATGTACCAGGTGCGCCCACCATGACGCCCCAGCAACCATCGCCCGCAGAACCCGAGCAGATGCGTTGCTTTGGCTGTGGCTCTAAAGTTGGAGCACCCGTCTTAACGGCAGCACTGGAAGAGCTTGCCACAAACTTCCCCGATGTGGTGCAGAATCAAAGTCTGGCCTGGGGTTTAAACGAGCGCGAAGACGTCAGCCAATGGACGCCGCCGCCTGGACTCCCGGTCCTGCAGTCCCTCGACTACCTCCCCGCTTTAGTCACCGATCCATTTATCGCCGCTCAAATCACCTGCAATCATGCCGTAAACGACATTTTTGCTAAGGGCGGTGAGGTCCACAACATCTTACTGCTGGCGGTACTCCCAGTCTCTGCCGCTCACTTATCAGCAGACCACTTGCGGCAGCTACTGGCTGGAGTTGCAACGCAGCTCCGCGCTTTTGGCGCCATGTTAGCCGGAGGGCATACCGCCGAAGGCGAGCGCCTAGCCATAGGCATCACGGCGAACGGCATACAGCGCGGCATCTCTCTTAGCAAAACCGGCGGCAAACCAGGCGATGCACTCATCCTAACCAAAGCTATAGGCACTGCCCTAATATTCGCCGGAGCCCAGCGCGGGCTTGCTCCCGCACCTAGTGTAGCCAGCGCCATATCTAGCATGCTGCAGTCGCAACACGGATTGGTTCCGCTACTGCGTCACTCAGAGGTACACGCCTGTACTGACGTCACAGGATTTGGTCTACTCGGTCATCTGTTGGAGATGCTGCGCGGCGAAACATTAAAGGCCATCCTAAATAGCCGCTCCGTGCCTTACCTAGAGGGTGCTAGGGCGTTAGCCGATGTCGGCATCCGCAGTAGTTTATTTGACAGCAACTACCAAATCGCTTCCGAGGTGAGCAGCAACGGCCTGAGCCAGAGCGAATGGGGTCTACTTTGTGACCCTCAGACATCCGGTGGCTTCCTTATAAGTGTCGCCCCTGAAGCTGCCGATGATCTGCTCGCGCAACTGCACCAATGCGGCATGAACCAGGCAGCTATCATTGGGCACTTGGCTGAGCGTGGGCCAATTGATGCGGCGATTGAGTTCCAGCCTGCGAACTAAAGCAACTAAAATTACTTTTCTTACTTAAAAAGCGAACGCGTCTTCACTTCGTTTAAAACGAAGGGCTAATTCGAAACTATCAATTTCCCTGAAGAAAACAGACCGGGTAACTTTAATGATGTGATCAATTTGTCCGATACTAGTTATGTAACCGCAGAAAAATTGGAGGTTAGTTATATGCGTTCGTTCATCTTGGCTTCTGCTCTCGGCATCAGTCTTATGTCTACCACCAATGTCGCATTTGCCAATGCACAACATAGCCGCGATTCTTGGGCCAATTGGCGCAGTGTATGGACTGGAGATTTTTGGACACCCGGAAATTTTGGTGACTCACAACACATGAGTTGCGTAGCAGTTGATGGCTCGGATGGCGGTCCCGAGTTCTGGGCAAGCGGTAACGGCGATCACGCAGCCCGCCAGGCCTATCAAAACTGCCTCGATTACGTCAACGTAGCCGACCGGAATCCAGCCTATATCCATGTGGAATGCGGCTACTGACGCTCACACATCGAGCTGCTGCAGCAGCACGTCGCTGTGCATTTTTGCCTTATAGGCGTCAAGCTTGAGAGCCAACTGCTGAGCTGACTCCGAGTCACCCGACGCCAAAATCTGCACCGCTAAAATCCCTGCATTAACTGCCCCGCCGATCGCTACGGTAGCCACAGGCACACCCTTAGGCATCTGCACGATCGAATAGAGGGCATCGAGACCATTTAACTGAGTGATTGGGACAGGCACGCCAATCACTGGCAGTGACGTGTGGGCTGCCACCATCCCTGGTAGATGAGCTGCGCCGCCGGCACCGGCGATAATTACGGAAAACCCGTTCGCACGCGCACTTCTGGCGAACTCGCTCATCTCGACGGGAGTTCTGTGAGCAGAGACTACCCGAGCGTCTACAGTCACGCCAAATTCACGGAGAATGTGCACCGCACCCTCCATGACCGGTAGATCAGACTTGCTGCCCATAATGACAGCTACTTTTGCAGATTCTTTGGATCCGGTTTTATTTTTAGACACGGCTGACCTCGCCTGACAAAGATGATTGCCACGATGCAATAGCTGCTTTCACCGTATTCATTCTCTCGCTTAATTGAGCACTCGAAGTAGCAGTAATATTTACATGACCAAGTTTGCGCCCAGGGCGCGAGGCAGATTTTCCGTACCAGTAAGTGCGAATGCCGTCCGCCTCCATAGCAAACTCCTGTGACACCTGACCATCATACCCAATGGGACCTATGATGTTAATCATGGCAAAAAAATCGTCAGAGCGAGTGGATCCCAAGGGCAGATCTAAAATCGCCCGCCAGTGATTTTCAAATTGTGAAGTCTCGGCGGCATCGAGGGAAAAATGACCAGAATTATGCACCCGCGGAGCAATCTCGTTGACACTTAAGCGCATATCCTGATCGACGAAAAACTCGACTGCGTAAGTCCCAGCGATACCAAGACTGTCGCCAATCGCTCTAGCATAGTTAAAAGCCGTAAGCTCCGTTTCAGCGGCGAGACCAAAGGTAGTCCCGGGCCCCTTCACTTCCGCGCAGACACCAGATTTCTGCAGCGTAATGACTGCGGGATACTGCGCTATGTTGCCGCTTAGAGAGCGGGACGACACTACCGCAAGTTCAAAGGCGAACGGCACCAGAGTTTCCGCATAGACGTCGGAGCCAGATGCAAGTGCTCGCTCGACGAAAGGGATCGCCCTCGATAACTCGCTCCCGCTACCGCGATACACCAGAGTGCCGATCCCGTCGTAACCGCCACGTGCCCACTTAATCACACATCCTGCCGGAAATTTAGTTTTCAGCTGCGACAACCACTCTTCCACCGAAGCCTGCTGGACAGCCAGCGCGTCGAATGAAGCCGTGGGAATTCCAAGTTGTTGCAGGAGATGTTTCTGCTTCAGCTTATCACTGCACACCGCCATGACCTTAGCCGAAGGCTGAAGCTCAACATTCAAATGGTTGCGCTGCACAAAAGACTCAGCTGCTGCAATCGTCGCGGCAGGAGTCAATTCACTCTCAAATGTCAGCAATCCGACTTTGGCCAACAGACGCTCGATCGCCGCATGATCGGTAAGCGGAGCTATTTCTGCCTGGACGGCGGATTTTAAAACCGCCGGGTCCTGCCGACTCTGGGCCAACATATGCGGCTGATAACCGAGCTCGATCGCGGCGTCTGCCAGCAGCATCCCGAGCTGACCGCCACCGATGATGGCAACAGATTTATTATTAATTTTAGATGCTTGCATGTTTCCAGGAAGCTCAATGGGAGCTGCAGTCGCACTACCAGATTCTGTCGCCACCTTTTTCACCGTCACGCCTGACTCCGGATCTAGGTCCTAATTCAAATATCATGATAGCGCTGAATACTGGACCGAATCCGTGCCTGCAAGCAACTTCTGACTGGACCACTGTCTGCCGTTAGTGACCGGTATCGAATCTGGCGAATTTATGATAAGTAGACGATATCAGGAACAGAAAGCATTGATCACGACTTGGCGGCGTCTTCGCATCACCGCCCTCATGGCCAGACATGAGACCGCATGATTCCCGAAGCACCGCGATCGACATAAGGCTTTATGTATCGTCTACCTTTGGCTCTGCTATGTATGCTCATCGGCTCAGGTGGCCGCATTTACGCCGGTGAGTCGAATAAAGAACTCAGTTACGGCGAAGTCCTAACGGCTGGGCTGACGCGGTCGCTTGAGGCTCAGCGCGCGACCCTAGCGATACAGCTGGCTGCTGACGATAAACGGATCCTCAGCCATGAAAACGCCCCCCGCCTGACCCTTAACGCCAATTGGACGACGCCGCGCCCAGTGAGCGGCCTCGCCGTGTCAAATGCCCAGACCGGAGTCGACAGAGAACAGGTTTACTCGGCCCAGTTAGTGGCAACACTCTATGACTTCGGGCGTCACAGCACGAGGATGGAGCAAGCCGACTTTCAGGAACAGGTCCGCAAACTGGGTCACGCCGAAGTACTCGAAGCCCTACGCTACCGGATCGCCCGAGCGTATGCTGGCGTACTGGCGGCAGAGCGCATTGTGCAAATCAGCACCGAACAGGTTGCTGTTGAAGAGGGCAAGCTTAAGGACCAACGCCTTAACTACCAGAGAGGTCTAAGACCAGAAAGCGACGTAGTTATGGCCGAGGTCACCCTGGGCCGAGCTAATTTGTCACTAAGCTCCGCACATGCGGCAGCCAGGTCGGCGCGTTTGAGCCTCGGTCTACTGATTAGTGAAGCCGAGCAGCCCCTTTTGACTGCCGCAGTGCCAACCAAAAGCTTAACTCTGAACAGTCCGGAAACATGGCAGCGCATACTGACAAACTGGCGTGAGTTCAAAAAAGGGGCCGGACAACTTCGGCGCGAAACAGAGACAAATGCGCTGAAAAGCGACGAGGACCTAGTATCAGCGGTGCGGCGCCCCACTCTCCAGGGCACCGTCGATGCAACCAGAACAGGTAGCTGGACTGGCGCCCACCGAGAATTCTATACCGGCCGCCTTGGGCTCCGTTGGGATATCCCGTGGAACGGTATGGGACGCGACGAGACCGCACGCATAGGTACCCGCCGCATGGACATCGAGCTGCAAGAGCAAATTAACCGCAAAACTCGCATGGATTTAGATACAGTTGCCCGTGAACAGTTTCAGACTGCGCATTTACAGCTGCAGCAGTTAAACGAACAATTGAAACTGGTGGCCCGCGAACAGGAACTAGTACGCCGGCGCTACCTCGCGGGAAAAGCCTCCGCACTGGAAGTGTCGACTGCAGAAACTGATTTATTAACGCAAAAATTAGCCTCAGTAACGCTACTTAACGCGATGGCCTTACGCGTGATCGATGTTGCTGAGGCTCGCGCCGAAACTTCCATTGAAGGGGTATTTCCATGACGAATTCCCAAAGATTTGAATCCATTTCTTATGCAGCAACATTGCGTAGGCCGATGATCCTACTAGGCATCTGTCTACTCAGCTCTTTGAGCAACGCCTGCCACAACAAGGACGAGCGCAAATCTGAAGCCGCGAAACGGGGCAGCGAAGGCAAAGGCCCTGTGGCTGTCAAGGTCGCAGATATAGCCATGCAAATGGTGGCCCGCCCTGTGTCCATCGATGCGCCTCTGTTCGGCATCTATCAGGCCGATGTCTACACTAAAGCAACCGGACGGATTAGTTACATGGGCCCACACGAGGGAGCCGCGGTAAAAGCCGGAGAGTTACTATTCCGCATCGACCGAAATGACCCCGGAGAGAGTTTTTTGACCATGCCAACGACAAGCCCCCTCACGGGTTGGGTGGGGCGCTGGCGGGTGACCACGGTCGGTGAGCAAGTGACACCAGCAGACCCGGTCGTCACGATTGTCGATGACCGCATTTTGCGCGCCGTTGCCTATTTGCCAGCCGAAGATTGGCTCGAAGTCACCACCGCCACGAAAGTCACGGCCGTCATGAACGGTCAATCAAGAGCGGCCAAGGTTCTTTCGGTCGCAAGGTCGGCCGACCTCAATTCAGGCCGCGGCAGCGTCACGGTAGAAATCCCGAATCCAAATCGCGACTGGCGTGCCGGTATGTATGCGAGGGTGCAGTTTGAATTGCAGCCGAAGCAGCGTCTCCTGCTCAGTGCAGCAGCCCTAATCATTACCGATCAAGGCGCTTTTGTGTATCAGACCGAAGGAGACCAAGCACGCCGCACGAGCGTTGAATTCCGCGTCGTTGATCCCGACACGGTCGAGATCACCGGAGGCCTGCCGCCACAAGCAAAAGTGGTCGTCGCCGGCGCCAATTTACTCAGTGATAAAAGCCGCGTTCAAATCATCGAATAAAAGCAGGTCTTGACATGAATCTGATCAAGCTCTCTATCGATCGGCCAAAGTTTATCACCATGGTGACGACCTTCTTTCTCGTCATCGGTGTACTGGCGCTAAAAAATCTCGCCGTCGACCTTTACCCTAACGTGTCCTACCCGGTACTAGTCGTGGTTTCCCGCTTAGACGGTGCCGCTCCTGAAGAGATGGAGCAGCTCATCACCAAAAAAATGGAAGACTCCCTGAGCACGATCGCAGGCATCAACACTCTGCGTAGCGTTAGCCGCGAAGGTGTGTCGGTGGTGATTATGGAGTTTGATGCGGCCATCGACATCCGTTTCCAGGAGATTCAAGTTCGGGGGAAAATTGCTAATCTGCGCAGCAGCCTCCCAGACACATTAAAAGAGCCGGAAATTTTCCGTCAAGATCCTGACGACACACCAATCATTGAAGTCGCGGTTACCGGCAATCGCTCAGCTGCAGAAATCACCAAGCTGTCTAACGACTTGATTCTGCCTCGCCTGCGGCAAATTGCGGGCGTCGGCTCAGTCGACCTAAATGGCGAGCGCCAACCAGAAATACAGGTAGCACTTAAAACCAGTGCTTTGGACCAATGGCGACTCAATCCCAGCGATATCGTGAGCGCAATTCGTGCCAGCAATCGAAATGATCCCGTCGGACAACTCCGAGGTAACGAACGTACCTGGTTAGTGCGCTCAACATCTCGAGCCAAAACTGCGACCGACGTCGCTGCCATGCCGATCGGCAAAACGGCGCAAGGTCAGCCGCTTTATTTGCGTGATGTGGCCGATGTCTCATCAGGCTTTCAAGATGTCACAAGGGTCAGCCGCTTCGGCGATAAAGATGGATTCAGACCCGCGGTGATCCTCAATATCCTTAAGCAGTCGGGAGAAAATACGGTCAAAGTATCTGACCGCGTGCAAAAATCTTTAAGTGAGATTCAAAAGCTACTGCCGCAAGACGTCACCATGACGGTCACGCGTGATAATGCTGACTTGGTGCGAAGTAATGTCGCCGACGTGTACGAAAGCTTGATCTTAGGATCATTGCTCACTATCGCTGTGGTTTTACTCTTTCTGCGCAGTATTCGTGCCACGATCACAACGGGCTTGTCTCTCCCGAGTAGTGTGATCACCACATTTGCTGTGATGTTTGCTGCGGGATTCACGATTAACGTGATGAGCCTTTTGGCACTTTCACTAGCCATTGGACTTCTAGTCGACGATGCCATCGTGGTCAGAGAGAATATTTACCGACATCTTGGAGAAGGCAACGCCAAGGAATCCGCCGAAAAGGGAGCTAAAGAAGTTCAGCTGGCTATTGTAGCCACTACCTTAACGATCGTTGCCGTGTTCCTCCCAGTTGGCTTCATGGGCGGCGTCTCCGGTCAGTTTTTTAAGCAATTTGCCCTGACCGTGGTATTTGCCGTGTTAGTGTCACTCTACGATGCCATGACCATGGCACCAATGCTTTCAGCATACTTCGCCAACATTCCATCGCCGTCCACCGAATGGGCCCCGCTTGGCGCAGTCGGCCGATGGATTGACCGGCAGCTGCTAAGCTTCGAACATTGGTTTGATCGCGTGGCTATGGGCTACGGCCGGCTTTTGGCGTGGATACTCCCACGCCCACTGCTGCCGCTAAGCGTGACGATTGCTGCGCTCGGACTCGCCGTCTGGGGCTTTGCCACCGTCAAAAAGAGCTTTATCCCGACACAATTCGGTCACGTCTTTTCTGTTAGCCTACAGGGACCACTGGCTATTCCAGTGGACCGCATCGTCGCCGTTGCCAATAGCGCGGAAGAGCGCGTCCGCACCGTCCCAAGCCTCAAGGGCTGGACCGTCAATGCAGGAACGGGCCAGTCCGGCTATGCTTCCGTGGACATGACTCTGCGTGTTGATCCCAATGCTGCACGGAATCAAACTGAACTTGGCGGCGTGCGCACGCAAGTACGCGCACTACTAAACGGATTCCCAGGATATAACGTCCGTATTTCGGAACCAGCAGATCCGCTCGCTGGCAGCACTGGCCGCTTTCAGCCTTTAGCCGTCATTATTAGCGGTGAAGATATTGCCAAGCTAACGGAGATTAGTCGCGACGTTCGCTCGGTGCTGACTAAGATCCCAGGAGTCGCGGACGTAGGACAGGTGCAGGCTGAGGGTATACCCGAGATTCAAATCCGCACTGATCCATCGCGTGCCGGGCAGTTTGGCGTGAACGCCGCACAAATCAGCAACGCACTCGCCACCTGGATCCAGGGCGATGCGAGCAACAGCATCATGGTTGCTGACGACGAAGTCCCGATTCGAGTTAGATTGAAAAATGCTCGCTATACTGCTCCAGATGATTTGCTTAGGCGTAATATCTACAACAAATCGACCACCAACAAAGCTGCCCAAGGTGTCGCTATTAGTGCTGTGACACACATGGAAGCCGGATCGGGTGCGGCCATAATCACGCGGGAAAATCGTCAGCGCATGGTAAGAATCGGTGCGAATCTTGCTCCCGGTGCGGCGCTCGGCGACATTGTCACTCAACTCCAGGAGAAGCTGGACGCCATGCCGCTGCCACAAAATTACGCGATGCGGATCTCCGGCCAGAATCAGCAAATGGATGAGCTTTATAGCAATGTAGTTTGGGCAATCGGACTTGGTATCTTGTTTGTTTACATGATCTTAGTCAGCCTTTTTGAATCGTTCACGCAACCGATCAGCGTTATGGCTGCAATTCCGCTCGCGGCAACCGGAGCCGTGCTGGCGCTACTCGCCTTCCAAATTCCACTGGACTTATATGGCGGCGTGGCGATGATCCTTCTAGCTGGGATTGTCGCCAAAAACAGTATTCTACTGGTAGATTTTGCCGTCCAGAGAGTGCGCGATGCCGGCGAGAGCCCAAGGCAAGCAATTCTTGAGGCTGCGCCGCTACGCCTACGGCCCATCATCATGACCTCGGTAGCTATGATTGCAGGGATGATACCGGTAGCAGCTGCGCTGGGAGCCGGGGGAGAAGCTAGACGCAGCCTCGGCATTGCCACGATCGGCGGAGTTATCAGTTCGACGATCTTGACACTGTTGGTTGTCCCAAGCCTCTACCTGGCTATAGAGGAAGGGATGGCCCGCTTAAAGTTGAGGCGGCTGCGGAAATAATGTTGATGCATAGACTTGCACTACTATCATCGCCCTTGATGTTGTTAGCTGGCTGCTTGGGCTTCAACATCAAAACGCTGCAATTCCAGCCACGTCATTTCGGCGTCATTAATCCCGCACAAATTAAAGTGCA
This sequence comes from Pseudomonadota bacterium, assembly GCA_026390435.1. Classification (GTDB taxonomy): domain Bacteria; phylum Bdellovibrionota_B; class Oligoflexia; order Oligoflexales; family CAIYRB01; genus CAIYRB01. The sequence goes on from JAPLFY010000099.1 coordinate 20,840, forward strand.
GCCAGAGGTTGATGACTGCGGAGGCGCCATCCGTGACTACGACATCAGCGCAGGGTGGCGCACTTGCCAAGCGGAAAAATTGGGCGTTAATGCAACGCGCCTTAGGGAAGCCATCAAAAAGGCCGCCGGAGCCGAAAACAGAACCAGCAGCGTCTTAGTGATAAGACGCGGATATATCGTCGGCGAGGGATACTTTGGCTGTGATGATCGTGATGGAGCGGGCGGCTGCACCGATCAACACACGCTCCATCATAGCTGGTCGGTCGCTAAGGGAGTCACCGCCACCCTCGTGGGATTGGCCATTGCTGACGGAAAAATAAGTAGTGTCGACGACAAGGCCGGACAGTGGGTCGCCCAGTGGCGATACCCCGGCTGTTTGCCGTTTTGTGATGGACGACAAAACATCACCGTACGGCATCTGATGACATTGACGACCGGCCTCAATTGGCATGAGGATTGGAACTCGGATGTTGGTGTTTGGAACTTTCCAGGAAACCTAGATGTAGCCTTTCTCGACGGACGCGGCAACTCTCGCGATCCCGTTGATTTTGTGAGTCGCCACCGACTAAGAACCAATGATAGTGGCCTTGACTATCAGCCCGGAGAGTACGCATTTTATTCCACCGGGGATCCCGCTGTTCTATCCCAAGTACTTCAAGGCGCAGTCGGAATGAAGGCCGCTGATTATGCGGATGCACGTTTATTCGGACCTCTAGGAATGAAAGTTGACTGGTCTAGTGATAAAAGTGGTCGCACCCGAACGTATGCAAAAATCCATACCACTACTAGAGACTTCGCAAAATTCGGCCAACTCTATCTCAATCGAGGCCGGTGGAATCAAACGCAACTCATACCGTATCAATGGATCGATGAAGAATTAACGCCCTGCGGCGGACTCTGGAACAAATCCCTAAATTACGAGCAGCAACAATGCTACCCTTTTTACGGATACCTATGGCACCTTGAATTGCCGATGCGCTTTGCCGTGGCCGCGCCGCCATCGCTCAAAAAAGCCGCATTCATTCCCGAGGACATCAAGAATCTGCCGCATGATGCATTTATGGCCGAGGGCATCTTCGGCCAGATGATCACGGTGATTCCATCTCTAGATCTAGTGATCGTGCGCACTGCTGACGACACCCGGTTGCTTGAGGTGCAGGACAGGGTCAACATTCAACTGGTTCAGGGCATCATTGATGCGCTGGAACACCGACAAGAATTGATCGGAGGGCCGCACCAAATTAAATCTGACACTGGCAGTTTATGCCTGTCTTCCTCGACGAATAGATCAACGATGGAGACTCCATTAACAGTAGCGCCCTGCACTACGCGCGACAGTGGACAGAATTGGTATATTAAAACCACGTCCGGACGTGGCTATGTACGTCTATTACATATAGGCAGCGGACTATGCGCTGCAGGCGCCGCCTCGTCTTCCTCACGGGGCAGATTCGTCATGAGGGAATGTAAAGGCAACGATGCAGATCAGGATTGGATGATTGTTGACTTAGGCCACGGCCAGAAGAAAATCGTCGGCAGAAATCCCGCTGTGTCACTCGACTGGACGCAGTTGATGTCCACCAATGGATCCAAGCCGCAGACACCAAACCTATCGGATGCCACAAAATTCCAGTTTATTCCTAGCGGACGGGTCTATACCGACACCGCGATTTCGCAGCGAGACTTCAAACAGCTCACATCGGTGAATCAGCGCTTCACCGTAAAGTTACAATCAGATGGCAACCTGGTAGTTTTAGACCGCGGTAGGCAAGTTTGGTCGACCAATACGGGCGGTCGCCAAGCAGTCATCGCACGCGTGCAGAACGACGGTAACATTGTGCTGATGCGCGGCGACCAAAGCGTCGTATGGCAGACGCATACCACCGGAAAAGGGCTACTTCCATTCCGCTTCACCATTACTGATACTGGTGAGTTGCTACTTCGCGACAGCTTGGACCAGATAACCTGGCGTAACTGACCCACCACAAGACTGAATCACCTCAATCTGAAACCGTTAACTGAGGACCGAGTAATTGATGCCGTTTCCTATCAGGGCGAGATAGGCGTTGTTTAGGACGACGTCCTATCTGACAACTCAGCAGTAATCGGGCCATCACAGAGAATTTCATCAACTCCGGCAGCCAGCGCCGCCTGGATCTCACGAGCGTCCTTCGGCAGATAAGCTAGAGTCTTGGCCCCCCGGGAATGGTAGCGTGCGACTACCGAAGGTCGCATGGTGACGACGCCACCGAAGCTGTGCGTCACCGCGTAGGTCTGTCCTGGTCGCACCGCGCGGGGCAAAGGTAGTCTGAAGGCCATTGCCAGGCCAGCCCAGATGCATTCGGCCTCGGTTGCTAAACACTTGGCAGCAGGAAACTCCGTCTGCCACCAGGACTGTTGCTCACGTCGCCAGAATAAAAAACGGTAGCGTTGCAGCAGTTCATCAGGCGACTGTTGTGCACGCAGCCAGCCAGCCAGTATGGCCAGCGTCCTCTCGCCATCTTCGGGCTTGATATCAAAGGTCAGTCCGTACCGGCCAAAGCGGTTCATGAACTCGTCAAAGAACAGTAGCCCCTGTCCGTCACTCACGCGCAACTCACGTAGTTCTGACGCCGTGCTGGTAGCCACGAGCATCGGTCGCCCGACCAGACGCGCTAAATCGGGGTCATGCAGCAGCACGATTTGGCCATCGGCAGTGGAGCGCAGGTCGGTCTCTAGGTGCTGATAGCCGCCGGCAATCGCGTCTTCAAATGCTGCCAGCGTATTTTCGACGTGATGGGTCTTTAGCCCCCGATGACTGATCCAGACCGTCGTCCTCTTTTGTTTGACCATGGGCATTCAGGCCCCCCCAGCATGGTAAACATTAAATTAATGTGCCAGGCTACCATTTAAAGTAGGCAGACTACTCATCTTCTGGAAATCCTCTGCGAGGTTTCCAGCGATTCGCTCAGAAAGCTTACGCACATCAGCTAAAACATCCGGAGCAGGCCAAAGGTAGCTCTGAGCGACACGCATACCAAAATTGATAAAAAAGTTGTCTACAAGTTCAGTACCAATCTTAGTATCAACTTGAGTCGCATTTGCCTGACTAGTATCAATCACGGTTTCTACGTAGGATCCCCGGCCTCTCGATCCATACAGTAGACCTTGGGTGAATAATCGATTGTACTCCTCTAAACTACGTGGAATCGTCAAATCGATCGCCCAAGTCGGAAATATACCCAAAGCCCTACCCTCAATAGTGGGTACAGGCAATGTCGTAATTTTTGCCGAAGCCTTCGCGATGACGCCGTCATCAAACTCATTGCTAGCGACAATCCCGCCAGCCTTAAAGGTCAACCCTAGTACATGACCAGTAACGTTAGTAACCAGCTGGCCTCGGTGGTGCTTTACTAATTCTGGGTTTAAAGCCTCCTCAGGGTGAGGAATGCCCTTGGCATCGGTCGGAACCACAGCACCATCGCTCGTCAAAAACTTAACAACGAAGGAACGACTAGCAGAGTCTAATTCGACGTGAGCGAGACGCTTACCATCCGGCAATTCGTAGTTTGTGCTTATCTGCAACTCAAAACTATCCATGAGCGACTCAACATAGTCCCCTAACTCCGGATAATCCGCCTTAAACTCATCAATTTTTAGGACAAATCGACTTGCGATTTCCGTATACGACTTTCCACCTATGCCGCGCCGCGTGATACTTGCGAATGGGATAGCTGACACGTAGCGCTCAAAGGTTGCGGACATGATTGGAAACGCATCATGAAACTCAGTCATCAATTTTTGATCAAGCGGAGTTAACGCCTGATTTGGTGAATTTGTCGGCAGTTTGGTTATGTTTTCTGGAGCCAAAACACGCAAAACACCCGACACCGAGCGGGCTAAAGTCACATGCGATAGAGAAGCAGAGTTCACTTTGATGTCAGCATCGATTCCAAAACCCCGTTTTACTTCCGGAATTGGGTCTTTATCTTCCCGCATCCTAATTTCAGCACCGAATGCAAGAAACTGATGCGGCGCGAATCCGTCAATCTGCGCACGTTCATAGTCAACCACATAGTGACCATCGGCCCGCGCCCCTTTGAGCACGAGGGCTCTGGACCCATCAGGCAAAGGTAATGCTAGCGGATTATCTAGAAACCGTTCGAAGTTTACCGACTGAATCACGTCATCGAAGAAGTCGTATGCCTTATGCGCACCTTTCGTCATCACCAAAGTGCGCATATTATCGTGAATTTGATGAAAGGCATGCGCCAATACGGTCACACCCTGCCCATCAGCGCGGGAATCTCTAGCGGCGTCAGAATACCGATACACATACTCAGCAGCGTTAGACCCGGCCGTGACCAGAAATATCCCGCAAGCGCCCAACCAAATAAATATCAAACGGGTCTTCCGCATAATCACAAACTTTCGCCCTATGATTTTCGACTAGTATGATGTTCGATTAGTATCGATTTGCTGTAGAGGATCACAGTGGAATATCGGAAGAAAGTCGAAAAACTTTAGTAAAAAAGACTAAGGCCTAACAGCTGATCTGGCCAGCCCCAACCATCAACAGCGTCAACACCGCTTTTGCCTTTTGTGGATCATTGGTCGGTATGATGCCCCGCTCTACCCAACCATGGCGCTGCACCAGAGGGTAGCGCTCTGACAAGCTTGTCACAAAACTGCCAAAATCTGCGAAGCCTAAATCTAACACCTGTTGCAGCGACCAATGCCGCCAGACAGCTTCTGACCTGCTATAAATTTTCTGATCTAAAGCCAGTGCAATACGTCCCATCGTATACCTAGGATTGATCTCAACCAAAGGTTGCAGACGAATGCCAGAATCGGACTCATAGAGGAAAGCGTCAATACCGGCCGGGCCGAGGTATCCGGCAGATGCCAAGGCATCCCCAACCCTGCTAGCCACGTCTTTCAGCTTCGCGGATACGCCAATTTCGTGGTACGCGCGCACTTCCTCTGGCGCTAGCCCCGCGTGTTTAAATCCCAATACGTGGCCAATGTATTGGCCTCGCTGATCGGTCAAAAAACGCGTCACACCGAGCACGGTAGAGCCTTGCGCTGTGACCTCTATCTGGACACTATAATCTGCAATGCGCTTGCACCATGGTTCGACTACAACCGCCCCCTGCTGCCGCAGGATGCGTTCCAGCCAACGCTTTTGATTGTCCGTAAGCCCAGCCTCAGGCAGCACGCGCAGCATATTCCGACCAGCACAACCTAACGGCGCCTTGATCACGACGGGACCCCGAGCTAGCCACTGATTGACTGCATCTTGAGACTGCTCAAAATCTCGGCAAACACGCCCCGGAAAGGGATCATCAACAACGCTCGGCGCTAACTCCTTGGCCCACGCCTTAGAAAATACCTCGGCCGGAGGAGAAAAAAGACTCTGCTGCCAACGCACTCCAAGCGCATTTGCCAATCTCAGCGCGGTCGCACTTTGACCCCACGGTGACCACTTTTCAAACAATCTATTATTTAGATCTGCGCGCTCATCCGGAGTGACAAACTGCGGGATCCTGTAACCAACGCGTTCAAGCATCAGCAAGAACTCAGGGCTTGGACGATACTCTGTCAATACGACGTCATCGTCGTTGGCTAAAAACTGCAGCAAGCTCCCAAGGTCATGCGTCCAGGCTTGAAGACCCTTGGGCGTCGAGTAATTCACACCTTGCGCGATCTCTTCTTCAACAGTTGGGTTGAACCAAAAAAGTCGCGGCGGCCGACCCTTAGAATGGCGGTAAAGTCCTAACTCGCGCACAAATTCCTCCGACAGTCCCGCCGCGTAGCGGGCCTCGACCTGTAGCCCTGGCCCCTTTGCCCGGGCCGGAGTCAGCGGCAACGGCAACAGCCGCTTATACGCGTTCCAGTCACTCTCTTTAGCCTCACGCTCGTCACGACCCTCACGCTCGTCACGCCAACGGTTAAACCATAAGACGCCGTGTCCGACATGGCCGATCTCTTCGCGGTAAACCGTATCCATCAACTGCGCCGTAGGCTGATCACCGATCAGGGTAAAAGCATCGAGATAATGCCGAGCAAAATCTAAATTTGCCTGCTCAAAGGTCATAGACATCTGAGTTACAAATACTAGCGGTGACAGAGTCGGAGACATGACGTCCCAAAAATAGCCATTGACCGGAACCGCCCCAAAGTCGACTCCGAGCTCTTTCATACGCACCAGGTAGCGACTTAAATGGGACTGCTCTTCCTGCATGATCCCAGCAAGTCCGCGACGAAATGCGGCAGGTGCTTCCGGAAAACGCAGCAATGCTAATGCCATCAATTCCAGTGCAAGGAGCTCATGATTGGCAAAGAAGTGCAGCACGACCCCACGCTGATCATCCCGCTCTAACTGGTGGATCGTCGGAAACGCAACTCGCGCGGCTGCATGCCCGGTGCCCCAAGCTAGTCCATGTGGCCGTGCTGGTGCACCTGGCACCTTCACTGCCTGAGCCGCCCGACCTGGCTGAGTATCCGAGATGATATCTGGACGGCTTAGCTTGACCGCTAAATCCGCTGAGTAAAGTATAGACTCAGCCCACTCTCTGAGCTCCATGACCGTGATATCCCGTGCTATCCGCAATTTTTATTTCGGCTTAGCGTCCACGCGGCAACGGCCATTTTCATCGCATTCGGGTTGAAACCCAGAAAAGCGCGGCCGATACCTGGCAAACACTCGGTACCCTATATCAGCCAATGGCCGGAAAGGCCACACTGCGGTCCACCCCATCACCCAGCCCAGTCCAACGGCCTTGTACATATCGCGTATGGTGTCCATACCATGGATAATTTCACCGTCAGCCCGGACCGCATGGAGTGACCCAATGCACTGATCCAGAGTCAAACCAAAGCTCTCCGGTTTGAAATCTGAATCAGCAATATCGACGATGCCCAAATGGCCTCTGCGATCAATCTTCTTTAACAGATTCACCTCCCGCCTACAGACGGGACAGAGGCTATCGTAAAGGACAGTGACCGCGGGCATAGTCATTGGGGATGTACCTTAGAGGGTGCTGGTTTTGTGTCCTCAGCAACATTTACTTTATCAAGGCTAGGTAGAGATACCTTGGCCAGTGGCTTCTTGTTCAAGAGTTGCACGTAGTCGGCGGCGACCCGGAGTGTCTCTTGCAACATGAAGTCATCTACCAATGGAACTTTTTCTGCATCTTCGTCTTCATCCGGGTTTGGCTTCTTCGCAGCCTTTTTATCACCTTTTTTGTCTTTATCCGCATCGGCTATTTTTTTATCTTTAGAGCTGCCTTTGGCGCTATCTTTATTCTTCGCTTCGGCGGCAGCCTTAGCTTCTGGAGTTTCCTCTTTCAGACTCACCCGTGAGCGAGCCTCTTCGCTCGACTTGTACTCTTTAATCGCAGCGAACACTTTTTCGAAGCCCTTATCTTTTTGCACACGCTCTTTACTAGCTTCACGAATATTTTTCACAACATCAGGTGCCACTAGACTAAAGGCGCGGAAATCCGATGGATTAATTTTTTCCCATGGCAGTGCGTAGTCGTAATGTTTTTCGCCGATCTCGTACTCATCCATCAGGTCCGGCAGCACAATGTCAGACTCTACGCCCTTTAACTGGGTACTCGAGCCCGATGGCCTATAGAACTTACTGATAGTCACTTTGATCGCGCCAAGCTTCTCGTCGATGTCATTAAGATTTTGCACAGTGCCTTTACCGAAAGTATGGGCGTCGCCCACGATCAGACCGCGACCGTAGTCTTGGATCGCACCAGCAAAAATCTCGCTCGCACTTGCCGACTGACGATTGATCATGACGACCAACGGACCGCTAAACACTTTACCATTTTCATCGCGCTGAACGAACACAGATCCACGCGTATCTTTGATTTGAACGACTGGACCCTTATCAACGAAGAAGCCGGCAATGTCGATTGATTCATCAAGACTACCACCACCGTTGGAGCGCAAGTCGACCACGATCGCATCGACATTTGCTTTCTTCAGCTTGTTGATCTCGGCCAACATGTCTACTGATGAGCTCTTGTAGCCCTTCTCGTGATTTTGGCGGCCTTCAAAGTCCATGTAAAAGCTGGGCAAATCGATGACACCGATTTTAATATTTTTCTCGGCACCAGCAGCATCTTTCATCGATACGGGGAAGACGGTCGATTTAGCCGCGCGGTCTTTTAGTTGAATCTGCGCCCGAATAATCGGCACCACGATTTGGCTGGTTTTACCGGCCTCCTCGCGAACCAAGGTAAGGCGCACTTCGGTGGCACGGGCGCCACGAATGAGCTTCACCACCTCCCGAAGATCCATATCAATAACGTCGACTGGTGGCTCTTCACCCTGTGCTACAGCAATAATCTTATCGTCGACCTTGACCTTACCTGTGTTTGCGGCTGCTCCACCCGGCACCAAGCTCTGGATGGTGGTGAATCCATCTTCACTACGCAACACAGCGCCGATACCTTCAAGAGACAAGCGCGTTGAAATACGGAAGTCTTCTAGGGACTCAGTCGACATATATTCCGAGTGGGGATCTAGCGCTAAAGAAAATGAGTTTAGGAAGATATTGAAGGTGTCATCCATCGACATTTCGTTTTGGCGCTTCTCTGCCAAAGCGTAGCGTTTGTTCAGTTTCTCTTTAGCTTTCTCAACATCTTTGAGGGTGCCTTTGAGCTGCAACAACTGAAACTTCACCCGCTCACGCCAACGGCCTGAGATCTCCTCCGCAGTGGTGGCGTACTCGAGTTTTTTACGGTCTATCATCATGTATTCATCGACTTTAAAGTCGTGCTTCGCGCTGATCCACTCTTTGATGACTTTTTGACGCTCAGCAAAGCGTTTGCCGTACACCTTGGCGATATCTTCAGCCGCGCGACAATCTGAATCCATGATCATATCGTCTAACTTCGTCGCGTACTTGTCCTCGAACTGCTTCACATCGGACTTGAGGAAGTAGACTTTGCCCGGATCCCACGCTTTGACGTAATTATCCAGGGTGCGTCGGCTTAGTTCATCGTCAAACTCGTGATAGGAATAATGCATCTTGAAGTAGACACCGACGAGCTGACGCACTTGCTGGCAATTAAGTGCAAAACTATCTGCAGCGAATCCGGTTAAGGCAAGCGCAACACCCACGCACCACAGCCCGACAATCTGTCTTCTGTAATAGGCCATTACCCATCTCCCAAAGAAATAAATCACCAGCTTGCTCAACGACGTATCACCGACTCCTCGACACCCCGCGCCGCTAACTTGAGCCGGCTATTGCATAATTATTTCATAATCTTGACACTTTAACGAGTCACATCGAGGACCTAGAGCAGCAAAGAAGTCGCAGTCGCCGCTGCAGACTTATTCCACTGGGATGCCAATCCCGTGGGGCAAGCTAACATCTGGTCCGTAAGTGCCGAATAAGAACGGAGGGGGGACGATGCCGTGACCGCTAAGGTAAAAAAACAGCGCACCTATTGGCTAGCAGCACAGATTACTTCGGTGCAGCAAGACCGCGCCACCCTATTATTAGAGAGGGGCTACGAGGTTAGTTTTTATAACTCACTGAGTGACCTGACCTCATTCCTAAATAGACGCCGCGCCGGCATCATCATCGTCAGTGACGACTTTGGGGATCAGGAAACGGAGACTATCGTAAAATCTCTGATGGCCATGCCTGAGGTCGAAGGGGCCCGGATGGTTATGGTCAGATATGGGCGCAGTGCAGCTCTGAATGTGTTGGCAGGCTGCGCCAATTTCCGGGACTTGATACCCGCCGAGCTCGACGCCAAACAATGGATCAACCGCTTCATCTACGCGACAGGCGGCTCTCCCGCGCCCTACGTCCAGCCAGCAGGTCAGGTGACCCTCAACAACATCAGTGCCATGCATCTGCCGGCGCGAATCTCCAGACTCAGCAGCAGCACCATCAGTGTCGAATGCCGCGCCAGGCCGGCGGTTGGCACCACTTTGAGTCTGCATGGCCCACTGGCGGATGCCGCAGGTGTCAACAGCATCAGCCTGACTGTGTTGGAAACACAACGTCGTAACCTCCTTTACCGCTTCTCGGACGGCATCGTTGCCACCTGGCAAGTGCCCTCTGCCGCAAGGCCGAAAGTCCTGGAAATCCTGACGCAACTCCATAGCCAGGACACGGGACCGCGCTGCCGGGTTTTATTAGCCGCTCAGACCGCCACCGTGCGAAATAAAGCCATGGCCCTGTTCACGGGATCACGCTTTGAGTTATCGACTGCGATGCGCAAACAAGGGATCGTCGACTCAGCCAGCTTTTTTACCCCGGACCTACTGATCATCGAGAGCGACCTCTGCATCGAAGAAGACGGTAAGCGCTTTCATCAACTTATGGATTGCCTAAGCCTCGAGGCTACCGTCCTGATCATTGGACCGATGGCCGATTTTGCAGCGCTCAGCGCCGCCTGGCCCATGCGGCACATCATGATCGCGGCCGACGTTCCTCCAGATCTTCCGGCGCTCATGGAGGAACGCTACCTGGTGGCGTCGGAGATCCCAATATTACCTGGGGCGGACCGCACCGCTAATCTGACGAAAAAGCATCCATTCTCGCGCGGTGAGGTTAGTTTTCCCGTACGACTGCACCGGATTCATTCCCAAGCCGTGCAGATTGCCATGCCTTACGTCATCGGCAACTTTGCCCTTGCCCGCTTAGAAACACCGCTGCTCAATAAAACAATAGGCCGTAGTCCATTTATCAAGGTCACCGCCACTTATGAAGACACGCACCCTGGCGCGGAGCCGTTCACACATTTGGCGGAAGGTTATTTTACTGATCTAAGTATAAATGAGCAGCGGACCTTAGCCGGCGCCTTGGTGCAACTGGTGACGGCAAGCCTGAATCGCTTTGATCAAAAAAGTGGACTTTCCGGCGCATCCCGTACGCCTGAATTAGGTAGCGTCCGGTTAGTAGCGGCCTTGCCAAATGCACAGGCCCAGCAAGCAAGTAATGCTCCAACAACCATCGGCAACCTGGCAACCGCTGCGGCTACAGATCAAAGAGTCTTAGCGCAAGCTGTTGCCGAACATCAGCAAGCCTTACGCGAAGCTCCCCAGTCCGAGGTAGCGTCAGCCCGCGAGGCGGAGCCCGACGCAGCGCCGGTAACAGTCGAAGCTGAGGCTGTCGTAGAGGCACCAGAAAGACGCGTCGTTGCTCCCGCGAAGCCGCGAATGCAGGCAGCTCCTATCGACTTTAGTGCCGCGCTCAAGGGAGCTGTGGTCGCCGTGCTGACTGGTATTCTGCTTTTCACCCTGATTCGCCTTGCGGCTAACCATGTCGACAAGTCAGGCTCAAACTACTCAAATCAATTAGAGAAGTTCTCGCAGCCCAAGGAAAGTGAGCCCTGAGCCTTAATTGCGCCGGTCGCAATTAACTTTCTGGCAGTGACCAAACAGATCTAGTCGGTGACTAGTTAATTTAAACTGATGTTTGGCGGCCACCTTCTCCTGCAATCTTTCGATCTCGTCGTTGGCGAATTCAATGACGGCACCGCAGTCTAGGCAGATCAAATGGTCATGATGACCACCTGGCTCAACAATCTCGTAAACGAAGCGCCCTTCACTGAACTGCTTTTGCTCGACTAAACCAGCGTCGGACAATAGGTTCAAAGTCCGGTAAACCGTCGCCAATCCGACATCGAGTCCAGCCGCACGAGCGGCAATATGTAGCTCCTCGGCAGAGACGTGCGTCGCCAACTTGATGAACAAATCGATCAGGGCTTGCCGCTGTTTAGTCTGCTTTAAATTCTTACGCGCTAGATGCTTGCTCAGCTCCTCAGTAAACCAGCTATGGCTGTCAGTCTTGGACGAGGCTGTTTTAGTCGTTTTCATAGCAATTCCAATTCTTGAGAGAAGCTAAGCGAATTCAGCACGGTTTAGCTACCGAGGTCAAGACGATTCCCGGCGGCCGCTCTCGCCGCAGTGTGCTTTGAGATGGGCCGCCGGGATAGCGCCTGCAGGTTGCAGGGACCCGGGAAGTGACTCCCGGGGTGATCTAGAGACGATCAGAAGTTGGAGATAAAGGATTCGAGGTGGGAGGAGTCCTTCTCCTTTTTGCCCTTAGCCGGCTTCCTTGTCGCCACGTGCGACTTGGCGTATGCCGAGTCGGAGAAGCTAGAGAAGTCGGACACGGCCGAGATGGCCGATACACTCGAGATGGCCGCGAAATCCGAGAAGGCCGCGAAATCCGAGACTGCAGAGACCGCTGAGCCTTTCGCCTTAGCGACGCGGGTCGCTCCGGTGACTCCCATGGTCAGGCTGCCTTCGCTGTCGATCAGCTCGTCAGCAGCCCCTTTGTAGTCCACCTTGCTGGCCCGGCGGCGAAGGAACCAACCAAGCAGCAGGAGCCCGAAAGCACTCGCACCAGTGACCGCGTACGGTTTGTACTGATCAATGCGTGAGGGAGCTTGGCCATTCACCTGAATAGACACCATGCTGTCCCAAGCCGCGGCGAAGGAAGGGTCCTTCTCGGTACCGAATTGGTTGGCCAAATCGGTGTAGGTCATCATGAACTGCTTATCTTGGCCGGATACGAGCACATGCATCTGCATCATGGAGAATTCGCGGATGTTGAGGCTCGAGTAGACAAGAAGACCGTCGTTGTTACCATGGTAGTTAAAGAACTTGTGTTCCATAATCTTGAAATCGCTAACCGAAGGATCAGAGCCAAAACTGCGGATCAGTTCTGCCTTGAATTGCTCGGCTCGCTTTTCATCGATCGGCGATGCCTTATGAATCGCGGCGACCGTAATGTTGCGCTGGTATTTAATTTGACCAGGCGCAACATTAGTAACTGCCGGCTCACGCATCACTAGCGACAAGGAACCGGTCTGGGTCGATACCTGCCACCCTTTAGGCGGGTTAATGACCACACCAAGCTCGCTCAAAGTGAACGGCGCACCATCGCTGGTGAAGTTGCCCGAAGCAGTTGCAGCGTCCGCTGGGGTGCTGGTTGCTTCTGGCGCCTTCACCGTAGTCGTCTCGACAGCGCTAGTTTTAGCGATCTCGGTAGTTTTAGCGATCTCGGTGGTTTTAGCCGGGCTCTTTTCAGCAGTAGCTGGTTTAGCTTCTTGGCTGACGGGAGCGGCTGATTCGGATTCCGCTGCTACAGATTTGCTAACTTTGTGGCGCTTTTTCGCCGTGTGAGTGCGAGCACGTTTGCTCTTAGATTTTTTTACCGGCTTAGCGTCGGCTGCTGCACCTTGATCACCGTCGGACATAGCGGCCATGGTAGCGCCACTATCTGCCGAAGGTGCTGATGCAGTCGCTTCACTGCCAAGCAGGTCAGACGGTTCACCGGCAGATTCTGCTGGTGCTGATGCAGTTTCGGTTTCGTCGCTCGGCATTGCGCTGGATTCGAAGCTGGAGGCAGCATCGTCTTGGGCAAGGGCCATCTGCGAACTAAACCAGATCATTGCCCCTATGAGGGCGGACGGGACGGTGTGTCGAAATACTGGACTGGAAAACATCAACAATGGGCAACTCCATAACAATGAGGAAAGGGAAGAGGACCAAAACAACGGGGAGAAAGGAAAAGGGAGACTCTCTAGACCGTCGGTGAGCACCGACTAAAAGGACTATATTAAAAGTTTAACATTAAGTCAAATTTTATTTAACATTCTTAAAAACTCATAGAATAACCATAGAATAAGGCTCGCATGTCTCTCTCCTTCCCTGTCTCTGTGGTCTAAACCAATAAAATCAGTCACTTATACAAGGATTAGATAATGTGATCGAGTTCGACATCGTCGACATCGTCGGCATCGTCGGCATCGTCGGTTGGCTAAAAAGGCCAAGATACTGCGCGCCGTCGCACCGGTTTAATCAGGGGCAGGCCCAAGGTACGCCTTGTGGGAAATAGCTGCCAAATATCTCTCCCGTGCTCAAGATTCCGCTGCGTATCCAGTCTTATATGCAGCCAAATCATGAGATGGTATGGTAGATTCCGCTGCATATACCCAGATGGCGGATGCACGAATGCCAAAGTTAAATAATAAGATCGATACGATCTAACTCGATCATCATCTTCTCCTGGCACCGAGACCCATCCGGATGCATGTGCCTACACTGCCCTTGATCTCTCAGCCAAACCTGATGCCGCACGGCAGCGGGTATATATCTACCTGCAGTGTTTTGTTGCTGCCGCGTCGCAGCGATATTGGGGCCATCTTTTGGTGGTGCCACTGCGGCATCATTGTTCTCGACAGGGTTCTCGACATTGTTGTTCTGGCACTCCAGGTCATCATCACGATGGCCATGCTTCGCGGCAGCGCGCTCGGCCTTGCGCATAGGATCTCGTTTGGTGAGCAAGTCGCCCACGGCTTTCATAAAAATCTCTGCATCAGTTGGCACGGAGCCACCAGCAGCTAAAACTTCGCGAGCCCTCTCCAGCATGGCCACTTGTGACTTAGTAAGTATAAGCTTTAACTCGCAGATCTCTTCCTCAGGCAACAGCTCACCATCTGGGGTGACGCGAGACATAAAAAGCTTAGCCTCCCTGAGGCTCTTACCTCTGATATTTTCCAGTACGACCTTGCGATTAGCCCGCGTGATCTTGGCCGAGATCAGTGCCAAATGAGACAGCGAGATTTCGCCTGCTTCGAGCAAAAGCTTTGCTTCTGGTATGAATCTAAGGGTCCGAGCTGCGGCCGATCTCTTTAGGTACTGATCTTTGGTTAAGGCTATATGCCGCGCAAATTTTTCTACCGACATGCCGCAGCTAGGAGCAGCTCGGCGAAGCTCAAGCTCGCCAATGACCCTCAGCGACCGCATCGTCAGGGATTTTTCTTCCCGGTG
>JAPLFY010000130.1 GCA_026390435.1 Pseudomonadota bacterium
CACATTTGCTGCGATGTCGACTTCGCGACTGTATGCAGCAATCGACATGCCGCTAGCAAAGGCTTCTTTCACGATTTGTAGTTTTTGATCGTCCGAGAAATTGCGATGAAGCTGAGTTTTGGTGACAACTTGCACGTCGGGAAGTCGATGATTTTTCATTGTCAGTAACGTTGTCAGCTCAGGTGCCGGCATCTGGGCGGACAGCGCTACTGAGCGCCAAGGGACAGTCAAGTGAGCGGCCGCGGTTTCAAAAAAGACTGATGAAGTTACCTCGTGGGGGGAGCGAAACAAGAGACGCGGCGAAAGCCCGGGGCACCAACCATTTAAGCGAGATCGAGTTTACAGTGGGTTATAGCCAGTGCCTGAACCCATCCATCCTACCCCATGTCACTCGCAATCTCAAAGCGATGGTGTTAGTACCCACATGCTGTCGGACACTTAGCAAGGTAGCACCATGCACATCGAATCACTAGTCGGATACACCGCATCAAATAAGCCTATCTACCAGTACGACATCAGCGATCCCGAGGAGCTAAGTACAAAGATTGCAGGCTTTAGCCAGGAGGATCATTTTGACGCGGTAGCAGTCTTTTCGTACTTACAATTAGTCTACTGGCGGAAGTATGGGGAGGGCTCTCTAGACTTTAAGAGCGCCACAAACATGCTCTTCGCTCACGAGTATCTGATTACCGACGCATTTAATCAGAAATGCGCGATGCAACTAGGCATCATTACCGCCTTTGATCGTGCCCACTATGGGCGTAAACACTGTGTACCCTACCTGCAACAACTCATGGACATCTAGTCCCCTCATGAAATCCACGAAAAGCTCAGGTTCAGCATCACCGTCAGCTAAATAGTAGGCCCGCGCCTCCGGCATGAATTTATTGTAAACCTTGCAGTCCTTACGGCTGATAATATGGTACTCCGGATTTGACGCACAAAAGTCGATCAGTGATTGCACCGAATAACAACGAAATTCGCCGGTCATCATCTCCGGCTCTAGGTCCAAAAACTTGAGTTCATCATAGACCCACACCTTGCCAACTCGTTTGAAAAACGTGTGTAGGTCATCCGAAATTTCATCGAAGATTTTACGCCGAGGGTCCATACCTACCTCCACCCTGGGAGAGGCATCGGTATTTGGCGGTAATGTCTTGAGGTGACGTTGGAATCGTAGGAGAAAAGGTTTGGCTGCTGTTACGAATTTGCTGGTAGTTTGATGAAAGCCAAAACTAGCTGATAAGAGCCACCAGCCTACGAGCGGTCATGCCCACCCACATGATCCTTGACCGTGACCTCCAATGCACCAATACGGTGGTCATGCCTCTCCCCGCGATGCTCGATCTGGTATAGGTCTTGAGTAACGTGGTGGGCACTAAATCTAAGATGTCGCGATATATTGGAAATATAACTTTTAAGAATTTAGGCGAGATCGAGTTTACGGTAGGTTAGAGCCAGTGACTGACCCCCCACCCTCACTCGCAAACTTAAAGTACTGGCGTTAAGTCTCGCATGACGTCAGAACACTATCGCCAAGGCGGAGCCATGCGATTGCCATCACTAGTCGGTCACACAGCATCAAATAAGCCCATTTACCAGTACGACACCAGCGACCCCAAGGATCTAGACGAAAAGGTACACGGCTTTAACCAGGAGGATCATTTTGACGCGGCAGCTGTATTCTCCTACCTAAAATTTGCTTATTGGCGCAAGTATCGAGAAAATTCGCGAGACTACAATGATGCCACCGCAATGCTATTCAAACATGGCTCTAAGTTGAAGGCCGATGATTTAATCCAGTATGCTAAGGCACTAGGTATCGTTACTGCCTTTGATCGCTCTAAGTACGGGAGCAAACTTTGTGTACCCTACCTTCAGGAAATCTTGGTCACTTAATCGCGATCCAAATTCAAAAACGAGATCAGAGTCAGCATCACCATCAGCTAAATGGAATGAAATCGACCCTTGCACACATTTATTGAAGAAACGTCCATCTTTAAAGCTAACGATATGATACCCGGGATTAGACTGACAGAAATCAATCAGTACCGGTACTGCATTTGCTCGAAATTCGCCCCCAAGCATATGGTGCTCAAGATCTAAAAACGCTATCTCCTCGTGAATCCAAATTCTCCCGACTCGCTTAAAAAAAGCGTTAAGTTCATTGGCAACTTGCTCGAAGATCTTGCGCCGAGGATCCATACCCACCTCCACCCTGGCCGATGTATCGGCGCTTGGCGGTTAGGTCTTGAGTAACGTGGTGAGCACTGAATCTAAGATGGCGCTATAGATAAGAAATGTAACTATTAAGAATCTAAGCGAGATCGAGTTTACAGTGGG
>JAPLFY010000001.1 GCA_026390435.1 Pseudomonadota bacterium
GTAAGCGACGCCTTTGCTAAGGCCGTTTCGATCACAACAACATCAGCCGCTGCCTGCGCTGCTCGCTTAGGTTGTAGACCCGCAATTTGCAGGGATTTTACGATGTGCTGCTTATAAGCCTGCAGCATAGCCTTTGACGACGCGTCCGTGTTCAAATAATAGTCGCGGTCAGGCAGCCCCAAACCACCCGCATCGGCCCCAGCAATCACTCGCTCTGCATCAGCAAAATCCTGGGTCGCTCCAAAGGAAAAAAACGGTCCATCGAAACCACCGATCAGTTGAAGCTCTGCGACTAGTGGTGCAATCTGCTCCTTGTATTTCCATGCATCAATAGCCTGCCAGTTGGGGCGCAATGGAGTGATTCCTCGTGACTCGACAGCATCTTCAGCCATACAAGCGCCAAAATACTGACCCAACTTAGCCGCAGGAGTTGGCTGTACCTGGTCGCCAGCCTTCGCCGGTTTCGCTTCGGCAGCAAGGCGCTGGAGCAGGCCCCAAAGGTAGCGATTGGTCTCGTGTCCGAGTTTACTATAAACACTCCAACTTGACTGATCTGCAGGAATCGGATTTTGCGCCATCCAACCACCGCACGAGTATTGGTAAAAGTCCTCGCAGGGATCAGCAGTCCGGTCCAGCGCAGATAAGTCCAGTCCTGGAGTGTAAGGGAGCTCGTTAATCGGCCCGTCTTTAAGGCTCATTGGGGCCGACTTCGCACTAGCAGCCTGGGCGGGGGACAGGGTTCGGCAGGCTACTAGGGACAGACCCATCAGCATAACAATAGAACAAATTCGGCTCTCTCCACACACACGAGTAACCATCAGCTGACTCCGCTTATAAATGACGACCATCCACTCTTTGCGAGAACGCAACGGGCTAACATGATCGAGGTCACCTCGGATCATCTCATAAACCCCCGCAGCGACAACACCCCCCAATTCGAATTAGCGTTGATTTTGCCAACACCTGTCTAACATTTGGACATCGCACTCACACATAGGCACCCATATCTAAAGGCTTATTTACGGCACGCCGGTTGCTTTATGTAGCTAGGCTGTAATGGCCTCCTTCTGTCGCTGATGCTGATTCTATTGATCCCTGCTGTGGAGTTCTGAATGCAAAATGTGCTGTTGCGCCCTGCGCTACCGCGCCGGCAGTCAGCATATCGA
Source organism: Pseudomonadota bacterium (assembly GCA_026390435.1). GTDB lineage: Bacteria > Bdellovibrionota_B > Oligoflexia > Oligoflexales > CAIYRB01 > CAIYRB01. The sequence goes on from JAPLFY010000001.1 coordinate 1,167, forward strand.
CGCCCGCAGGCTTAAATCGCGCCGGTGTCAGCGGCTGGTGGATGTCATTAACCGAGGCTACCCCAGCGCAAGACTCCAGTTTCAACATCACCAATAGTCCTTACAAATGTAAGGCATTCCATTTGATCAACGAAACGCAGTGGAAACTAGCGACCGGCTGGGAGTGCTGGGACTACAGCAAGAACATCGAGACCTTTCACATCTCCAGATTCGGTACTATTAAAGGGATGGATAACAATCAAACCGCCTACACCGTGACAAGTGGTTGTGATGCAGCGAGCCTGAATTCACAGCAGACGCTGGCATTCAAAAAAGGCACAGAAAATAACTCTAAACCGACACTGACGGTGACTACCGCCACGGCGAAAGATTTAAAGATGGACAAAATGAAACCAGGCCCAACTGCCGAAGGCTGGTTTCTCTGGCCAAACGCGACTAACTGGACAGTCCGAGTTGGTTGCTTGGATTCTAGTGGCAACTTCTCCACGCCCAGTGGCATGACGTCGTCGCAGTTGTTTGATCTCTCAAACTAATCTGGCGCCATCGCGCCAGGCACAAATTAAAATTCACACAAACGCACTTGGACTACCAAGTGCCTTTGATTTTAGATCTGGAAATACTTGCTCCCCTTCAATTCACCAACTCTCTTTGCATATCCTTCATCAACTAAACGTTTTAAGACGGCCGAAGCGGTGCGGCGCGGGATCCCCCTGGAAACCAACACTGAATTAGTTATAAAAGTGCTTG
>JAPLFY010000077.1 GCA_026390435.1 Pseudomonadota bacterium
CACAAAGAACGACTAAACAAGCAGAGAAAAAGCCCTAAAGTGATGCTCGTGGTAACTCGATGCGTTGGCTGCTAGCAAAAAAAGTAGTGGCATGGATGAGTATTGTTTTTTCACTTGCTTTCCTACAGACGGGATTGGGACGACAGCGCCTATTTTTAATTTAAACACGACAGATCAGGGTACGATCGCAACTGGGACATTGCGCCTTCAGAACACCTATATCGGCACTAACGCTAACGGTGGACAGTATGGAATCCAACTTGCTGGAATCGATAATAACAGTAACGGCCACGATCTGCGTATTCAGGGACGCACAGCGGCCTATGGCACCTTCTCGGACTTGGTGACGGTCAAGAATGGCGGCAACGTCGGTATCGGATCCACCGCCCCCGCCGGCAAACTAGACGTAGCCGGCACCATCTGCCTAAGCGGTGCCAACTGCATCAGTTCCTGGCCTGCTGGCAGTGTCACCTCTGTAACTGCTGGCACCGGTTTAACCGGAGGTCCAATTACGTCGTCTGGCACCCTGTCACTTGCTAACACCGCAGTCACTGCTGGTACCTACACCAGGGCAAATATCACCGTAGACGCACAAGGTCGTCTCACTGCAGCCGCAAACGGTAGTAGTTTATCATTAGCTACTGAAGTCACCGGTACACTACCGATTGCCAATGGTGGTACCGGCGCAACGACTGCAACTAACGCCTTCAACGCCCTCTCGCCACTGACTACAGCAGGCGACCTTATTTACGGAGGAACCGCAGGTGCGGGGACTCGACTAGGCGGCAATACGACAACGACTAAACAGTTTTTAACGGGTACTGGAACTGGTTCCGCGGCAACTGCTCCGACTTGGGGCGCACTAAGCGCCAGTGATATCCCAGCTCACAGTGCGGCTCTCATTACATCTGGAACTTTGGCCGTGGCCAATGGTGGTACAGGTGCTTCTACTTTAGCTGCAAATAATGTGCTCTTAGGTAATGGCACCAGTGCCCCACTCACAGTCGCTCCTGGGACTAGCGGCAACGTACTGACTTCGAACGGCAGCACCTGGGCTAGCTCAGCACCAGTATCCAACTGGACCACGGCCGGTTCTGATGTTTACCGGAGTACAGGCAATGTCGGGATTGGGACTACAGCGCCAACCTCCACCCTAGACGTGCAAAAGTCATTTGGCGGTGGCATGCCTGCGACGACCGGGACTAGCGAGCCCAATGCAATAATGCGTCTCAGATCCGACGGTGGCGCGACGTTGGATTGGGGCATGATCGCGACTGGCTCAGCCTGGATTCAGCCTCGCTATTACACGAATCTGGCGACAAACCTAAATCTCTTATTGAACCCTAACGGTGGCAACGTCGGCATAGGAACGACAGCTCCTGGCTCCACTCTTGAAATTGCCGGCACATCCGGTCCGAGATTGACTCTCACCGGCACCGGTCTTGGCGGCGGGACCAGTGCCGGCAGCGGCGTTTCAATGCAACTCGGTTATAACGGCAGTGCAAATCGCCAGCTCTGGATTGCTGATAGTGCGCAAATGGCGTCCCCCAACGCCACGAACGCTGTCTTGCGGATTCTGACAGGTGGCGTTGCGGGACAAATCGATGCCATTGCCACCGACCAAAGCGGCTTTAGGCCACTTGCTTTAGCGCCCGCCGGCGGCAACGTCGGGATAGGCACGACAAACCCGCTGACCAACCTGTACGTGAACGGTCAAATCGCGGCGACGACAGGCTCTCCCGCAGCAGCGACCGTCAACTTCGCAACAGGCAACATCCAGGTCGCGGCGTCGCCAGGTCAGGCAGCTCTTACCTTACAGAATATGGTCGACGGGGGGTCATACACGCTGATCGTCTCCGATGTCACCACCTCGCGGACCTATACGTTTGACACGACGAGTTGTGCTGTCCAGCACTGGACGCCGGCCAGCAGTGCTACGATTGTCGGCGCGGGAAAGCGCACTATCTACACGATCATGCGCACCACCGAGACCGAAGGCACGACGAAAACACACTGCTACATCGCATGGGTAACCGGGATATGAAGCTGAGCCTTGGATCTCCTCTGACGCGTCTGGGACGGTGGCTAGCCGTTTTTGGAGCGCTTGGTATTGGCCTCGTCACCGACCAACAAGTTGCCGCCAGTCCGTATCTGATGCCGCTTTGGGGCATCACAGGCACGGCAGAAGGACCATGTGCGGGCGCGACACTGAATTTCTCGTATACCGGCGCCGTGCAGACCTTTGTCGTACCGGTAAACTGTCACCATGCTACCGTCACGTTGAACGGTGCCGGAGGCGGGAAATTGTCGACGCCTGTCGGAGGAGTTGGCGGTAAGGTTTTGGGAGTTCTCAATGTAACCCCAGGCGTCAACTATACCGTCATCGTCGGAGGAACTGGCGGGACCACCACCAATGGTAATGTGTGGACTGGAGGCGGCGGGCATACCAGCATCTTCGTCTCAAGTGACTTGGCGTCACCCATGGCATCGGCTGGCGGCGGCGGTGGTGCGGGCTACAGCCTGGCGGGGGGAGCGGGGTGTGGCGGCGGGACGCCAGGATATGCAAACGGCGGCACAACGGCCTCTGGCGGGGCGGGCACTCCCGGCGCGTCTGGAGGAACGGTCGCTGCGACGAATGGCACTGCCGGGAGCTCCGGCGGCGGTGGCGGCGCTGGTGGCGGTGGTGGTGGCGTGACCAGTGGTACGAATGCGGGCGGCGGGGGCATGGGCGGCGGCGGTGGTGGCGGCGGCGGGGCTGGTGGTGGCAGCGGAACAGCATCAGGCGGCGCTGGTGGATCATTTGGCGCCGGCGGCACATCCTGGGCTGGAGGCGGCGCTGGCACTAGCGGCGCCGCTAACGGCGGATTTGGCGGTGGCGGGGGAAGTTATATGGGCGGCGGCGGCGGTGGCGGATTCGGCGCCGGCGGTGGCGGCGGGTACTGTGGCGGGAATTGGTGCGGCGGCGGTGGCGGCGCGTGCGTTGTTCCCGCGGGGGGCTCATCGTCGGCCGCAGGCAGTGCTGCAGGAGCCAACGGCAATGCCTCCATAATATTCTCTAAATGATACCTGGCCGCGAACTCGATGCTTAGCCACGAGTGAAGGTCCTTCTACATGTTCTCCATCTGCTTCACCCAAGAGTCGCCGACACTCAAACTCGATCCTGGCTCAACACAAGTAAATACAGGTAAATATCACCGTCGAGAACGACGCAGCGGCCTACCGAAGATCGACTTCTATAAAAAATCGTTCTATCATAGAACGAAAGTGTGTATTTATCGGCCTACAGAAAGACGGCTCCATGGATCCAAATGATATCATTGATAATTTAGCATTAACTCAAAGCCGGCTCATCGCATCACAGCCAGCCCGGATGCGACTTGCCTTTGATCACTGGGATCTCAGGTCGTGCCGCGCTGCCTTGATCATGGGGCCTCGCGGAGTCGGTAAAACCAAACTACTCCTGCGCGAGGCAGAGCGGCACGGGAACATCCTATACTTGAGCGCCGACCACCCTTACCTCGACGAAGTATCCCTATGGACTATTGCCGAAACGGCATTTCTTCGCGGTTATGACGGCATAGCCGTGGACGAAGTCCATTTTGCTCGGAACTGGAGTCGGCATCTAAAAGCTATTTATGACGCCTATCCAGGGAAGGTGATTTGGGCTAGTGACAGCAGTAGCGTGGTCTTGCGAAGTAGCGTGGGAGACTTATCGCGCCGCTTCCTGCAGAAGCGACTTAGCTATCTTTCGCTGCGAGAATACATCCACCTTAAGGAGGGTTTAGAACTACCCGTTCTAAATCCGTTCACCGCGACACCGGCAGCATTTTCCCGGATCCTCGAAGCAACCAATGTGATGGCAGCATTCAGAACTTATGTAGAGGAGGGGTTTAGACCTTTTTTCCTCGAGGGACATTATGCTGAGCGGATATTGGCAGTGCTGGAAAAATCAATTCATGCCGACGTGCCCTACTTCGTGCCTCAAATTCAAGAGAATCATCTAAGACTCATGCGAGCTGTCGTATCGCATTTGGCCCTCGCCGCGATTCCGACAATTAATATCGACGGCATGTGCAGTGAGTGGAGCTTGGGTAAAGAAAAGCTGCACCAACTTCTGGGAGTGCTAGAGCACCTCGAGATTATTCGCATCATTCGCTACCAAAAGGATCGGCGCCGCTTGAGCAAGGGAGCAAAACTATTTCTTGCCGACCCGACAATCTACTCCGTCCTGGGCGGAAATAAGGGATCGCGTCGAGAGGCGCTGGTTTGCACACTTATGGCGATGTCGGGACGCAAAGTTGCCGCGAGCGATAACGAAACTCTTTGCGACTTTGTTGCCGATGATGTCACCATCGAGGTTGGGGGGGCAGGCAAAAAACGTAAGAAGGCGGACTGGGTTATCCGTGACGATACAGATCGGCCCAGCCAGAAATCCTTACCGCTTTGGTCGCTCGCTATGATGTCCTGATACAGCTCCAAACTCGCGGTCCTTGGCGTCGTGACGCCTAGACGCAAAGCCGACTCAACGCGAGCAGTTCAAATGCTCTAAATCAGCCGCAGACTTAGACCCAAGCAACCCTAGACCACCTCTCAGTAACGAGTTGGCCAGCAGCGCTCTGGAGTTTCTCTCTGCTCTAACTAGTCGCTGGCGCTTTCGCGCCAGCGACTAGTTACCTCTGAATCGCAACAAATGCAGGCGGACCAAGGGGTCGGTAAACAGGTACGCGCCATCACCGCGACGGTAGATTGCCGATTCATCCTCGAGCTTGGCGAAGATCTTCCTGGCTCCGGTCAGGGACAACCGCGCTGCAGCGGTGAAATCACGGCTCATCGGATGCCGTTCCAGCCCACCGCGACGGGCTAAGGTCAAGAGCGCACGCTCCTGATCTTCCGTGAAACGTCCCAAATACTGCTCGATGGTGCTCTGCCTCGACTCGACGAGATCGCGCACAGCTTCATGAACATGGACCCTTTGCAGTTCTCCGCGTGCAGGAAATTGGTTGCAAAGTCGCGCGCAGACCCTATTGATGGCTTCTGCCACGCGGTCTAGCTCATCCTGCAAAATACGGCTTGTTTCTTTGGAAATACTGAGCCCGACCTCGGCAAATCGTTCGCTCATGTAGCCCCAGTATTCATCGTAAGGTATATCGCCGAACTCAATGTGAGTGCCCCAATTGAAAAATGCCGCATTCGGAGAATTGAACATGGTGGTCAGAAGATGGCGTTTCGAGCCGAGGATGATGACTGGAATATCGTGCGGCAGGGTTTGCAGACAGCCGCGGAGAATCCCTTCGGCCTCGGCGGCCTGGTGGATGTCCTGAAATTCGTCCATGACCAGGAGCACCGGAATTTTTCGCTGCTTCATGGCGCCTAAAGCAGCGATGATTTCGCTGACACCCTTGTTTGGTCCTTCGGTCAAACCAAGGGAGACGGAGATCTCGCCATCCGGGTCGAAGTCCATTTTTGGCCGTAGCGATTTGGCTATCTCCAGCGCTGCACTCAGTGCGGCCCTGGCCGGGAAGGCCTTCTTATAGCCTTCGGCCATGGCAGCCGACAACCGGGAGGCTATCTGCGTCATCGAAGCGACACCGTAGAAATCGACGTAGACAAACATCCCACCGTGACCTAGTCCAGCCTTCCACTTGGCGGCCATCACTTTGGCCAGCGAGGTCTTCCCCGAGTTTCGGCGGCCGTAAAGGAGGATTTTCTCACCGTTGCCGATCGCTGCCGCTATGCGCGTTCGCTCGCTGTGGAGGTTGCAGATGTCCACTTCATCGAGAACGGTGTCAAAGTAAAAACGGCTAGGCATCGATGGCTCCGGGATGTCACGGTTGCTCGCCCAGGCGGCGACTGCTCTACTGGAGCAGTCCTACTAGAGTAGTCCTAAGAAAACTAGATTAACATCCTTTTTTTAATGGATAAATACCAATCTAGAAAACATCGACCTGCTGCTCTATTAGGGCAGCTCTATTCGAGTCATAATTCCTTAACATGATTTAACCTACTATCTTCTAAAGGATCTTTGGCGAGGACGGGGGACGGGGGACGGGGGTCAGGCACTGGCATCAAGCCGATAAAACTATTGGAATCAATCGGTAATCCTGCAATCGATCCTTTGTCGCTCTTGCTAGCCGTGGGTAAAATTCTAAAGGTGTCTTTACCTCGCGACCATCATCCAACACCAGACAGATCCTATCGTTCTCTCGCTCTCGCAGCGGAAATGATGGTTTTAGTCCCTACACGCTGGGCTACGCTCTAACTCAGCCGCAGACTTAGATCCAAGCAACCCTAGACCACCTCTCAGTAACGAGTTGGCCAGCAGCGCTCTGGAGTTTCTCTCTGCTCTAACTAGCGACTGCGGTGGTGTCTCCCAGATTTTAAACTCATCAAATTGGGTGACGTACTTACCGCCGACATCACGAAGCATGGGATGAGTATCCGGGTTGATGACTGCAAGTGTGGCAAGTGCGGCGCTGAATGTTTCATCTCGGATACTCTTAAACAAATTTTCTAGCGGCAAACGTTCCAGTATTTTAGCGCCGATCGCAAAGGCTGGGCCTCGAATTAAGCACGCATTTTGCAGAGAATCAGCAACGGTGGTGAGATTGCCAGCGAGAAACTTGTTATTGAGATCGTAGTACGGTTTATACAGCTTCAGGAAATCAGCCCGACTTTTCCAAACGGATGACGAGCACGGATGACTCAGGCAGTGCGTAGATTCCGGGAACTCTTGCTCCCATAATTGGTCATCGTAGGCTACCGCAACAATCGCAGTAGCCATGTGTGAACTCAAATATACCGCGGTCATATCGAGCGCACTCTCGAGCGTCCCTAACTTATTCTGCACTGTGCGAGATACAGAGCCACAAATCCCTAAAGCCTCTGTGCTACCAGATTTACAGTCCTCGACCGAGAGGACTAACCACCGGCTCATCAAATCAGCGAGAAGATCACCGATCAGCCTGCTCCGACGATCCGTGATTTTAAGAGAGCCTTGGCAACGCTCACGGTCGCGAGCTGCAGTCATAGCTACGTAACTTGTCGGGTAAGCAGCAAGCGGTGTGGCGCGCAGTCCGTCGCCTTTAGCCAGGCGACTGATTTCTTGGTGTACCGTTGCGGCATTCCAAATTGGGAGTGACCGAGCATCTACATCTTCTGCTGCATCGGCGGAAGTGCCCCCAGGCAACGTACAAAAGTCGTAGTTAGTCGCAGCCTGCGCCCGGCTCAGAGGAGCCAGACAGATGCTTAGACAAATGATAAAGAGTGCTTTGATCATGATGGCTTCATTCTATGTATTTTAATTAATTTGACAATAATTTTTATAATATTCATAATATCTCTACAGGACCGAGACTCCAAAATCAATAGAATTGATTAAAAAGAGGCTGCGCCCATGACTGAGACTCTAGTTCCCGACCGTATCTTATCGATGGGATTCGGTTTTTTCTCCTCTCAGACGCTACTGACCGCGACCCAGCTCGGGGTCTTCACTGAGCTAGGGAAAGGGCCTAAGACAGGTCCAGAGCTCGGTACCATCCTTGGACTTCATGCCCGTGGCATATTTGACTTCCTCGATGCCCTGGTCGCTTTGCAGTTACTAAACAAGAACGGCACTGGTCCGACCGCTGTTTACAGCAACACAGCCGAGGCATCCGAGTTCTTGGATCAGAGTAGCGAAGCATACGTAGGTGGCATCTTCACCATGTCTGGCAGTCGGCTCTACCGCTTCTGGGGAGATTTAGCTGAGGCCTTGAAGACAGGTCAGCCACAGAGTGAAGTGAAACACAAAGGTAAGCCGCTCTTTGACGAAATCTTCGCGGATGAAGCGAAGTTGCGCCAGTTCTGCGCGGCGATGTCTGGTTTATCGCGCCACAACTTCGATGTGTTTACGGACAAGTTTCCTTTCGCTAACTTCAAGCATCATCTCGATCTCGGTGCGTCTACAGGCATACTCAGCAAACTGGCGGTGACTAAACATCAGCATCTAAAAGCGACCGCTTTTGATCTACCAGCCGTCGCGACGGTGACGCGGGAACACGTGCAAGCTTGGGGCCTAGAAGACCGTATTCAGGTAGTTGGCGGAAGTTTCCTCACAGATAAACTGCCCCGAGCCGACCTCATCACTCTGGGCCTGATACTGCACGACTGGAATCTAGACCAGAAGCGTCAGATTCTCCGCGCCGCATACGATGCCCTTGAGCCCGGTGGCGCTCTTGTCGTCATCGAGAACTTGATTGACGACGACCGCCGGGAAAACGCGTTTGGGCTGCTCATGTCCCTCAATATGTTGATCGAATTCGGCGATGCATTTGACTATTCATTTGCCGACTTTAGCGGCTGGTGCAAGGACATCGGCTTTACACGATTTGAAAAGATCCACATCCACGGCCCGTGCAGCGCCGGGATCGCGTATAAGTGAAGTGTGGCTAAAGGCGACGTTGGAGCGGGTGCGAGCGCGGAATGTTGGCGTTTGGCGTGATTAGCAAATAGTGGATCTTGGCTGAAATGGCCTTGATTGCCCTACTGAGTTACGTCCCACAAGCCAAATTATGCAATAATATCAGTTTTTTGCATAATTTCGGCGGGTATACTCAGGTCAAACTGCGGCCTAACTAGGGTGTTGATGCAAACAGTGCCAGCTTCAAGGCTAACTTTACATTTAAATAGTTAGCTTATAAACTAACTTATAGTCGAAAAAGTTAGCCCAGAAGGTGCCAGTTTTAATGCAGCGCTCGCAACAAAAGATCGCCAAGCTACGCCGCAAGCAATTAGACGAAACGTACGCTGACATTGTGCCGTTCTTAGCTAGAATGCCACGCGGTGGCTGGGTCAAGGACGTGCGTTCCGCCCTCGGCATGTCAGCTGCACAAATGGCACGCTTGTTGGACATATCAAAACCAACGTTAGCACGGCTGGAAAAAAACGAAGCTAGCAGCGCCATAACACTGAAGTCTTTAGAGCGGATCGCTGCCATCATGAAGTGCCGTTTCGTCTACGCATTGGTACCCGACGAAGGCTACGAGTCCTTGGATGCCATTCTTAAAGAAAGAGCTCATCAAGTAGCCACTAACATCATCAATGCTGCTGCCCATACCATGGCTCTTGAGAGTCAGAGCGTATCGGCTGCGCGTAGGACATCGATGATTGAGGATCTGGCGGCGGAACTGGCGCAGAACCTCGATAAGCGTCTTTGGGAACGCAAATGATATGAAGTTTACACAAATTCCAGGCGCAACTCCCATCGACATGAACTCTGCGCAAGATTTAATTCCGCCGCTGACATCACAAGAGCAACTTAACGAATTCGAACAAGCAAACATTACCATTGCGATGGAATGGGCTTTAAAAAGTCGTAAGCTAAAATCCACCCTGCTGAGTCCAGATGGATTGGCCTCGCTGCATCGGAAGATGTTTGACCAAACCTGGCGCTGGGCAGGAAAATTTCGACGCCACGATCTGAATATTGGCGCCCATTGGCCTCAGGTTTTGGAGCAGCTGAGGACCCTCTGTGATGACGTGATTTTCTGGAGCACAAACCAAACTTTTAGCCCGCTAGAAATTGCCGTGCGCTTGCATCATCGCTTGGTATCCATTCACCCATTCATCAATGGCAACGGCCGTCACAGTCGACTCGTCGCAGATCTTTATTTGATACACAGGACCCACAGCCCACTTTCATGGGGTGGAATTATCGATCTCATAACCGAAACTCCAGACCGGGCCGAATATATCGCAGCCCTGAGAGCTGCGGATCTAGGAGATTACCAACGACTGATCCGATTCGCATCCAAGTAAAATCGGAATCACATCGAGCTAAACCAGAGCCACGACAGTCGAGCAGCCGCATCTGCCTCATCCCCGCCCACATACTTAAGGCGGAACGGAGGCAGATCACGATCTACGCCCCCCGCTGAACTTGGCTCTGCGCCGCAACCCACATTTTGATACGTTTTTCCAGGAGGTCTAACGGTACCGCACCGCTGGCTAAGAGTTCGTCGTGGAAGGCACGCTCGTCGAAACGCTGGCCCAGATTCTCCTCCGCGTACGTACGCAGCTCGCGGATCTTCAGCTGGCCGATCTTGTAGCTTAGTGCTTGGCCAGGCCAGACGATGTAGCGATCGACTTCTACTACGATATCGTGGTCGCTCTTGGCGGTATTGGCGCGAAAATAATCGATAGCCTGCTGCCGGCTCCAGCCTAAAGCGTGCATACCGGTATCCACCACCAGGCGCACGGCGCGCCAGGTTTCAAAGGTAAGTTGGCCGTAATGGGAGTACGGGTCTGCGTACATACCGAGTTCATGGCCCAGGGATTCGGCATAGAGACCCCAGCCTTCGGTAAAGGCGTTGTAGCCACCGTGTTTGCGGAACTGCGGCAGATCCTCTTGCTCTTGCGCTAAGGCGATCTGCAAGTGATGGCCGGGAACGGCCTCGTGCAAGGCTAGGGCTTCCATCTCCCATTTAGGGCGAGCTTTAAGATCATAGGTATTGGCGAAGAAATTACCTGCCCTACCCCCAGCGATGGACCCGCTTCGGTAATAACCTGACGGCTGCGATTTCTCTGCGTTGAGAGGCACGGGAAGAACACCGTAGGGAAGGCGCGGTAGCTTACCAAAGATCCGTGGCAGCTGGGGATCGATGCGCTTGGCGATATCGCGGTAGGCCGCAAGCAGCTGCTCTTTATTGGCGAAGTAAAACTTTGGATCGCTGCGGAGGTACTTACCAAAGGCGGCAAAATCGCCTTTGAATTTTACCTCTTTGATCACGGCCTCCATCTCCTTGCGCAGTCGCGCCACTTCGTTTATGCCGATGGCATGGATGGCTTCCGGCGATAGTGTTGTCGTCGTGTTGACGCGTGCATTGTAGGCGTACCATTCTCTACCATTAGGCAGGTCGGAAGCACTGATAGTGGTGCGCGTCTTGGGCAAATAAGTCGTAGTAAAAAATTGGTTTAGCTTGGTGAAGGCCGGTAGCACGCCTGACTTGTAAAGGGCCATGGCCTCGTCCTTGAGGGCTTTTTGCTCGGCCGGCGGGATGGTACTCGGGAAGTGCAAGAAGGACTGCAACATGGTGCTTTGCAGCGGATCAGTGATCAACTGAGCTTGAATTTGGGCTGGGACATCGCGCAGGGTGACGCGCGGTGGGGTAACGCCTTGCCGCAGACCTTCGTTCAGAAGCGCGATAGTTTGGTCGATCAGCAGCGGAACGGCTTTGAGGCGCGCGAGAATATCACGGTAGTCAGCGACCGTCGCCGCGGGCTGAATGGACAGTAGCTGGGCGACGTCTTGATGCACGCCGCTTAGCTGATTCATCACCAAGTATTGGGCGGGAAACTTCTGGCCTTCAAGAGCTTCCTCAGTTTGGCGTAAAGCTAGATCGTAGCTGATCTGAGTCGACGGGGGCAGAGCTTCTCGGTCGATGGCTTTGAGTTGACTCAAATAGACCTTGAGATGTTCGTAATGAGCGTTGAGTGCCGCCGGTGTATAGTCGCTGAAACGCATGTTCTGGCCTGGATAGCTAATCCAGGTAGCATGCTCCGGGCTTTCGCGCATGGTGAGGTCCCACTCTTGCTCAAAGAGGGACTCGAGTTGTTTGGCCGCGTCTTGGGCTTGCGCCATAGGACCACACAGAGCGAGCTGAAGTAAGAGCATAAGACGACGCATAAAGGCTACCTGCATAGGGGGGAGGTTTTGATTTCCCGACTATAAAGCGACGCTGCGCGGACTGCGAGCTATTTATTATTCAGCTAACTTTGTTGCGCTCGGCTCAACTTCGTCCACTTCGAGTTCAACGACCTCGTTTGGACACTTGTTTTCTGGTGGAAATGTGTTTTGAATTTTTTGAATTTTAAACTCACTCCCAGGAACGAATAGAATTTCGCGTTCATTGGGAATCACCGCTAACGGGGAGATTTCGCGACCATACTTAGATCGGATAGTATACGCTGCCTCGCGACAACCAAATGCCTGCCTAATTCCATCGGCACTATGCAGCGAGGTGGACATGAAGCCCCGGTCGACAAAGATCTGACCCACTTTGAAATTTGCCAGACGCTCGGGATCGACAGTCTTTAAATTATGAAACGGAAAAAAGTAATCACTATTGCCAAAAGTCGGCAGCATCCCTCCCCGGTACACGACAGCGCTCACTGCTGGCAGTTTATTGAGCGCTGAGCTCAGGACCTTGATAAAACCAGCATGCTTTGCTGACCCCTCAATATCAGATTTCCGCAGGACCTTGTTTAGTTCACGGTAACCCATACTTGAGTAGTGATGGATCGCTACTTTTTCCTCTGGTGTGAGCTTATTGAAGTCCGCTGGTATACCCTGTGCAAGTTGACTGATGGAAGACTGCAGATGTTGCATGGTCTGCTCATACTGATCACCTAATTCTGCGCGAAATTTTTTATAATCAGCATCATTGGCGATGTATTTAGTGAGATCTAGAGTTTCATCTTCTGAGATTTTAACACTTGCAGAAACGGTAGAATTGGCTGCGGTCTTGCAAGCAGTGAGTAGCAAAAGGATGAAAAAAAGCCGTAGCATTGACAATGCCCCCTCTGTTTTTTACTTCGCATTACCTAATGCTACGGGAAGCACGGCCGAGGCGTCAGCAATTAAACGAGGTAATTCACACTTTTTGCCATTGTTCAGTCAGCTGGAGCGACTGCATCCAACTATCCAGATAACTATGATCTACTGGTGTCTGTGCCAGAATCCCGCGAATATCTCGCAGGTGTTTTTCTGATTCACCTTCGCGGTAGTATCTCAGCTTTGCGATAATGAGGTCTTCTGGAGACGCAATCCACGCTTGTACGTTAGGGAGCATTTCCACCTGGCGCCGTCGCTCAAATTCGGCAATCCCATGCGCAGTCGGCTTCTGAACTACGACATCGATCTTCAGTCCAGAATTCGTATGAAGCAGGTTAAATTGACCCCGATGGCTGAATTCCTGCACCACAATAACCTCAGGCGGAACATAGAATTCCGAGGTCGGGAAGTATTCCAAAAAGTTCTTTGCCGCCTGATCATGGACACGCACGACCACATCTAGGTCCCGAGTAAGCCTAGGTTCACCGTAGACCGCAGTGGCTATGGAGCCGACCACCATATAGTCGATGCGACTATTCTGGAGGCAAAGCAACGTTGCCTTTAGTCCCTCGGCGACAGCAATCATCGGCAGCCCAGTTCAATCAGGCTCAGCGCTTCACTTAAAATCCACTCTTCACTCGCGAGTGGATGCCGTCGCCTCAACTCCAGCATTTTGATGTCGCGAGCCATGTCAAAAAGCTCGCAAACAGCGCTGACGTTTTGCCAAATCCGTTCTTTTGCCGGCAGATCCGGGATTCGACTTAGTGATTGAGAAAAGTTGCAAGTCGGTATGGGCGACAAAACAAGAACTCCTTAGTGCTGATAGACCAAGGTAGCATATCTCAGCATTGCGACGGTATACCTATCGGGGGGGCTTCCTATAATCGGTAAAGAAAGACTATATCCGTATTATTTCAATATGTTATGGTGAGTACCTGACCCCAATTATAAAGCGAAGCAGCCAAGTTGCCGAAAGGTTTTTGAGACTTGGAGGCAGAATGGCAGCTTACGCAAATGAGGACCAACTCGAGTTGGTCTTTGACATCCCGGAATTCTACCGGCGGGTGGGTATTGTTACGCCGTATACGCAGCTGCTTGCGCTGGGCTTGCCGGTGTGTGATTTCTCAAGCGGAGTATCCGATGACGCCGTGCTCCCCATGGTGGAATTTTGCGCTGAGAATCCTGATTACCATATGATCACTATTCTCAGCGGTGGGCGCACCATCAATAAGTTTGTACCGGGTGAGCGCATCTATCAGCTGGCGCGAGGGGACAAAAATCCTAACCTCATGCTGAGTGTATTCGGGGACCCTGACCGCGCCTTAGTCGAGGAAGATATGATCTGCGCGGCTCTTGCCGTGCTCCGCGACGTTGACGATGGTGATCAGTGACAGTGCTTGCATTTCCTGGAAGACCTCAGCTCTTTTCATCCGTCGCAAATGAATCAGTGAGTGCCGTTCAAATCTGGCCAAAAAGTCTGCCGAGGGGACGGAGCGGCGAATCTCTCGGCGCAGGAGATGCTGAAACACGGCATAAGCATCGAATGAATCAGCAACTGTGAATGTTGCAATTTCGTGCGCGATCGATGCTTCGTCTTCGGCAAAGTAGGTGCTAATTCCCATCAACAAAGCCTCGCAATTTCTCGGCCCAAAGATCGAGGCACCGCCAACCAAAATCAGAGCAAAAACTTGGTTCTGCTTCTCCATTTCCGCACCAAAAAGACATATTTTATAATAAATTTAGATATTTATAGTTTAATGCGAAAACACAAATTCACCCTAAAGTTTCTGAGTAAAAACTCCGATAAGAGTTTGTAAGCAGGCAGGGACGATGGTTTCACATGATTAGTTAATGGGTCGCCCAAGTAAACAAGGTTTTGCATTTGTGAAGGCTAATATCCATGTCAACGAAGCTTAAACCACAAGTCACTCCGCAAGATAAATTTGCGGCGCGTATTCAGCGCGAGTGTCTCGTTGACAAGCTCAAGAGCCAGGTGAAGAAGAAAAAAGATACCCAAGCACCGAGTCGCACGCCATTGCAGTCCCGCGCACAGACCACGATCGACGAGATTTTGCTGGCAACCGTCCGAATACTTGTAAGAGATGGCTATGACGAACTCAACACCAACCACATTGCGGCGGAAGCAGACATCAGCGTCTCAACGCTATATCAATACTTTGCAGACAAGAGCGATGTTTTAGAGGCGCTGATCAAAATTCAATCCGAGCTTTTAGTAAGTCGATTCGAAAAAGGCGTCGCTGATCACGCCGCGAAGCCCTTGCCGGATGCAGTGCAATCCCTGATTACCTTGATGTTTGAAATTCACCGCAGCGACACTCGATTGTTTAGTCTTCTGCGCCGCCAGATTCCTTCTAGTGAACAATTTAACCTTCTTGATCGAGCCTTAGATCGGATCGCTGAACTTTTGACCTTCGCGCTAAAAGTCCGACAGCAAGAGATTCCCTCGGTCGATTATAAGCGAACCGGCTTTCTCATGACTTATGCGTTTATTGGGATTATTGATGCCGCATTGAAACAGAATATGAGCGATAGCGAGTACCGCGACCTAACATCAGCAACCGCCGAGATGTCCTTGGCGTTCTTAAATTCACAAAGGTAAAGGAAAGAGACATGAGCCTATACAAAATGTCCTTAAATCCAGTCGATCCAGCTAAAGCCGAAGGTCGTGCCCGCGAGTTACTTCAGGAAGTAAAAGCCAAATTCGGCATGATCGCCAACCTGCCCAGGGTCATGGCTAACTCGCCTGCCTTGATGAACACCTATAACCGCGGATACGAGGAGTTTACTAAGGAATCCGGCTTTAGTCCTGCAGAGCAGGAGACGGTTTTCTTGGTCATCAGTAAGGAGAATGGATGTGACTACTGTGTCGCCGCTCACAGTATCATGGCCGATATGAAATCAAACGTGCCTCCAGCAGTAACTAACGCCATCCGCGATGAGAAGCCGATTCCTGAGCCTAAATTCGCCGCCCTCGCAGAATTCACGCGCGTCATGGTGACAAAGAGAGGATACCCCGAAGAATCGGATGTTGCTGCCTTTCTAGCAGCGGGCTTCAATGAGACACAGATCCTGAGCATCATCTTAGCGATCTCTATAAAAACGATCAGCAACTATACGAATCACATATTCCAAACGCCGCTTGATAAAGTCTTCAAGGCGCGCGAATACGGAGCATTTAAGGCGGCAACAAAATTCGTTCAATTCGTCCGCAAGGCGGCATCATAAGTAAAACTATCTTAACAAGACACCGAGCATCTATTTTCCATATGTAAGATGGAGACTCCGTATGAAACTTGCAAAAACTATAAACCTGTTTATTGCTGCGCTTCTGTCTTTCTATGCTGGCACATCGTTGGGATCTGCTTATGAGAATGTAATGGACCTAGAAAGATGGTGGTCCGATGCCAACGAGAAATTTGTCCAGGTCGGCAAGTTCAACTTGGCCTATAACGAGAAGGGTGAAGGCGAACCAGTTCTATTTGTTCATGGGTTCGGTGCGGATAAGGACGTGTGGAATCGCGTCATCAGCAAGATCGACAAGCCAATGCGACTAATTGCCATTGACCTCCCCGGATCAGGCAAAAGCGGTTTTATAGGTGGGGAGAGTTACACTGCCGAGATCCAAGCTCAGCGCATTGACGATTTCAGAAAGGCCCTGGGCATTGATTCTTGGCATATCGTTGGTTGGTCCATGGGTGGAACTATCTCTGGCACTTACGCTGGACTATTCCCTGAGCGCGTAAAGAGTCTAACTCTTGTTAGCAGTGGTGGTTTCCGCTTACCTACGTTTGTCGAAGGGAGCGATGATCCCGTTGCAGCGGCGAAGAAGTTGGTAGTTAGGAATAGAGATGACCTAGACCAGTTAACTCAGTATGCCTTCTATGAAGAACCTTGGATTCCATGGTTTGTTAAGGATTCTCTCGCGAATGATTTATCGAAGCAAGCCGACAATTTCTCCCAAATTCTACCGGAAGTCATACGCGACATCACATCGCTGAAGGGATCGTTTCAAAAGGTCAAGGCTCCCCTACAAGTGATTTGGGGACGACAAGACCGCATGATGAACGTAGTTGTTGTCGACTCAATTAAAAGCTTTAGACCCGATGCTGAAACACAAATATTTGAAGATTGCGGACACACGCCTCCAATCGAGAGAGTGTCAGAATCGGCAAGTCTAATTGAGAACTTTGTCGCAAAACATTCTGTCGCTGATCAGCAACCGGTAGCGCACTAAGGGGAGTGGTATCTGTGCTGTCTACAGCCACTGTTACACCGGGCCGCGTACGCTCGATGTGCGATTTCCCGTAGTTAAACATGATATATGTCAATTACTTCAGCAAGTTACGATGAGTGCCTGACCCCATAAAAGACTTCGACTTCGTGTACCACTAGGTCGTCCACTAAGCATAAGGCGGCACTGGCCTGAGTGACTCCGTCGACGATGAGTGTCCCGTTAGCACGAGTGTCCGAAGCGGGACGAAGCGTGATGTGATACTCGGTGTTGCGGTACCTATAGATCATCTCAAACTCGGTCCAATCTTCCGGCACATTTGGCTCGATATATAATTTGTTGATCTCAAGCCTAAGGCCGAGCAGCGACTCGGTGATGAGTCGGTACATCCATCCAGCAGAACCTGTATACCAGGTCCAGCCACCTCGACCTGCATGCGGTGAGACCCCGTAGACATCTGCGGCCATCACGTAAGGCTCAACTTTGTAGGTAGCGATGCCGGCTGCAGTCATCCCGTGATTTACTGGATTGATCAGATTAGTCAGCTCCCAAGCTCGCGACGTATCACCAAGTGCTGCGAATGCCATCGCGCTCCAGATTGCAGCGTGCGTGTACTGTCCGCCATTTTCCCGCACGCCAGGCACATAGCCCTTGATGTAACCGGGATTCATATCTGACTTATCAAAAGGCGGATCGAAGAGCTTGATAAGGGAATTGCCACGATCAACGAGGCGTTCACTAACACTGATCATACCCTCACGCGCCCGCTGCTTGTCAGCCACTCCAGAAAGGACCGCCCAACTCTGCGGTAATGAATCAATTTGGCACTCGGTATTGGTGATAGAGCCTAGTGGTTGTCCGTCATCGAAATAGGCCCTTCTGTACCAGGCGCCGTCCCAGCCGTTTTTCTCTAAGTTCTGCCGTAAATACTCGCATTGAGTCAGGCAAATTTCGGCAAAAGGGTGATCACCGTGACGCTCGGCGACTACCGCGAATTCCTTGAGAACCTCGCAAAGGAAAAATCCAAGCCAAACGCTTTCACCACGACCATGTTCACCGATGAGGTTCATTCCGTCATTCCAGTCGCCGCAGCCAATTAACGGAAGTCCGTGGCTACCGAAACGAAAGCTGTGATTTATAGCACGAACGCAGTGCTCATAGAGTGTGCCTGATTCATCGGACCGTTTTGGAATGTCGCTATAACCTTCCTCATCTGGCTTTACTTGTCGTCCCTCGATGAACTCTACATTTACATCCAACACACCTAAATCACCGATACCCTGCACGTAGCGACTCACGGCTAGAGGTAGCCACAAATAATCGTCAGAAAAATGCGTCCGTGTCCCACGACCAGACGGCGGATGCCACCAATGCTGGACATCACCTTCGCGAAATTGCCGCGCCGCACACCGCAGCAGCTGCTCGCGCAGTAATCTCGGCCGCGTATTGATGAGCGCCATCGCATCTTGCAGCTGATCGCGAAAGCCGTATGCGCCACCTGACTGATAAAATCCGCTACGCGCCCACATACGACTAGACAGCACCTGATAAGTAAGCCAGCCGTTAGCCAAGACATCAATAGCAGGCATCGGTGTCTTTATCTGCACCGAGCTAAGCGTGCTCTGCCAAAAATCAACCACCTCGTCTAACGCTCTTTGTGCTGCCAAAGGCGTGCAAAACCGACGTACTAGAGTCCGGGCATCATCGTCGTCACGACCAACACCAATAACAAATACAAGCTCCGACTCCTCGCCAATATCCAAATCAATAATACTCTGCATAGCTCCGCAAGGGTCTATTGCCGCACCAACACGACCCGAAAGCTGCGTTCTATACATGGCCATAGGTGCCGCATGGGTGCCATTGCGGCCGATGAATTCGCTGCGATCAGAGGTAAACGTGCGCGAATTTTCACTCACGTTCAAAAAGGCAATCCTGCTGCCAAACTCCATATGATAGGGATTACGAGCACAAATTGCGCCATTGGTTAAGTCTGTATAACTAATGACATGCGGCGCAGACTTAGCTCTTAGTTCACCAAGGGTCCATTCGCAGTAGGCAGTGGCCGAAATGCGGCGCCTACGCCCTGAAATGTTGAGCAGTCTTAGCTGAAGAATTTTAACCGGTGCATCACTCGCTACAAAAATGGTCAACTCTGATTGGATGCCTTCACTGATATGGGTAAATTTCGAATACCCAAAGCCATGGCAGATCACGTAAGGATCTTTGCTCCGTGCCGGAAGTGGCGTCGGCGACCAAAAGCGCCCGGACTCTTCGTCTCTAATATAAACAGCCTCGCCGGAGTGATCCGTCACGGCATCATTAAACCAGGGAGTCAGACGAAACTCATGCGCGTTCTCACACCAGGTGTATGACGAGCTGCTTTCAGACACGATGGTGCCGAAATATGGATTGGCTAAGACGTTCACCCACGGAGCAGGAGTGATGGTCTCTGGAGTAGACCTGATATAATACTCCCGGCCATCGGCAGAAAATCCGCCAAATTGATTGGCGAACTTCAGATCCTTGGGAAGTCGCGCCACTTCTAGCGAACCAGAAATCTCTGTGCGTGGAACAACACTGGGTTGCAGAAGCGGCGCCACTAACTGGCCGCGCCCCCGACGCTCTAGCTGTTCCGCGAGCGTACCCCCTTTATCCGAGATAATGACACGCGCCACAGACTGCATGAGGATACGGTCCTCTTCCGACATCTGCTCGGTGCGGCGGACGTAGATGCCACCAGAACGATCAATCTGTTGAATGGCATCACCGGCAGAAATAGATGACATAATCAGATCCTGAAGCCTCTGCCTGTAGCCTGATTCATCCTCATTCCAGATGACCAAATCAACAGCTAGACCCATGCGCTGCCAATAGCCGTGGGCTTGAATCATTTGCCGCAACAGCCGCATCGCGGATTCTTCACTAACGCGAAGTAGCACGATCGGTAAATCACCAGAAATACCGTATCCCCATAGACCATCTTGGCCGCGACGATTTTTGATCAGAATCATAGGACTGACGCGTCGAGCTGGATTTGAATAGATCACGGCACTCGCCATTGCACCATAAAGCTGAGCATCGGCAGGCGAGACATTAAACTGCCTGAGAGCTACATTCTGATGCGTCCACGCCATATCGAAGACTCGGTCTGCAATATGAGAGTCATGGTACTTCTCGATAAGGGCCAGAGAATGTTCCATGCTGTCCCCAACACCGGTTACCGTATGTATTTTGATCGATTTCTCCGGCTCAATACGAATCCTGCATTTAATTGCCACAACCGGATCCAGGACTGATCCATCATGGTTCAAAAGGCGTGCAGCATCAGCTGCGCCTACGGGAAAAACGGTATTACGCCCGCGTCCGATGAAGTGCGATCTATCTGTCTCGTAGGAAACTTCGCCCCCATTCTGCCCGTGGACGGCTAGCAAATGGAAAGCCGATGGTATCAGTTCGCTGGCAGTGCGGGGCCTGCGCGAGCATAAAATAGCGTGGCGCTCGCCGATAATCTTAGTCTGGATGAAAAGATTCGAGAACGCCGGGTGTGCAACATCAGATTCCTGCGGGGCCAACACAATCTCGGCATAGCTGGTGATCTCAAGTGTCCGCACTTCCTGCGACAAGTTGGTGATAGTAAAACGGCGTAACTCGATATCGTCTTCTGGCGACACGGTAATTTCTGTGTGTACGTCTATATTATAATCGCGCCTGCGAAACTCAGCCTTAGACGGAGTAAAGATCGCCTCATAATTTGGCGAAAGCTTTAGAGTCGGCTGATGTGCGGCGGACCATAATTTACCGCTACCCACATCGCGAATATAGCAAAAAGTACCCCAATTATCGCATGTGGGGTCCTCACGCCAGCGGGTCACGGCAAAATTCCGCCAGCGACTGTAGCCACCTCCAGCATTGGTGACCATTACGTGATAATTGCCGTTCGAGAGCAGATGGACTTCAGGTCTCGGGGTATTGGGAGTCTTGATGACCCGCAAAATAGCTTGAGCAGCTGAGATGATACTGGCTGCCTCCGAGACTTCGGGAGCATGAGGATAAAGGGCTGCCACCTTCGGCACGCGTTCATGAAGCAACAGTTCGACGGCGCGAAAATAAGGCTCCGAGAGAAATCGGCGCTGCATTTTCTTATCAAGAAGCTGATACAGTATGGCAAGTAGGCTCATTCCCTGGTGATGGGCCATATAGGATCTGACGATCGCCTTGTCCCGGTCAGCACTGACACGACTAGCCGTAAAATCAATAGCCTCAAAAAAACCGTAGCGACCAAGAAATCCCTGCTGCGCCATATTCTGTAAATTTTTACAGGCTTCAACCGGTGCCACCATGAGAGCCATTACCGTAGCATAAGGCGCAATGACGAGGTCCTCTGCCAATCCCCTCTTGAAACCAAGCCCTGGCACTCCAAAAGCTCGATACTGATAATTCAGCTGCATATCGGTGGCGTTGTATCCAGACTCGGAAATCCCCCAAGGCACGCCCCTTTGTTTGCCATATTCAATTTGGCGGCGCACTGCGGCACTATAGGTCTGATCTAGTAATGTCCCCTGATAGTTAGGCATGACTAGTAGCGGCATCAAGTACTCGAACATGGAGCCGCTCCATGACAGTAGCGTAGGCTCTCCCTTGACCGAGGTCAGTTGACGCCCCAGAGCAAACCAGTGATCCTGCGGCAAATATCCCTGCGCTATGCCGACAAAGCTGCCAAGTCTTGCCTCCGATGCAAGCAGATCATAAAAACTATCGTCACGCCGATGTTCGCTGACGTTGTATCCTATAGCCATGAGATGGCGTGATGCATCGTACAAAAATTCATACTCAAAAACTGAAAAATCTTCGCACATATCCGCCAATTCACGACTCAACAAAAGCCGAATTTCAGCGCAGCGGATGCCCGCTTCCAGCATGCGGCGCAGTTCGATGAGCCACTCTTTGCCAGCGACGGACGCGCTAATTAAGATATCAATCAAAGGCATTTGCGTTTGCCTCAATTGAGCAATTTGACGCAGAGTAAGCATAGCTCCAAGGTCAAGTATTTGGTCCAGCCAGGGCACATCTTCCGGCACATTCAACTCTGACCATGGTGTCAACTCTTTCAAAGGCTTGCCCAAGCAATCAGCACATTGCTGCGTTAGGGCACTGAGCCAAAATGTCAGATCCTCATCATCCGCAGCGACGGAAATTTCAGACAAAGTTCCACTAATTAACTTATTTAATCGGTTCGCATGGCCAAGATTCAGCACCTCGCTATCAAGACCTACCTGGACCTGCCTGAGCCTTGCCTTCGCATTAGCTGGTAGTGACTGCACCTCAAGCAAACAGGAAATCGTATCGCCTAGACCACGAGACGCTGTTCGACTGATCACTGGTTCATCGGCTAATTCATTTAACCCTGGCCTCAGAGTCAGCAGTAGGCCTGCGAGATTCCCGCTATCAACCGTAGAAATATACCGGGGGAATAATGGCTGCAGGGTCTGAGTGTCGTACCAGTTATAAAAATGACCGCGAAAGCGCTCCATTTTGCTGAGCGTTCGGAACGTCTGTTCCGTTCTCTCCAGGAGTTTATGTGCCGAGATGTAGCCAAAATCATAGGCAGCAAGATTCGCTAGTAGCGACATACCGATATTAGTTGGTGACGTACGATGCGCACTGACTGGAGCTGGGTATTCCTGAAAATTATCCGGTGGCAACCACTGCTCATCTGGGCCGACAAAGGTTTCAAAATATCGCCAAGTCAAGCGGGCAAGCCGACGTAAGAAATCTATCTGTGAATCGCTTAGATTGGCAGTGCTTGGTATTATCGGCCGACTCAACCCATAGGCAAGCATCGGCGACATGAACCAACTGAATAAAAAAGGAGAGGCGCTGG
>JAPLFY010000039.1 GCA_026390435.1 Pseudomonadota bacterium
GGACAGAGCCAGCCGGTCCAATTCACTCTTGCCACCGGATATTCCGATAAGCTACAAGGTCGCCAACCGCCGAAATATACTCCGGTGGTCCTACTAATCTCCGCTTACCAAATCATACCCCCTTAATCTCAGATCAGAGCACAGAAAACTAAACAGGAAATTGTTGTCCTGATTTTTAGCTGCCTGGATTGAAAATCGGACACAAAAGTTGCCCGTGCCCTCCACTGTCTCTTCAAGAAAACAAAAAAATTGAAAAATGCGAATAATGTCGGGCATTTTTGCTCGTGATGGTCGCTGGCATGTCTGTTGCAACTTAGCAATCTGAGGTGATTGCTATGGTCGATTTCGAAAAATCAATCGTTGCCGAGCTGCCAACAGAACTTGAGGCTATCATCGATATGTTCGTGAAAGATCATGGTGCCCAGCACTCATTGAGGAAAGTAGCACATGTGTCAGGTGTGTCCCAAGCGACGATAAATCGCAAATTTCGTCAGTTTTACGGCATGACTCCAATGCGTTGGCTTTGGGAATTTAGGACGTGCTTAGCTGCTGAACTTATCACTGTGGCTCCGCATTTATCATTGGCGAGCGTAGCAGGTAAATGTGGCTTTGCGACTCTTGCACATTTCTCGCGCCGTTTTCATGGAACCTTCAATCAGCCACCGAAGAATTTTCGCACAAATCAGACCGCTCTAAATCAAACC
Source organism: Pseudomonadota bacterium (assembly GCA_026390435.1). GTDB lineage: Bacteria > Bdellovibrionota_B > Oligoflexia > Oligoflexales > CAIYRB01 > CAIYRB01. The sequence goes on from JAPLFY010000039.1 coordinate 705, forward strand.
AGGTTAATTGCTACATCTGTGTCAGTGCCAGTCACAAGCAAACTTAAAGATCAGGCATTGAAGGCTCTACACAACCGTCTCCAGTCCAAGCTGCCTCCGAATAGGTAAGGGCTGAAAAATCGTTTTCAGTATCCTACTTTGGGTTTCATGCTGAAAGCGTCAATCCCTATTGGTGGGGTCGGTGGCCATTAATAATAATGGATTGCTTCCGATAACGACAATGGGTCAGACCGCTATGAAGCCTGGAGGTGGATCTTATCAGGCGCTTCATAGGGCGCTTCATCAGGCGGCACTTGGCTGCTCGGGCCCTGTGGTTAGTTCGGTTTGGATGCAAAAAAATGATATTATTACTTTGGTTGTCTGGTCTTGGGTTAGTTCTGGTGGCGCCTTATGCACTACTGCTGGGCCTGTTTGGACTATCAACGTTTCGTCAACGAGACGATAAATCCCCAGTTGTTTCCCAAGACTCTGCAGTTTCTTTTGCCTTCATAGTTCCCGCTCATGATGAAGCAGGAACGATTGAAAAGACGCTGAGCTCGCTGCAATCGGTGGATTATCCGAAGGAATATCACCTCATTGTCGTGATTGCGGATAATTGCAGTGACCAGACGGCTTTAGTCGCTCGCGAAATGGGCGTTCGTGTTTTTGAGCGTCAGCATGCGACAAGACGAAGCAAGGGATTTGCTTTAGAGGATACTTTGCCAAAAATTCTGGCAGATGACCTTCTGCTGCATGTAGATGCATTTGTAATTGTGGATGCAGACACTGTTGTTGACAAAAATGTTCTACATACATTAGCACCACTTGTAAGCGAAGGCAGCGACTGGATTCAGGGCCTGGATTTAGTTGCCAATCCAGAGGAATCTTGGCGAACGAAACTGTTAGCCCTCGGGTTTGCGCTTTTTAATGGATCCTTCCAGGTTGGGAGTGAAGCATTAGGTCTGGGTGCGCACCTACGAGGCAACGGCATGTCTTTGTCGCGTAAGGGGCTTCAGCAAATCGCCTGGACGTCGAATGGTTTAGCCGAGGATTTAGAGTTTAGCTGGAAATTGCGGCTGGCAGGAGAGCACGTTAGATTTGCATCTCACGCGAAATTTTATGCTGATATGCCCGTAAATCCAACAGTATCGGCAAATCAACGGCGCCGGTGGGAAAAGGGTCGCCATGGGCTTTGGCGTACAATGCGCTCTCAGCTTTGGGATACTAGAGTTTCTATTTATAATAAAATTCTTTGGGCACTCGACCTAAGTATGCCATCCCTTACGGTGGTCGCTGGGGTGATCCTGATATCGATGTTACTTCTTGTGACAGCAGGAATTATTGGGATCACGATACCACTATGGCTAATAATCTTGACCTCCATCTTAGCGGGCGCAATGGCAATTTATGGGGTTAGTCCCTTCCTATCTTTCGGATTGCCTTGGTCTGTTTTAACTGCGGTATTGATGTTGCCCTACTACGCGATCTGGCGTCTTTTGATTACTCTGGGTCGTATTCCCACAACCTGGGTGCGAACAGAGAGGAGATTTTAGTGGGGGTAGAGCCAAAAGAAAAGGCCACAGTCGAACAAGTTGTCGCCGTCGGAAATGATTTCGCGCACGACGCCGTAAAGACTGTATCCCATCTCGGCGCCGCGGCGCTGTTCTCTATGTCTTTGGGGCTGATACTGCGTCTCGTTTTGCCACGAGCCTTGGGGCGAGATAGCATCGGAATTCTTTATTTTAGCGAATCTTTCAGCGCGTTGTTCTTCACATTTTTGCCTCTTGGTTTGACCGCATATATTGTTCGCGAAGTGCCCGTTGATCATCGTAAGGCAAGCGTCATTTTACCAACTTTAGTGCCAGCATTGGGCCTGTGGGCTGCTTTAATATGGTGCGTTATGATGGTGTCTGTGTACGGCTCTGGTGCCGATCAATCTACTGTCCTATGTGTTGCTGCTATGGGTGTATATAGTGCCGCGACGGTTTTTCAGAGGGCAATTTTGCGTCGAACTTACGTGGCACTTGGAAGGTCGGCATTTACGGCTCAGTTAGAAATGGTCGTGCGAATATTGCTTTTGATTTTAGTGTTATTAGCAGTACTTAGCGGTGCGTCAGTATTGGGTGTAGTGTGCTGTTATGCAGTGTCAGAGGTGCTCGGCGTCATTTACTTATTACTGAGAGCTTCAAGAGACGGGCATCTGATTGGCAAGTTTGACAGATCTTTACTAAATAAAATGGTCGGTCAAACCATGCCTTTTTTTGCTGTTGGGGCCTTGGTTGAGATTTATGGAAATATCAATGCCATCATGCTCCGCTACTTAGCAAATAATCAAGAGGTCGCTTACTTTGGTGCTGCGGACAAATTGAAGGGGATGGGTTTGCTTATGGTACCGGTGATGCAGACTGCTCTGCAGCCAGTACTGTCCCGAGCATGGCACGGCGATAGAGATGAGTTCCGTCGGCTTGTGTCTAATTCGATGCGTCTTCTTTCCGCTGTATCCCTGCCTTTAACCCTCGTGCTCATGTTGGTTCCGGATCTGCTCTCGGACGTGATATTCGGCGCGGAATTCAAATCATCATATCGATCGATATCGTTTCTAGCTCCAGTTTTAATGATGACTTACATGAATGTCCTCATTGGATCCTGCCTAAATATCATCAGTGATGGAAAGAAGTTTCTTTGGGTCACTGCGATTAGTTTGCTTTTAAATGTCCTGCTTAACATTGTGTGTATTAGAATAGGGACGTTTTTATGGGGTGATGGTGGTGCGGCGGCAGGCTCCAGCATCGCAACTGTGGCATCAGAGGTCTTTGTGTTGATGTCGGTTCGCAGAATATTTCCGCAGGGACTGGAACACGACCGGTTATTCGGCTTGATGATGGTCGCCGTGATTCCGTGCACAGTACTGGCTATAAACTTTCAAGTTCTATTGTCATGGAATATTTGGTTGCGAGTATCATTGATATTGATAGCGCCATTTTATCTGTGGATTACTCGTCTGGTGCGCCGAGACGATCTAATTTACCTAATGAATTTGAGAAAAAAAGTATCGTGATCTTTTTAGAGTTCAATAAATTCTGATCGTCCATCAGTGTAAGGATTTCACCTCGACGAGGGAAACGCTTAGGGGTGGTATAGTGATTTTAAAGTTTCCGAGAAAATTCATTTTTCTCTCGCTTAATTTTCCTAATTGATTTGAATCGATTTGGAATGTGCGAACTGTCTGTTTTACCTGTTTTTTTGGATTAACTTTGAAAAAAAATGTTTTGGAATCTGATTGTGATTTGTTGATTAAGATAATAGTAAAGTAGTTGAGATCTGTGTTGTAGGACGTAAAAACACTGTGATCATCTCGGATAAAGCTTGCATCGCTAACTAGCGTCGACCCAAATGAACTCCCGTTCCCATCGTAATTCCGAAAGAGTTTGAAGGCCTGTGCTGCTGCGGAATTGCGTGCGGGGATTGTCCAGTAATTGGCCGACCAAAGACCTTCTTTAGCAAAGATGCCTAGTGTTTCTGCTTGGGCGATTCCGCCACTGATATCATTTTCTGCCCCAAAATTATACTCACCGATTGCCACTCTGAGACTAGGCTTTATCCTTGCTATTAATTGCTTAAGTCGCGGAATTAGAAAGATGCGCTCGTTGATCCAGGAGTCATCCATGTATGTGGAGTCCCATAAAGATCTCGTGGCTGCTATTCGTGCCCCGCGTGATTCTGATGTGGATTCGGGAAAAGTGCGAAGTTTCTCGTTATTTGGATAGTAGTGCACGTCCACCACATCGAGAAGTTGAGTCCCCCGTTTCTCTTCTTCTTTGACGACTGCCTCCAGAAACCATTGTAGAAACGGTTTATTCTGATGCTGTTCGCGGTCTGCAAACTTGCGATAGCCGTTCCAAGGTCCTCGTTCGTCAAATGCCGATTGTTGCATCGGTAACCAGCCCCAAAGCGCTGGACCAATAATGATAGCGGCGGGGTCGGCATGCCGCACGGCGCTAGCTGTGGCTATATATTTCGCCAAAACTTCGTCATAGGTTGCTGGCGCGGGGTGCACATCTCGGTGGGTTTCGTGCCATAACATAGGTTCGTTCCCAATTATGTAGTAATGGGGCGTGTTGCCAAAGCGCGACTTTAGATGTTGCACCCAGGTCGACACCCAGTCTGGAGTTATTTTTATATACGCGCGCTCCGGAAGCGCTGTGATCCTAGACTTTCGCTCTATAGAAATGCCGTTGCCAAAACCATCCCGCGCATCGACCTGCTTGCCGTATGCGGACACAGGGAAGCTCCCCGACTCCCCGTCCTTCGCGACCCATCCCATAGATGGTACGACGATGGCGGAGGCTACATTTCGCGCTACGTTTTCAGCCATGAACGTGTCTATGATGCTCCTTTTATTGTGTTTAAAGTTACGAAAAAACCAGTCTGAGCCAGTGTTCCAGGAATCAATTTTCCAGTTGAACACCTCGGCCATGTTGCCGCCGAAGCGAAAGCAGGTCGGTCTTAAAGACCAGGTGTTCTCCATATCATGGGCTTCGCCCATATATGTTCCAAGGCCGTAAATATAAGGACTAATCTTAGGGCTATCGGTGGTTGGTCTTGCCAATTCTACGGAAATTGTCGCGGCAAAAGCAGCGCCTGGTAGGCAGATAGTTACGAGGAAAAAAAGAATTCTGTGAAACATTTCTGCGACTGCTCCATGAATAAATAGTGCCCGTTGCAGTGTGCCCTATTTAATAGTCTCACCCTCACGTAGGAGAAACCCGTAACCCGCAGTGAGGCCTACATGTTTGTAGTACTCCTCAGCCGCGGGTGCGGCAAACAGGAAAATCGAGGCTTTGCCCCCTGCTTCCTGGGTGCGTCGCATTAACTCTTTGCCTATGCCCTGGCGTTGATAGCGTGTGTCGACCGCTAAATCAGAAAGGTAGGTACAGAAAACGAAGTCCGTTAAACTTCGCGCAATCCCCACCAAAGAATCTTGATCCCAGGCAGTGATCACTAGATTCGCAGCTGAAAGCATTTTTTGCATGCGTTCTTGGTCATCAACGGGCCGACGCAACCCTAGGGTTGATGCTCGGTAGACATCAATAACTTGCTCAATGGGTAGTTCATTTCCAACTTTGTAAGAAATCATAATGTCATCACCTACCAAAGCGCTCTACCCAGTGGTCACCGACAAGATCGCAGAGATATGACTGAGACCAAATTGGGGTGAACGTATGATCAGCTTGATCAACAAATTCAATGCGGAAGTTTTTTCTTTTAACCATCAAACGAGCTCTTTTTCCTAGGTGTTCCTCCATGAGATCGATGCCGCCCTCGGCTGAGTCGAAGATCAGGAAAATATCTGTGCCGCGGGATTCCAGGGAAATGAAATTGCGACCCACTTCTGACAATTTTGCATCATGCTGCAAGCACCAGGAAATGAATTTATTCCACATCGCGATGGTACTGTGAGTTAACCTAGTAGAGATCGCCCCGGCGATACCTCTCCAATTTATCTGGCCTCTTATAAGTCTGAGCCAAGTTTCCTTTTGAGTCGAGCTGCGTATATAGAATCCGGTAGATTTGTAAATCTGACGGTGGGGGACAAGTACCGTGTCGCCATCTCTCCACTGATAGGTAAGGGGATTGATCATTAACAGGCCGACAACGCGCTTGTCTGAAAGTGCAGCTTGATAAGAAAAGTATCCACCTGAGCATAGCCCAGCCAGTATAAACTGGTCGTAATTAAAGTGTACACTCAGGTAGTCCATGAGCGAAATTAAACTCTGAAGTCCACTGCTCGAGTAGATTTCATTTTCCCCGACGCCAATTGGTGCGACGCTGTCCCCCATACCTGGTCGGTCAAAACGAATGACGCGAAATCCTCGCAAAGCCAAGTTTCGAGCCATGGTGACGCAAAGACGATGGTTTCCGACGCGGTGATTGGCGCCTGTGTTCGTAATGATAATCGTCGGTCTTACCTTACATAGGGCAAAGTTTGGGGCTTCACTGATGATGCCTGTGTTCCCGTGAATCTGGAGGACTTCTTCCGATATTTCTTCGCCATTGTGCTGAAATGTAGTGACAGTGTTGACTGTGTGATTGCGCTTATTATAGGTGGATGTGTCTGGGTATTGGTCTGACATCCATTCGGTGATGAAGGTCCATATTGTCTCAGGGACCTGAGAGTCGAGAGCATCGTCCTTCATTAGATTGCTGTATCCAGCGATTGGTTTGATCTCAACGGCAGTGCCATCTGCCATTAGTGCTTCGGCAATGCGTCGTTCATTACTTGGGATATCATCACGGGGAATGATCAGTACACTCTTTAAAAGCTGACCAGCCAGCTTGGTCAAGTCGAGTTTCCCAAGATCATCTTTGGTCTCTTGAGTAAGAGGGTAACCCACAACTTCATCAGTTGCGGCTGGGTTATAGCCACTCATATCCGTATTGTTAATCCCTCGGAAGGCAAGTAACTCGCGGGTGTACTGGCGCCCTGATAGTACTGGAGCTAACATGATCAGGCTATCGGTGTTGGCTTTAGAGGCAACGCTTGCCGCTAGAAGTCCGCCTAGTCTAGTGCCAAATAAGATTACCTGTTCTATGCCGCTTGTCTGTCGAATTTCTGTGACAGCAGAAATGATACTTTCTTGCCAAGACAATATCCTTTGGGCGTCTGTGGCAAGCCCAGCCGAGTCGCCAGTGCCGTCATAATCAAATCGAAGAACCGGAAAGCCTGCAGCTGCGAGTTGCACTGCGAGTTTTCGGTAGGCCCGATATACCACCATATATTCGTGCCCAAACGGAGGGCACAGCACTAATGCGGCCTTGCGGCTGACAGCAGACGGGGAGTGAAGCCAGCCGAAAAGCGGTCTTTTGGGATCTCCAAACCAACGCGGATGCCCGAATCCATCGTTAGGTGATGTTGTGGTTCCTTGCGAGTCTTCTGCAATGTGTTGCTGTTTTTTCATCGATTATGCTCACGTCGGAGCGATTTGAATTTTTATCGAGCTGATGGCATTTAATGGTGTCACAGACCCAAAGGGTTTTGATTCACCGGAAGTTGGCGTTAGGATGAGGCGCTTGCTGCTTGCGGGCGCTAGGTGAAAATAATTGTCACTTGATAAATATCCTTTGATGTCGAGGGCAATGGATTGAGCAAATCTAATTGTATGTAGGTCTAATTGCCATGAGCCATCAGGACGTTGTGAAGCGATGGCGCGAAGTCCAAGGTCTCTTTCTTGTCTGAAAGCCAGACCAAGAGGAAAACTAAACGCTTCACAGATTGCAGCTGCATTCGGATGACATTGAATGTTGGCCGTAACTATGTGATGGTTCGGTGGCCCGAACCTATACGCGTAGGCTGTATCGATAAAATGACCGATTATTGCATCGGCTTTCAGTTTGATCTTGTTTCGAGCAGGAATCAGTAGCTCGCTTTCGGCGTGAGTTGTCCGGACTGAGTCATCACGGTAGAAGTATAAGTTGAGAACTCCGTGAATGTCCTGTGATGTCTCGTTAATTGCATGGATCTCAAGTCCGTTGAGACCCTCGTCAGTGATCACTAGCGCCACGGGAGCCATGGCTCGCTTGCAGTAAAAATAAGCTGCTTTTGGGATGTCATTTGCATCTATCAGACCCCATCCTGCGCCTGGCCAAAGGTCGCGTAACCACCAAATGAGCGCTCCTTGGCAGCTAGAGCCGACACGTCGCCACTCACCGATAGTGCGAGCCATTACTTCTCCGCTGCTGACGCGAGATAGTGCAAGATATCGAGTCATGTCGGAATAACGGAGTTTAGTTGTGTCAACTGAGAAGAGTTCTCGCGTGTAGTGATCGCGGATATCATCAAAATCCCATCCAGCACCGCCATCGCGGGGTACTCGCGATTTCCATGCCGGATGATGAACGGGTGCTTCTCCGTCTTTGAGAAATCCATTTATCGTAGATTCCTCCGGTACGTTAGCAAAACCCAAACATTCCGCTGCGAAGCGAACGCCACTAAGCCTGGCGTCACTCAGGGGCCTCATATATGCACCCACACCGTAATAATGAGAAATCGACGCATCCAGCTGAAATGGTAGGTCGCCTCCACTTGGGCTAGAAGGGCAGTAAATGGTGTCAGGTCTTAATGATTTGATGAGATCGGGTAACGTTTGGGCAAAGAAGAAGTCGCGCCAGAGTTCCTTGGAGAGGCCAAGCATGGCGGTTTGCTGCTCGATATCACTATTTCCACAAAATACAGCGATACAAGGAGATAGCTGCGTCCTGCTGACAAATTGATTAACCTCCTCTACCACGGATGCGAGAAAGTTTGCGTCTGTGAGTGGATAATCCATATTCGAAAACATGAAGTCTTGCCAGATCATGATGCCGAGTTCATCGCAGGTTTTGTAAAATTCATCTGATTCATACAACATGGAACCAAAGATGCGGAGCATATTCATGCCGGCCTCTTTTGCAGCAAGTAGTGTAGCCCGCATAGACCTGCTGTCGGCACTAAGAGCAATGATATCGGTAGGCGTCCAACATGCCCCCCTGCAAAAAATTGGAGTTTTATTCACAAGGACCGTAAAGCTGCCCTGTTGCTGATCTACATCAACTGAACGGAATCCGGTCTTTCCGAGCTCTAGTACCGTGGTGAAGTCAGTCGCTTCAAGCACCAAACTGACATCGATCAAAGACGGATTTCCGTGGGTATGGGGCCACCATAATGGCGGGTTCTCGATATAAACATCGCCTTCTACGCGGAATAGATGATCTCCAATGGCATTGATCTGTAAGTTTTGACTTTCGGAGCCAGCTCGCAGTGTGGCTTTAGTTAAAACGTTGTCGCCCATGATCCTTAAAACAATTGCAGTGTCGATGACTCCCCTGGAATTATCCAGGCGTGCAGTAACCTGCGTTTCTTCCACAAATATCTTATCACCGTTATAAATGGCGACACGCCGAAAGGGACCAACCGGTGCAACAGGCGGTGACCATGGCGCTATCCGGCCAAGCAGTGTAGTACGCAACCATCTTAGCTGCTGCTGATCGACCAGGCGGGTCTTCCAGCGGGGGCGCGGCCTCTTTATTGCTAGCTCAGTTTTTAAGGCGCGAAATCTGATGTGAAGAACGCCGGTCTTGATCCTGTGGGTCATGTCGACCCAGTGACTTTGAAACATATTGTCTGAACTTAAAATGAGCTCATCATTCCAGAAAGCCTCGGCTAATGTCGCCAATCCGGCGAAGTAGAGATAGACAAATTCGTCCGTTGGTAATGTGATCTCACATCGATACCAATAGTCGTGTTCGTCGTAGTTTGTTTCTCCGAATTTGAAAACCCCCGAGGCCTGATGGCTGCCGGCCACAGTTCCTGGTACCACTGCATGTTGCCAAGATAGGCTCAGATCGGAGAGGCAGGATGGAGTAGTCGCCTGATTCGGAGAGATCGATACATACGCCCAGCCAGAGTCTACCGGAGTTTGCTTACAATCTGTGGGTTGAATCATGGTAGGCATCATTTGAATTCGCGTTGTAATAATGTCATCAATGAGTCCCAGCGGTCGGAAATCTCGCCTAACATTGGTGCGAGATCAATTTCGCGCCTGGTGGTGACGGCTCTAGCTGTTTTCATTAGAAGAGACTTTGTTGTCGTTGAGATGCCCTCACAGTCAACTACCATATCGGTGTGACTAAGCTGACCGTAACGTCCTAGCCATGATAAGTAGTATGCCGCTAATTCAAACGCTGCACCGAGTTGACGTAAAGTTGCAAAAGCATAAGCGTGGTAACGGTCCAGCCCATGACTTTTTATGTCTTCAATATCTAGTAAGAAGCGTGGGGTGAATTGACGCACCGGATTGATTTTTGGTCGCCTATACAAGTGCTTTTTTGCCAGGTTTTTTGAAATAACAGCAAGTTCTTTTGGTTTCCGATGAGTAAGTCGATCGAAGCGGATAAATTCAGCGAAAAGAGGCATGAAGTGTTGGTCATGCCCAGAATCTATCCGGAACAATTTAACGAAGTCTTCGCCGCTTAAGCGGAAGTACCCTGCATTGTGAAAGTAGCCAAGAGTTTGATTAGCGAGATCGATTTCTTGGATTCCGATTGTAGTCTTTGTGTGCTTTGTCCGGTAATCCGTACCAGCTGTGTCTGGCAAATAAAAGGCGTCGGTCTCTGCTAGTACCAAGCGACCCCGACGGAGCTGTTCCGTAGAATTCTCGATTAACGTCCGCCAGACGTTCAATTCTTGGACATCGACGCCGTATAGTTCAAATAGATCTTCATGCGGTGGTTTAAAAAATGTCCATTGATCGCCGTCGAAATCTAAAGCCAGTACCATCGCGAGACAGGCCGTGGGATCCAACCCCTTTGTGTTGAGAATTTCAAGCCAGACATCCACGTAGCAGTTTGTTTCTGTCCAGGCCCGTTCAAGGCGATGTAACTCGTGTGGTACGTAGGATGTGGGATTAATCGCTCGAAAGCAGGAGATGCTCATGCCCAGAGGACCTCGCGGACTGGTTTTGGCCAACTGTCTGGATCCATGCCGTGAGTTTTAAGTAGCGCCATGACGATTCGTTCGAGGCCAAATCCGAGGCAAGCTGTGTCAGCTGTTTCGCCGGTTGAAGTTTTGATGTTGAAGATGGTGCCGAATTTATCCTGATGATAATTGAAAGAGCAGAGTGCCGTAGGCTTCTCGGAAGATATAACCGGACAAACCACCTCAAATTTTAGTTTTTGCTCGCGCTGGTTGGCCGCGAGCATTCGCCCTCCGCGACCAAAGAATGGGTCGCTCGCCAACTCTGCCTTAACTGGTAAACCCAGCGACAACAAAATTTTGAGCCCCCGTTGAAGCCAGAGGTCGCGCCAGGCTACCACGACATCCGTGGTGCCTAGGCGAACATATTCGTGAACTCGAAAGGCCTGCATTCGGGTCGGTTCCTCCGACGGCTCATGGCGAAATACCCAGTTCTGAACGTCAACTAGGGCGCCATTAGGCGGAAGAGTACCGGTGAAGGTCGGATAGACTGGGTAGCAGGCTGCTGGAGTTAGACAGCAATCAGTCATTGTCTGTAAGTCGCCCCATGGTTTGTCATCTTTCAGGCGGCTGCTAAGTTCGCGATGAGCGGCGTCATTACCGGTAAAGCTAAATACAGTCCCACTCAGCTGTGGGAATGAGTCGATATACATGCTCTTTTGCAGCACCTGCCGATTAATGCAGGGGGGGAAGTGCACCTTAGTAGCATGATCACTTGCAGCCAGTCGGCTTACAGCTGCATCGAAGCGATTCAGAATCTCTTCAAATACGGCACCGCGGCCAAAAATACCTGGTACGCCGACTGGGATGATGTGTCCGAATTTCACTAAGTCGTCGTACAGAATTTTTGAAGAGAATTCTGTTGTCATGAAATAATTACCTCGTAACTTTTTAGTCGTCTTTTAGCACCAGAAGCATCCCAGCATTGCTATGAAGGATGCGGTCGTTTCCGACCATTAGAGCAGCCGCGTGGGCATCGCGAAGAACTCGACCAAGAGAAAATTTTGAATCATTTTTGTATCCGGCTACACCGCAAATATTTAAGGCTCGGTTGGCTATTTCGACTATAAGTTCCGATCCTGAAATTTTCAGGTTATTCAGTTTTAAGGCATAGGAAAGCGAAGAAAGTTCTTCGCTTGGTGGATCTGATGAAATTAAGCGTTCGTATTCGCTTAGTAAGGCATCGGATGAGGTTCTTAGGAGTTGGAGTAGAGGCACTACTTCGGCTAATCGCAGGGCTGTAGGCGGCACAGTCCCGGGATTTGCGCGGGCCTGACCTCGGACAAAAGCGCGAGCCTTGCTGACAGCAGATCGGGCTGTGCCAATCCATGTACCAGCCCAAACAAAGTGGGAAACCGGAACCATGGTATGGCTGGAAATTGTTGAAAAAGGAACTTTCAAAATCTGTTCGATGTTACCTTTCGACGTTAATTTGAACGGAGCGCTACATGTTCCCCGCATCCCCAGAGGGTTCCAGTTGCCGTTTTGGGCCATGGTGAAATCGCCCTTTTTTACAAGCACGAGGACCTGATCGTTTCCAGTTGATGAATACGACTTTCGCGCAGTAACTAAAAGGTCGTCAGCGTGAGCTCCATAAGAGCTAGTTGTGCTGTCTTTCACTAGGGTGAAATTGTCAGCGTCGTGCTCGACGGCGCAGATGCTTGATCGCATCTCGCCGCCCACCCCTAATTCAGAAGTGACCGATCCAATTAGATGCTGATGATTGACCAGGTCGCTTAGATAATTTCTAAAATATTCTCGGTCGAGTGCATGATGTACGATGCAAGCGACCTGGATTTGATGCATGGCAAAAATCATCGCTGTGGCGCCGCAGTGACGGCCCAGTTCTTCAGAGATCGTAGATAGATCTCTGAGACTAGCGCCCGCTCCGCCTAGGTATTGGGGTACGTAGGCACTAAGCAAGCTTTGCTCTTTAATTGCATTTAGTGCCTCGATCGGAAATCGTGCCTTTTCGTCAACGTCATTAGCCGCAGGACCGGCAATGTTCTGACCAATGCTGCGAGCAATTTCTATCAATGATGACGTCGCCGATTTCGTCAAGGCATCAGTCTCCGCTGATGGTGAATTAATAGGTCTTATTGCACCGGATGTGATTGTCTAGTTGGTTTTTAGCTCGGAAATTGCGGTCTGAATTGCTGAGATGCTTTCGAAGACGCTTCGCTTGAGCATGCGGTCGGGAAATTCAATATCAAATACCCCCTCTAGCGCCAACATAACATTTACACTTGCATGAGAAGTCATGCCAGCCTGGTAAAGGTCGGAATCCACGGCCAGTTTGGTCGTGTCGATGGAAAGCCGCCCATGGTCTTTTAGGATTTGCCGAATCTTTCCTTCCATGTGTCAACTTCCTTAAATTTGTGATTCATTGAGGTTCAACGCTAATTGTTCTTAGCCGGCGTTAATTACTGGTGGTACGTGGCCCTGCCCATACCGACGACCACCGCGGTTGCGTAGTCGCGTTCATGACTCATACTCAGTGTTATCTGATCGATACCGGCGGCACCCGCCATTCGTGACGCAGGTGCATGAAGCTTGATATTTACTGCCCCATTTGGACTCTGCACTACCTCGATGGAACGCCAGGGTAGAAGTTGGTCGCGGTTTGGCCTTAACATTTTCATAGTAGCCTCCTTGGCTGCGAAGCGGGCGGCTAATCCCCAACAAGAAATTTCTTCCTTGTTTCTCGTGCAGTTTGCGATCTCTTTTTCTGTGAAAATGAATTTCAGATAGCGTTCTCCGAATTGTTCAACTGATGCCCTAATGTCAGGAACCCAGACAATATCCGAACCAACCGCAACTCTTGGAGTTACCGCTAGGTTCAGAAGTTTTAGGAGCATTTTTAACAATGGAAGTTACGCTTCTTGGCGGGGGGGCATTAGTCGGTAAGTGGCTTCTTTAATAGTAACATTTCACACTGGGAACTGTGATCTAACTGTTTTTCTAGTTATTAAAATATGTCTAAATACGCCAATTTTTTCAGAAATTTAACTCGGTATAGAAAATTTTTAATCCGGATTAACTGCGTATTACTCGGAACGAGTGATCAATCGCATGATGTAGGGATTCCACAGCCAAATTAGGATCGAAGTATCGCGCGTTTTTAAATGCTGCTTGGGAAGTCATCTTGCTCAGACTTAGGTGAGTGATGGGCAAGATTTTTAACGTTTCAGCAAATGTTTCGCGGTCGAAAAAAATAGCGTCCTCCCGATTGGTTAAATCAAAACCTCTCGAGCCAACGGTCGTGGTAAGCAGTGGTAATTCAGCTGCGATCATTTCAGCCACCTTGATGCTGGTTCCGGACCCCTTGAAAATCGGATTTAGGCCCCAGTCTGCGGCTCTGAAGTAAGGTTCGATCTCTGGTACTGGGCCAGTCGCTATGAGACGTCCGGCATTTAGTGCTTTCTTTGTAACACTTCCGGTGACTACGAGAGTCAGATCGAGGTTATCGAGTAGAGCGAAATTTCGCTCGGCGAAGTTAGAGAGGAAATCAAATCCCTCTTGATTAGGTGCGTAACGGCTGGCTGGAAATAACAACGCTCTAGTTTGTGCATGAAGTCCGATTTGATAGCGGACTCTTTCCCTTTGAATAGAAAGATCCTGAAAGCGGCTTCTGTCTACGCAGTTAGGTACTATGATAAATCGTTGATTTTTTGCCGCGGCGGAGAAATATGTCAATTCCTCAAATGACGAGCAACAAACAAGGTTCACGTTGTTGATTGCATGGATTTCTTGCTCGGAGACCTTGATCGAAGTGTTCTTTTGTTGATCTGCAAGGACATTAAATATATTCGCCTCGATATTATGCGTATTGAGTATTGTTAGTTGATGTGGTTTAGCGATATCGCAAAACGAGAAAGGAAAATCGAATATAATAGTGTCTGCCCACTCAGCATCAGACTTAAGATGAGTGGACGGATTGTTTAGAGCTTTGGTTGCCCAGAATGGCGGCCGGTTTCGTTTATAGGACAACATTGCCTCGAGCCAGAGGCCCTTTGGGCGCTGCACAGATTCGGTGACTCGTTCACTGATCTTGGCAGTACCCCTTGGTTTGCCTCGGATCATGTCTTGCTTACGCCCAATGAGAGAGTGGACACGTATGGAATGGCCATATGCGGCTAGCCCCTCAGCGATCATGGCTGTTCGGTAGTTTCCTCCGGAAACCGGTGGGAATACCTGAAGTGCAGATATGATGAGAACATTTGCCACCAAAGATCCTGGTGTTCTGTAGTTAAGTTTCCTATCAAGGTTGCTTCATCTTATCATAATTACACGGTGCTTAATTTCGTCAGAGGTTTCTATGAATCGGGTGCAAGTAGCTGGACTTAAATTTGATAGTTTAAGATTTAACGAAGCTGTAAACATAATTATTTCGATAGCGAAGCGCAGGGATCGGCCGGCGCCCTTCGTTGTTACGCCCAACGTAGACCATGTGCTTCGATTGGAAAAATCGCCAGAACTTATGGAGATTTATCAAAGCGCGGCACTAGTGCTTGCTGATGGAATGCCTTTGGTATGGTTGTCTCGTTTGCAGAGTAAAGGATTGCCAGAACGAGTCACCGGAGCAGATTTGCTGCCATCAATTTGTGAAGGTGCGGCAGCTCAGGGAATCGGTGTGTATCTTCTAGGCGGCCCACCCGGAGCTGCAAAAAATGCTGCAGATTCCCTAAAGAAGAAACATTCGGATTTAGGTGTGGGGGAATACTGTCCTCCCTTTGGTTTCGAATTTGATGAAATAGAGAATCAACGAATTATAAAATTAATAAACGAACAGGCTCCTGGAGTGCTTTTTGTCGGGCTGGGTAGCCCTAAGCAGGAGCTTTGGATCGCGCGCTTTAGGTCACAGTTAAATGTTGGTGTTTGTTTGGGGGTTGGCGCCGCAATTGAATTTCAAGCAGGGCTTCTGAAAAGAGCTCCACTATGGATGCAAAGGTCCGGTACCGAATGGATCTATCGGATGCTTAGCGACCCAGGGCGACTAGTGAAGAGATATGCCTCCAATGCTGCGTTTCTGTTGGTAGTTGGTCGGGAAATTCTGGGTAAACAAAAAAGGCATTGAAATTCGACGATGTGCCGATATCGCACATAGTGGCGCCAGCTAACGTATACTGAAGTATGTTGATTGTTTTGCGAAAGCTCGCCTACCGAGGCTACGTGATCTATGCACTTATGGAGTCTGCTTTCCGTATATATGGCTAAACTAGTAGCTCCGATGGGATTTATCCTTGTCGGAGCTATGGCATATTGGAGCGTCAGACGGCGTCGGCTAGATCAACAAAGGGCAGTTCAGGCATTTAAAGCCACAGTTGCCAATGACCTTATAGAACCAACGACGCTGCATCCAGAGATTGACGCAGCGCGGTGCACTGGATGCACGGCATGTGTGAGGGCGTGCCCTGAAGGTGAGATTCTGCAAATTATTAACCACCGGGCTGTTCTGGTAAAACCAAACATGTGTCTAGGGCATGGGCAGTGTGAAATTGCTTGTCCGTTTGGTGCAATTGATTTGGTGTTCGGGACTAAGCGAAGGGGGATGGAACTTCCCCGTATCACGACTAACTACGAAACCAATGTTAAGGGTCTTTATATCGCGGGTGAGCTTGGTGGGATGGGCTTAATTCGAAATGCTGTGCGCCAGGGTAAAATGGCGGCTATGCATGCGATATCAGCGATGTCACCAAATATTCAGGCAGAATTAGATCTGTTAATCGTCGGAGCCGGCTCAGCAGGATTGTCGGCAGCGTTGGCTGCTGCGCAAGCGCGAATTAAATACGCATGTATTGAACAAAATAGTGTGGGCGGGACCATCTACAATTTTCCCCGTCAGAAAATTGTCATGACTCAGCCGGCAGAGTTACCGATGGTTGGGACAATGGAGTTCCCAGGTAATAAAGTTTCGAAAGAGGAGCTTTTAAGCTATTGGAGTAAAATACGGAAAAAATACCGCCTGAAAATTCGCGAGGATTGTAAGTTTATCAACCTTTCGAAAAATAATGAGGTCTTCACTGTGGAGACTTCTCTCGGTGTCATTAAAGCTAAAAAAGTGATTCTAGCGATGGGCGTGCGGGGTACTGCTATGAAGATTAATGTGCCTGGGGAGGAACTCCCGAAGGTCACCTATAATTTGCTTGAGCCAGAGCAATATCGTCGTCGGGAAATAGCTATTGTGGGTGGCGGTAATGCAGCTGTGGAAGCGGCGCTTCAGTTAGCAAATCCATCATTAAAAAATCGGGTGACATTGCTTGTTCGTAGTAAGTCCTTTAATAGAGCTAATCAAGAGAATATTGAAGCAGTTAATGCCCTAGCTCTACAAGGTAAGATCTGGATACTGTTTGAGAGTTCTATTTCTTCCATTCATCCAACGCATATCATGGTCGATTATGGTGGTAGTCAGATGAAATTGAATAATAGCTATGTTTTTATATTTGCCGGTGCCGAGATTCCTTCGGCTTTTCTGAAGGGACTAGGGATTAAAATGGAAAAGAAGTTTGGTGAAAGGTTGCAAAGGAAATGAGATGTCTCGTTGTCACGGTGGCGACCTGTGGCCTGACCGCATGTCTAGTGCGCACCCCAGGTATAGGTGCATCGCAGTCTGTCACTCCAAAGTTTGAGCATGCTGAATTTATTGGCAGCAACACCTGTTCTGCTTGTCATGAGTCGCAAAGGCCAGCTCCAATAGATGATGAGATTCATGGTGCGGGGGGAGAGTGCATTCGTTGTCACACACCCAAGGATGATAGATCCGGGTGGTTACCTCTCATCCCGTTCAAGCACACGCCAAAGCCGAGTTCATGTAATGAGTGCCATGCTCAGCAGCGTCCTGCAGACCCACATCCTCAAAAGACTGATTGTGTTTCATGTCACAATACTACGAGTTTTTCCACCGGAGCAGGGACTAATTTGCTGCCGAATTTTCTGGTGCCATAGCTGAAAACTTAAACGAGTATTGATGGTGGTTCGTATCTCATCGCTGTTGGCTATGTTCGCGTCGGTATTATCGACGCCATCACTGGCTTATGAATATACCGGACGACTTAATTTAGGTGTTTACGCAGCCAGAGAGAATCTCAATACGACTGATTCGGGATCTCGCGAAAATGACGCATTTCTCACTTTAGCTCGAGTCTACGTCGATGTGACTAGGATGGGATCTAATAATCTCGAGCTAATAGTGGATGCTAGAGATAAATATGACTCTTTTGGGAGGGTTGAGCCAACGCTGGGACGTTTGGTGCAGGCGAATGAGCCTCAACTGCGGCAGCTAGTCCTGAAGTCCCCGCCAAGTAGTGGGGCTTTGTACTGGTCGCTCGGCCGTTTTGTGGCTGCAGATGCCTCTGTGCTCGGTAACGATGGGGTCGAGGGTGGCTATAAATGGAATGCCAACAGTCGGATCGCTTTGTTCGGTGGTCTATATCCCGAACACCGCGCCAACCGCTCATTGAAGATAACGGAGGAAGATCGGCAGGGCGGGGCCTACGGGGTCTATGAAGATTTGGGCCGTGCTGGTGAAAGCCATACTTACGCCGCCACGAGCCTAGTTATGCGGAAGGCAGTCACTGACATTGAGTCGTTAGACAATCCAGCCGCTCCATTGTTAGGAAGTACTCTTCCCGGCCAATCTCCGACCCTCCCACCTGATCATCCCCTAGGGAATTATTTATTCTGGTATACCAATGCGATTAGGCAATATGAAAATGGCCAGCGCTTAAGCTACCTGTCGCATGTAGATATTCAACCATCTTTGCGTGTACGAAATCTTTGGGCTTCTCTTTACGAGCCAATTTCTCCCCATTTAATCGGTACTCTAGGGATCATTCATCTGAATTTAACGGAGTATCAGCGCCGTCGTGATCTTCTCGATCGCTTGCCTCCTAGTGCCTACACTCAAGTTGGTGGCGATGCTCGGTGGAAATTGAGTAATCAGTATGCTGTGGTTGGTGAGACTTCCTACGGTATACGTGGCAATGACGGAAAGAATCAGGCCGTGTTAGGCGGGAAAGTCGTTGCGACCGGCTTAATGCGTGGCCATCTCACAGTGTTTGGTGGTGCAGGTTACCGGAAAAATTTTATTAGTAACGACATTTTTACAAAAGCAGGTGTGACCTACTACGCAAGTAGTACATCGATATCTAGTAGTGCCCAATATACGGCTCAGAACCGAGATACCGGTGTCAAGCTTCATCCAGTGGTAATCGATCTCGAGGCCTCTTCTATGTTCAACAGGCAACTCATGGGATCGATTATTTTGGAGTCTGCGCGCGATGAACAGGCTTCGGTGTTCAGTGTCTTGTTAAGTCTGGGTTACCGAATCAATCATCGGCAGTTGACGCCAATGCGAGACACAACCCCGAGATTGGAGCGCATCTTGTGAAAAACTGGATCCTAGCGCTTTTCGTCGTTACAAGTTGTCTGCTTGCCAATTGGACTTATGCTGGAACAGCTAAGGGCAAGGTGGTGGACAAGAGTATTCCCTCTGGGGAAGGTCTGATTAATTCGTTGCTCGCACCTGGTCCGCTGATGGAGGGTCATAAAGAGTTTGAACACGGTGGTTGTCTAAAATGTCATGACGCCGGTAATGGCGTTCCCGATAATAAGTGCCTTGAGTGTCATACTGAAATAAAGAAGTCGATAGCGAGAAAGACGGGCTTCCACGCGTTAGCTAAGGGCACTTGTCTGAGCTGCCATTCCGATCATAAGGGGCGAGACTTCAACGCAATTGCTTTTAAACAGAAGGGTTTCGACCATAAAAAAACGGGATTTGCGCTAAATGGCGGGCACGTAGGCGTTGAATGCTCCAAGTGTCACACAGAGCGCCGCACAGAGAAGCCAGTGCGTCGAAGTGACACTCATTTTTTCGGTCAGGATTCCTCGTGCGTGAGTTGTCACAAGAAAGATGATGTTCATGCATTCCCGCCAAAGTGGGGAGCTCGTGATTGTAATGCTTGCCATTCGGACAAGAATTGGAAGGAAGCATTTTTTGATCACAAAAAGGAAACAGGGTATTCCCTTGTGGGTGCTCATGCCAAGGTTAGTTGTGCTGAATGTCACGCGCCCCGTGGTAAGTCGTCCGTTAAATACAATTTTCCAGAGTTGAAACGCGAGGGCTGTCGAACCTGTCACGCTGATTTCCATAAAGAGAATTTAGACGGCAAATTTAAGGGTGGTGCATGTGAAAGCTGTCACGGACAGCAGAGCTGGAAAATTGCAAACTTTAATCATGACATCACCGGCTTTGTGCTTCGTGGTGCGCATGCAAAAGAACCGTGTGTGGCCTGTCACAAGCAGCCACAGCATGTATCAAAATTAAAAGATTTTAATTTTACTGGACTCGGTACGCAGTGTTCTGGTTGTCATAAGGATTACCATGGATTTCGCAGTGAGATTTCGCCCAAGCAGGGGATGCTGGCCCAGTGTCAAACATGCCATAACGAAATTGCCTGGATGAGTTCCATTAAATTCAATCATAATACCGATACGAAGTATCCTATAGATGGCAAGCATATTGGAGTTAAGTGCTTTGAGTGCCACAAGCCACTCGCCGGGGGGAGTACTCCTAATACTGCGCGTGATTATTCGTTGCCTGAACTTGAGGCTCGTACCTGCGAGACCTGTCATAAAAGCCCGCATGATGCTGCGAAAAACCCAGTTTTTAAAACAAGCAAATGCTCAGCTTGTCACACGACTAAGGGGTGGAACATCTTGCCCCAAACGGCAGGTGCTGGATTCAACCACTCAACGATGACACGATTTCCTTTGACAGGTAATCATGTCCCCCTAAAGTGTGCTGAGTGTCATCTTAAGGGTGGTAAGCAAATTTATCGATTCCCCGGCGAAAAAACCCAATTTTGCGAAGAATGTCACAAGACTCCGCACAAGGAACAGTTTCAGCCAAAGTACCTGCAGCAGGCTTGCGTCGAATGTCATAACACGACAAAATTTGCCGATATATTCAAATACGATCATAACAAAACACAGTTTCATCTTGTCGACGCCCATCAGAAGATTGGGCAGCAATGTGTAAAATGTCATACACCTACAAAACGAATGCTTGCGGTGAAGCCGCCGCACCCTGCTGGGAAATATATATTCGGTCATCAGCAAGAGGGATATTGTGTGGAATGTCACAAGAACCCACACAAAGATCAGTTCGATCCTCAGACGCGAAGCGATAATTGTCAGCAGTGTCATAATATAAAAAGTTTTAAAGATTTAAATCAGTTTGATCACAATACCACGCAGTTCAAGATTACGGGTGCTCATACTAAGATCAAAGTGGACTGCGTGAAGTGTCACATCAAGACGGAAAAGATGCTTCCGGTGATTCCCCCGCGACCTGCTGGGAAATTTATGTTTGATCATCAGGAAACCGGATTTTGTGAAAGTTGTCACTCTAACGTACACAAGGAACAATTTAGCACTCGCTTTGCTTCGAAGCCTTGTGTTGATTGTCATGTGACGGATGATTTTGTAAAGAGAAAGCCTTTTGATCATAGTCAAACCGACTTCCACATCACTGGATCACACCAAAAAATTAAAAATGACTGTGGTGAATGCCATATAAAAACTCAGAAAAATTTGCCGACGAAGCCGCCAAAGCCAGCGTCATTGTTTCAGTTCGAGCATCAGAATACTGGTTTTTGTGAGGCCTGCCATTCGAATGAACACCAAGATCAGTTCCATGCAAAGTTTGCAAGTCAAGCATGCCGAACGTGTCATTCCACTGTTCATTTCAATGCCCCGATAAAGTTCGATCACAATCAATCAAGATACGATTTAAAGGGTAAGCATCTCAAAGTTAAATGTGAGGAATGCCACAAGCCGACGGCGAAAAAATTTAAGGAGGCCCCGCGTCATCACAAGGGGACGTTTATTTTCGCCGAGCTTCAGAGCAAGGATTGTGCGCTTTGCCATGCAGATCCGCATAAAGGGCAGTACGGTAAAAAATGCTCGCAGTGCCATGTCGAGACTGGATGGGAGAAAACATCTGATTTCCATAAAGATTTTGTACTTACTGGAGTGCATTACATACTCGAATGCAACGAATGCCATGCTAATAAGCGTCAGCTGACTGGTACGGCTAATGATTGCAAGGTTTGCCACCAGAAAGATGACGCTCATTTGGGGTCACAGCCTAACTGTGCTGATTGTCATACTCAGCAGTTTTGGTCAGCCCAGCGCTTTCAACATTCTATGACACAGTTTCCGCTTCGAGGCTCCCATAGGTTGCTGGAGTGTTCGGAGTGTCACGCAAATGGGGTGTACCTGGGGCGATCGGCCGATTGTGCAAGCTGTCATATTCAGGATGCAGTTAAGGTCGTTTTTCCAGACCACAAGCTGAGTGGATTTGAACAATGTGAGACCTGTCATAATCAGTTCTCATTTAGTGGTGGAAAAAGACGCTAAGCGTCAGCTACCGATTTGTTTACTGTTTTTCTTAGGGCTGGCCTTAAAACATGTTTTTTGGTAACATAAAAATCAAGAATATCGGACGATTATGTATTGAATGGGGCGGCTCAGCTTGACCCTCACGAGAGAGATCAACCGGTGAATCAGACCGCCACAGCCACCGGCACGGATGTCGAGAGGTCAGCAGCCTCTGCGCTGCCTCCATTTCCAAGTGACGGAACCGAGGCCGGTAGTCGGGTTACTCTCACGTCATTGCCTGTCGATCACTATGGAACCACTGTCTACCTCAAGGCCCTGAAACATCCGGATACCCAGCACGCTCCGATTGTAATTGTGCACGATGTCGGCGAACACGCGGACTGCTATGAACGGACTGCTAACGCCTTCTATGAGCGCGGCTATTCAGTCTACTTATTCGATTGGCGAGGCCACGGAAGGTCAGGCTGGCAGCTTGGGCATGCCCCAAGTTTTGATAGTCTAGTGAAAGATCTTTTGCAGGTAGCGGCTTGGGCTAGGTATCAAGAGAACGGCCGTGCTCCGATCATTTTAGGCAATGGCCTTGGGGCTCTCTTGGTGATGGAGTTCACTAAAAATTACGCTGCTTTCTGTCAAGCGGCGATACTTTGCGCCCCTTGTCTCGAGCTTCAGCCCGAGATGACTAGGCCGCATCGGATGCTGCTTAAGCTCTTGTCCGATATTTCTCCGTTGGTAAGATTGTGGTCACCATTTAGCCCGCGGCTTACCAGCCACAGGGTTAGCCTGCACCCGATTAGTCGCGAGGACGCCAGCCTTAGTGCTAAGTTCCCTGGTGTCACAGCTGCTCTGACGTATGAGTTGGTCCAGGCGATCAAACGAGCAGAGACGCGGTTTAATGAGTACTGTGGGTCGGTACTCATAATTTGCCCCGAAAAAGATGGCATTTGTAGCTATAAGAAATTGAAAAAATCAGCGGCCTTACATGCCGACCACAAGGTGGAGATCGTTGATCTGGTTAATAGTGGTCATGGTGTGTTTACTGATGACGATGCAAGCCGAGAGTTGGCAATTAAGGTGGTTCTAGGGTGGTTGTCTAAGCTGGTGGTGGGTAAAGCCTCGGCAAGCGAAAGTCTATAAATTTCAGAGCCACAAAGGATCAAAACTGTGACGACGCTTAAGTCGGCAGTAGACAAGCGCAATCAAATCCAGGCGCATAGCTTTTTTTGGCGGCGAATAATCCTTTGCATCCTTGCTCTCCTGCTTGCCCTGCTAATGATCTCATTATGGTCTTTGGTGCAGGCTCAAGGGCAATTTGAGCAGATGCTGCTCGGCATTGTTACTTTCGGATTGGTAGTCTTTTATGGGCGGCGGACGGTCTCCTCGCCACCGGTGAATGCTGTTGATTTGGCACTAGCCCTAGAAATTCAGTACGGTCGGCAAATTCACGCCCCCCTCAGTTCGGTGAATGTCGATCAGGAGCTAAGTCCAGGGTGGCAAGAGGCTTTGGCAGCGGATGGAAAGTTAATTCGTCGTGATGAGATGCGTGCTCGCCTCGCTTTTGCCAGTACGCTGATTATTCCGGTCTTGCTCACTGTAGTGACTCTTGCTAAGGCCGCTCCAAGTCTGCAGATTGCTCTCCGCGAAGTGTCCAAGGTTGTCGAACGCTTACATCCTAATGCTACGCTTACAGTGTTACAGGGCAGTGCCGATAGTGCGGAGAAGAATTTTGAATTGACGGTGAATAAGCCGCGAACGATTGAATTAATGGCGCAGAACCTTATTGAAATCAGGGTGGCAGGGCTGGGCAGGGATACGATCACTCCAGTCATCGAATTGAGACGCAAGCAGGTCGATAACGCGGCTGCCGAAAGCGTATTTCAGAGTTTTCAGATGACTCCTGTTCACAACAGTTCGGCAGACGGTACTATTGCAGAGCACATGATCTCGTTTGCTGTGTCCGAGGATGTCGAGTTATTTATTACCGATCTTGATAGAGCTCATTCTTTGGCTCATTTGAGGGTGAGACAGCTGCCAGTGCCGAAAGTTAAGTTGCAGGTGTTATCTCAGCTTGAAAATCCATGGCCCGACGATCAACCTCTCAATCTTAAGATCCAGGTTAAAGCTGAGCATCCGCTGCAATCCGTGCATCTCCTCATCAAGGTAGATCAAAAGCAGTCCAAAGAGCTGGTTGCCAACATTCTCAGTGAGGATAAGTTCGAACTTCTGACAGATTATCGGGTATTACTTGAGCCTTACGTCGAAAATGATGTGGCCGAGATCGATATAGTAGCTGAAGCAGTCGATCGGGCATTACCCACCCCTCTTATCGGGCGCAGCGAGACGATTCATTTGACAGTGGCAAGTGCCTATGGAAGGTATCGCAGGGCTCTCCAAACACTTAGAGAACTTAAATCATTGGTCGATGGCGCAGCTGAAAAGTCACCAATAAAACTGCCTCCCGAGGCAGCCACTCTGGTGAAGAAGGCGGTAGACGAATCCGATCGGTCGCCCTTCTTTGACGGAATGGATAGGCTGCAGATCCGCCGCTTTGATACTGGCGTTGAGGAATTAACCAACAGTACTGACGCGGGTAGTCTTTATGAGCTCAGTCAGGCTTTGAATGATTTTTTATTTGAACACGAGATCCTCGACGACAGGGAGCGTGACCGTGACTTCTTTGTTGCCGCGAGAATGCTTTCACACCAGCTAGAGGTCGAGCCAGCGAGTCGATCGGTCCCACTGACCACCGTGGTTGAACGGCTGAAAGTATTCTTGAACGGTAGGCACGAGCGTTGGCGTCTGCGTGTAGGGCGACTGAAGGCTGAACTCCAGCCACCTGAATGGAGTGAGATTGACGGTAAAAGGCCTTTTCACCAGTCTATGATAGCGATAGCAGTGCTGGACAAGAAAGTGCTCGCAGCTGCAGCGCAGTCAGAGCAGTTAACTGTCTTGTCGAAGATGGTGACTGATTACCGGGCTTGGATTCAACAGCTCGAGGCATTTGAAGACAAGATGCGAGACGATGAGGACAGGCAACGGCAGCAGGGCCTAGCCTCCGCGAAAGATACTCTGAAGGAGCTGCAGAAGCGGCAGGGTGAGATTTCATCCGAGTTGGACCGAGCCAGTGAAAAGTCGTCCGAGCAGTTGAGTGATCAATGGCCTTCGGCGAGGATGAAGCAGAATATCAATATCAAGGAAACGCGCGTTTTAGAGGGTCAAATGCGTGCGTTATCGCCTACCTCTGCCATGAGAATTCAAGGCGCACTGGAAGCAATGGAGCAAGTCGTAGAGGCGGGAAGCGCCGCCGATTACCGCTCTGCCGAGGCCGGCGCTGATCTTGCCGGTCGACTTCTGCGGCAGGCAGAGAGCGCTGCCCAACAGTCGCAGCAAAAGCGTCGGAGCCGCGGCCGCCGTCGGCGAGTCACGGGTGATAATTACTACGGGCAGTCGGTGGTCGGGGGGGATGTTGAGATCAAGCGTGAGTACCAGGTCGACCGTCGGTACCGAGAGGACATTTTGGAGGAGGTGCAATCTTCCGGTTATGACGAGGAAAATCGGGTCCTTCTGGAGAACTATCTCCGACGTGTGATACGGTAAACCGCGAGGGACCGCGATGAATTTAAGAACTCCCAACGAGCAGCTTACGCAGCTTATAAGCCGATATGCCCAGGCGGCCATGACTAGTCGGCAGATAGCTCGGCGGGTGTGGTCTCTATTTCCGGCACGCTATAAGCAACTCAAGGGGGAACTCGCGAGGGGTGGCTTTGCAGGGGGGCGTGTCGAGCGTCTAGCGCTCACTGATCCGCGCTTTGAGGACATAGTTCGTGAGTTGACGGACGTGAGCCACGTAGCTTTGCAGGCTCGGATTGAATATGAGACCCATGCCATGCTTTTTAAGGCACGGCAGAGTTTGCGCGCCCTGCGGCAACATAAGGTTCGCTAGTCGCGTCCTAAAGCTTGTGCTAATTTAGGGTTTTAGCTCTCATGGCAGCGCAACCCATGCGGCACTTAAGCGTGACGGCGCGGCAGGGCTCCAGGGTTCGTTCGAAGATTATCAGGAGACGCTCGTGGCATTGATTCCTCATTTGATTTTTGCACTGCTCGCCCTTGGATCCTTTAGCTTCCTGGCGGTTAATTTGCGGCGGATCTGGGGCACGATCCACGTCGGGGTTGGCGTTGATGATGTGCGCACAAATCGCGTGTTTGAGCGCGTCTTCGGTATGCTTAAGGGCGGCTTCCTGCAACCTAAGATGCTGAAGGATATTTGGCCAGCGATCATGCACTACATGATCTTTTTTGGCTTTGTGACTGTTTCTGTCGGCACCCTAGAAACACTGGTGCACGGCATTTTTGAGGCATTTTCTTTTCAATTAATTCTGGGTAATGGTGGCATCTACAGCTTTTATTTGGCATCGCAGGATATAGCTAACTTTGTCGTAGCCATCGCTATCGGCGCGGCTTTTGTTCGACGTTTGGTATTCAAGCCATGGCGGCTATCGCAGTTGGAAAAAAGCTCCCGCGTCGATGCTTACATTGTCCTTGGGTTTATACTCGCGCTCGTTGTGACCTCTTTGATTTACATGGGGGGGGAAACATTTATCGAAGGAGGACAAGGGTTGCCGGCAGGCCCATTACTGTTCTCTCGCTTTCTCGGCGGTGGGGTAGGTCGCCTCATTGGTGTGAGCTCTACCGAAGGATGGGAAATCTTAAGCAAGACATTTTGGTGGGCGCATTGTTTGGTTCTTTTCTCATTTATGATGTTTCTGCCGTCGTCGAAACATCAGCATTTTATCTGGGTTTGGCCGAACATGTTCCTGCGTAGCTTGACTGCGCGTGGACGACTGAAGTCTCTGGAATTTGACGAAAACGCGGAGAGCTTTGGGATTGGCAAAGTTAAGGATTTTAGTTGGAAGCAGCTACTCGACGGCATTACTTGCGTTGAGTGCGGCCGTTGCACCGAACAATGTCCAGCGACCACTACGGGTAAGCCGTTGGATCCACGACTGATTATGAAACACCTTAAAGTAGCCGTGGCTGAGGTGAGTAAAGGCGTACCCGAAGATCAGCGTACCCCGCTAATTGGTGAACAGGGTGCGATTGTGACGCCGGAAGAACTTTGGTCTTGCACGACCTGCGGTGCCTGTATGGAGGCATGTCCGCTTTATATCGAACATATACCTGCGATCGTTGGTATGCGCCGATATTTGACCCTCACAGAGGGCGCTTTTCCCCCTGAGTTGGCCAATACCTTTAAAAGTCTGGAGACTAGTTCATCACCGTGGCCTATGGACCCATCCACTCGGGCTGATTGGGCTAAAGGGCAAAATATCACGACGATGGCCGATAAGAGCGATGTCGAGTACTTATTTTGGGTTGGCTGCGCCGGATCGTACGATGAACGCTATAAGAACGTTTCTCGATCAATCGCTAAAATTATGCAGACTGCAGGCGTCAGCTTCTCCATTTTGGGGACTGAGGAGCAGTGTAACGGCGATACAGCTAGGCGACTTGGAAATGAGTATTTGGCAAAGATGCAGATCGAGGCCAACGTAGAGACTTTCAAGCGGTATCAAGTGAAGAAAGTCGTTACAGGATGCCCCCATTGCTTCAACACATTAAAAAACGAATATCCTGAATTTGGTGTTAATCTAGAGGTGCTTCATCACAGTGAACTGATCAGCGATCTCAGCGCTAAAGGAAAGATAAAACCGCAGCAAGTTCCGGCTGAAATGACCCAGATGACTTACCACGATTCCTGCTATTTGGGTCGGCATAATGAGGTTTATGATGAGCCGCGGAATGCCCTCAAAGCTCTGCCTAAAGTCGAACTCAAGGAAATGCCCCGCAGTCGTGAAACGGGTTTCTGTTGCGGCGCTGGCGGCGGGCGTATGTGGCTGGAAGAAACTCAAGGAACACGCATCAACATCAATCGGGCGAAGGAGGCTATCGCCACTGGAGCATCGACCGTCGCTACTGCGTGTCCATTCTGTATGACGATGCTAACTGACGGAGTCAAATCTGAGGGCAAGGGCGATAGTGTAGTGGTCAAAGATATCGCAGAAATTGTTGCAGATTCGTTACAGTAGATAGCTCAGGAATAGATCATAGTGTTTTGCGCAGGGAGGCACGGCATGGTACGGCTTTTGGCTTTAATGATGATGCTTCTCAGTGTGAGTGCAGAGGCTGCAGGGTCAAAGGCGTATTCTACCCAGACCATGGACACAGGCCTTACCCTGGTCGGGTTCGAGTCACACAAGGTCCCGTTGGTAACTATTGTGCTGGCTGCAAAAGCTGGTGCTATGACCGAAACAGCGGACAGCAATGGGCTGACTCACCTTTGGGAACATATGTTCTTCAAGGGTAACCAGCGATTGCCGAATCAAGAGGCATTCA
The DNA here is from genome assembly GCA_026390435.1 of Pseudomonadota bacterium. Lineage (GTDB taxonomy): Bacteria > Bdellovibrionota_B > Oligoflexia > Oligoflexales > CAIYRB01 > CAIYRB01. The sequence continues at coordinate 28,987 of JAPLFY010000039.1, forward strand.
ACAAGAGAATTCGGCAGCTCGGCATCACCTATAACGGTGATACCTCAGCCGAGAAGGTGCGGTACTTTATAACGTTACCGTCAGTTTACTTGGAAGAAGGGCTCCAGTTTATGGCCGACGCTATCGCCACTCCGCTCCTTGAGCAGAGCGAGATGGAACGTGAGCGGCGGGTGGTGCTCAATGAGTACGAGCGAAATGCAGCTCAGCCAGCCTTTGATTTTATGAATTTACAGCGAAATATGATCTATGGGCCGCTTGGATACCGTCGGGATCCGCTCGGTCTTGCGCCGATCATTTCTAATGCTACACGCGAGCAGCTACTACGCATTAAGGATCAAGTGTTTGTGCCTGCTAATTGCGCACTTTTAGTAGGAGGTGATTTCGTTCCCGCGGACTTGGCAAAGTTAGCAAAAAAACATTTTGCCAATTGGCGCACTCCGGAGGGATGGAAGCCATTGCAGCCACCAGCGTTTCCACGTTTTCCGGCAACGACTAGCTTTGTTATGACCAGACCGATTGTGCAAAACGTGCGTATACAAAGTACGTTTGACGGCCCGAAAGTTCGCCAGCAACCGAAAGAAACTTATCCGTTAGACGTGTTGGCTAATTTATTAGAGCATCGCGGTGGCAAGTTTTACCAAAAATTTGTCGACTCGGGCTTAGCTTTTGAAGCTGGCTTTAGCTATTACACTCAGTCTCAAGCGGGCGAGATCGACGTATACGCCACGGCTGCGCCAAAACGCGCAAAAGAGGTTCAAAAGAAGCTCCTAGCTGAGATCAAGGAATGGGTTAAGCCCGGTTATTTCAATGCTGCCCAGCTTGTCGATGTTAAACGCAAAATGACGATCCATCGCAAGCGCGAGCAGAATTCCCCGACTGAGTTTATTAAAGAACTAGCATTTTGGTGGGCTGTGACTGGTTTGGATTACTACGATAGTTACCTGACCAATATCGACAAAGTTAAGCTCAAAGATGTCCAGGCTAGCGTCAAGACTTGGGTACTAAATGCGCCTCATCTCGACAGCGTTTTGCTGTCGCCCGAGGATGCGCGGGCTGTAGGTCTCAAAGATACTTCACCCCCGTTAGCAAAAAAGTATCTTGAGATGTACAAGGACCCAGCAACTAAGGAGCTACCGGCAGCGACAGCCCCCGAGAACTCAGCTAGCCCAGCTAGCCCAGGTTAAGTAGCTAATTTGTGACAACATGCCGAGGAGCGTGACGATGAAGTACCAATGGCTGAATCTAAGCTTGGCTATTAAGTGCCTTTTATCAGGAGCTTTGAGTTGTGTGACTGCGCCTTTAGCAGTGGCAGCAGAGCAACTTGTTTCGGATGCCTCGATCAAGATCCAGAAGGATCTTACCAGTCGTCATCATTTGAAGAACGGCATGAGTGTTATTGTTAGGCAGATTCCGGATTCCGATATAGTGCAACTTGGTGTGACTTTTAGTTCCGGTCTGAAAGATTTATCACCAGGTCGCAAGGTGCTGAATGAATGGCTATGGACGGCATTGCCCATGGCCGGCAAGGGATATCCTAAGCGGAAGGTATACCAACTTACTGAGCAATATAGTTTGGATCTGGCATGCAGCGGCGGTATTGAGTATGCAGCTTGTGGACTTGGCACTCTGAATGAATATTGGCCTAAAGCTTTGCCGCTTATGGCTGCATTGCTTACCGAGCCAAGTTTTACTCCTGAAGATGTCGCCTTGACCCGTGAGAGAATTGAAGCCGAGTTAAAGGATACTCCGAGTAATCCGGGTAGCTATGTTAACGAGATCGTAAATTCAATTTTCTACCGTCCAGGGCATCCTTACCGCCTGAATCATGATGAAGCTCTCAAGGAGCTAGATGGCCTAGGCCGAGATGATTTAATAAAGCTTCACAAAGAAATACTCACTGCGGATAAACTCCATATAGTGGTCGTTACCTCGATGCCAGCGGCAAAGGTGGTTGCTGATTTAAATCAAGCTTTTGGAGGGGTTAAGGCGTCAAACGCGCCAGTTGTTGAAGTCACTGCACCGGAATTTGACGCAGCTAAAGCTTATGCATTTTACGACCGTGAGTTGCCAACTGCATACATTCGGATGAAGATGAATGCTCCAGGGATTCATGACGAAGACTCAGTGGCCATGCGGTTACTTTATGAAATCCTCAGTGAAGAATTAGGTGAAGAGATACGGACTAAGCGCTCTTTGTCTTATGCCGTCCACGCCTTTCTTATTGAGTACAACATCGGAGTAGGCGTGATTAATGTATCGACCTCAAAGCCGGAGGCAACTCTGGCTGCAATCCAGGATGTATTGTCGACGGTTAAATCTAAAACCTACAGCGATGAGGAGCTTGCGGAATTTAAGCGTGGTTTTGCGACTAGTTATTACTTGACGCAAGAAACGCATGCCTCGTTGGCTGGCGCACTGGCGGCATCCGAAGTTTTCTACGGCGATTTCAATGAATACTATGATATGCCGCGCCGGCTCGATAAGGTGACGCCTGCTGATATCAAGCGTCTCGCTAATAAATGGCTGAGTAATTTGCGCATCGGAGTGATCGCTGGTCGTCAGCAGTTCAAGGACGAGTGGGCCTTAGACCTTATTAAGCAAACTGCTGCTAAGGACTAATAGAAAGGTAGAGGTCACATGACTGCCGTGGTTCGCATCTCTAGTGTCGAGAAGATTTATCCTCTGGGTAAGACGCAGGTTCATGCCTTGTCTGGTATCGACATGGATATTCAGGAAGGTGAGTTTACTACGATTGCTGGTCCCTCCGGCTGTGGTAAATCGACCCTGCTAAACCTCATAGGATGTATGGATGTTCCGACATCTGGTGAGGTCTATATCGAGGGTCGCCCGATCGCTAAGCTAAGTGATCGGGAGTTGACGAAGCTAAGGCTAGAGAAGCTGGGCTTTATTTTTCAGAGCTTTAACCTAATCCCCGTCCTCACGGTATTTCAAAATGTTGAGTTTCCGCTGCTTTTGCAGGGGCGATTTAGCCGTGCGGAACGCCAGCAAAAGGTCTCAGCACTGCTTGCAGAGGTAGATCTTACGGCACAGCAAAGTCAGCGTTCCAGCGAATTGTCTGGCGGTCAGAGACAACGAGTAGCGATCGCTAGAGCGTTGGTCACCGGGCCGCGTATTGTGCTTGCGGATGAGCCCACGGCTAACCTTGATTCAGCAACGGGCGAGCGAATCATTGAACTCATGAAGACGATTAATCGGACTCATAAAACGACATTTATCTTTTCCACGCATGATCCGCAGGTGATGCGTCAGGCAGGGCGGATTATTCGTCTTAAGGACGGCAAAGTAGTAACGGGGCAAGATTCGTGAGCTCGCAGCTAGGTCAGCTACGCCTAATTTCTTCGGTAGCCTTACGTAATCTGTGGTTGGACCGTTTCAGAACAACGATTGTCGGAGCGCTCATAGCATTTGGGGCGTTTTTGGCTGTTATCGGTCTGTCTTTGTTGAACGATGTTCGTGCCTCGATGCGCGCCAGTATTACTCAGAGTGTTGCTGGTGATCTGCAAATTTATTCTGCTAACGCCAAGGATAGTCTGACGCTGTTCGGTGGCAGCGGTTTTATGGGGCGGACTGATATCGGTAATTTGCCTAATTTTGCGCTGTATCGTGATGAAATTTTGCGTCATCCAAATGTCGCAGCATTTGTCCCTATGGGACTTGATATGGCGGTGCTGGCGCGTGGTAACGAGCTTGATGATAGTCTGGACGCATTGCGCAGTGCGATTAAGGGCGAGGATTCAGCTATTATAGCTGGGCGAATAGCGCAGGTGCGTTTTCAGTTAGAGCAAGTTGGTTTAGAGCTAACCGCCCGCCGTCAACTTAGCGCCGATCAGGCTGAGCTGGAACAGCAGGAGCGTGACCTGAAGGTCGCCGCCGCGCCCGAGTTTCTGCAAGATGCGAGTAAAATCGACGAAGCGAAATTACAGTTTTTAGAAACCCGGATTGCACCGCTTTCCGGTGAGAAGTTGCCAACCTACATTCAATACTTTGGTACCGATATTGCTGCTTATCTAGCCAATTTCCCGAAATTTCATTTGATAGAGGGGGCTGTGCTAGGCCCGGGTGAGCGTGGCATCATGCTCAGCCGAAAAGTGCGCGATGAGCAGCTAAAGAATTCAGTAGCTAAGCTTTTTGATAAAATTCACAAGCGGCTAACTAAACGCAATCAATCGATCGCTGGCGACGATGAGTGTCGCCGCTTTGCCTCCGACTTAAAAAAACAGTATCAGCAGATTCTTTCCTATTTAGATCGTGCGGATGCCGAAGAGTTAAGTCGCAGGTTGACAGATTTAGGTATTGCAGCTGTCGGTGGCGATGAATTGGTACAGCGCCTGAGTCATCAGCTGACCTTGTTTTTGACAGTTGACGATTCTAATTTCGAGCAACGTTATGCGTGGTTTTACGCCAATATCGCGCCTAAAATTCGGCTTTATGAAGTGTCGCCTGGTCAAACCATCACGGTCCGGAGCTATACGCGAAGTGGATACATTAAGACCCTGCCTCTCAAGGTGTATGGGATCTATAATTTTGATGGTTTAGAAGATTCAGATTTAGCCGGCGTGCTGAATATTATGGACTTGGTTAGTTTTCGGGAACTCTATGGACAGATGACCGAGGCGTCTCGTCGGGAGCTAGATGTGATGCGGGCTCAAGTCGGCATCAAAGATGTTAGCGCGGAAAATGCTGAGACGGACCTTTTCGGTAGCGAGCGTCCTGCGACTACAGTCGCAGTAAATGACATAAGAGAGGCTGCGGAGCCGCTTTCCGTCAAGCCTAGATTGGCAGATCACTTCGATCCTCAAGAACTACAGCGAGGCCTTGCGCTTAATGCTGCGATTAAGCTTAAGGATTCAGGGAAAGAAGAGAAGACACAGCAAGAACTGATTGCCGCCCTAGAGAATCGAGGGCTGAAAGCAAATATTGTTGGGTGGCAAAAAGCATCGGGAATTGTCGGTCAGCTAGTAAATATTGTTGGAGGGACTCTGGTCTTTGCCTTAGCGATTATATTTTTAGTGGCCTTTGTGATTGTAAATAACTCAATTATTGTTGGCACTTTGAATCGCACTCGAGAGATTGGAACTATGCGTGCAATCGGAGCCCAGCGTTCTCTTATTGTGAATCTATTTCTTGCTGAGACAGGCATAACCGGGTTCTTCGGCGCGGTCTCTGGAACGGCATTGGCGGTGGTGGTAATCCTGCTGGCGGGCCGCCTTGGTATTCCAGCTGGAAACGATATCGTTACGTTTATTTTTTCGGGCCCGCGGTTATACCCTCGTGTGCACTGGGCGGTGGTAACAACGGCTCCCATTTTGATCACCATCGTGGCAACGTTAGCCTCGGTCTATGCGGCTCGTCATGCGGCCAAGATTCAGCCGGCTGATGCAACCCAGGAGAAGGAGTAATGATTACCATCTTCCGGATAGCATTTCGCAATATGATTCAGGCAAAGCGGCGTTCCTTACTGCTAGGCCTGGCAATTGCGATAGTGGCAGCGCTTTTTTTAGTGCTTCGAGTGGTTTCTGGGTCGATTGCAGAGCGTATGATCGAATCCGCTACTACGCTATCCGCTGGTCACGTGAATGTGGGTGGTTTTTTTAAAGCACGTCGACGGGGTTCTGACCCGCTGATTAGTGATAGGTCACTGGTTAAGCAGATCGTTAAGCAATCTGTGCCGGAAGCAGTGTCGTTGACCGATCGCCATCGGGGTTGGGGGCGAATCGTCGGCCCAAGCTCATCTTTTAATGTTGGACTAAGTGGGATTGAGTACACCGAAGAAAAGCGCTTTTTTAAGTCCCTAAGGTTAGCGCCCGAATCTGAATACAAAGTTGGAGCGAGCGATAGAATTTTGGGTGATTTCGCCGGGCTGCAGCAACCGAATTCAGTGCTTATATTTTCGGCTCAGGCAAAAAAGTTGGGTGTGGGTGTCGGCGACACACTTACTATGGTTATTGAGGGGGCAAGAGCCAATACAGTGGATCTCACCATAGTTGCGGTGGCCTCTGATATTGGCTTTATGAGTAATTGGAATCTTTTTGTGCCGCGGCAAACAGTGCTTGATCTGTATCGTCTGCAACCTAACAGCACAGGCGTGGTGATGGTCTATCTGCCTAATCCAGACCGAGCTACTGCCGTCATGGAGCGGCTGCGCGGAAATTTAACCAAAGCTGGATTAACAGTAATGGAACACGATCCGCGCCCCTTTTTCTTCAAGTTCGACAAAGTCAGCGGCGAAGACTGGTTAGGGCAGCGCCTTGATCTCACCATTTGGAGCGATGAGATATCTTTCGTGTTGTGGATAACACGGGCGTTGGATTTTGTTTCATTTTTTGTCGTCGGCATTCTAGCTCTCATCATAGTGGGAGGGATTGTTAACTCCATGTGGATGGCAGTGAGGGAAAGGACGAAGGAAATCGGTACGATGCGAGCTATTGGCGCACCTAAGTCCATGATTGTGAAGATTTTTGTCGCCGAAGCCCTGCTGCTCGGAGTGTTTGCTGCGACGGTGGGAGCCGGTTTAGGATGTGCTCTGATCGGAGTCACTAATTTTCTTAAGGTGCCCGTAACTAGTGATGGCGTGCGATTATTTTTGATGACAAATACGCTCCAGTTTAACATCCACTGGACGCAGGTAGTGACTACGTTGGTTTTGTTCTCAGCGGTAACCGGCATTGCGGCGCTTTATCCGGCGTTTAAGGCGGCTCGTTTGAAGCCCGTGGAAGCTCTTCTTAGCGGTAAATAGCGGAGTTAATCGTATGAGAAAAATATTAGGTTTGTTGTCGGTACTATTCAGTCTTCTTTCTTTTGCTCAGGTAGGCACGGCCTTAACAGATAAAGAAGTCAAAGAATTAGTTACTTTGATTGATGTCAGGCAGCGTAATGTCGGTGATTATGCATCGATAGTATTTATCGATCAGAAGTCGAAAGACGGATCCAGTAAGGCTTTTGAAGCCCGCGTGTATCGCCGAGATGGTGATGATAAATGGATGATCTTGTTTGCAAAGCCGAAGGCTGAAGCTGGAAAGGGTTATTTGCGACTCGAAAAGAACTTGTTTCTTTACGAGCCTGCCCTGGGTAAGTGGGAACGCCAGACTGAACGGGCCAGTATCGCCGGGACTAATAGCCGCCGCGACGATTTCGATCAGTCTAGATTAGCTCAAGAGTATGAGGCCGTATTTGTAGCCGATGAATCTTTAGGTCGATTTAAGGTCTACCACCTGAAGCTGACAGCTAAGCCTGGTCTTGAAGTGGCCAGTCCTGTCTTGGAAATTTGGATCGATCAAAACGAAAAAAATGTCATGAAACGTCAGGAATTCGCGCTTTCTGGCAAGTTATTGCGCACGAGCTACTATCCAAGTTGGGAGAAAATGTTCAGTAAGTCGAAGGGCGCAGAGGTATACGTGCCAAAAGAGATTCGGGTCTTTGATGAGGTGGAGAAGGGCAATGCGACCACTGTAGCTCTGAGAGATGTGAAGCTTGATGCTCTGGATGTGAATATGTTCACCAAGGCATGGCTTGAGTCACAGAGTCGTTAAGCCTAATGATTTATTTTTTCTGCAGCCTGACGGACCTTTGAGCAATTAATTTATCGTTGCTGTCATATCCAAAGACCGAAATATGAATGCCGCTGCGAACCTGTAGATCGTCACCTAGATTGAAGAATTGTCGCGAACCCTTCTGGGTCGTTGCCTTGCCAATGAGAAGTTCGCGCTTACACGCGAAGCCTCCAGCTTCACTTACTTCGCAGATCTCCACAGATTTTACTAGGGATCCGACGGCAACACTGAGTCCGTAACTGTTGCCAGTCTCGCCGGTTTTAATTGCCAAAAAAAGATCTTTTGGTGTGGCCGCGCGAAATTTTGCTAGGTCTTCTTGATACGTTACTTCAGCGCTCTTTAAACCAGCATGATGCCCCAGAAATGCTAGGCCAGTTTGGACGAAGCGACTAGCTAATTTAAGATCATTGATTGTGGCTGAAGTGTCCCGAGGGGTATGCAAAGCTTCGTTATAATCAATCGGATTCTCAAAGGGAAATACAGCGTGGAATCCAGCAGCTTGCCAGGAGGCGTGGTCAGAGGTTCCGGCGCGCAGGGTGCCATCGACCACGTCGCCACCAAGATAGGTGGTGATGAGGGTTTTGAGTGACCTGCGTAATAGCGCGCTAGTTGAGTTTGTGACTAAGTATATCGTTTGAGACGATGGATTGGATGCCCAGGAATTCATGTCGAGCTGGAGCATAGCCGCAACGATCCTGCCTGAGGCAGCATAGCTATCAGCTATATCATGACTGCCGACTAGGCCGACTTCCTCGGCTGCATAACCGTGAAATTCAATAGTGCGTTTGAATTGTGCGCCAGAGCTTGCGATCTGTTGCACGATTTCGACTAGAGTCGCGACACCGCTGGCATCATCATCTGCGCCAGGTGCACCACCTTCTTTGTTGGCTGCATTTATGCTGTCTATGTGCGCCCCTAGTATAATCACTGGGCCGGTCGCCTGTGGATCCTCGGTGCCGAGGATCGTTACTACGACAGATTTTTGCTCAGTATCTGCATGAGATACCAATTTCACCGACATCCCAGGTATGCGTCCGCCTGCGGCTGTTTCGAACAATGTTTTCACAGTGTTCGAGGCTTGGATGCCGGATTGCGACGTGTGGTAGCGTGTGCCGATGCTTTCCAGAGTCTGGATCTTACTGCTCAATGACTGCGTAACTGCGGTCGTATCTATAGTTGTCAAATTTGCGATAGCCTGTCTGTTTAAAACTTCTGCATAAAGTGGCGGGGTAAATTCAGATGAAGTCGGTAGAGTGTTTAGTGATAACTTCTGGAGCATGCCGCAACTATGGCTTCCCTGCGCATGAGCAGCGATTGCTATCTTTGCCTCATCTTTAGCGTCGATAATCTCGACTAAAGCGAAGCCTGAGTTGGTGTCATCGCCGGGTGAATAAACGAGAGTCGCAGGATCATTGGCGAGGTCCCGCGACAAGTTACTGTCGATGGGTAGTGACACAATTCTTAGTTTTTTATCCTTGGCCCAGTTGCGTAGGTCATCGCCGCTATTAATTTGCTGCAGCCGCATACCGTGGCCGGCCCATAGAGTGCGGTCAGAAAATCCGACGTCCGGCACCAGCTGGATTCGGGCAGTGAGATCTTTGCGCACAAAAGCTTGTCCGCGGTTATGGCCGCAGGCCAAATTGGCAAGTATTGAGAGTGCAATAGCGGGGATTTTCAGGTTTTTCATTCGTCCACGACCTCTAGTGCCGAGTCTGGCCAGTCCGATATGCCGTCCCAGGTGCTAGGGGGGTCACCGGGCTTCGGGGATTGCGGTGGATTTTGATTTTTTTTGTCTTTGCGACAATAAGGAGTAGCGGCTAGCGTCATGGCGATGCCTAGCGGCAGCATCAGCCTGCGGACATATTTGGATGCCACTTCTGGGAGCCTCCCTGGGCCGGTGATAAGTGAGGGGATATTGATAGGCATTTTTAATTCTATCATGGAAATTTCCGGAATTTTCGTGTGCAGAGCCTTCTGGGTATGATGAATCTCCAGAGCCGTGAGGCGGTCTCTGAGGCTTTCAGTGGATCGGTAGATGAAAGCATTTTCATGCTGATTTCATTCGGCTCTCAAATTTGCATGCTAAACTTTAAACTTATAATGTGCTGGAATGCGGGGTTCCTTAGGTACGCCGATACTTCAAATATATGCCCGAAAATGAATCTATTTTTGATTAATTAGCGGAGTTGGATATGGGGACAGATGCGGCCGAAATCGGCAGTCGTCAGGCTCTCTTGCCGAAGAGTAAAACTGCCACGGTGCTTGGTGATGTGAGGGCGGGATTTGTCGTATTCCTCATTGCTCTGCCGCTATCTATCGGCATCGCCTTGGCGGCAGGAGCACCACCAACGGCCGGGATTTTGGGGGCGGTCATTGGTGGGATCCTCGGATCTTTGGTCACCGGCTCTTACCTGACTATTAACGGACCTGCTGCCGGTTTGATTGTGATTGTCATGGGGGCTATCCATGACTTGGGTGGCGGTGATCTGAAAGTCGGTTTTCCACGGATGTTGGCGGCGCTCGTGTTTGCTGGCCTCATTCAGGCCGTCTTTGGATTACTGCGTTGCGGTGTGCTTGGGCTTGCTGTGCCAGGGTCCGTTATTCACGGCATGCTAACAGCGATCGGCATGATCATTATGGTGAAGCAGCTTCCGGTGGCTCTAGGCGTGGTTTCCACTGCTAAGACCATCCCTGACATGATTGCTGCGATTCCGCACACAGTCAGTTCCTTGAACCCTGAGGTGGCTCTGATTGCCCTCGTCGGTTTCTACATCATACTGTATATGGGGCAGGCCCGGGGGGCGATTGCTCGCTGGGTGCCGGCCCCTCTTATTGTGATTGTTGTCGGCGTGGCCATGGCTCACTTATTTGATTTCGAACATGTCCATTTGGTGAAGTCTCACTGGCTAGAATTTACCGCTGATGAGCGTCTGCTGCTTAATCTCCCTAATAATCTGGTGACTGCTCTAGTATTTCCTGATTTTTCGCAATTGGGTACGTGGGAAAACTGGCGCTACGTTATTGAATTTGCGTTGGTCGGTAGCATCGAGTCAATTCTGAGTGCTGCTGCGGTTGATCGCATGGATCCCTTGCATCGCAATTCCAATCTTGACCGCGAGCTCATCGGCAAAGGTCTTTGCAATGTCGTGTGCGGTCTAGTCGGTGGTTTGCCTATTATCGCCGAGATGGTCCGCAGTACCGCGAATATCAAGAACGGCGCGCGAACCAGAGTGGCAAACTTCAGTCACGGCATTTTTATTTTAGCGGCGTTGCTGTTGATACCAAGCTTATTACATCTGATCCCGTTAGCTGCACTTGCAGCGATTCTTATGTCCGTTGGTTATAGCCTGGCGCATCCAAGCCAGCTGCTCAAAACGGCTAAGGTTGGTCGTGATCACTTGGCAGCATATATTGTTACTCTCTTAGTGACTTTATTCTCTGACTTATTAATCGGCGTTTTTGCCGGGATATTAGTCGAAGTCGGGTTTAATTTATGGCGCGGATCGTCAATCCGAGGTCTTTTTCGTGTTCGGTTTTTGGTCGATGAACAGCCCAACCAACTTACTCTGCATGTTCATTCTCCCTTAGTATTCACCAACTATCTTAGGATCCGGCGTCAGATAGAGCGCATGACAAATGGAGGTACAACGGAAGTTTCGCTAGATCTGTCTTTGTCGCAGGTTATCGATCATACCGTTTTAGATCAGTTGAATCGTCTAGAGCGCGATCTGGCCAAAAGTGGTTCGTCGTTTCAAATTCGCTTTGCCGACGATCATGTTGCTGTCTCTAAGCACCCTTTAGCTGCGCGTCGGTTGGCAAAAAGTAAAGTGGGTGTTGCTGCTACGACCAGTGGTGGAAAATAAACGGAGTGCTCTAATGACGAGTAGTGCAGACCTGCAGGGATTGGCGGGTCATACTTCCGATCTTGACGCGATCATGGAATCGATTGGGCATGATTTGCCTCAGCAGGGTCCGATCAAGGACTTTATCCACCACAATACCCTCCATGCATTCCAAGATATGAATTTCCATGATGGCGTTGCTGAGGCAAGCCGACGTTACAGGGCGCGGAGTTTCATGCCGTTGCCTTTTTATCATCAGGCCTACAAGGAGCAGCGCATTGTAATCGCAGCCCTTGATCTTGCGCTGAGTGATCAGAAAGTCTCAGAGCGTGACCTTGGTACAGGTCGTAGTCGGCTACTTGGTGGTATCGATGCGGCACCTGATATTCAAACCGGACATATCGGTAAGCAAGAAAAGATAATCGATGAGCGTCTGCGTCTGGATTTGTTGATTCATCCGATGCTTTTTCGCTTAGTAGCGAATTTCTTAGATCAGGGTTTAGCGATTTGGCCGATGCCGGGGCGGCATGGTGGTTTTTGGGAGGCAATCAACGCTCTCGCCACGAATAGGTTGTGCGCCTTGCCACCTTTGAGTGATCCGGAAGCTCGCCAACTGCTCACCCTTGGTCCCAAAGCAGCTTTAGAGATCTGTCTGCAACGGCTAGTTGCCGAGAAAAGGGACTGGCATGTTTATCTCTTAAATCTTTGTTTGGCACATCCCGGCTGGTCGGGCATGGTCCGTATGATTGAGACTCAGCCCCAAGTGCTGACTCACCCCCGGAAGATTTCACTCATTGAAGTGGTCGCATTAGAAGCTATTTTCCAGTGTGCATGGCTCGCTCGCATGCCACAAAGTAAGGTGCTGAAGCCGGAAATTATTGCCCCAGCCTCGGCGAGTCCTGGCATTGACCGTGATGCCAAGGTTTGGCATGAAGCTCTGGAATGGACTTATTACGGCAAGCTTTTGGCACAGTTGAAGCCTAAGAGTTCTCAGCGGACTGCTGATTCCGATAATGCTGTACCAAAAGCACAGGCATTCTTCTGTATCGACGATCGGGAAGGATCCTTAAGACGGAACCTAGAGGTAGTCTGGCCAGATGTTGTCACGTTTGGTGCACCGGGATTTTTCGGTGTTGATTTTCTCTTTCAAGGAGCTGAACAGTCTGCCCCACAGCAGCATTGCCCCGTTATTCTTACGCCCAAACATGTGGTGAGGGAAGCTAAGGGTAAGCCGCAACGAGGTCGGCACCTCAGGCGTGGATTTCATTTATGGGAAGTTGCGAATACCGGAATTAGAGGCTGGATATCGACGCCCCTGTTTGGTCTTTGGGCGGCAATCAAGCTCAGTTTGCAGGTGATATGGCCTCGTTTACAGGAAAAGAGTGCTGCAGCTAATTTTGAAACAACTCCATTACAGATCGAGCGCACTATAGAGGAACCGACCCAGCAAGGTTATTGGCTAGGATACTCAGTATCAGAAATGGCTGACCGCGTTGGTGGTATTTTGCGAAATTGCGGTTTAGTCGACCATTTTGCTGAATTGATTGTTATGGTGTCACACGGCTCAACGACCACAAATAATCCGCATTTTTCTGCGTATGACTGTGGTGCTTGCGCTGGTAAACCAGGGGCTGTGAATGCCAGAGCCTTCGCAACCATGGCTAACAATGCAGTTGTGCGCAAGATTCTTAGTGAACGCGGTATTGCAATACCAGATAAAACCTACGTACTCGCTGCGATGCATGACACGACGCAAGATGATGCCAGTTATTATGATGAATCCTTAATTCCATCGACTCACTATAAATTGGTGGCAGAATTTAAGCGGAACCTAGAGTCTGCTCTTGAGCTGAATGCTCAGGAGCGCGCCGTGAAATTTGATTTGGCGCCAGCATCACCTAAGGCTGCTCGTTCACATGTCCGGAAAAGAGCAAGAGCCATTTTTGAGCCGCGTCCAGAGTGGAATCACGCCAATAACGCGTCGGCTATCGTCGGTCGGAGGATTTTAACGCGCGGAATCCATTTGGACCGCCGGGCCTTTCTTCAGTCTTATGACCCTAGGTTAGATCCAACCGGAGATATACTCGCGGCGATCTTAGGCGCTGTGGTTCCGGTCTGTGGTGGTATTAATCTGGAGTATTTCTTTTCTCGTGTTGATAACGACACCTACGGAGCTGGTTCGAAGCTTCCTCACAATGTGATGGCGCTACTTGGTGTCGCTCAGGGGGTTACCGGTGATCTGCGGACAGGACTACCAGCACAAATGGTAGAGATCCATGATCCAGTGCGACTTCTTGTGGTTGTTGAGCAGAATCCCGTCATTGCCAGCAAGGCGGCAAAGAAAAATCCTGCGATCTTTCAGTGGATAGAAAACGAATGGGTGCGATTTGCTGCAGTTGACCCGGAAACAGGAAGCTACTGGATCTGGCGCCAGGGTGGCTTCGTTCCATTTGAACCTAAGGCCCTCGTAATCACGCAGTTTTCGACAGGACAGGCTCAATGACACAATTTCTTGGGATTGTAGGCTTTCTGATTTTGCTGCTGCCTGCCGCTTGTTCATTGCTGACGCTTTTTCTTGGGCGGCGTCAAAGCGTAGCTGCAGAGAATCGAGTCGCCGCATTAAGTTATACGACAGCGATACTATTAGTGGGTTGTGTCGTGGCGATGGCGCTAATGTGGCTGCGTGTTGCTAAGCCGCAGGCCATAGAATTCGCCGGTGTTATTGGCATTGTTGACGTTGTGTCAGTTGCCTATTTAATTATGACAGCATTCGCCACGCTGATTACTATTAAATTCAGTCGCTACTACCTCCACCGCGAGCCCGGATATTCACGATTCTTTTCCATCGTATTTCTATTTATATTTGGAATGAATCTATTGATACTTTCCAGCACTCTCCAAAATTTCCTGGTGGGCTGGGAAATCGCTGGGCTGTCGTCATTCCTACTTATTGCATTTTACTTCGAGCGCGAGCAACCAGTCCGGCACGCCCTGCGTGCGTTTGCAGTATATCGAGTCACGGATGCTGCCCTGCTCATGGCAGCTGTTTGGCTACATTCTGTTGAGCGGGAGGGTAGTGATCCACTGACTCTTGGAATACTGGGTAGCAGTCTCTCGGGTGATCCAGTGCTGGGGCTGAATCCTTGGAGTCTTGGTATTATTAGTGTCCTGCTCGTAATTGCTGCAGCCGGCAAAGGAGCACAGTGGCCGTTTTCGTCTTGGCTACCCCGCGCTATGGAGGGTCCTACCCCATCAAGTGCAATTTTTTACGGCGCATTATCAGTTCATGCTGGGATTTTATTATTGCTGCGTACGGCCCAGATTTGGGGGCAGCTCGAGGGTGCCCGCTGGTTGCTGGGTGGACTCGGGTTAATATCTGCGGTCGTGGCAACCGGTGTCGGTCGAACTCAGTCTAGTATAAAAGGCCAGATTGCTTATGCATCCATTACCCAAGTGGGGTTGATGATGATCGAGCTCGCTTTGGGCTGGCCACGGATTCTGGTCCTCATTCACTTTCTCGGTAATGCTTCTTTAAGAACCTATCAACTTATGGTGTCACCATCGGTAGTAGTCCATATGCTGCAGATGCAGACCATGCGTACTGCTGCTAGTCATCGTTGGTCCATTGAGTCATGGTTACCTCGACGTCTGCAGCTCGCTCTTTATGCCTTTGCGGTTAACGAGGGTTTTCTCGACTATAATCCTCGGTACTTTGGGCCGCGGCTCTGGTGGCAGGGACTGCCAAGGCTAATTCGTGGGAGCGTATGGACTGTCGGTGGAGCGTGCACCTTAGCTGCCTTCTTTTTTGCTCTAGGAGAAGCTGGTGTAGTTGCAAAACTTGAGGCGATCGGGCTGATAGCGGTGATGATCGGAGGCGCAGTTGCAGCAGCTGGGCAACTCCGTAGACCCTTCACTGCTTGGGTACTGGTCGTCGTCAGTCAGCTAAGTTTTGGTTTTTTGACCTTAGTTCTGGTGCACCCGGATAAGAATACTGCTGCGTTATTTTTTCTCTCGGGGATTATTCCAGCGGGAGTTTTGGGTGGATATATTATTAGGCATTTGGTGAAGACTAAAGATCAAATTCGTCGCGACAGTGGCATTCTCTATCCTGATGCAGTGACATTACTTCTGCTTTCGACCTTGGCATTATCGGCATTTCCGGTCACGCAAGCTTGCTGGGGTGAGGAGATGCTGCTTGGTGACCTGTGGCTGCGATTGCCGGTATTAACTGCCGCCTGCATCGTCGTACTGGTATGGAATGGATTTATTCTGATGCAGCTTTTTGTGAGTTTGTGCTTTGGTCCGGGGCGTGTGGGAGTCCAGTTACCTGGAGTAGCTGTCGTCTCTCCAGTGGAAGATGGTGCAGCGCTTTACGCAGGGCAAGGCTCACCTTCCGCTACCTTTAGTACGTAACCCATCCCGACGACTGTGTGAATGAGCGTTGTCGAAAAGTTTTGATCAATTTTCTTGCGGAGTAATTTGATATACGCATCAACTATATTGCTCTGAGATTCGACCGTCATTGACCAAACATGTTCGCAGATGGCGGCTCGTGACAATATCCTGCCCGGATTCCGTAGAAGATACTCTAGCAGTGCAAATTCGCGGCGGGTTAAGGAAATCATTCGATCGCCCCGAGTTACTCGCTGTGAATATAAGTCCATCTCTAGATCATGAAGCTTTAGCTTTGCGCTCAAAGACAGGTCACTGCGTCGCATAATTGCGCGCATGCGAGCGTATAATTCCTCGATAGCGAAGGGTTTACTGAGACAGTCGTCGGCACCAGCGTCTAAGATCGTGACTTTGTCTTTTACCAGATCACTCTGCGACAGAATTAATATCGGAATGCGGCAAATTTCGCTCCGGAGTAATCTCACCAGATTAAGACTGCTGCCATCTGGTAAATGTGAGTCGAGCAAAATTGCGTCAAATTCCAGGTCTGCAAGCAGGGCTCTTGCTGTCGTGTAGTCACTTGCCCAGTCACAGACATAGCCTATAGAACGCAGGCCATTTTGAATAAAACCAGCCAGATTTTCCTGGCTTTCCACCAACAAAATACGCATCAATAGCTCCAAATAGAGCTCATGCAGTGGCGGCCTAAGTAAACCTCAGAAACCACCGAGCTGTAGTCTATGTGAAATTTTCGCCCTGGGACTTGGGCAGCATCACTTACGTGAGTAGCAACTCAGCATTGGTAAGTGGCGGTGATGTGCTTAGTAGATGGCGTGATAGGCGCCTGTTGATCGAAAAGGTAGAGGTTGTCCAGGCAAAAATAAGTTGGAGGCTCTGCGTATCGATCCGCTTAAGCCCAGCAGCAACAAAGGTAATTAGCCATAAGTGCGGCAGAGATACCTTGCCATGGAGGCCATCTACGTGCTTGCCGCTGACGACTGACTCCAAGCGGGAGTATTGTTCGACTTCTAGGTCCTCATCCGTCCAATCTGCATTAGAGAGCGCCAAGCCCAAACATGCCATCAATCCTAAGAAGATGGCGAGGGTTCGGAGGCATCGGTAGAAGTATGGTGCGCTGCGCTCTAGCATAATATTAATTTTAGTAGCCTGAAGTCTTAACTGCAAGGCGATTCACTTTAACTGCGATCATAGGGCTTGTCGGGTCTTGAGGTGGTTAGTATTCTCAGCGGCTGACCATCAACCATCGAAACGGAACTTGGCGCCGTGAGCCGAGCCCAAGGGGACCATCTTGGTGTGGAAGTGTCTATTTCTTCTGATGTCTTTTGGGGTGACCGCAGCTGCGGCAGGTGAAGATGCACGCGATCAGGACATTTTTGGGGCGCCTTCGGCAGAGAAGGTGGTTGCACCTGAAGCGGACATGAATCAGCGTTTAATGGATACTCTGCAAATCGGAGGGCGGTTGGAGATTCGGACCGACTCCGGTCATAAAGAGGGGGTCGGCGCTGCTGGTGGGGACTTCGGCAAACTGAAGCAGGCCGATGTTTATTTTGATTCCCGTCCAAATAAGGATTTGCGAGGCTTTTTACGTTTGCGTTTCTCCGAGGGCGGCTCGTCTGGTGGTGCACCAGCAATAACATCGGATTCTATCAATAAATCGGATGTGTGCTCCAGTGGTTGCATTCGCTCAGATGTAGATGAGATGTGGCTGAAGTGGGATATTGCGAAAATAGTTTACGCGACTTTCGGCAAGCAGCATGTGCGGTGGGGGAGCGGTCGCTTCTGGAATCCAACCGACTTTACTTCTATTCGTGTGATCGATCCTCTGGCTTTATTCGATCGCCGATTAGGCGTAGACATGCTGAAATTGCATCTGCCTTTTGAGAAGCAGGGGTACAATCTTTATGCGATTTTGCTCTATGGTGCGGCTAAGCAAATTGACCAATTGACCGGTGCTCTTCGTGGTGAGTTTGCGTTCGGTGGGATTGGTGAGGCAGCAATTAACTTTCAGACGGCAGCCCATGCTCCAATTCGCTTTGGCCTCGATATTTCGAGCGGCTTAGGACCGGTAGATGTGCACAGTGAGTCGGCCTTGACCAAGAGGCAAAGCCAACTGCTTTATCGCGGAGGGATAGATACTACCACCGGTCAGTTACCAACTGCCTATCGGGAGCCCGACAAATGGTTTGTTCAATCTCTACTGGGCGTTGATCGCAGCTTCAAATATAACTCCGACGATGTGGCTACCGTGGGAGTGGAATATTTCTATAACCAGTTCGGCTATAATGACCGAAATTTAGAGCTGTACTCTCTGGTCACAGGGCAATCACCGACTCTTTATGGTGGTCGTCGCTATATTTCGGGCTACCTCAATCTACCGGCTCCGGGTTCGTGGGATGATACGTCATTTTTTATAACTGGACTCCGTAACTTGAGTGATGACACCAGTACCGCCCGCTTGACCGGTACTTGGAAGCTATTCAAAGACGCTGATATTCAGGCTTTTGTGGCTCAGTGTCACGGTGACTACGGTGAGTTGTGTTTTCGCATACCATCATCATTTAGGGGCTTAGCTTCATTGCCGCAAGTGAGCCCTCAGCTGCAGCAAGCGGTCCAGGCTTTACCGACCAAGCGTACTTTGACCACGGCTGGAGCTGGTGTTGTCTTAAAGTTTTAGTGCCGAGCTTTTAAGCCCTGACGTCCTTATTTTTATAAATTTTAATTTATTCTATAAATTTTTATAAATTTCTAATGAGTGCTTTTCGGTAAATGGAGAGATTTCTCTGGGGGGCTAGATCCTTCGTTGGCGAATGCCATTTCGTGTGTTACCAATTCTTCTTCGGTTCTGCTATTGAGCCCTCATGAGAGCTCGTAAATTGCCCGCGTGGTGAAATTGGTAGACACACAGGACTTAAAATCCTGTGCTTCCGTAAGGGGCGTGCCGGTTCGATTCCGGCCGCGGGCACCATCACTAGATCTAGAAGCCGCGTTGATAGAAGGCTCGATTTAGCTATCAGTAACCATAACCGACACAAGCCAACTCGACGAATTTATTGCTTCGGTACTATAATCTAATCGTGGCAAATTCACTTCCAAACAGCCAAGTGCGATCACCGGCTGGATCTAGCTCCCGAAAGGGTGCGGGGTCTGGTGAGATTGGTGCGTGTTATCATTGCGAGGCTAAGTCGGGTTCAAACACATTTTGCGAAATCTGGCGCAATTGGACTTGTGCGTCGTGTGTGAATAAGCACCATAAGGCGCATCATAAAACTTGTGTGGTCGAAGTTGAAAAGGGCAAGTTGATCGGCAAGCAGCAGCGCCTTTATTTCACCATTCTTGTGACGCGCTACGATGGTCAGGTTGTGCCGCTGCAGTGTCGTCTCGGTGAGAAGATGGAAATGGAAGACCATTGGATGGGCACTTACATTTTTGGCAGCGGTAGTATGATTTTGGTAACGGAGTCACGCGCAGCCATCAATGAAAAAATTCTCAATGGCTTGAGATCCGTTCGATAGAAAGGATGATCTTTGAAAGCCTTCGTATTTTCCCGCGATAAGTTGTCATTCGAAGTCTTGGAGCGGGCGCTGCGAGATGATGATTTTAGTAATGTGAAGTTACTTTCGCCTAGTTTGCTCGGCCTAGAATCAGTCGGTGACTTTGGCTTGGCAAGCGTCATCTTCTTAGATTTGGATGCAAGTGATGCAGCTAGCTTGACGCGTGACCTACCGCCGCAGGTCCCAGTCATCTGTATTGGATCTCACGAAAGCATCAAGCGTAGCGCTGGAATTGCCAAACATATTTTGCGTAAACCTTTTTCCAAGGTGCAAGTGCAGAAAGTTATGCATACGGCGCTTTTTGAAATCGTGCGTTTGCCCCAACGAGAAGCCATCGCAAATGCAGATGAATCTGGTGTTGTAAACGATTTGAAGCGGCGCTGGCAGCAACGACTTGATGCCATAAGCGCGCGTAGATCTGAGTTAGCGCTTATGCTTACGGCGTCTACTGACCAATTGCGTATTCTACTGCAAAAAAGCAATGACGAATCGTTGGATGCGGGGACACGCCTTCCCAATGTTGTCTTTCCGATGAATCATGCTCTAATTGTCGAATCGAGTGAGCAAAATGCTCGACAATTGATGCATAGTTTTGCCGCGAAGTGTGTCATGCAGGCTGATGTGGCTGAAGACGGCCAAACGGGTTGGAACCTACTAGCCACTGGTCCATACGATGTCTTGGTGTTGCGCTGGGAGCTGACGCAACTCAGTGGACTAGCATTGTATAACCGGATTCGTGTCACGGAACGTTTTCGCTATATGCCTGTTGTCGTCCTCTCGTCTAAAGTTCAGGCGCAAGACTTTCGTTTGTTGGATGAGGATTTGGCCGTTTCGCTATTGCCATTACCCGTCGGCGACAAGGCTTTAAGTGGAGCTCTCAGCAAGGTTGTTAGCAATGCAGCGTTAAGTCGTGAGTTTATCAACGATCTGATGGTGCTGGTACGCGAAATTCAGAGCCTGTCTTCGGCCAACAAGGACGATTTGTCGCCGAAGGGGCGTGACTACGATGAGCTGGTTACGAATGCGCTAAAAATCGTTGGTGATCGTTTTCTCGATGAGGCTAATTTCGAGGCGGCGGAGTGGTCCTATTCTGCGGCATGGCGTCTCGGTGACCGCAGGCTGTCTCTGGTCACTGGCTACGGCAAGGCGTGCATGTTTTTGGGTAAAGTGGATGAGGCGATGCGTCTTATCTCGGTGGCTGATGCATTGGCGCCGAAGTCGGTCGAGCGACTCTGTCTCTTGGGGGAGCTTGAGCTTGGGCAGCGGCACTATGCGGAAGCTAGGCTGCAATTTGGCAAAGCGCTGGCGATTGACTCCGAAATGAAAAAGGCTGAGGCCGGAATTCTTGTTGCGGATGCCATCGAGAAGCAAGAGTCTTCGGAAGAACATAAGCCGCCATTTGACCAGTTTGCATCGTACCTCAATCTCATCGGAATCAATTTATCCCGGGCTGGTCAAACCGACGAGGCTGTCACTTACTATGAATCAGCCATGTACTTTGTGCATAAGCCAGCGCAGAGGGCCAAATTATGGTTCAATTTGGGGATTTGCCACCTACGCGCTCGAATGCCTGTAGAAGCAAAAGCAGCATTTGAGCAGGCTGTTAAAGCCTCAGGTGGCACCATGACAAAGGCCGCAAAATATTTAGCGGACTCAGTAGAGTTAGTCGATAAAAGATCTTCATTAGATTTTGAGCTGATGTGAAGTCAGCGTCAACGCTAACAGGGGTCGACCTCCCCAGGGGGTGTGATAGAATGTGCTCGTTGAGATCCTTCAGCAATTGCAGAGGCGCCCCATGAAAGCAAAAACAATTGGTGATGTCGCGACCGCGCAAAGATCATTTTTAACTATTAATCATACTGAGCATTTAAGTGCTGCTGCTCGGGTCTTACGGACGGCTGGTGCACAGCCTTTGGTAGTCATGCTTGATGGAGCATTAGCAGGGCTGGTGACCGAGTCTGATCTTTTCGCGCGCGGAATGAACGATGATGGGTTGTCCCTTAATTCGAAGCTAACAGTCGCCGACGTCATGACAAAGATTGATTTGTTTGTCACGGAATCAACAACTTTGGCAGAAGCAATCATGGCCATGGAGCGCCAAGGTCCGTGGCTCCCCGTAACCAGAGATGGGCAGGTCGTTGCGCTGGTGACAGCCGTTGATCTTTTGCGCTTAGTCACTAGCCCGCAGCCAGGAGTTTTAACCCGCGCTGCGGAAGAGACAGAAGTCATGTTGAGTGCCCCGGTATGGCAGGGCTTGCTAAATTTGTTGGCTGAAGCGGGTATTTGACGATTCACAACGCTTTAGTCCAAGCTCGCCAGGGCTTGATCTAGATCGGCAATCAGCTCCGCTATTGGCTCAATACCCACAGCTAGCCTTACGAGGTTACGCGGAGTCCGGGTATTTGGGCCCTCCATGGATGCGCGATGTTCGATGAGGGTCTCGACTCCGCCAAGACTGGTAGCTCGGTGAAGGTTTCGTACTGCAGCTATGAAGGCCAGGGCTGCGCTCTCGCCCCCTTTAACCTCGAACGATAGCAGGCCGCCACCAGAGCGCATTTGTGTTTTTCCCAGCAAGTATTGTGGGTGTGACGTCAGGCTTGGATAGTGCACTCGCTCGATCTGACGATGGCTATCGAGAAACTTGGCAATTTCTTCTGCGCTTGCACATTGAGTTTGAACTCGTAGCGTCATCGTCGCCATGCCGCGCATGGTAAGCCAGCAATCGAACGGCGAGGGCACGGCGCCGCCGCAGATCTGAATGCTCCTAAGTCGCTCGGAAAGTGCACCTTGCTCACGGGCGACGAGCACACCGCCCAGCACGTCAGAATGTCCATTGAGATATTTTGTTGTTGAATGCAGCACTAGATCGCAACCAAATTTAAGCGGGTTTTGATTGAGCGGTGTGGCAAAAGTATTGTCACATAAGAGAGTGGCTTTGGCCTGTTTAGCAATGGTGCTAAGGGTGGTCAAATCGCTAAGCCTAAGGCATGGATTTGAGGGGGTTTCTACCCAAATTAGACGCGTATTGGATCGGACAGCTGCTTGCACGGTCTCAATATTGGTCATGTCGATGAAGTCGAAGGAAAGGCCCCAGCGCGGAAAAATCTGGCGCATCATCTCTTGGGTGCCGTGATAGCACTCCTGCGGTAGCAGGACATGATCGCCACTGCTTTGAGATAAAAATGCCGCCATCGACGCAGCTGTGCCAGACGCAAAGGCGATAGCAGTCGCGCCTCCTTCGAGGGTGCACAGAGCGTCTTCAAGTTGCTCGCGATTTGGGTTGCCGTGGCGAGTATAAAAATAACCGCCTGGATAAGTGCCGTCTGCATCCCGCGTGAACGTCGTACTCAGCTCAATGGGGGCAATGACTGCTCTACTTGGTGGCCGCTTTGGTTTCTCATGAGATGACATAGAATCTCCTACGAGGCGAATCTCAACACCAAGTGGTGATGTAGAGAAACTGTTCGTATAAGATATTTATTATCTGGACCAATTGTTGTCAGGCATTAAAGCGCCAAACTGTCTGTTAAGTATTTTGCTTAGCAGAAAGCTGTAATGGTCTGCTTGATATCTTCGGAGTGAACCAGCTGCACATCGCGCGGCAATGACTTGCGCGCTAGTCCAAATAGTACTTTGCCGGGGCCGATCTCGACATAATCGCGACAGCCAAAAGCATGAGCAGCGGCCAGGGTTTGTGTCCACTTAACGGCACTGTTGATCTGCTCAATCAGTAAATTTGCGCCGTATTCTTGGGTGATTTCTGCGGTGAGATTTGGAATCACTCGCTCATTTGTTTGGTGGAATTTGGACGCTGTTAACAGAGGTGTCATTGCTTCCCGTGCTGGGAGCATAAGCGATGAGTGGAAAGGAGCGCTAACCGGTAAGATCACGAAGCGGATCCCGCTCGTCTCTAGATTGGTGCACAGACGATCTACTGCCGTCTTGTGTCCGGCAACAACTAGCTGCTGAGGCGAGTTATAATTAACTACCTCAACTACTGAGTCGGGCCTTGAGGCATCCTTGCACCGACCTTGCAGGTCATCAGCGAGGGTATTCAGGACCGCGGCCATCGCTCCGACGCCAGCGGGCACGGCTTCTTGCATCGCTTCGCCCCGGCATCGCACCAGGTGAACCGCGCTCGCGAAGTCAAGCTTACCAGCCGCTACTACGGCCGAGTATTCACCAAGGCTATGACCGGCAAACAGTGTGGGTTTGATCCCGGTCTCTGCTTGCAGGGTACGCCATATAGCGATGCTTA
Source organism: Pseudomonadota bacterium (assembly GCA_026390435.1). Taxonomy (GTDB): domain Bacteria; phylum Bdellovibrionota_B; class Oligoflexia; order Oligoflexales; family CAIYRB01; genus CAIYRB01. The sequence continues at coordinate 52,622 of JAPLFY010000039.1, forward strand.
CAGTGAGTATACTGGGCTGAGTGTTTGCAGTGAGTTTAAGCTCATCGTCCGGGCCGTCGAAACACAAGCGCCGGATATTGAGCTTAGCTGCGTCTTCAGCCTCTTCGAAGGTGGATTTTACGGCGGGAAACTCAGCGAGTAAGGTGCGGCCCATGCCCACAAACTGTGAGCCTTGGCCGGGAAACATCGCGAGCATTTGTCCGCTATAAGTCATCCCTGCTTATCCTTCGACGTTGAAGTCCTCGCCGCCGAGATCGCCTTTGACCTTCGGTTGCACTACAACTTTACCCTTGTAGTTGCCACAGTTCTTGCAAACAGTGTGTGCAAGCTGGGCTTCGCCGCATGCGGAGCAATATGCGAAGCTAGTAGCTTTCAACGCGTGATGCGCACGGCGCATGTCGCGCTTGGATGCCGAGATTCGAAACTTTGGAACTGCCATGGCCCTACTCCAAAACAAACTGACGCACAAAAAACGAAGTTACCTCTTAGCGTGACTAAGTCGGAAAGGCAAGCGTTGAGCGTGGAATTATTGGACGCCGGACAGGATAATTTTCGTGCCGCCATCTGCCTTCCGGACCGAGCCGCTAACGTAGACACTGCCGCTGCTGCGTTCTAGTGCTGGGCCCCAGATTTTCTTAAAGAACACTCCGCGGATACTGCCATCGCTACCATTAAAGGTAATGGTGCAGGCAGCTTGGCACTGAGAAAGCGCATTTCGATCAAACGAGAGCGGTCCGAAGTTGCGGACTTGCGTCCCATCCACCAGACTCTTGACTCCACGGGAGGCGGTACTGGCAGCGGCTTTCGTGGCCGCCGGAGTAGATGCCGGAGTAGGTGCCGGAGTTGTGCTGGGTGTGGGTCCTGCGGTCGGGATCGAGGCGGGAATTGCGGCAAGCCGCGGCCGCGATTTTGTGCTGATAGTCGAATTTCTCACGGAGGGGAGCGCCACCTCGGTCGCGATGGATGCTGGTCGACTCCTGGCGATCTTCGGGCGGCTTACGCGCTGGCTTTTGCGGTTCGCGCGCTCAAGGCTCGGGCGAGGCTCATTATCCCGGCTGTTTGAGCTGCGGTTACTTGGATGTGTGGCCTGCTCATTTATGCCCAGCTCATCTTTGAAGACCGGTGGTGCGGGAATTGGTGTTGGCTGTAGCGGTCCTTCTGTCGGGGCATCGTCTGGCAGGTCCGGTGACTGTGCGCCGCCATCTACTCTGCCAGCGTCCGACATTGTAGCGTTAAATGACGTTGTTTCCGTGCGTCGCGTCGAGGATTTGGGCGCGCGTCGCGTTGGGATGGGGTGAGAGTTCAGTGAGGTTGACGGCGATAGGCTCTTAAGGGGGTGTTTGGATTCCCATGCCAACCGGCCTGCTGCACCAAGCAGGAGGAGTGCTATTACCGTACCGATGATAGCGAAGGGAGAAATCGGAGTCTCATTTGCTGTGCTGGCTTTTGGCAAGGTGGTTAGGCTTCTAGTCAGGCGCGGGTGTGCGCCTAATTCTGCGGGGCGTCGTTGTCCGTTGCTGAAGACGGCTAGGAATTTACTGACTGGTACTTGCGCTGAAGAGCCCTCGCGCATGACGCGTGCGCCCTGTGGTAGCACCCCACGATAAAACAAAGAGCGGATTTCTTCGAGGCTTAAAGGCCCCAACATACGTGCCCCGGCATCGGTTACATAATAGTGCTTCGGGGTGCGCTGACGTCGCGGTAATTGCTCTGCGGGTGGCGATTTAGCATCGGCGATGCGGACTGTGGTCTGAGGATCGGCTGCCAAATGAAGCGGTCCACCTCCTATGGCTGGTATTCCCGCGTTACCGGGGCGCCGACTTGGTTGGGTGAGTTCTGAAAAGGCTTGGCTGCGATCATGGAACTCGACATCGCCAAAGCTGCTCGCTTCGATGCCGTGGCCTTGGGGCTGGCGCACGGCGGTAGCATGCTCTTCAAAGTCCGGTTCTTGAGTGAGGAAGAGTTCGTCGACCTCCACGATTTCGCGACGTAATGACGACCCGTCGCGGCCCACCATGTCAAATGGGTCGATGGTTCCTTCCCGCAGGCCTTGCCGTACGGCTTCAGCGGTGAACGGCCCTAGTTGGCCAGATCCTTTATATATGTACCAGGCGTCTTTCACGCGAACCCTTCGCAGTTGGCGAGCGGTCTGCTCGCCTCATCTTTATCGGACAAAGTCTTGCGAAGTTCAGTGGTTGGGTGATTTTCTTGCAATGTGCCTGTCATTGGTGGGGCTTCCAAAGGCGGTCGAATCACCTTGCATATTGCGGTCTAAAACGCTACAGACGGAGCCGTCTGTTAAATGGCAATACAATGTCGTAAGAGCAATTATTTTCGAGTACTTATCTATGCGTTTGGGACTATCCGTCATCTCCGATCGAACTCCTGTGATCATCCGTGGCGACGAGCCGTGGTTGGAGCGGGTCTATAAAGATTTCCCCTTAGCAGAGGCAGCTGGTGGCCGACCGTTGCTGACGGCTAAACTGGAGCTAACCGCCGAAGAGTCCGGCGCTGTTTTGGTAGTCGGTGAGGTCTCTTACGCTCCCCGCGTCAATTGCAGTCGGTGTGCCCTAGTGATGAACTGGCCTATGCATATCGATGTGCGGGTGCGCTTCATCCCTGAACAAGCAAATGAGACACCGAAGGAAAAAACCCTGAGCCGAGATGAGCTCGACATCTATTTTATTGAGGATCATTCGGTTGATATCGAGCAGTTGATCATCGATACCATTGAGACTGCGATACCAACTCAGTTTTTGCCAGTGGCAGAGGATGGGCATAGTTGTCGGGTCTGTAAGGTCGATACGCGCTCGGAACAGGTCTACGGGGTGGGTGCGGAGGCTGAGGAGTCTTCGCCATTTTCTGTGCTTAAAGGGTTGAAGTTGCCGCAGTAGACGAGTAGGTTACGGGAGCCGTTTGCCAGTTGCAGGCGGTAATAATAGGCGGGCCGTCCGGCTTGAAGGTGTGCTACGGCACTTTGGACGACCGAGGAACAACCTTCACGAGGAGAGATTGAGATGAGTGTTACGATCAACATGAAGGACATGCTAGAAGCTGGCGCGCATTATGGTCACCAAGCACGTCGCTGGAATCCAAAGATGAAGCCATACATCTTTGGCGAGCGCAACGGTGTCCACATCATCGATCTTCAAAAGACGGTGCGTCTTTTCAAAAGTGCTTGCGACTTTCTTGAGCGGACCACGCAGCGCGGCGGTCATGTTCTTTTCGTTGGTACCAAGCGTATGGCTCGCGATTTAGTCGCAGAAGAAGCACTACGCGCTGGCCAGTTTTACATCAATCACCGTTGGTTGGGTGGCACGCTGACTAACCTCGTGACCCTACGTCAATCGATTCACCGTTTGAAGCGCATCGAGAAGATGGAGCAAGACGGCACCTTCGATAAATTAGTGAAAAAAGAAGTGTTAGGCCTCCGCCGTGAGTACGAAAAATTGGTCCGCAACTTAGGCGGTATCAAAGACATGCCGGGTCTACCTCGTGCTCTGTTTGTGGTCGATGCCCACAAAGAGTCGATCGCCCTACTTGAAGCAAAACGCCTCGGTATTCCAGTGGTTGCTATCGCTGATACCAATGCTGACCCAAATGGTATCGATTACTTGATCCCAGGTAACGATGACAGCTTGAAATCCATCCAACTATTTGTCCGTACTGCAGCAGAAGCTTGCATCGCTGGTAAACAGCGTTCGCGCGATCGTGGTGAGAGCGACGAGAAGTATGACTCGGTCGAAGCTGGTAAATTCCACGACAGCGAAGGCCACACTGTTGCTGTTGAGAAAGCTCGCAAGCCTGATGGCGAAGGCGACGACATCAACTAATTTTAGTGATCTGGTACTCCGGCGCTCATCGAAGCTAATTGAGCTCGCGCCGGTACCAGGTGCAAGCTTGTTTTTAATCATCTGACTATATGTAAATAGGAAGGTATCGATATGGCAATCACCGCAGCAATGGTCAAAGAGCTACGGGAAAAGACCGGCGTCGGGATGATGGAGTGTAAGAAGGCTCTCGCAGAAGTCGAGGGCGACATGGAAAAAGCCGTGGTTTGGTTGCGTGAGCACGGCATGGCTCGCGCCGCTAAAAAAGAAGGCCGCGTTGCTGCCGAGGGCTTAGTTGAGGTGTTCGTGAACCCTGAGCAAACTGCCGGTGTTCTCGTTGAGCTCAATTGTGAAACTGACTTTGTCAGTAAAAACGAAGAGTTCCGCACTCTGGCTCATGACATTGCTAAGCTGGCGTACCACCACAAAGCAAAAGGTCATGAAGAACTGCTAGGCCTTAAAATCGGTGCGCAGACTGTTAAAGAAAAACTGACCGAGTTGATCGCTAAAATTGGCGAAAACATGAACCTTCGCCGCGTTAAAGTTTTGCACGCGACAAACGGTGTGGTCACGGGCTACTCCCACATGGGCGGCAGAATCGGTACTTTGGTTGTACTTGAGGGTGCTACCGGTCCGGACGTAGTTGAAATTGGTAAAGACTTGGCGATGCATGTGGCAGCAGCAGCTCCTCGTTACTTGGTTGAGACCGAAGTGAATGCAGAAGAACTGAACCAAGAGCGCGAGATTGCTCGCAAGCGTTTGGAAGAAGAAGGCAAGCCAGCTGAGTTGGTCGAGAAGATCTTGGTTGGTCAGATGAAGAAGTTCTACAAAGAAGTTTGTCTGATCGAGCAAGCCTTTATCAAAGATCCGAACGTGACCGTTCAGAAGTATGTAGATAATACTAAAAAAGGTCTCAAGATCGCTTCCTTTGGACGTTTCCAATTGGGCGAAGGCATTGAGAAGAAGAAAGAAGATTTCGCTGCAGAAGTTGCAGCGCAATTAAAGAAGTAAACTAGAGAAGTAGATATCCATGAGCCAATGCAAGTACCGTCATGTCATGTTGAAGCTGTCAGGCGAGATGCTGGGCGGTAATCAAGGCTATGGAATCGATGGAGATGCGCTGCTGATGATCGCCAGCGAGATTGCTGATGCCCATAACTTGGGTCTCATGGTCTCTGTGGTGATCGGTGGTGGTAATATCTTTCGTGGGTCGGCTGCTGCCAAGTGGGGCATTGAGCGCGCATCTGCGGACTATATGGGCATGCTGGCGACCATTATTAACGGTTTGGCCTTGCAGGCGACCTTGGAAAACAAGTTCAACTTGCAGACACGGGTGATGACGGCGATCAGTATGCCGTCATTGGCCGAACCTTATATTCGCCGTAAAGCGATGAAGCACCTCGAAGAGAAACGCATCGTGATTTTTGCCGGTGGAACGGGCAATCCGCTCTTTACGACGGACACTGCTGCCAGTCTGCGGGCACGTGAAGTGGGTGCTGATATCATCTTGAAAGCGACTAAGGTCGACGGGATTTACGATTCCGATCCGATGAAAAATCCGAACGCTAAAAAATACAAGAAGGTATCTTATCTAGACGTTATCTCGCAAAAGTTGGACGTTATGGATGCGACAGCCATCACCATGTGTATGGAAGCCAACCTCCCAATCATGGTATTTAAATTAGCTGAGCCGGGATCCGTTAGACAGGCTCTACTCAATGATGGCGTGGGTACAACTGTTAACTGAATTCCGAATGCAGAGGGGCAGACCATGGCTGGTAATGTCGTTGAAACCTGTAAGCAAAACATGGACAAGCGCGTTAAAGGCTTCGATGCCGACCTGTTAAAAGTGCGCACTGGCCGTGCATCCATTACTTTACTAGATGGTGTTAAGGTCGATTATTACGGCAATCCTACACCGCTTAATCAGGTTGCTACGCTCTCGACCCCGGACGCTCGTACCATTACGGTCGCTCCCTATGAGAAGAAGTCGATTCAAGATATTGAGAAGGCCATCATGAAGGCCGATCTCGGTGTGCAGCCGACAAATGACGGAAATGTGGTGCGGGTTCCTATTCCCGCGCTTACCGAAGAGCGCCGTAAAGACATCGTCAAAAACCTGAAGAAAGTCGCCGAAGAAGCCAAAGTGGCGATTCGTAATATCCGTCGTGATTCCAATGACGAAGTGAAGAAGCAACTAAAAGACAAACTAATCAACGAAGATGACGCCAAGCGTTTGGAAGCTGAGGTGCAGAAGCACACGGACGCTTTCATAAAGGTGCTCGACGAGCGCCTAGCAAAAAAAGAGCAGGAAGTTCTTAAAGTCTGAGTCGCTATGAGCTTTCTTGAGCGTTCAGCACTAGGGTTGGCGGCCGCGATCAGAGCTCGCAAAGTGAGCCCGGTTGAGGTCGCTAAGCATTATCTGTCTGTCATCGACAGGCTGAATCCTCAATTTAATGCTTTTGTCTGGCGCCGAGATGAGGAGTTTTTGGCTGAGGCCAAAGTAGCTGAAGACGCGGTGATGCGTGGTGATCAGCTGGCCCCATTTCACGGAGTGCCGATTCCGCTGAAGGATCTGACGGAAGCGACGGGTCAGAGTATGACCCATGGTTCGCGGGCGTCTCAAGGTAAGATTGGCCGCTTTGATACCACAGCTGTGAGCCTGCTGCGGAAGGCCGGCTTTCTCTTCATGGGACGTACAAACTCGCCGGAGTTTGGCACCTTGCCTGTCACTGAGAACGCGTTGCACGGTGCGACAAGAAATCCGCACGGGATTGGCTTCACTCCTGGCGGTTCGAGTGGCGGAGCTGCAGCGGCTGTTGCTGCCGGAATGGCGCCCATTGCGCATGCTAGTGACGGAGGAGGATCCATCCGCATACCCGCCTCATGCTGTGGCTTAGTCGGCTTGAAGCCAAGCCGTGCCCGTATTCCCAAGGGCCCCTTAGTGAGTGAGGTAATGCATGGGTTTACGACTGATGGGTGTGTCTCTTTAACTGTCGCTGATACTGCAGCGGTGCTCGATGTTCTGGCTCAGTACGATCCGACGGCCTGGATGACACTGCCGCGGCCAGAGACCAATTATCTTGAGAGTGCTAGTCGTAAGCCACCTCGTCTACGCATCGGCTTCACGGTTCAGGGGCCGTACTCAACGGTAGCAGTGGCCCAAAGCTGTATAGATGCAGTCACTCGCACGGCCACGATTTTGAGTGAGCTGGGTCATGATGTGAGGCCAGCGCAAATTGATTGGCCATCCTCGGACGAGTCGCTAGCGCGCGACTTTATTGCAGTATGGTGCACTGGTGCTGCCTATCAGGACGTTAAAGACTGGTCGCAGGTGGAGCCGTTGAATCAGCAGCTGCGAGCGATGGCAAAGGCTCAAAGTAGCCATGACTATCTGCAGGCAGTGTTGCGACTTCAGGTATTCTCGCGCAAGATTTTGCATTCTTGGGGCAAGGACTTTGACGTTCTGCTCACGCCAACTATGGCGATGGAACCACCACCGATTGGCTGGTTATTTGAGAATGGCGAGACGGACGCAGAAAGACTGCTGTGGCGTTGTACGGAAATGGTGCCGTACACCGGATGGTGCAATGTGACAGGGCAGCCTGCTATTTCCCTGCCAACTTATACGGCACCATCCGGACTGCCTGTTGGGGTGCAATTGGTGGCACCGCCGGCACGTGAAGATATCTTATTGATGTTGGGGACGGAACTTGAGCAGGTGTGTGGTTGGGCGGATTAGCTCTCTGAGGTTTTCCGGGCGCTTTTAAGTTAAAGCTCTTTTGACGGTTCGTTCAGCGTGGCTAGCTGGCGTTTTTTAATCCGCTCCACGAGCGTCGTGCGGTTAAGGCCAAGTAACTTGGCAGCTTGATTGCGATTATTGCCGGTACGTTCAAGTGCTTGGCGGATCAAATCGTTTTCTAGGGATTCTATGTAGCCGGCCAGGTCCAGCCCATGCTCGGGGAGACGGCCGAACTCGGCTGGATATACTGTTTGCGGGCGACCCGTAATACCGCTGCTATCGGTGGAGTGCCGAGGCGTTTGCGGCAGATGAAAACGAGGGGCTTGAGTGATTACATGCGCACTCGGCATTATCGGAGGCGTAACACCAGTATCCTGGTGTTCAGGCGCAAACAGGATCTCGTTCGGCAGGTCATCGACATCGATGAGGCCGCCGCCTTTCATGACGATGAGGCGCTCGACTAGATTCTGCAGCTGCCTAACATTACCTGGCCAAGAGTAACCAGACAGCACTTCAATTAGTGAATCACTGAGGTAACCCGGCTTGGACAAACAGTGGACTCGATTAGCACTCTCGATAAAATGAGCGAGTAAGTGTGGTACATCCTCTTTACGCTCGCGCAATGCTGGTAAATAAATCGGCAGGACATTAAGCCGGTAATAAAGATCTTGGCGGAAGGTGCCTCGTTTCATGGCTTGTTCAAGGTTCATATTCGTGGCGGCGATGACGCGAACATTTACCTCGTGCATGATGTTACTTCCTAAGGAAGCAAACTTCTTGTCTTGGAGCACTCGCAGGAGCTTGGCCTGCAGTAGGGGCGGCATGTCTCCAATTTCATCAAGAAAAATGGTTCCGCCCTCAGCGAATTGAAACTTCCCGATCACGCGCTTGTCGGCACCGGTGAAGGCGCCTTTTTCGTGACCGAATAGCTCGCTTTCGAGGAGTGTGTCAGGAATAGCACTGCAATTAAGTGGCACATATGGCCGCACAGAGCGATTGGACAAGCGGTGCAAAGCGGCGGCTATGAGTTCTTTGCCTGTGCCGCTTTCGCCCAAAATGAGCACGGAACTATCCGAACGCGCAACTTTGGCGACCGTTTCGAGCACCGTCATCATGGACTTGGCATGGCCAATGACTTCCGGGAAGTACTGGCGCCAGTGATCGGCTATCCCACTTGGTCGCTCGTCGAGCAGGAAAGATTGCTCAGTAGATTTGTTGCCAAAGCCATTCGGACCTAATGTGCGCATGGAAGGGGCGTCCTCCGGTCGGGTTCGGGCGGTAGAGTAGATAGGGATGATGAGATTGAGACGGGAAATGGGGGCATAGCCGGCTGTGCTGCCAGCAGCGAGAGAAGGTTGGTGCACCGTGTACTTTTATCTTACCAAATCCGACAATTGCCGTGCAAATATTGCCGCTACATCTCCCCTGTCAGGGGTGAGTGTCTGAGGAGCAAAAGTCGACGAAAAAAGCTTTGCCGGCGGCAGCCTGGGTGCGCTTTAATGGGGCTACATTGACGATAATTGGCGATGGTATTTTATGCGGGTTGCTTTTGTTCATGATTGGCTGGTGACCTACCGTGGTGGGGAGAAAGTCCTTGCGGCTTTGCTCGAACTTTACCCAGAGGCGCCAATCTTTACCTTGTTTTACGACCGGGCGACGATGCCGCCTACAATCACGGAGCGGCGAGTAGTGGTGCCGCCTGTGCTAAATAGTGTCCGGCGACTCAGAAAGCTTATGCTCCCGCTGCTCCCGCGGGCCATAGAGAGTCTGCCACTTCGTGACTACGACTTGTTGATCAGTACCTCCTCGTGCGTGGCTAAAGGTGCGATTAAAGGGCCCAATGCCAAGCATCTTTGCTATATCCATTCCCCGATGCGTTACATTTGGGATCAGCAAGCGGAGTATATTGCCGGCGTGAAACATATCCCTGGAGCAGCTGCTGGCATCAGAGCCATGACACCCGGATTGCGCCGCTGGGATGTTGGCAGTGCCGCAAGGGTAGACCGCTTCATCGCCAACTCTTCCTTTGTCCGTGATCGGGTGCGGCGTTTGTATGGCCACGAAGCTGGGGTTGTTCATCCACCCATTGCGGTCGAGAGCTTTCGCCCTTCCACGGTTCGTGGCGACTATTTTTTGGCAGCTGGAGCCTTGGTGTCTTATAAGCGCTTTGACTTGGCTATCGCTGCTTGCCTGAAGTTAGGTCGGCGCTTAGTTATTGCAGGGTCTGGACCGATGGAGAATGCGCTGCGGGCGCAGGCCGCAGGTCACGTTGAATTCGTCATCAACCCAAGTGATGCTGTTTTAGCTCGCCTCATGGCTGAGGCAGAGGCTCTGCTATTTCCTGGGGTTGAAGATTTCGGCATGATTGCGATCGAAGCAATGGCAGCGGGAACGCCAGTGATTGCTTTTGCTGCCGGTGGAGCTCGTGATTTCGTGATTCCTGGTTACACGGGCGCCTTCTTTGAAGATCCAAACACAGAATCTTTAGCGGCGGTGATCGCGGCGTTTAAGCGCGATCAATTCGCCGCCTCAGCTCTCGTAGAATACGCTGCTGGATACAATCGCAATCATTTTTTACAACGCATGCGTGGCGAGATCGCGGCGCTGATGTCCGGGAGTCCTTCGTGAGCCGTCGAGATAATGACCTCTTATTAATGCTGCGAGTCATATCCGACGTGATCATGGTCATGTTGGCCTGGGTGCTTGCGTTTACGTTGCGTTTTTCTGGGATCCTCCCCATCACTAAGGGTATCCCCGAGCCGATTCTTTATATGAAGCTGCTGCCCTTTGTGGCGGTCATTTGGCTCTTGGTTTTTGCATTATCGGGATTTTACCGTCGTACGCGACGGTCAAGGTCGGCGTTTTTGGAGGCGCTTGATGTTATCCAAAGTTGTTTTCTAGCGACGATTGCTTTCATCGCATTCACCTATGTCTACGAGGAGTATCGTTACTCGCGTGTCGTGATGGTGATTTTTGCGTTGTTGCATCCTTGGTTTATCATGGCAGGCCGCAGCGGGATTCGAAAGGCATTAAGACTCTACCGTCGAACGGCCACGCCAAGGCAGACACTGATTATCGGCAGCGGTGACGGGCTACGGCAGGCTGTTGATATGACTCGGACTGGAGATTTAACGCGCGGTGAGATTCTTGGCGTGATGCTAGCCGGGCCTGCAGAACTCGTGGAGGCAGGAGCTCAACTCTGCCGGGACAATCAATTGCAGATGCTATCATTGCCGATTAGTTGGACGGATTTCTTTTCGCAGCATCCGACGGCGACCGTTGTTTTTGCTCTGCCGCACAGTGCTTACGGTTTACTCGATCAAGCACTCGAGCAGATTGCCGATCAGGTTCCAGATGTGCGGTTACTACCCGACTTGGCTAGGTTCAGTCGTTTTTCTACTGGCGTTGATATTATTAGCGGCACGCCAGTCGTTACCATTAATGAAAGCCCGCTGGCCGGTGCGGGTAGCCTAATTAAGCGTGCTGTTGATGTGCTAGGAGCCCTGGTGGCGATCACATTATTTAGTCCGATTTTGGCCATCGTCGCTATTGTAGTCGCTGTGACCTCCACGGGGCCGGTGCTTTATCGTCAAGAGCGTATGGGCGTGGACGGTAAGACCTTCTATATGCTCAAATTTCGCTCCATGCGTGTAGATGCAGAACAGGTGTCAGGAGCTGTATGGGCGAGTGCCGGGGACGACCGTACCACTCCTGTGGGCAAATGGTTGCGGCGTACTAGCCTCGACGAGCTGCCGCAGTTCTTTAATGTCTTGCGCGGTGAGATGAGTTTGGTGGGTCCGAGGCCAGAACGTCCTGTATTTGTAGAGCAATTTCGTCGCAAAGTACCTGGTTACTATCTCCGCCATAAAACCAAGGCCGGGATCACTGGGTGGGCTCAGGTCAATGGCTGGCGCGGCAATACTAGTATCGAAAAACGCATTGAATGCGATCTCTACTACATCCAGCATTGGTCGCTGTTACTGGATGTGAAGATCATTTTCTTGACCGTGTTCAAAGGTTTCATCAATCGCAACGCCTATTGAACCGCCGAGTTAGTTTGCTGCGCCTTATCGTACGTTGAAATTCAATAGTGCCGATGCTATCTGAGTCATCCCTAGACTTCAGGAGGCATGGGTATGGCAAAGAATTTGGGTACGGATCAGATTTTAGGCGTCGGCAGCTTGGGCGTCACCAAGGCAAGTTCGTTTGTTAAAGAGTTTCGCGATTTTGCTCTTAAAGGCAACGTCGTTGATTTAGCGGTCGGTGTCATCATCGGTGCCGCCTTCGCCAAGATCGTTGATTCCATGGTGAAGAATATACTTATGCCGCTTATCAGCCTGTTCTTTCCGTCTGAGCAAAGTTACCTTGGCTGGAAATATGCCGTTGGCAACAAGGAAATCCCTTACGGGCTATTCATTGGCGACATCGTTAACTTTATTATTGTCGCCTTGGCGCTATTCCTCTTTGTGGTGAAGTTTCTCGGCTGGGTCTCACGTCGTCGCACCGCTGAAGAAGTCGCAGCGGCCAAAGCTGCGCCACCTCCGGCTCCGACTAAAGATCAGGAGCTGCTTGCTGAAATCCGCGATCTCATGGCTCGCCAGTCGCGCGGCTAATGAGTCTGGTTAAGGTTGACTTGAATTAATTGCAGAATGGAGATGAACGATGAAGCTTTTAACATGTGTTATTTCTGTTTGTTCAGCTTGGGTGTTGAGCGCATCAGCGTTCGCGCAAGGTGTTGCGAAGCCGGCTACCTCAGGTACGACCGAAGCAAAAAGCGTTGAGTTGGCCAGCGACAAATTGCCAGCCAAAGACGGCTTTTCTGATTTGGAATCGGTCACCGGTGGATCGAACGTTATTGATCAGCAAAACGTCAACGGCCAGCAAAGTGGTACTTCAACGCTGTACAACTTGGATCTGTCCAGTGACCTCAACTACCGTCGTAATCAACAGTCCGTTAGTAACAACCTAACAGTGAACGAATCCTTCTCGCGGACGCCGGCATTGCCGCGTTTGATTAAGTCTACCGATGCGGTCCGTTTCGTCAGCATGTACCGTTACTTTTTTACTAGCACCAGTCCCTTCGGCGTTTACGGTCGTTTCAAAGCTTCGACTTCAGCATTTGAGTCCTATGATGAGCGTGCTTCGCCGGTAAACTACGAGCGTCAAAATCGCGATGGAACATCGTCGACAGAGACAGGTAAATTCCGCACCAAGTTAGCAGCTGGTTTCGCGCCGCAGGAATACAAAGAAGCCTTTGGTATTTTTGTTAGCCCATTTGATCACGAAGCGTTTCGGGCTGAGGTTCGTGCCGGTCCAGCGGCAGTGCAAACTCTGTCGAAAGATGCCTACTACACGAATACGAGCAAAGACGGTTTAGTGGTTTTGACCGAAGTCGGTGACGTACATGCATTCGGTGCTGAAGCTGCGGTGGAAGTCAAAGGCGTTCTTCTCGACAAGAAACTAGACTACGTAGCATCGGTTGAAGCTTTGTATCCCCTGATGTATTCGCCAAAACCCGCGAACTCCCCAGAGACATCCAAACTGGTGAACTACGAAGCCGTGGCCGCAGTCCGCTATAAGCTAAGTGATTGGCTGGGCATTACCGCTCAAGCTAAATCGAAGCGTAACCCAATGATTCGCCCAGAAGCGGAAGTTGTGAAGAGCGTGCTGTTGACTGCGACTTTGAAGAGGTCGTTCCTCGACTAACTGGCTACGCTTGCAGATAAAAAGCAACATTGTAATAAAAAAGGGACCCGGTTGGGTCCCTTGTTTTTTACTGAGCAGCCTTGCCGGTAAGGGCCGTGAAGTCTGATTTCACGTCGGAATCAGGGTAAACATCGGTGGCGAATTTCGGCATGCCGCGTCCTCCTGTGCGTACCTTAGTGCTAAAAGTTGCGTAATCTACAGCCTTTAGGCTTGGGCCCGTGTCTCCCTCGCCAGCGGCTCCGTGGCAGTTGGCGCATTTGCCGGTGAACGTCGTTGAAAAAGCTGCAGCTACTTTGACTTGCGACATTGAACTTGGGCGACCGCAGGCCAGTGCGAGGGTGCCGAATGTGACGGTGACGGTTAGGACTGTAAATAATTTCAAGGTGTTGTCTCCCAGGGAGTGAAGGGGCAGCCGTGCGGTTTGCGTGTGTCTGCCCACCGGACAAAGTCCGGACGCCGACTTAGCCCATCGGAGTTCATAGGTCAACTACAGCCTAAGATTGCCCAGGATTAAAGTCTTGCTTTGATAGGCTTGCGTCGATAAAAGTCCGATCAGCAAATTTTCAGTGAGAGTTGCTCTCAGGAGGCATTCGATGTTCAAGTGCGCAATCAGCTGGCTGGGCCGCTTTTTGACCTACGGTTTGTTCGTAAGTCTTATAGTTAGTGCGAGGGCGAATGCTGATGAAGTGCTTAGCCAGCCTTTCGATCTCGAAGTTGACATGCTGAAGAGCGAAGGACACAGGAGCTCCATCGAGCCTCGGCTAGGCACGGTGCAGAATCTTCAGGCCGAAGCTACGGCTAGATCGGCATTGAATATCTCAGCTCGCGCAAAAGCGTTAGCGGACACAGTCGAATATCTACAAGTCGATGTTTATATCGAAAACCGTCGTGACTATCCTGTCGATGCGGTCGTTCTGAATTTTGATCAGGACGGTGGCGCAGGTCAGATCTGGGACCTGACGACGGACGCATACAATAAACAACCTTTGGCTGCACCTTACGCATTAAAAGTCGGGCGAATTGCCGCTTACGGCGTGAAGCGCGTGATCCTTAGCGTGAAGAAGTCTCTGGCACCACACCTTCGCGGAACCATCACCCTGCAGCCGAGCTCTGGCGAAGGACAGATGACTACGGACCTCTTGGTGTCTCCAGCCAACGACGAGCTGTGGGCAGTGAGCTCGGACACGAACGAAGTAGTTGCTTATGCGCTGCCAGGAAAACAAGAGATTGCTCGCTTATCTGTTGGCGCGCAGCCGGCTGGTATAGCCTTACAAAAGGCCCGTGACTGGATCGTCGTTAGCTCGGCGAAAGGTAATTCGCTGACGGTGATCGATCGCCGCACGAAGACCGTATTGAGTGTCCTCGGTAATAACGAGGAGTTCGGTCGTGAGCTCCGTTATGTACTCGTTTCACAAAAGTCGCCGACTATCTACGTCAGCAGCTACGTCGAGGGGACACTGTCTGAAATCAAGCTGAATGATGCGGCGCAAGTTGCTTCATCAAAGACTCTTAAGATCGGTGCTCGGCCGACAGGCATGAGCATGACCTTTGATGAGTCTCAGTTGTACATCGCCCACTTTTTGCCCCGTGGCGATATCAATCATAATGAAGCTTGGATCAGCGTCGTGACTCTGCCGAAATTTGTGGCAGAAAAAGATGCAGTGATTGAAGACCACTTCAATCCTGATAATCCAAGGATGCAGTGCCTCGCTGATTTTTATAATAACTATCCGCCGGCTAAATTAATCTACGGCAAACTCAAGGCAACTGATTTCAGTTTGGAAGGAACAGCAAGCCAACTATCCGGCGTCTTCCTCGACCCAGCGGGTCAAGTTGCCTGGGTGCCAGGTACAAGAATCACTGGTGCTTTAGTGGTACTGGAGCGCGGCCAAAATGCCGACAAATCGCTCAAGAGATTTGGTGGACTTCAGCCCGCTCAGCTCAGTGCTCCTCTCATCTTTCCTCTGGATGCTAGTAAGAAATCTGAGTTGAACAGCATCTATACGCGTGATGTCGAGATGGCGATTCCGTCGCTGAAAAATATTGTTTACTGCATGCGTCATCCGCTTGAGATCGAATTTATCGACCGTGCTTTGCAAAGTAACGGCAAGGAGCAAACCAATCCATTTCTAGCCTACGGCGTCCCGCATGCGGGATTAACAGGGTTGGGTTTGGTTAATACCATTCGCTTCACCAAAGGTGGCCGGTTTGCCTTAATCCTGAGCCATGTTTCTGACGAGATTGCGATCTATGATGCCACCACGATCAATCCTGCCAGTCAGTTGCATTTTCAACTGTCGGGGTCCAACCCAAAGGGCATGACCGTCTCGCCTGATGGTAAGAAGATTTACGTCTCCTATGAGAATTCTGATTTTATCTCTGAGATCGATGCCTCTGCTTACGCTCCAGAGGAGCCAAGTCGTCTGACGGCGCCTTATCAGATTCCTTATCGCTACTTCCCCACGACCAAGGCCCTAGTGCAGCTTGGTGGAGTTGTTGGCTTCCCCCTGATTCGTAACATCGAAAAGGTGGCAGTTAAGCCAGCTCTTCAGGAAACTGCACGCCTCAAGCTTAGGTCCACGGATCCGCTCAGCCCTGAAATGCGCCGCGGCAAGACTCTATTCGCTTCAGCCAATCCAGATAAATATCCAGTGTCGATGAATCGTCTTGGAGCATGTGCATCATGCCATCCGGACGGCGGCAACGATGGCACCAGCTGGGTCACTATGGAAGGTCCGCGCCGGACGATATCGCTCAGAGGTGGCGTTGCCGATCGCGGCTGGCTCCACTCGAGTGCAACTCATACTAATAGCCACGAGTTTGTCGAGACGATCGTCCCGGAGCGCCTAGGTGGAAAGCTGGAAAAGTCTGATCTAGACGCAATGGCTCAGTATCTCGATCACGGTATTCCAAAGCTGCAAAGCCCGCGGGTAGATGCTGTATTGGCAAAACGTGGCGAAGAACTGTTTCAGAACAATTGTGCCAGCTGTCACCGCGGCACCGCTCACACTAGCGGTGTGAAGGCTGATGGAACGCCACGTCTCTATAATATCGGTACGGCAAACCCTAATCACGGTGTGGCGGCAGGCCGTTTTTCCAACACTCTGATTGGCTTGGCTGATGCTAAATCGAAAGAGATTGCGGAAGCACTCATCGGCGACCGGGCTCTCGGTGGCGACGATCCGATTCAGGCAATTCTCGACTACCGGCCACGTCCCGTTCGTGATGTTGGACAGCTAAAGGCTCCGGCTTTAACAAACACATTTGACAATGTCGTCTTCTTCCATGATGGTTCGGTCGATAATCTCAAGGGCGCTATCACCCGGATCAACGGCCTACTTGGACTCAGTCTTACAGTTGATGATATCGATGCTCTTGAAGCGTATGTGACGACTCTTTAATTAGGACTTTGGCCTTTTAATCGGTGGAATAGCTCATGGAATTTCGTCGTCTAGGTGCTTCTGGTTTTAAGGTTCCGGCACTCAGCTTGGGCACTGCAACCTTCGGCGGCAAAGGTGACTTATTCAAGGCGTGGGGTTCCACCGATGTCAGTGAGGCCAGGCGTTTAGTAGATATTTGTCTTGAGTTCGGCGCGAATATGTTTGATTCCGCCGACATGTATTCGAACGGTGCGGCGGAAGAGATCTTGGGACAGGCAATTAAAGGCCGCCGGGACTCAGTGATCGTCTCCACTAAGGGCACGTTCCCCGTCGGTCCTGGCGCGAATGACGTTGGGTCGTCTCGTTACCATTTGACTAAGACAATTGAAGCCAGCCTGCGTCGCCTGGGTACCGATTATATCGACCTTTACCAACTGCACGGATTTGATGCGACGACACCGGTAGAAGAGACCCTTGCAACCTTGGAAGGCTTTGTTCGCGCCGGTAAGATCCGCTACATCGGTTGTTCCAATTTCTCCGGCTGGCATCTCATGAAGTCGCTCGCTGCGTCAGAGCGGCTTGGGATTTCGCGATATGTTGCGCACCAAGCCTATTACTCTCTAGTTGGACGTGACTTCGAGAGTGAGTTGATGCCACTCGCCGCAGACCAAGGAGTGGGCACGGTGGTGTGGAGTCCGCTGGGCTGGGGCCGCCTGACTGGTAAGATTCGTCCTGGCCAAGCCCTGCCGACTGTTAGTCGGCTGCAAAGTAAGGCCTCCAATGACGCCGGTCCTCACATGTCAGATGACTACTTGTATAAAGTGATCGCAGCATTGGATGTGGTGGCAAAGGAAACTGGAAAGACAGTGCCACAAGTCGCCATCAATTGGGTGCTGAGTCGTCCGACCGTGGCTAACGTGATTATTGGCGCGCGCAACGAAGAGCAGCTACGGCAAAATCTTGGCGCAGTTGGCTGGCAGTTAACGGCGGCTCAGGTTGCAAGCTTAGATGCTGCGAGCGCACTGCCGAAGCCGTATCCCTATTGGCATCAGGCGCAATTTCTTCAGCTTAATCCGCCGCTAGTGTAGATTTAAATCGATCTGTCGCGGGCGGTTTTGGAAAGTAATGGCCTCTTTAAGGCGTGCACGAGGCACCGGTAACGGGGCCTTTGACTGCGTAATGCGACCCGGTCACGGCCTCTCGGCATTTAAATAGTTTTGCCAGAGATTTGCTTAGGCCTGAGTCGTTGTCGACATTAACAATGAGGTTCCATGCGGCCTCATCGCTGGCTTGGCGAGGTAGAAGTACACTACCAGTGATATTTGCCAGGCCTGTGTGAGCTTCAAGGGTGAGCGGACTCCGGATGAACGTCGATTTGTCAATCATCTCGAGATTAAGCTGGGTCTTAGGAATCAGCAGTGGTCTATTATTTTCGTCAGCGAGCATCCATACGGCATCCCGTAGAGCCCCATTGAAGCGTCCATTTCTCCGTCCAGCTGCTTCTGCCGCGCGCAGTGGCCTACTAAAATGGACATCACCGCCTAATAGGCCCCGACTCAGATAGAAGCTTGGAGCGGCCTTGTCCGAGAAGATGATGTTGCTAATGGCAACGGCATCAATGTCCACTGCTGTGCCTTCGAGTCTTAAGGCACCGATATAGGTCTTTCCGGCTTCTGGGGCGCGCAAGATCCATTTGGGCGCAGAGCCATGGATCGTCAGCCGGCCATAATCACCAAACATGGCCTCAATGTCGAAGTGCCAGGATTCTCCAATGAATAGCGTGCTGAGTTCAGGGGTGATTAATATACGCTTTAAATTTAGGGTGGCAGAGATCTTACGGCTATTGCGGATAGTAACGTCCTGGAGCAGAAGATTGGCCACGCCACTCAGTTCAATGTCTTTGATTTCGCTCATCAGGGTAGGCAGTACGCTGTGCAGCGAGCGTTCTACATAGTCGTTAAAATAGCCACGAAAACTATCTGAGCTGATAACGAAACCAAGAGCAATGCGAAGGCCAATGGCAAGGGCGATGATGGCTCCGAGGATGATGGCAACAATATTGCTCAGCTGTTTCATGGCACTCACTCAGTTGGGCGTGGATTCGTCGATCATCGCCTATTGCTGTTGAAATTGCATTTAATTTCGTGCTGTTAAGGTCACTCGGATACGTTGAAGCTAAGCATCATGCCGGCATGCAGGTGCTCGGCGATGTGGCAATGAGCCATCCATTGGCCTGGATTCGCCGCCTCAAGGACGATGTCCATGGTCTCCCCGGGTGCGATGAGCGCGGAGTCTTTCCAGACCAAGTTGGAATTTGCCTGACCGTTTAGGCTAGCAATGACAAAGCGCTGACCGTGAAAGTGAATGGGGTGCTGCATTGGATGCACCGATTTAGGGTCGTTGTAGACGCGAATTTTGACGAAATCACCGCGCTTGAATTGCCACTTGATGTGCATGTTTTCTGCCTTAGTCTTCGCATCGATTAGCTTCCAGACTAAGTTGGTATTGTCACTCTTGCTGTTCATAGCGGCCATTTCGTCAGTCCATTCGATAGCGCGAGGCTTAGGTCCTTGTGGTTTAGCCGCGTCCTGCACCTGATGCATGTGGTGCATGTCGTGTCCAGACTCTTTGTGGGGCATGGAAAGCTTGCTGTGGTCGATAACTAGAGTGATAGTTAGTTGTTTATCGATTGGTCCCTTTAGTTTTTGCTTCACGACTTTCAAATCTGTGATCGAGAGTCCCGGGTTTCTCAGCTTGTTGAAATCGGCGATGAGTTTAGGTGCTGGGCCATTGCTAACTTCGACAGTCCCTAGTTTAACGCTGCCATCAGGCTTATTATTGACGATGTCGTAGGTCCCGGGCTTGGCATATCGCGCCTCGACGATATAGCGCTCGGACGGAGAGATCGTTACAGCGTCGGTCCACTGCTCGTGTTCATAAAGTCCGCCGTCGCTGCCCACCAGTTTCATGCGTGCTCCAGGCAAAGCGAACTTAATTGTCCTGGTACTTGCTGAGTTAGTTAGGAAGAAGCGGAGGACTTCATCGGCCTGCGCCTGGAGGACAAAGTGATCTTGGCCATTGATCAACATAACATCGCCATACCGTCCCATCAGCGTGTGGGTCACCCGGTCGCGGTAAAACGGCGCGGCATCTTTGCCGCTGGCGTCGTCTAAGATTAGTGCAACTTCGCGGTTGACCGAATTATAGAAGTTGGGGTCTTTGGGGACGACCCAGAAGTTGCCGTACATGCCTAGCGCCTGGCTATAATCTTCGCGCACATGCGGGTGATACCAGTACATGCCTGCATCGGGAAACTTGAGGGTGTAGTCATAGGATCCACCTGGGGCAATCGCTGCCTTCTGACTGATTCCGACGACGCCATCGTTATGGTAGTCCAGTCGCAGGCCGTGCGGATGCAGGGTGGTCGGGATTTCCGTCTCGTTCTTCAAAGTGAGGAAAATGGTGGCGCCTTGTTTGACCTTGATGATGGGGCCGGGGACAGTGCCGTTGTATGCGAGCCTGCGGATCCACTGACCACCAATTCTTTGTTTCACTGGTCTAGCTGTGACTATGTATTTGGCTCCGTCGCTTAATTCTTTGGTCTCCATCGGCTTTGCCTCTGGAAGGCCTTCCACGCTCGTCGGGAAGGTGCCATCAGCGGGTACAGCAGCGACGGTGGTCGCTGGGGTTGGCACCGAAGTGGTGGCGGAGGGGCTTTGTGTTAGCGTGCAGCTGGATAACATGACGATCAGAGTCAAGACGGCTGTGTCATTTGCTTTTCGCATTAAAGAAACTCCAAGTATGTATTGCGGTTATTAACTCTCTGGCGCGGACTGGCTGCAATGGAAAAGCTACTTGGTGGAGCTGGAGAGTTGTCTGGGCTGACTGTATGATGAGCTTAATATTTAAATAATTACAGTTGTTTAAGTGGTTTTTGGCGGCAATTAGTCGGCCTTCTGCAGTCCTATACAATTCATTCTCATTCGGCTAACATCGCATCGATTTATCGCTATTTATGGCGAGCCATTATCGAGGAAACAGTCGTGAGCGAGTGGCGCTACCAAAGTGGGTTCGGTAATTATTTTGAGAGCGAAGCGGAGTCCGGGACCCTGCCTGTTGGGCGCAATAGTCCGCAGCAGGCCGCGCGCGGCTTATATGCCGAGCAGATTAATGGGTCGGCCTTCACCGCGCCAAATGCAGAGAATCTACGCACCTGGATGTATCGCGTGCTGCCAAGCGTGCGGCACAGCTCGTTCATGCCACTGACGCATGCAACGTTCCGTAGCGGGCCATTTACTGAGGTGCCGCCGCCGCCAGATCAACTGCGGTGGGATCCACTGCCTTTGCCCAGCGTTCCGACAGATTTCGTCGATGGGATCGTGACGGTTTGCGGCAACGGCGATGCCGCAGCGCGTTCAGGCTCTGGCGTCCATCTTTACGTTGCTAATAAGTCGATGACCGATCGAGTGTTCTACAACGCTGATGGCGAATTACTCATCGTGCCCCAACTAGGTGCGCTTTTGCTGGTTACTGAGCTGGGCTGTTTGAGTGTCGAGCCGCAAGAGATTGCGGTGATTCCTCGCGGCATCAAGTTTCAAGTGCGTCTTGCTGGCCCAACTGCTCGCGGTTATATCTGCGAGAATTACGGCGATCATTTCCAGCTACCGCATCGTGGGCCCATCGGTGCTAACGGTCTGGCAAACAATCGCGATTTCTTAACTCCGGTTGCTTGGTATGCGCGCGGCGACGAGGCCAAGCAGCCTGTCGAATTGGTCTGTAAATTTTCCGGTAATCTCTGGCGTACGACACTACCGCAATCGCCGTTTGACGTCGTGGCATGGCACGGAAACTATGCGCCGTACAAATATGACCTGCGGCGCTTTAATACCATTAATACCGTTAGTTTTGATCATCCAGATCCATCCATATTTACTGTGCTGACGGCGCCTTCCGGCAAGCCGGGTACAGCAAATGTAGACTTCGTCATCTTTCCGCCCCGCTGGATAGTGGCGGAAGATACGTTTAGGCCGCCCTATTTTCATCGCAACATTATGAGCGAGTATATGGGGCTTGTGCATGGCGTTTACGATGCTAAGCCTGCCGGTGGCTTCACGCCTGGTGGTGGCAGTTTACATAATTGTATGAGCGCACATGGGCCAGAGGCGGCAGCTTTCGCCTCGGCGAGTGAAGCGCAGCTGAAGCCTGTATATCAAGGTGATACGTTAGCGTTCATGTTTGAGACGGCTTATGTGTATCGGCCAACCGCCTGGGCGCTGAATACGCCAGTTTTGCAGCGAGATTATCTAGACTGCTGGCAGGGTTTGCAGCCGCAGTTTAAATGAGGTGTTTGCCTGTTCGATCTGTCATTGATTCGAAAGTATCCGCAACCTAGCCGCCAAATCAGCCGCGCCGGGAGTCGCTGGGTCAATCGCCAGGGCGGCTGACAGTTGCTTGGCGGCCTCAGCGTGGTCCCCTGCCTGTAGTAGGCAGCTGGCAAAGGCTAGGTGAATCATCGCACTGTCGGGGCTTGCCACGGTCGCTTGCTCGAGCCAGCGTAGCGCTGATTTTAAGTCCCCGCGTGCCATGGAAATAAAGCCGATATTGGCCATCGCTAGTCCGTGATTAGGTTGCAGGCGAAGTGCTTGTTGCAGTGCCGCGACTGCATCATCGAGATAGCCCGCTTCGCGTAGAATCTGACCAAGGTCGCTGTAATAATCTGGCCGAGGGGATAGCGAGACGGCCCGCCTGTATGATGCAATGGACGCATCCAGCTGGCGTAGTCTTTGCTGCGTGTAGCCTAAATTTTTATGATAACTCGCATCTTCTGGCGCCAGTTCAGAGGCACGCCGCAAGTGTACGGCTGCTTCACCCAAGCGGCCGAGTCGCGTTAATGCGACGCCTAAATTAGATCTCGCGGCAGCATATTCGGGCCAAAGTTTGACGGTATGCTGCAGTGTCCGTAGAGCCTCATCAAGAATATTTTGTTCTATGTAGGAGGCTCCGAGATTATTGAAAGCATCGCGGAAATCAGGCTTCAGTTTAAGAGCAGACTGAAAGTGAATTTCGGCTTCACTGAATTTTTGTTCGGCCAGTAAGATTTTACCGAGATTATTATGCGCTAACCAAGACTTGGGATTGCGCCTGAGGGTGTCCGACCAAATTGTTTTTTCACTCTGGTACACGGCAGCTTGTTGCTGCGTTTTATGGGCGAAAAATCCGCTAAGCGCACACACAGCCATAAGCTTCACTGAGTTTGGTACGGGCAGCTTCATGCCTAGCTGAACGACGAGATAAATCGGCGCAATGACCGCCATGTATTGCCAGTGGTCGGCAACGTCAGCAAAGCGCATGAAGTAAATGCCGTAAATTCCAATCACAGGCGCTAAAGCGAGGCCGTAGTAACACACAGCCGCTGGCACAGCCCAGCCCCAGCGGCGGCGTCCCCACCAGGCGACTAGGGGTAACGCGACTGCTGCGAGGCTTGGCAAATAAGTCCAGGGGCTGGCGCTACCCAAGTCTAGTTTCGGATAGATAAACGCGATCTCTGACGGCCACAATGCTTGCTTTAGATAGAACCAGAAGTTCCAGCCGGCGCGAGCTAGACGCAGATACAAGGGTCCTAGATCCAGTGTTTCACCGAGGGGTAAGGCAGCGTCCGCCGCATACCAAGAGGCCGCGGCGATACCGCTGATCATTGCAGCGGCAAAAAATGGAGCTACGGTAAAAGTGGTTCTTCGCCAGCTGTGAAGAGTTACGAACGCTGCAGCGGTGAGAATGATCGGCGAAAATATGACGGCAGATTTTGTTAGTAAAGCCGCGACGAAAAGTAAAAGAGAAAGAGCATAGGGTAAATAGATGCGGGCATGAGACGCCGTGACTTCGACACTACACTTCTTCTGTTCTTTGTCATGATGCGCGTGCGGTGTTCTTTCTAAATAGGCCAAAAAAGCCAGCCAAGAACCAAGGCAAAAAGTCGTGCTCGCGAGTGTTTTAAATTGCACGATCCAGGCTACGGCCTCGGTGTTGATTGGATGCACGCAGAATAACAAGGCGCAAAAAAGGGCACCTGGCGTCTTTAGGCGTCGGAGTATGGCGGCGATGAGAGTCGTATTCAGTGCGTGCAGGATGATGTTGGTGAGGTGATAGGGAAAGGTCCAAGTACCCCACCAGCGATAGGCGTACCAAAACCAAGTGTAGTGAAGTGGCCAAAAATCTGGCGCCTGGTGACTAAGCCAGATGCGAGCGACTGTACTAAAAGGTGAACTGATCAGCGGGTAGTTAAACAGAGCTTCGTTATCGTCCCAGATCGGGGCTCCGTCCAGCGCTGGTGTGTACATCCACCAGGATAGGCCCAGGGCGCTGGCAAAGAATGCCAGCCAAAAGCCGAGACTGCGGAGTTTGGGATTCATCTCTATTTGCGGCCCTTTTTAACCTAAATGCTGTGACCTCTGCTTCGGTGGTCGTAGAAAATACTTGAGGTCCGTAGTGGGCGCTAAGGAATATATTAATGATTTTAGGCGGTTAATGGTGCGCCTTGGAGCTGGTACTCGTCCGGGACCTACTGGTGTGGCTATTTGTTAATCAAGGCGCAAATTCCACCCCAACCCGGCGTTAGCATGGTACTAATAAAGATCCAGACAGCAGTTAGTGACAGGGTATAGGGAGACTTATGGCGGCGCGGTGTTACGCAATTGATTTCGGGACATCTAATTCACTTTTGGCAGCGACCGATGGCGTGCTGACGCTGCCTCCCATTGGTCTGGATCCAAGTGCCCCAGATCCGACCGTGCTCAAGAGCGTGCTCTACACTCCGTCTGCCGGTAAATGGTATTTCGGTGCGGAAGCAGTGAGCCAATACGGCGAGCATCTCGCCGAGGGGCGTTTGTTCCGGTCGCTGAAAAAATACCTGCCGGATCCGAGCTTCTCCGGTACTCACGTGCTTAACCGTTTTTACAATTTGCCAGAGCTTATCGCCGTGTTCCTGCGTGAACTGAGAGAGCGCGCCAATAAGCACTTTGATCAAGATGTCACAGCAGTAGTGCTCGGGCGTCCGGCTGTCTTCGCCAGTGACCCTACCAAAGACGCTCTGGCAGAGAAGCGCTTGACCAGTGCAGCGCATTTGGCAGGGTTTAAGGACGTGGCTTTCTGTCCAGAGCCAGTGGCAGCGGCTTATGAGTTTCGCCATCAACTAGATAAACGGCGCAAGGTTCTGATTGCCGACTTTGGTGGTGGTACTTCGGACTTTACGGTGCTCAATATGGACCGCGACCGGTTTACGGACCGCGACTTGCTCGCGACCCACGGGATTCCAATTGCCGGTGATCGCTTTGACGGCGGCATCATGAAGCACATGATCGCTCCTCATTTTGGTTCAGAGATCGTTTACCGCATGCCAATGGGCAATAACGATCTGCATTTGCCGCAGCAATTGATTAATAAATTGTGTAATGCTGCCGACATCTCATTTTTATCGCGCAGCGATATCATGCTGCTGCTTAAAGAAGCGCAGCGCTGGTCGATTACGCCGGAAAATTCTGTACGTATGGACCGCCTCTTTATACTGATTGAAGAGCATCTGGGCTACAAACTGTTTAAGTCCATTGAGCAAAGCAAAATCGAATTATCGGCATCCGAGACCTCGCAATTTCGTTTTGATCATCCTGGAATTGTCGTCGAAGAGGAATTGTCGGCGGCTCGGTTTAAAGAAGTCAGTGCCGACTTAGTCGCCCAGATTGTTGGGGCCCTAGACGAGACTCTGCTACGGGCCGGTGTTAAAGCTGATGAGATTGAGATTGTTTGCTGCACTGGTGGTACGGCAAAGATACCCGAGCTACGGGTCGAGCTAGAGCGTCGTTTTGGCGCCGATAAGCTGCGTCAGCATCGACATTTTCACTCAGTGGTAGGTGGATTGGCGGAGAGAGCTGTGGCTCTCGGCCTATAGTTTTTGGAGGCTAGTGCGGGTCATCATGAAGTACGTTGACTGTCAAAATCAGCGCAATCTGATCGTCACTGCGGACGATTTCGGTCTTACCGACGAAATCAATCAAGGGATCGTGCTGGCCCATCAGCAAGGCATCTTGCGCTCAACAGCTTTGCTGATGAACGGCCTGGCTACAGGTGCTGCTCTCGAGCTTAGGCGCCAAAACCCTGGCCTTGAGATTGGTGCTCATCTTGGCATTGTCGAGGGCTACTCTCTGCTCGGTAAGAAGAGCACTCTGACAGATGATTTGCAGTATTTTGGCCAGGGTAGTGTGTGCCTCCACCGAGGATGGCCACAATTTATCGCCAAATACCTAAAGGGCCAGATTGACCTGGGCGAACTCGAGGAAGAGCTCGATCTGCAGCTCGCTCGGATGCGGTCTGCAGTCGGTCCGATTGCCTTTGCAAATGGCACCCAGCATCTGCACCTGCTCCCCGGTGTACTCGATATTGTCCTGAAATTAATGAATAAATATGAGATCAAATGGCTGCGTCTGCCAGCACTGAGCCGCACTGTGCCGGGCTCCATGCGGCGCATTCCGTATAACTGGGCGCTGCGGGCGTTAGGGTACCGGGCGCGTCGCCGCGCTGCTCGCAGCGGGATCGGCGGGGCGAAATATTTCGCTGGGTTTGACGTTTGCGGTCGCCTTGATGCAGCTGCCGTCTGTAAGATTCTAGAAGGAATGCCGGTTGGCACTATGGAATTGATGAGTCACCCGGGGCTTGATTGCCCTTATCTGCGTGAGAATCTACCATGGGGCTATCAGACATTTGCTTGGGCTGGAGAGCTGGCAGCATTGATCAGCCCAGCCGTTGCTGAGGTAGTAGCTCGGCGCCAGATTAATTTGATTCAGTTTAAGGATCTTACCCACTGAATACTATGCTGAATACTATGCAACGACCTGCTAAATTTTCCATCTCTGTGGTCATTCCTGCTTATAACGAAGCGGATTGCGTCGCAAAGGTGGCGCATGAGCTGACGCGTATTTTGTCTACTCTGACGCCAGACTTTGAAATCCTATTCATCGATGACGGCAGTAAGGACGGTACCTTTGCGCGGGTCACGGAGCTTGCTGCCAAGGACTCACGGATCAACGGCATCTGTCTGTCGCGTAACGTCGGGCACATGGCTGCACTCGCGTGCGGTCTCGATAGTGCCCGTGGTGATGTGGTGATTTGTATGGATGCTGATATGCAGCATCCACCGGAATTGATTCCGGCTATGGTCGCGGCTTGGCGTGATGGTTACGATGTCGTGAACATGCTCCGTCGCAACACTGCCGAGACCAATGCCAAAGGCGACCTACTCTCGCGTCTATTCTATTGGACCTATAATCGCACCTCCGATGTGCAAATCATCCCGCACAGTCCTGACTTCCGTCTGCTCGATCGCCGCTGTGTAGACGCATTGAAGTCGATGACAGAGCGGTTGAAGTTTTACCGGGGTATGGTGCCTTACATTGGCTTCCGCCAAACTTTGATGGAATTTGATTGTCCGCCGCGGTTCGCCGGTAAGCGTAGTTACACGATCAGGAAATCTCTGAAGTTGGCGTCGGACGGCATTGTGTCGTTCTCCGATGTGGGCTTGAAGTTGCCGCTCATTGTCGGTGGTTTCATCTCGTTTTTGGCAGCCATTTACATCATCGTATCGATCGTCCTTGTGGTATTAAAAATCACGCCACTTGCTCCTGGGTGGGTGTCCCTACTTAGTTTCAACGTGCTAAGCCTCGGGCTGAATCTCACTTTTATCGGGGTTTTTGGCCTTTATATCGGCAAGATCTTTAATGAAGTGAAAAGACGGCCTCTGTATTTCGTCCAGACTGCCGTTGGTAAGCCGCTGCCGCGGCGTGCCGATACAGGTCTCCTTGAGCATCGGGGCGAGGAGTGACTCTTAACTGGATTCGCCGTCACCCAAGGCTGCTGCCAAGTCTGGTGGCGCTTGCTGCTTTGGTGCTTTGCTTTTTTCAGCTAGGTGATCACGGCGTCAGACTGTGGGATGAAACGCGCCACGGCGAGTCTGCCTGGCAGATGCTCCGGCGTGGCGATTTCATTAATTACTATTTTGACGGCCTACCGGACGACTGGTTGGCTAAGCCTCCGCTAGGGGTTTGGTTAATCGCATTATCGTATAAGCTGATTGGGTTTAACGAGTGGGCTTTGCGGGCACCATCGGCACTGGCTGGGGTGGGGATAGTCATGTTCACTTATCTTCTGGTGCGGCTCTACCACGGCCAAGTGACGGCAGCTATAACCTGCATGATCTTGCTGCTGTGCCGGGGAATTGTTGGCCAGCATGTGAGTCGTACCGGTGATCTTGACGCCCTATTTATCGTGACTGCAATGGCGATGATTTATCTGCTGCAGCGGCACGAGAAAAAGGGTGGCGACTTACTCCTGATTCTTGCTGGTGTGTGCGGTGGCCTGTGCTTCTTCACCAAAGGCTTCATGATGGGGCTTTTTCTCCCCGGCCTAGGTTTGTATGTGCTCCTGCGTGGCCGTGCCCTGCCATTGTTGAAAAATGGCGCTTTTTGGGCAGCTTTGATGCTCTTTCTCGGGTTCATCGGTGGTTGGTACCTAGCTGTGAAAAAGCTGGGGACGCCATTCGTGAATAGTCAGTTTGGTGCTGACTCCTGGGACGTGATGGTTAATTACGACATCTTCCGACGCTTCACCGAGAAGATTGAAGGTGATACGAGTACCCCAATGTATTTGCTGGAGGCTCTCGATATTCGCTTTGGGCCTTGGCTATATTTACTGATGCTGTCGCTGCCGTTACTGCTTTGGAAGCGCGATAATACGACCTCCTGGTGGCGCGCGGCATGGGGCAGACTCAAAGCCGATCACCTGCTGTTACTGAGTGTCTGCATGGTTGTTCCGACATGCATTTTGTTTGCGAGTTCGGCGACTAAGTTTAACTGGTACGTAGCAATCACGACGCCATTCCTTTCTATCTTGACGCTGCAGCTATTTCACGTGAGTGCGAAACGCCGGCCTCGTCTTTGGTGGCTCTTTGGGTTGTTTACGCTAGTTGGGATTGGGGGACAGTTGCAGTACTTGCTGCGCCCCGAAGAAAGTCTGTCGCATCAGGTGATGGTGCAACTGCCGGCGGTGCATGCAGCTAAGCACATCTATGCTGAGCGGAAACCTGCGTACAACACCATACTCACACTTAAGTGGCGAGATCGTCAGGCAGAACTTGCCAGTGCTGAGGTTCTGGCCAAGCCACGCGAGAAAATTAGCTCAAAAGTCGCGCGCATTGCTGAATCTGGCGGTGGTTTCAGTTTGTTGCTGACGCCTGCTGGTGATGATTAGAATATTCTTATTTAGTGCTTTGGCGGGTATTTTGCTGGTAGGCAACAGTGAACTGATGCGCACCAGGATAAAGTTCGCTATAATAATAGTATGCGAAAGCTTCTCCACATCTTGATCAGTCTTTGCTTCTTCGCTGCAAACATAGCAGCGGCACTGCCTGCGTGTGATTCAGAGAAGAGCGATCTAAGTTGTGCACAGGCACACTCGGGTGGTCGTCAGGCAGATCAGGCAGATCAGGCAGATCATGACTTGCTCAGAGCTGACTGTTGTAGCTGTGATCATCCAGCCGTCTGTTTGGGCTGCTGCCACAGTCACACTTTTATGTCTCCGCGCTTTGTCGTGTCGCTAACGATGCAGGTTAAGCTCCAAATTCGTGGATCTTTCCCGGCGAATTCCGTGATTTCTGCCCAGCCGGAAGCGCGGATCGAACGCCCGCCAATCGCAGTCACAGTAGTTTGAACTCAACGTAAAGTTTGAGTCAGAGGTGTCCTTTTATGGATGCCGGCGATGCCTAGTCTTTTGGCTGCTCGTCAACTGTGGTTCGTGCGTTTAAAAAAATTGAAAATTAATTGGGAGCATTTCATGAAGAAGTTTCTTAATTGTCTGCTTATCGTATGGACATCCTTTTTCGGCCTAGTGCAAAGCTCTGCGTTTGCTGCTAGCGGTGATCGCTGCTGCGACGAAGATGGTTGCTGCGAGGGTGATTGCGAAGAAGGTAACTGCACAAATGAAAACTGCACTAACGTAAACTGTCATCATGAAAAGTGCTGTGATGCTGGTGGTTGCTGTGAAGATGGTCGCTGTGAAAATGGCGCATGCACAGAGTCTGATTGCACCAACCCAAACTGTGTCCACAGCAAGTGCTGTGACGCCGGTGGTTGCTGTGAAGATGGTCGCTGTGAAGACGGCAACTGCACAGAGTCAGACTGCACCAATGCTGATTGTCCACATGACAACAATAAGTAAGCTTGGGTGACTAATTAGCTTAGAGACTTGTGATCTTTAGTTGAATTGGTGGCCCTACTCGGGCCATCTCAGCCACAGTTTTGACGAGCGGCCAAGGAGGCTAGGTCTCCCTTGGGCCGCTCGCTTTATTTGCTATTCACTAAACGCAACTGCCGCCTCAACCTGAGACCAGAAGCGATGGTAGCGAAACTCTGGCACCGGGCCGCCATTTAGATAATTTTGCACTTTGGCGAAGTCAGGGTCGCTGCGGTATTGCGGCCGCAAGCTTAAGAAAGTCGCGGTGCTATTTGCCTCGGCGCCGCGTCCTAACTTGCCGTTAAATCCAGCAGGAATAAAAACACTGGCGTTAAAGTTGCTGTAGTCGGCTCTAGCCTCATTATTGGATACGCCTTTGTCGTCGCGGTAATGCGTCCAGGTGCGGTCAATGATCTCGCGAGCAAGCGTCGACGCTCCCAGAGCATTCTGCTGATTACGATGCAAGGCGGTGCCTTTAGCGTAACTTAGGAGAGCTTTAGCAAGGCTGGTGGCGATCCCGATGTCCTCGTTGTAATCGACAACTGTGACATGTAGGTCGCTGTTTATCTGCTGGCTCTGCGATGACCACGAGTGCGGCTGTCCGCTCCAAGCGAGATTGCTCGGGATCTTGTAGCCGCCATCATCGGACAGCTTTACATTGCGACTGACCCAGGTGACCCAACGGTCGAGCAGCGCTTCGATGCTGCGATCGCCGCTCGCTAGGTAATAGGTCGCAACCCGCTCCATCGACCATGCCTGCCAACCAAACCAATTATTTGAATTCGGATTATGGTAGACCGGATGCTGTTCAAAGCTGAGGCCGTGAAAGGTACTCTGGCCCATTGGTGGCACGTCGTAGCGACCTTGCCAGCTGTTAGTGGCGCCACCGGCAATCGCACCCTCAGCTGATTGTAGCCACTGATAAAACTCAAGCTGACGCTGGAGACTCTGTTGCCAGTCGCGGGCGCCATTTGCTGTGATTGGTTTAAAGTCTTGGTCTGCGCTCAGCACATAAGCAGCAAGCGGGTTTTGGTAGCCAAAATGAGCGTGACTGCCGCCGATACGCCAAGACCATTGGCCTTGGTCTGCTGGATGTGAACCACCCCAAGAATAATACCAACCCATCAAATAATGTGCCGAATCGTAGTCAGATCCTGCGGGACACTGTGGGCTCTGGCAGCCAATGGATTTGAAGTATTTGTCAAACATGGCATAGCGCAGGAAGTCGCCCATGCGGCTCGCCTTCGCCGCGAGGCTCTTGACCGCAGCTACGTTGCCACTGGCGCGCGCGTACTGCATAGCTAAGTAAGTCGCCTGCACAATTCGTGCATCTGCATCGGGGGCATTGGTGTAGCGCCATTGCCGTTTGTACCCGTTTGGATCAGCAGCAAATAGGCTGAGGAAGCCCTGATCTGGTGCGCCGAATTTAAATTCGTCGATAGAGGGATGTGGAACAGTGAGGAATACTGACTCCATCGGGCCGCGCTGAAACGTATTGATATAGACAGGGTCTGTGCCGGCACCGTAGCCGTACCAGTTATTGGTATCGATCAACCAATGCATGCCGTAAATATCGCTACCGTAGGCGGCGGCAAGTTCAGCGCTGATGGGATCTCGACCTACACTGATCCCTTGACTAATTTGCACAGGATACTGATTTGGTGTGTCTTGCTCCGGTGCGTACGTCGCCGGCGATCCTGGATTGTAGGCTGCTGATCCATACTGCAGTTTGGGGATCGCATATGTTTCCATGCGATCAAACACATAATGCAACAGGCTGTAGTCATCAGTGTAGCGACCAAAGACGGCCTCTAACCAAGCCCAGTAGCTTACCGTTTCACTGGTAGTCAGATGGCCGTAGTCTGGAGCTTCCGCGATTAAGGTCTCGGCAGAGTGGAAGGGCAGGCCAGTGGCGCTAAAGTAGCCGTTCTTAGGATCATGGAGCTGGAACCAGAGAGTGAGGAAGCGGTCGCGCGAGGGATTGTCGCTAGGCACTTTCAGGGTGCGGCTATTGGCTGTGCGAATTTCAAATGCACCGCTTTTTGAATTTGCCAAAACATAAGGCAGCCCCGGATGCGGTGCTGCCCAGTGTTCAGTGTCCCTATCGATGCCGATCCCACCAGTGCTGATCCCGCCAGTGCCGACCTCATCGGCCGCGCGTAGCTGCGGCCCTGTGATAGCAAACATCACAGCGGCGGTAAATTTGACAACGAGCCCCACATACGAACCTAGTCGCATCGAACCCATAGCGAGCACCTCCTGTGCTCTTGTTTATAAACCTTTTTGCGCTAGAAGGCGACCAGTTGTGGCGCCCGAGGACAGGCGATCACGTCGCGTATGTTGCCCATACCTGTTAAGTATTGCACTAAGCGCTCAAAGCCTAAGCCAAAGCCTGCGTGCGGTGCAGAACCAAACCTTCTTAGATCTAGATACCACTGCAAATCAGCTGTTGGGATATTCATCGCGGCCATGCGCTGCTCGAGCAGTGGTAGGCGTTCTTCGCGCTGGCTACCACCGATAATCTCACCAATGCGTGGGGCAAGGACGTCCATCGCGGCGACAGTTTTACCGTCGTCGTTCATGCGCATATAAAAAGCTTTTATTTGCTCAGGGTAGTCGGTGACGATCACTGGGCCCTTATATACCGTGTCTGTCAGGTAGCGCTCGTGCTCACTTTGAAGGTCTAGGCCCCAGCTAACAGGGAACTCAAACTTCTGCTTTGCGCGGCTTAGCTCAGCTACAGCATCGGTATAAGTGATCCTTGTGAAGGGAGACTCCGCCAACTTGGCGATCTCGGCAACGGTGATGGTTTTGTACTGCTTTTCTAAGAATTCGAGCTCCTGCGGACAGTGTTTGACCACGGCAGCACACATAGCGCGTAAGAACTCTTCGGCTAGTTGCGCATCGTCGGCCAAGTCAGCAAAAGCCATCTCTGGCTCGATCATCCAGAACTCGGCAAGGTGCCGTGTCGTATTAGAATTCTCAGCACGGAATGTCGGCCCGAAGGTGTAGATCGAGCCCATGGCCATCGCCATGAATTCGCCTTCTAGCTGCCCAGACACAGTCAAGTGGGTGCGCTTGCCAAAGAAATCTTTGCGATAATCGACTTGCCCCTTATCGTCTTTTGGTAGTGCGTTTAGGTCGAAGTTTGTGACGGTGAAGAGCTCGCCCGCACCCTCGCAATCGTTAGCGGTGATGATCGGAGTGTGTGCCCAGATGAAGCCGCGATTTTGGAAAAATTCATGTACGGCATAGGCTAGCGTGTTGCGCACGCGGAACACCGCGCCAAAGGTATTCGAACGTGGACGCAAGTGGCCAATCTCACGCAAAAACTCTAATGTGTGTCCCTTCTTTTGCAGGGGATAGGTCTCAGGGTCAGCGCCGCCAAAAACGGTTAACTCTTGAGCCAGCAACTCCACTTTTTGGCCCTTACCCGGTGATTCCCGTAGGACTCCGCGCACACTGATGGCAGCGCCGGTATTGCACTGCGCCAGTTGGCTGAATGGCTGCGTGTCCACATCGACAATGACTTGGAGGTTGTCTTGAGTCGAACCATCACCCAATACTAAAAAGGCAAAGTTCTTGGCTTCACGTTTACTGCGAACCCAACCGCAGACCGTGGTGATGGTGCCTGGTGTGCCATTGGTGAGGACTAAAGCAATGCGCTCGCGTTGCATAGATGCAGACTCCATTGGAATGTTGAGATCGACTCAGCTCAGTTGCCGCAATTTTCTTGCTTCCAGGTCGCGTAAGTCTCGCCAAACTGAGAATGGTAAGAACTTGCGCGCTCCATCGGTGGTAGCAACCTGCGAGTTATAGACTTCGTAATAAACGGCTAGCGTGTTGCGCGCAACACGATACCAGTTAAATTTGCGCACTTGCTCGCGACCTTTGGCGATCAGGTCTTCCCTGATCTGTGGATTGGTCAGCACTGTGGCCATCGTCTCTGCTAATTGTTCGACATTATAGGGGCTTACCATCAATGCAGCATCGCCGACGACTTCTGGCAATGAGGACGTCAGAGTCGTGACTACCGGCACTCCGCTTGCCATGGCCTCGAGAGGCGGCAGGCCGAAACCTTCATAAAGGCTCGGATAGACGAACAAACTAGCGCGTCGGTAGTAAGTCCGCAGCATCTCGTCATTGACGAAGCCTTTGAATAAGATGTCGTCCTTGAACTTCTTAACTTTCAATCTGACTTCGGCAAAGAGCGGGCTCTCGCCGCCGATCAATACCAGTTTTGGTTTTAATTCTGGGTGCTTGCTGCGCATTAATTCGTATGCTTCCAGCAGCGTCCCAATGTTTTTTCTAGGCTCCAGGGAGCCTACATAGAGAATGTAATCTTCCAGGTCCCAGTCCTGCGGCTTGGGCTCTTCGCCGTTGTTGGCGGTGAAGAGGTCGTCCACGGCCCAGTAAACTTGACTCACCCGCTCAGCGGGTAGGTTACAAAACTGCAGTAAGTCATTTCGCGAATTGTTGCTATTCGTGATGACCTTGGCGGCACGACGAGCCAAGCGCGGTATGACAAAGTTATACAGCGTCCGAAATGAGAAACTGAACCACTGTGGATTCACGACGAAGCAAAGATCATGAATGTGCACGATCGACCGCCCGCGGTAGAATAGCGGAGCTAAATTAGCCGGAGAGTGCAGGATGTCGATTTGGTGCTTCTCAGCCAGGCGCGGTAAAGAGAATTGTTCCCAGAGATGATTGCGAAAGTTTTCGCCTTCACGAATGTTGGAAGCGATGACTTTAACGTTTGGATAGTTCCAGTCTGGGTTATTTGCCTGATCGGCAGAGGTGAAGAGGTAGTACTCGTTCACATGATCGACGCGTACCAGGGCTTTTATGAGGTTGTATGCGGCGCGTTGAACGCCAGTCCGCTTGGCTGCTAGAAATCTACCGTTAATACCAATTCTCATGTCGGCTCTACTCGCTTCACCGCGCTGGCTTTGTCGCTGACACGACATTTCTTGTAGATCTCGACGGTTTGATCGGTCATCGCTTGCCATGAAAAGCGACGCGCATGCTGCACGCCAAATTGTGATAGGCGCTGACGCAAGCCCTCATCCCGAACGCCGAGCTCTAGTGCTCTCGCGATGTCTTGATAGTCAAAAGGATCGGTGAAAATCGCACTGTCACCCACGACCTCGGGGAGGCTCGATGAATGCGCGACGACAACCGGCGCACCGCAGGCTAAGGCCTCAAGCGGCGGTAAACCGAATCCTTCGTATGTTGATGGATAGACGAATAAATGTGTCATCGAGTAAACGCTAGGCAAATGCTCTTCCGCAATAAACTTAGAAAAGTAGATGAGATGCTTTTTGCCGTAGTTCTCAGCAATCCGAATAAGGCTGGCGTCAACTGGGCATGCCAATACTAGCGGAATAGTCACTTGCGAATGGCAGTAGGCGCGCACAAGCTGGTGCACATTCTTGTGCGGCTTATTGTTCGACAAGCAGAGGATGAACCGTTCTGGCAACTCGTATAAGTCCCGGACGTATTCCAAATACTCAAGATCGGTGACTGGCTGATAGTTGGCCGACACGCCGTTGTAGGTGACAAAGATTTTATCTGGCGAAATAGAGAGATTGCGAACGATCTCATCTTTAGAAAAATTGCTGACTGTGAGGATGTAGTCGGACCTGCGAATACAACTACGGACGAAGAGCTGGTAATAGAACTGGTGGAACGGCGTATAAAACTGCGGCAGTACCATGTGATTTAAGTCATGGATGGTCATGACCAAGCGGCATGGGCAGACCAGAGGTGCCATAAACGACGGCGCATGGAAAAGATCGGCCTTAATCTCATGGAGGAGTCGTGGCAGCTCCCACTGCTGACGCAGGCTCATCCAGCTGCCCTGCACCGTTTTGAGCTGCATGTGCTTAGGCCAGGTCAGACTCTCGAGTGGGCTGTGCGGGTTGATAATGATGAAGTAATCATCAGTAGCACCGTTGTTAGCAAGACACATCAGCAGCTCGTACACGTAGCGAGCAATGCCATGCATACTGCCTGGGTTGATCATCCTGGCATCGATTGCGATTCGCACCGGTCCCCCTGCTTAACGAGATCCAAAGTATCACAGTTGGATCTTGCGTTAGCAAGGTGAAGTTCGCGCGATACCCGTAGATTAGAGGCGGCCTTTAAATAACGAAACCGACCTCAATGCCGAACTCAGCCGTCGTTTGGAAGCGGTGCAAGAGGTGTTCTTTGTCATTGTCGGTCAATGGCACCAAGGGGTTGCCGTTCGTTCCCCCTCCCGAGCTATCTTTAACTGTCGCCTGGTAATGTTTGGCGCCGATATAAGTACCTATTAATAATGGATATTCACTGCCGACGTAGCGGTATCCGATGCGCGCGTGACCGGTTGGTCCGGAGAGCGCTGCGTTGTGGTGGATCAGGGCGGCATCGACTAAGGTGCTGCCGGCAGCGTTGCTCGGCTGACGCCAATCGACATTTTCCTCATGATATCCGAGGCCCCCACCGTAATAAAAACCTGCCATGGTAAACGGGCGAGTGTAGCGGAAGAGAAAGAGGGAAACTTGTCCCCCTTTGGTCATCATTGATTCACCGGTGCGTTCGAGTGCGGCTTTGGACGCATCCTCACCGGTGCGTTCAGTGCTACCTTCAAGTGCCAGTGAGGCGATACCATAAAGATTGAGTTCTAAGCGACCGACCGGACCGCGTTCGGTCGAGGCTATAGGCAGTCCCACGAGGAGTGAGCGATAGGTGCCACCGCCGTCTGTGCGTCGTCCAGACACAGATAGCTGACCGTTTTGCCGACTCTGAGCAAGGGCAGCCTGTGAATTCAATAAGAAGGCAAAGCCAAGCGCAGCAGCTTGTAACCGAACGACGAAACGACGATTCTGCGGTGACGTTGCCATAGATGCCTCTTGGTGAGTACTTAGCGTTAGGCGGCTGAAGGCTGGTGGGATCGGATAGCCTTAGTAATAGTTTAGCCCAGTAACTCAGGCGAGCGAAGCGGCAGTATTTGCCTAGCTCGAGTCGCAGCTTCGCGTTAATGTCAAAGTCTCAGTTAAACTTATAGCTTGCTTGCATCGATCGTGAGGATGGCCGCATGTTGGTGATTGCTCATCGCGGAGCGAACAAAGAGGCTCTGGAGAACAGCTGGTCTGCATTTGCGAAGGCGGTCGAGTGCGGTGCCCAGCGCATTGAACTCGATGTGCAGCTGAGCAAAGACGGTCATGCTGTGATCATGCATGATGACGATATGTTCAAGACGACTGGGCAACATGTCCATATTTCCCGGCTGGAACGATCTGAGCTGCGCACCATTAAGCTGCGCAATGGCGAACCACTGCCGTTTTTAGATGAAGTGATCGAACGGTTATTGCCGCAGATCGAACTGAACATCGAAATCAAGGGTGAATCCGAGCAACTGGCAGCGGTGGTTGCCAATTTGGTAGCTAAAAACCCCCGTCGTGAGCGCGTGATTGTGTCGTGTTTTCAGTCCCCACCCCTAGTCTGGCTAAGGCGTAATGCGCCGGAAGTACAGCGGGCTTGTCTCTGGAGTTTGGACACATACTCTTGGCCGTTCTTCGCCACCTTGGCGCCGACAGTCTTTCTCGAGATAGCAGGGACGAACATTCTGCATCCGCATACAAGTTTGGTTGACTATAATTTGATGGATCAAGCCGCAGCGCGTAACTGGCGGGTTTATGCGTGGGCGGAAATGGTGGGCGAAGATCATGACCGCGAGGGTCTTTGGACCACTTTAAAGACCTTTGGTCTGCACGGTCTGTGTACAAATTATCCGCGAGAACTCACACAATGGCTCAAGGAGTCTGCTGCTTATGACCAGCTCATCCATGACTAAGTTTGAAGATATTGATGCGGTTACGCGCAGGTTTGAGATCAGCAAGCTAAAGGCTCCAAAAGGCTCGGTGGATCTTCGCTATGGCGTCTACAAGCAAGACAGCGAGCCGAGTCAATACGTGGTGTTCCTTAACGGACGCTCCGAGTGGATTGAAAAATATGCTTATCTCGCGGCAGATCTGGCTTTGCCTGCGGGCACCGGCTTTCTCACCTGGGACCATCGCGGTCAGGGTGCCTCCGGTGGCTCGCGTGCGCACATTGATGATTACGAAACCTTTGTTCAGGATGCGGGGCACGTGATCGGCAGCGTCGTCGGTGACAAGCCTTACATATTAATGGCTCATTCGATGGGAGCGCTGATTTCGTTATACGGGACACTCAAGGGAGTATTGAAGCCGCAAGCACTAGTGCTCGGATCGCCTCTGCTGGGTCTGCCAAATCGCCCGGTACCTAGGCCTCTGGCTAAGCCTTTGTCGAAACTTCTGACGCAGGTGGGGCTCGGTCCCTGCAGTTCCGGAGCTGGTGGGTTTGAAGCTGCGCCCTTTGCCGATAATATTTTGACCCATAGCCCCGACCTTTATCAGCGCATCGTTGCGGGACCTTACAAACTACCTGGGGCCACATTTGGCTGGGTATCGGCGTCTTTCCAGGCTATCGATGTTTGTTTTAATCCGAATTATTTGGCCAGATTGTCTGTGCCGACACTAGTTTTAGGTGCGGCAGAGGAGTCTGTAGTCGATCCAGACTGCGCCAGTAATTGGGTGCGGGTGGCGAGTCAGCATGCCAAGGGTGATGTGCAGCTTAACGTGGTGCACGGTGCTAGGCACGAGCTCTTCTCAGAGCTGCCTAGACTGTACGAGGGTGCTATTCAAAGCGCCCGTTCATGGATTTTCTCCCACATGTCGGCGCGTTAAATCGGCATCAATCAGCCAGTCACGGTCTAGCGCCGTGATTCTGGTGTTTTTAAACTCGGCCTCAAGCTTACCGGCACCAAAATAGAGTGCGTCCTGGCCGCCGAGTAATTTAGGAGCCTGAAACAAGTGCAGATGATTGACAGCTTCAGCGTTTAAGAACGGTGTGTAAGTACCTAAGCCGCCCTCAATCAGCACGCTGGTGATACCTCTAGCGTGGAGAGCGGTCAGGATATCCACCGGCGCGAATGTGCCCGTTTGGTTCGTCGCTAAGGCGATGGTTTGAAGGCCTTTTTCGGTAAGCTCTTGCTTTGCTGAAGTAGCTTCGGGATCGAGTTGTTGACAGGTAATCCACAGCACGGCTTCGGGGGTGTGGCCCAAGATCCGCCACCCCTTGTCTGGCTTGGATTTCAGTCCTCGGCCATCAGGATCGAGCACGACCCTAAGTGGGCTTCGGCCGGGCCAAAGTGAGTCACGTGCATCGAGTGCGGGGTCATCGGCTATTAAGGTGCCGGCGCCAATCAGGATCGCGTCATAGTAGACGCGCAGGAAATGGCCATAGGCGCGGGCACGCGGTCCAGTGATCCAAGCGCGGCGATCACCTTGGCGGGCCATCACGCCGTCAGCCGAGGTTGCCACTTTTAGGCCGACAAAAGGTGAGTTATGCCGCATGTTCCAGAGGAAAATCTCCGCCAGCTGCTCGCATTCCGCCGCCCAGTTGGCGTCGTGTTCGCAATTAACGCCGGCTGCGTGCAATACGGCGACGCCACGCCCACTCACTTTGGGATTGGGATCGACGACGCCATAGACAACGCGACTGACGCCGCATTCAGCCACTTGCGGCGCGCAGGCAGGGGTGCGGTTGCTGTGGGCGCATGGCTCGAGCGTGACATACATGGTGCCGCCCTTGAGCTTAGTACTCAGGCCGGCCAGCTTGGCTGCTGCTAGTGCGTTAATTTCCGCATGAGCATGGCCCACGCGTTCATGCGCTCCGGCGCTAATGAACCGGTGCTCGCTATCGACGCAGACGGCGCCAACGAGTGGATTTGGGGAAACGTTGCCCATGCCGCGGTGGGCAATCAGTAGGGCTAGTCGCTTTGCCTCAGTCGGTGTGATGGGGGTACCAGCCGATGGTAAAGCCAATGTTGCAACAGCATAATCTAAGGCTGTATCTGCGATACTTAGTTTGGACCCCGAAGGGCTATTTTCGCTCATGCGCGCGATGCTAGCACAAGCCATTTGGGATTGCACCGGTGGCCATTTCATCGCTAGCAGATCGGGTTCCGCTGCTAATCTTGCACAGATTTCTTGGTCTTTGATGAGCGCAGCCCCTAACTCCTGCTACCAAAGCCGGGCAAAGTAGGTAAAATGGGGCGAAGCCCGGCTAAGCCGGAGTTTGGCGCTATCGTTCCATTCGATCCTGTGGGGACTTTATGACTACCTCTACTGATAGCTTTCGCGCGCTCGACACCCTAAGCGTGGGTGGTAAGACCTACCGCTTTGCGAGCTTGAAAAAGGCCGCTGCTGGCGGACTCGGTGACATTACTCGCTTGCCTTTGTCGCTAAAGGTACTGCTTGAGAACCTGCTCCGTCACGAAGATGGCCACATCGTCACTAAGGCCGATATTACGGCTATGGCAACCTGGCTACAAACTAAGACCTCGACGCATGAAGTCGCTTTTTACCCAGCCCGTGTGCTGATGCAGGACTTCACTGGCGTGCCGGCGGTTGTCGACTTGGCGGCTATGCGTGAAGCGATGGTTAAAGTCGGTGGCGACCCCAAGAAAATTAACCCGCTGAAGCCAGTTGACCTGGTGATTGACCATTCCGTAACCGTCGACAAGGCCGGGACTGCCGATGCCTTTGACGTGAACGTGAATTTGGAGTTCGATCGCAACGGCGAGCGTTATGAGTTTTT
Organism: Pseudomonadota bacterium; assembly: GCA_026390435.1. Taxonomy (GTDB): domain Bacteria; phylum Bdellovibrionota_B; class Oligoflexia; order Oligoflexales; family CAIYRB01; genus CAIYRB01. The sequence goes on from JAPLFY010000039.1 coordinate 93,220, forward strand.
AAAATGGGCACAGACGGCCTTTGATAATTTCACCGTGGTCCCACCAGGAACCGGCATTTGTCACCAGGTGAATTTAGAGTACCTAGCACGCGTCGCCTTCCGCGCTAAGGATCCTGACGGTAGTAATGATGAGTGGGTCTATCCTGATACCCTCGTCGGTACCGACAGCCATACCACCATGGTCAACGGTCTAGCCGTGCTCGGATGGGGCGTCGGCGGCATTGAAGCTGAGGCAGCAATGTTAGCGCAGCCGCTGTCGATGGTGATTCCGGAAGTTGTAGGCTTCCGACTCAAAGGTACTTTGCCGGAAGGTGCAACGGCTACTGACTTGGTTTTGACCGTGACCGAAATGCTGCGCAAAAAAGGCGTGGTCGGTAAGTTTGTCGAGTTCTTCGGCGACGGCTTGAACAACCTGTCTCTGGCAGATCGCGCCACCATCGCTAATATGGCTCCTGAGTACGGGGCTACTTGTGGGTTCTTCCCGATCGATGATGAAACTCTGCGTTACCTGCGCTTTACCGGCCGCGATGATGCCCAGGTTGCTCTCGTTGAAGCTTATGCTAAGGCGCAAGGGTTCTGGCGTGATCCATCAGCTGCAGAGCCAGTATTTACCGATGTGCTAGAACTAGACTTGGGTTGCGTAGAGCCGAGCTTGGCGGGTCCGCGTCGTCCCCAAGATCGCGTCGCTCTCAAGGGTGTGGTTGCTGGCTTTAACAAAGAGCTGCACGGTAACTTCAAAGTTAGCGAAGCTAACGCCAATCAGACCTCACCGGTTGCGGGTTCTGACTTTGCGCTAGAGCACGGCTCTGTAGTCATTGCAGCGATCACCAGCTGCACGAACACCTCTAACCCCGCCGTAATGCTTGCCGCCGGACTGGTCGCGAAAAAGGCCGTTGAAAAGGGCCTGTGCGTCAAACCATGGGTTAAGACCTCTCTAGCACCAGGCTCGCAAGTAGTTACCGACTACTATCTAGCGGCAGGACTTACTCAGTACCTCGACCAACTTGGGTTCAACCTAGTCGGTTACGGCTGTACGACCTGTATCGGCAACAGTGGACCGCTGCAGGACTCTATTGCTGCTGCTGTTCACGCCAAAGACCTAGTTTGTGCCGCGGTGCTGTCCGGTAACCGCAACTTCGAAGGCCGAATCGGCCCGGACGTTAAAGCGAACTACCTGGCATCGCCGCCTCTCGTCGTTGCTTATGCTATCGCTGGTAACATCAAAGTCGATCTGACCAAGGATGCACTCGGCACCGGTAAAGATGGCAAGCCCGTTTACTTGAAAGACATCTGGCCAACTAACGCCGAGATTCAAGCTGCGATCACCAAGGGGCTAAGTCCCGAGATGTTCCGCAAGCGTTACGCTAACGTCGCTAAGGGCCCAACACAGTGGCAAGCCGTTAAAGTTAGCGGCGGCTTCTCCTTTAAGTGGGACGAGAAGAGCACGTACGTTCGTAATCCGCCTTATTTCGTCGGTATGGCGAAGCAGCCAGCGGAACTGGTTGACGTAAAAGGCGCTCGTCCACTTGCCATCCTTGGCGATAGCGTCACTACGGACCACATTTCACCGGCCGGGTCGATTAAAGATTCTAGTCCAGCTGGTCAGTACTTGTTGAGTCACGGGGTAAAAAAGGCCGACTTCAACTCTTACGGCGCCCGTCGCGGTAACCACGAAGTCATGATGCGCGGTACGTTTGCTAACATCCGTCTGCGCAATGAGATGCTAGCTGGGATCGAAGGTGGCGTGACCAAGCATATGCCGGACGGAAAACAGCTTTCTATTTACGACGCAGCGATGCAGTACCAGGCAGAGAAGACTCCGCTCGTGATCGTTGCCGGTAAAGAATACGGCACCGGCTCGTCGCGCGACTGGGCTGCGAAGGGTACCATGCTGCTAGGTGTCAAAGCTGTCTTGGCGGAAAGTTTTGAGCGGATTCACCGTTCCAATCTGATTGGAATGGGCGTTTTGCCGCTGCAGTTCCTGGCGGATCAAAGCCGCGTCACCCTAAAGCTAGTGGGTACAGAGACCTTCGATATTTTGGGTGTAAGTAAGCTGGCTCCTCGCTCAGAAGTAGATGTTGTGATCCATCGTGCCGATGGCTCGACAGACAAAGTGCGCGCTAAGTGCCGCATTGATACTGCTGACGAGCTTGAGTACTACCGTAACGGCGGCATCTTGCATTACACCGTAAGGAAGTTGAGTGGTCACTGAATTGCGCATTCGTGACGCTACGGTTAAAGATCTGCCTGTGCTAGTCCGTTTCAATGCCGCTTTGGCGTGGGACACGGAACAGCGCAAGCTAAGTCCAGAGACGCTAAGCGCTGGGATTACCCGCGCTCTAGCGGCTCCGGAACTCTGTCGTTATTACGTGGCCGATGTCGATGGCAAAGTGATCGGACAGACCATGGTCACCTTTGAAGTCACGGATTGGGAAGATGGTTTGGTCCATTGGATCCAAAGCGTCTTTGTCGATCCCGAGCATCGCGGACGGGGTGTCTTCCGTCAGCTTTATCAGCACGTAGTGAACACGGCGACGGCTAGTGGTGATGGCCGCCGTGTTCGGCTCTATGTCGAAAAAGATAACGACACTGCAATCGCTACTTATGAGCGACTCGGAATGCATCAGGCTCACTTTCACATTTACGAAACCAAACTCTAGGACCGGATGTTAATCCATCTACTTTACGACTGGATGCTCCGCGCCGATGTGTTGGTCGCTAGTCACGTGATCATTGCGCTAGCAGCGTCCGCGCATATTGTCCTGACTAAAGATGAGCCATATGCTGCGGTAGGCTGGGTCGGCCTGGTGTGGTTGTCACCGATTATCGGCTCAGGGTTATATTACACTCTGGGGATCAATCGGATCAGGCGCTCTGCCGTCAGTATTATGGGTCATGACGAGGCCAAGGCGCTCGATCATGTCGCACTTAAGCAGCTAAGTCAGGCTGGCATTTTGCCCGATCCCGGCATGCGCCAACTTGCCCACGTCGGCAATCATGTTGGCGGTCTGGCCCTACTTTCTGGCAATGGAATACAGCCGCTGATCAATGGTGACGAGGCCTATCCGGCCATGCTCGCAGCGATTGCTAGTGCAAAGCAGAGCGTTATGCTCTCAAGTTATATTTTCGCCAACGATGCGATTGGCGCTGAGTTTGTGGCGGCACTAAAAAAAGCCAAGCAGAGTGGCGTTGAAGTGCGGGTGCTTGTCGATGCAACAGGGTCCAGATATTCGTTCCCCTCGATCATCCGGCCGCTTCGGCAGGCAGGTATTAAGTGTGCTCGCTTTATGCCTAATCTGCAGCCTACGCGCATCTCTACCATAAATCTGCGTAGCCACCGCAAGATTATGGTGGTTGATGGCGTCATCGGATTCACTGGTGGAATCAATATTCGCCAGGGTAACTGCATCAAGCGTAATTTTCCCAGTCCGGTTCAAGATCTTCACTTTCGTGTGGTTGGGCCAGTGGTGGCGCATTTGCGCCAAGCCTTCACCGAGGACTGGGTATTTACGACGCGCGAGCAGCTAGCCGGTGAGATGTGGGTACCCAAGATTATGGAATTACAGGAACAACAAAACGGCATCTTGGCGCGCGGAGTTCTCGATGGGCCGGATCGCGATTTTGAAAAGACGCTGTGGACTATATTGGGTGCGGTCGGTGCTGCGCGGCGACGCATCAGAATCCTGACTCCCTATTTTCTTCCAGATGCCACGACGATACGTTTTCTTTGTGTGGCTGCGATGTCAGGTGTCGAGATTGATATCATTTTGCCCGAGAAAAATAATATTTTGCCAGTGCAGTGGGCTGCTATGGCTAGCTTGACATCACTGCTGCAAAAAGGGTGCCGCGTTTATTTGTCACCCCCACCATTTGATCATTCTAAGGTCATGTTAGTGGATGATGCCTGGGCTATGATTGGCTCTGCAAATTGGGATGCGCGCAGCTTGCGCCTCAATTTTGAATTTAATATTGAATGTTTCAGTCATGATTTTGCGGCGCAGATGCATGCTATTTTTGCAGCTAAGCTGGTAAATGCAAGGCCGCTAACTTTAACTGATATTCAGGCTCGATCTATGCCCATTAAATTGCGTGATGGGGTCATGCGGTTGATGGCCCCTTATCTTTGATCCAGTAGTCAGGACTCGGTGACTGGAACCCAACGCTTATTTGCCGCCTCATCTGCGTCAATAGCTTGGACCCATCCACCAGATTTAATTCTTAATCTGTTGCCACGCCAATTGATATGGCGACTGAACGCTGCATGCAGCCAGTTCAGCGGTAACAGGAATTCTTTGAGGAGCCAGAGCAATGGGTCAAGCTTTGCTCCGTCGATGGCTTTAAGTACGCTCATATCGCACAGCATCCAAAGTAATGCTGTGGCTAGAGATGCGAGCAGTGAGTAGGCGGGGCCCAAATTTGCAATGCCGATACCGCCAAGTGCAGCTACGATGAACATCGAATGTTGCCACTCGATGTAGAATACGCCCGGTGCCGCATATTTGCGTAGCGCGCTCCAGCGGCGATGACGCTGCCAAAATTCGCTTAGAGATTTTTCGCCGATATATTGCGTGACCGGTGTCCGCGTCATTCCCACTTTCTTGCCATAACGCTTGGTGGCCAGACCAAAAGCATAATCCTCAGAACCGTGATCCGCCAATGCCCTCAGCCCACCGAACTTATCAGCAAACGACCTTCTGAAAAGCATGGATGATCCAATGACAAAATCCATGCGGAAGAGCTGAGCTAGCAGCTGCCACCTGATATAAAAACAGTTAATGTGTAGTTCTTCTAGACGTCCTCCCAATCCCTGGCCTTCACGGCCTCTTCTTAAGCCGGTGACTACGCCTACGTCCGGGCGTGATGATTGAAGGAGATGCTGTATGTAGTCGGGGGAGGCGCGGATGTAGCTGTCGCTGATGAGAATCTGGTCGTAGCTCGCCCTTTCTAGCGGTCTAATCAGATTATTTACCTTTGGATTAGCGCCAACGATCTCTTCCCCTGTGATGAGTTGGGCAGGTGCATTCGGATAACGGGATAGCAATTCGGTCACCACTTTAACAGCGGGATCTCGAGCATCGGCTACAGAGAAAATGACCTCATATTTTGGATATTCAAGATTGAGGAAGCTCTCCAAGCTAGATGCCAAGCCTGGATCTACTCCTTTCAGTGGCTTAAGGATCGACACTGGTGGCTGATCTATCAGGTCGATTGGCGGTGCTTTACGCACCCACCACCAAGCCCAAACACTCCCCGATAAAAGCAGGACCAAATTTAGGAGCCAAAGACAGAGCGCTGCGTTCTGGATCCAGATCATGATTTGCCCTCGCATTTTGCTCTTAAGTAATGAGGTATGGTATCAGGGAGCGTTCATTCGGTCATTAATTGAGGCAGTAGATTAATCTGGCATTAATATAGGCTCGGGATTTTCTGCTAGCGGGAGTAGTTATGACAGTTTTGGATCGCGCCAAAAAGATCCTGCCCGAGACTTTGATCGACACCACGTTGCTACGAGTGTTTGGCCTAGTAAAGGTGCCACTGATTGGATTTGTGCGACCAAGGGTTTTGCACGTGAGTGCTGAATCGATGAGCATGCTGATACCGCTGACGCGCCGCTCTCGCAATCATCTCAAGTCCATGTATATGGGTGCCCTGATGATTGGTGCGGATGTTGCCGCTGGTTATTACGCAGCCAAATTAATTATCGAGAAACGCTACAAAATCGACTTTGTCTTCCGCACCGCATCGGCGCGCTTCTTGAAGCGGCCGTTAGGAGATGTGGTTTTTTCCTGTGCACAAGGCGGAGATATTGAGCGCCTGGTCGAAGCAGCTCAACAGTCTGGGGAGCGGGTGGAGGTGAAGCTCAAAATCATCGCGACGGTTCCATCCATTTCCGACGAGGTTGTGGCAGACATGGACATGGTCCTGTCACTTAAGCGTCGTAAACCTAAAGGCACCGTAGTTGCTGGTTGACTCAGCCTGCCGATAACCAATCAGGTTTGGCATCTGTCTGCTCCTGTGCCGTCTGCACGCGACCACCTGAGAGCAGGCGCAACTTATTGCCTCGCCACGTTACTTGGCGGGTGACGACTGCACTTAACCATATCAAGGGCACGGTTAGTTCACGCAAAGCCCAAATTCCTAAGTTAAAACGACCACCGAGCTGACGCGAAAGGGCCAAGTCCCCGAGTATCCAGATCAAAGCTGTGGCCACTACACTAGCTACGCTGTAGGCAGTTCCTAGTTTTGACCATCCCACCCAAGCAAAAAGCAGGGTCAGGATTCCGTGATGAGCCCACTCGATGAAAAATAATCCAGGTGCCGAATATTTGCGCAGCGTACTCCAACGACTATGTCTAAGAAAAAAGTTTTGAAAACTGCGGGCACCTACGTATTGAGTGACTGGAGCTGATACGAGTGCGATCTCTCGTCCCACTCGTCTCGTGGCCATGCCGAAGGCGTAATCTTCTGCACCCTGATTACCAAAGCGGTTGAATCCACCAAGGCGGTCGGAAAAAGAGCGTTTAAACATCATCGTTTTGCCGAGCACTAAACCAGTTCCCAATGCGTGAGACACCAGCATGGAGCGTATGTAGAAACTATTCAGATGCATTTCTTCTAGGCGGCCGCCAATGCCCTCACCACCAAGGCCGCGGATAGGGGCTGTGACTGCGCCGATATTTGCACCTGTTTCGCGCACAAGGTCTCTTAGGTAAGTTGGAGTCGCGCGAATGTTGCTGTCACTGATGACTACGTAATCATAGCGAGCCATTGTAAGCGGCCGCACTAAGTTATTGACCTTGGGGTTAGCTCCCACTTGCTCGTCGCCCACCACGAGTCGGGCCTGCGCGTTGGGATAGCGAGCGAGGAGTTTAGTGACTACAGCGATGGCTGGATCTCCGGCCTCTGCCACTGCAAAAATAACTTCATAGTTAGGGTAATCTTGAGTCAGGAAAGTTTCTAAGCTTTGTGCGAGACCAGGATCGACTCCCTTAAGAGGTTTTAAAATCGATACTGGGGGCAACTGATTATTGTTTCTAGAAGGCGCTTTACGCAGCCACATCCAAACATAGACGCTACTACTAATGGACAACAGTGTGCTGAACATCCATAAGCACAGCGCAACATTTGATGCTGAAATCATGAGTCTGATCCTCTGTCCGAGAGTTGCGTTGGCGAGGTGACGTCTTGAGCGCTTGCCCGGCTCACAGACTCTGATCGGTAAATCCAGTGGCGGACTTTAGGTTTACCTCAAGAATCCATTTTATCTATTTAAATACAGTCGGTTATGGATTTTAATTGAGAGTCAAATAAACTTGCTAACGATCTAAATGGGAGTCAGTCATACTTGGGACGTCGCTCAGCGTGTAAAGTTCCAAGATGTCGATGAGTTATAGAGAGCGGTTTGGATTTGCCGGCCATGAACTTAAGAACAGGTGATCGAAATGACCCAGCAACATTCGTTTCTTACCCAGCACTTAGGCATTGAGCACCCGATCATCTGTGGGGCCATGTACCCATGCAGTAATCCGGAGCTGGTGGCGGCAGTGTCTGAAGCCGGTGGCGTTGGCGTGGTCCAGCCAATCTCTCTCACTTTTGTGCACAAGCATCAGTTCCGCGAAGGGCTGCGTTACATTAGAACGCTGACGCAAAAGCCGATCGGCCTCAACCTGCTCATCGAAAAGTCCTCGAAGAAGTATCTCGAGAAAAACAAAGAATGGTTGGGCATTGCCCTAGAAGAGGGGGTGAAGTTTTTCATCACCGCATTGGGAAATCCAGACTGGGTCGTGCGCCGCGTTGAAGGCAGTGGAGCTCTGGTATTTCACGACACCACCGATAAGATCTGGGCGAAAAAAGCGGTCGATGCAGGAGTCCACGGCTTAATCTGTGTGAATAATCGGGCCGGCGGTCATGCCGGACAGATCTCACCAGAGAAGCTCTATAATGACCTGGCTCCCCTGGGTCTACCACTGGTCTGTGCCGGTGGTATTGGCGACGCCGATAGCTACCACGCAGCATTAAAACTGGGCTATCAGGGAGTGCAGTTGGGGACTCGATTTATCGCCTCCACGGAATGCAGTGCGCACTCAGACTACAAGCAAGCTATCGTGAACGCAGAGGCAGCAGATATCATCCTGACACGCAAACTTACCGGCGTACCGGTGGCTGTGATTAACACCAAATTCATGCGTGAACGTGGCTCGGAGGTCAGTGGTGTGGCCAAGTTCTTGCTTGATAATCCCCGCACCAAACACTTCGCACGCATGTTTTACAGTGTGCGTTCCCTTTTTGAGCTGAAACAAAGCCTCGAGAAAGGCGCTGACTATAAAGAATACTTCCAGGCGGGTAAGAGCGTTGCGGGGATAGACCGCGTCGAATCCGTCGCATCCATTATCCAGGGCCTAGTTAGATAGGTTTGAGCCAAAATGTCTTTTTGCTAGCCGCTGGTCGTTCATTGCTGTTAAAAAAGAGCATCCTCAAAAGACTCATGACCCAGTTCAGGAGCTCATCATGGTGCGTTTTCGGTGTACTTTAGCGGCAATTGCTTTGGCTTTTACCGCGCATCCTGTGCTCGCAGCCGATAAGCTCAAAGTTGGAGCTGTTTTCGCTCTGAGCGGCGGCCAGTCCACTTACGGTGAGGAATCCATTAACGGCCTCGACTTGGCCCTCAGCAATCTTGCTAAGACCGACCCAGCTCTCGCCGCCAAGATCACCGTCATCCGTGAGGATGAGAAGTCGAATCCAGTTGATGCTGCCACAGCGGTTAAAAAAGTACTAAACGTCGACCAGGTCGACATCGTATTCGGTACCGTGGCTAGTTCAAACACGTTGGCGATGGTTGCTGCCGCCGTCGCTGCGGGTAAGCCACTGGTAACCCCAGCATCGACCAACCCCGAAGTGACGAAAAAGAGCCCCCTGGTCTTTCGGACCTGCTTTATCGACCCTTTCCAAGGATCCGTGTTAGCGGACTTCGCTTTACATAATCTCAGTAAGAAAAAAGCAGCCGTCCTGCTTGATCACAAGTCTGACTACTCTATGGGTCTAGCCCAATATTTCGAAGCAGCATTCAAAGCCGGCGGCGGTGAGATTGTTGCTAATGAAGCTTACGAGGCGGGTAAGAAGGACTTTAAGACGCAGCTCACCAAGATTCGCGCTCGCAGACCTGATGTGCTGCTGGTTCCCGGCTACTATCAAGAAGTGGGCCTGATCATGAAACAAGCCAGACAAATGGGCTTTCAAGTCACGATGCTAGGTGGTGATGGTTGGGATAGTCCTACCTTGTTTGAGCTTGCTGGTGCCGAGGCTGCAAAAGACCACTACTTCTCTAGTCACTTTGCTCCCGATGATAAAGATCCAGCGGTGCAAAAGTTTGTGAGCGATTATAAGGCTCGTTTTGGTAAGCAGCCAGGAGCGATGGCGTCCCTCGGTTATGACGGTATCTTAATTATCGCTGATGCTTTTAAGCGTGCCGGAACGAATTCTGCTCCAGCTCTACAAAAGGCATTGGCCGAGACGGTAAATTTCCGCGGTGTCAGTGGGACCACAACCATCAATGCGCAGCATGATGCGGTAAAAGACATTGTTATCCTTAAGACTGGGTCCACGGGCGCTACTTTTGCAGCCAAAATCGGTGTCGCTACCGGTAAGAAATCGCACTGAGACAGTATGAGCGAATTCCTTCAATTTCTAATCAATGGTGTGGCAGTCGGTAGCATGTATGCGCTGATTGCTCTCGGTTATACGATGGTCTACGGGATCGTCTCGTTGATCAATTTCGCCCATGGTGAATTCATGATGATGGGCGCCTTTATCGGTGCCTTAGTTTTGCATCGGCTACAAGGGACGCCGCTCGTAGTGGCTTTGCTGATCGCTATGCTGGCCTCGGGCTTAATCGCCGTGGTGACGGAACTAGTGGCGTACAGACCACTGAGAAATCAGCCAAAGATTTTCGTCCTGACAGCGGCAATTGCTGTGTCAGTGCTGCTGCAAAATGTCGCGCGCCTGGTGTTTGGATCCTCGGCAGTGGCCTTTCCGGCGAGTTTTCCCGAAGGTAGTATCGCCTTTGACAGCCTGGGTATTTGGATCGAATATTCTCAGCTCATCGTTCTTTGCCTTAGTTTAGTCCTGATGGTTGGGCTTTGGCTGGTGGTCAACAAGACCAAGATCGGGATGGCGATGCGAGCGACTTCTCAGGATCTTGAAGCGGCACGTCTTATGGGTATCGACACGAATCTGATCATTTCTTTTACGTTCTTTGTGGGAGCCAGTCTTGCCGGAGCGGTGGGTGTCCTTTACGGGATGCAATATTCGGTGGATCCTTTGATGGGCGTACAGCCAGGCTTGGCAGCGTTTGTTGCCGCTGTATTGGGCGGGATCGGGTCTCTGCCTGGTGCCATGATCGGTGGCGTATTGATCGGGGTGATCGAGAACTTAGTCGCGGGTTATCTGTCGAGCACCTATCAAAGTGCGATCACCTTTTTGATTTTGATCTTAGTGTTGTCGGTCAAGCCAAGTGGTCTATTGGGCCGGATGACGGTGGTCAAGGTCTGAGAGGCTCCGGCAGGAGCTTCATGAGGAGAGCAGTTGAATTTGATCTTAAATTTTCTGAGCGAACTCGGTCCCACCGTCTACTCTTCGTTAGAGCTGATCGGCGTTTATGTCATTCTCGCGCTTAGCTTAAATATGATCAATGGCATGGCCGGCATGTTTTCTATAGGACACGCTGGATTCTGGGCCGTGGGTGCCTATAGTGCTGCCGCAGTGACTGTGCACGATCCGTTTGGATTGGCTGGTCCAGCGATCTTGTTGGCTAGTATCGTAGTGGCGATGGTAGTTACTGGCATTGCCGGTTTGATTCTGGCTGTGCCCTGTTTGCGATTAGCTGGAGATTACCTGGCAATCGCGACCCTAGGGTTCGCGATCATTATTGTCACCTTACTCTACAACTTTGACTACATGGGTGCGGCGACAGGAATCAGTACGCCAACGCATGGGGGTAAAGCCTTCGTCTGGCTCATGGTGCTGGTGACTTTGGTCGTCTATTACCGACTGCAGTTCTCAAATTTGGGCAGAACGATCCAGGCCCTGCGCGAGGACGAGATCGCAGCACAGGCTGTAGGTATCAATCGTGTGCGCCTCAAGACATTGGTCTTTGTGATTGGTGCCTCCATGGCCGGATTAGCCGGGGCACTTTATGCTAATTCTGCGACCTACTTGAATCCCTCGGGCTTCGAGTTCGATCAAAGCATAAAGTTGCTGACCATGGTGGTCTTAGGTGGGCTAGGATCGATCACCGGGGTCACTTTAGCCGCTATCCTGCTGACCTTGCTGCCTGAGGTTCTGCGCCTTTTCAGTCTCGAGTCTTATCAGATGATCGTGTTTTCTGTACTACTCTTGGCGATGGTGCTGCTGCGCCCACAGGGATTAATGGGGCGCTTTGAACTTTGGGATCTGCCGATTCTAAAGCGGTGGTGGCGGCCTAATGGTGCGGAGACACACGCATGAGTGAACGTTCCGCATCACTGTTAGTGACTGACTCTCTCGGTATCCAATTTGGTGGACTCCGCGCTGTCGACGGTGTGCAGTTGCGCGTCGGTAGTGGTGAAGTGGTTGGACTTATAGGCCCAAACGGCGCTGGTAAAACCACCTGTTTTAATATGATTACGGGTGTCTACAAGCCGACCTCAGGTTCTATTAGCTTGGGTGGTGAGCGCATAGACGGGATGGCGACGACTGAGATCAATCGTCGAGGGATTGCGCGTACCTTTCAGAATATCCGGCTTTTCCGCAGTATGACGGTGCTTGATAACGTGCGTGTCGCTTTGCACCGGCAAGCAGACTACGGGATTTTTAGCTCTGTGTTACGTCTGCCTAGTTACCGGCGTGCCGAGGCTCAATTACGCAAGCGGGCCCTGGAGTTGCTGGACGTTTTTGGCTTAGTCGGGCGATCCAACGATTTCGCGTCTGGATTACCCTACGGTGAGCAAAGAAAGCTGGAGATTGTTCGGGCACTCGCGACCAATCCAAAGCTGCTGCTGCTGGACGAGCCTGCAGCAGGGATGAACCCCCAGGAAACGGCGCAACTCACAGAGTTGATCGGTCGCTTGCGGCGGGAATTTGGTGTCAGCATCTTATTGATCGAGCATGATATGAGCCTAGTCATGAAAATTTGTGAACACATTTATGTGCTCGATTACGGCAAGGAGATCGCTCAGGGCGAGCCCACTGCCATTCAAAATAATCAACAGGTCATCAAGGCCTATCTTGGGGAGGCATGAGTAACTGCATGCTTGAAGCCCATGGCGTGAATGTTTACTACGGTGCGATTCATGCGCTTAAGGATGTGTCCTTGCGAGTGGAGGCCGGTTCGATCGTAACGCTGATCGGTGCTAATGGGGCTGGTAAATCAACCGCGCTACGCGCACTGTCCGGGCTGCATCGTACGAGTTCAGGGTCGGTTAAATTTAGCGGCCAGGAACTGAGCTCCATGCCAGCGCACCGCATTGTGCGGCTGGGTCTCAGCCATTGCCCAGAGGGGCGCCATGTATTTCCTCGCTTGAGCGTCAAAGAGAACCTTGAGCTTGGTGCCTTTATTATCAAAGATAAGGCGGCCATCAAAGCTAGCCTATCCCATGTTTTTGAACTCTTCCCCCGACTGAAGGAGCGCCTGAATCAAGCAGCCGGGACCCTGTCTGGCGGCGAACAGCAGATGCTTGCAATTGGTCGTGCGTTTATGGCGCAGCCCAGGTTGCTGATGTTAGATGAACCAAGTCTGGGCATTGCTCCCATTCTCGTGCAGGAGATTTTCCGCACGATTAAGCAGATTAGCGTCAGCCAGAACATGACGATTCTGTTGGTGGAGCAAAACGCCAACCTAGCCTTGAAGATAGCCGATTATGCTTACGTTCTTGAAACGGGGCGGATTGTGCTACATGGCAAGGCGAGCGAGTTAGCTGCTGATCCTCGGATCAAAGCAGCCTATCTCGGACATTAAGAATTACGGATGGACAAGGGCACTGTCCCTTTGTTACTCCTGAAGCTAATGCGGGAATAGCTCAGTTGGTAGAGCGTCAGCTTCCCAAGCTGAAGGCCGCGGGTTCGAGACCCGTTTCCCGCTCCAAACGCTTTCCTTCCCAAGGGAGAGGGCAATGAGCTACGTGGGAAAGTTTGGCTGCCTAGGGTTTCTAATTTGCCTGATGTCTAGCTGTGGTAGCCAGAGCTCAAGCGTTAAGGACTTCGGACCATTAGACCCGTGCAAGTATGAGCCGGCTGCTCTGACGGTGCGTTACCGCGGACAAGTCGAGGAGCATACTTTCAATCCCCCTTACGGCCGCGGTCGCTGTAATAAGGTTGTAGTCGATATTTATAACCTGCCCCTATTGGGCGGCGTTGACGCTTGGATGATTCCCGCAGCCGGCGCCTATGAGAGCTTTTACGCTTATGGACGGCGCCTGGGTGATTTTGAATGGTTTCCGATCTATTATCCAACCGCTCCACTCGCTCCACTCGCTACAGTGGAGGGTCCTGTGCTCAATCGCTTTGTTCGCTTTTATGGGCAACAGTTTGCCGCAGGCCGTTTAGTGGTCGGTGCCTTCATGAACGGTCAGCAGGCTCAGATTACGGTGCGAGTGGCACCTCCTGGCTTGGTTTACCCACGGCCATAGTCTGTGCGGTATATTGCATTTAGTTCATATTCCTGTGTCATCCTGACGCATTGCAAATCTCCTAGTTGCGGCGTATCTCTTGGAAAGATGCATTGCAACACAGGGAGGCAATTATGCTTACTAATCAAATAAGAAAAATTTCCACAGGTCTGAGCTTGCTGGTTGGTTTAACTATGGCTTCCAGTGCATTTGCTAGTGAGCCCGGTCGCACCGGCGATCGTGCAGAACTTACACTTGCGGGATTTGTCTGTGTAACGCGTAATCTTCGTGGAGCCGAGTACTTCGGTCGTAGTTACGGTTACGGCCCCTATGCACGCGATCAGGCATGTAACGACGCACTCGTGCAGTGCTACCGGGACTCGATCTTGCCGCGTACGTGTCATGTGATCAACTCTTGGCCGGAATAGTCCAAACTAAATCAGAGGCTAGAGTCTAGAAGTAGCGATTTAATACTTTTTAGATTGTCTGCATCAGCACCGCTGGTGATGCTCACCAAGTCAAATGGAGCCCATTCATGGAATGAGCTTTGACTTGGTGTAGCTTCAGGACTGTCGACTTTTACTACTTTAAAGGTTGGCTCTGCTGCCGGCCTGCCGCAGTTGTTTCTACCAGCAAACCCAATGTGGCTCTCTGCTGCCGTAAAATACCCATTGGTTAGCGACAGTACTTGTTTTTGAGCATAGGGCTCGCCGACGTGGCTGTGCTGTGGTCCTGCCCAATTGCAAATCATCTTCCGTATGGATTTAGCACTGTCGGAAACGGTCTCGTCCTTCACGTCTTGACGGAAGTCTGCAAGCTTTGGCCCGAATCCGAAGTAGCCCCACCCAGTCTTGTTAGCGCCGCTACTGATAACTTTTGCGTGCAGAGTGCGTTGCTCCTCGGCAGCTATGCCGGCAGTCCACATGTATACCATTTCGCCGTCGTTTGCGTTGGTGTCGACTTTAGCTAGGATGTGGTCGTAGCCGGAATCTTGCTGAGTATCGACGCGGACACGCCGGTCAGTATCAAACAAGGATACTTTATCAGCTGTCAGCGCAGCCTTATCAAGGTCTGACTTAGCTCGTGACTTAGTCGCGTCGTAGGCCACTGTGTCGCCATCTTTAGAGTATAGCACTGAGAACACGTGTGGATCACCGTCCTGGCCGCTAAGATCAGGTTTGAAGACGCCCCATACGTAACCAGTGTCTTTTGCGCCCTCGCGTTTATTAACGACACGTGTCCAAACTGAACCACGTTTTGTCATAGCATCGACATCGGTTTGATAGGTAGCGATATTGCCAGTCCTCGCTATCAACTTAATCTTGACGACGCCGTAGCTGAGTCGCCCGCGCCTATCGACCTCAGAGCTATTTGCTGCAAGTGCATCCGACACATCTTTGGTTAAGTCTATTTCGCTGCCAATAGCGGTAGGAAGGGTCTTGCCAAGCACCCGTGCGAAACAAAGTGCACGCTTACTTGTTTCTACTGCCTCTGAGACAAAGCCGCGAACTCGACCGATCATCTCGTTCATCTTAGCGGCTACGCAGGCCTCGTTATTGGCACCTTCTGATTCTTCAAATACTCCTAAGTCGCCACGCGGTAAGTAGTCGAATGGTCCGAAGCCGTCAGGATGCCCAGTAAATTTCACGACTGGTCCGTAGCAGCTCGTACTTCGCTCTAATTCTTGCATGCGTCCTGCGCCAGCAAGGCAGCCGCGTATATCAGCTGCGTTAGCGAAGAGATCATCTAGGGCTTTGGCCGCTCTTTTGGGATCCGGGCGATCAAGCGCACTTTCGGGGTCGTCCAGTAGTTGAGCGCCTTCGGCACTAGCTCCGGTCACGGACGCTAGGACGAGTGTTGGCACCAGACTTATTTCGACCGTACCAGCGGTTGATTTGGCTTCGTCTGGATTTGGTAGCGTACCTTCGTTGCTTTTTGGCGCTGATTTTTTTGCGCAGGCGGATAGCAGTTCCAGTGCGATGACTGTGCTGCAAGTCACTATTAAATTTAGTTTGTTGTTTTTTGTGTGGTGGCGCATTCACTGCTCCAGTGGGACCTAGTCTCAGGGCCTTAATGCCCCATCGGCAAAATCAGGTCTCTTCTTTAACTCTGTCGTGGCTTTCCATCTGTATGGGTTTTTGTCCTGGTTTTTACCCTGGCAGCACCCAGAGTTGTCGGTAATTTCTTCGTATTTACCGTGGTTTATCTTTTTTGCCTAAATATCTCTGGACAACAGCCGACAAGACACAAAGCCCTGAGGAGACAACTAGCGATGAACTACGCCTTGAATTGGTCAAATCGTGCAGGTTCGGTCAGACGTGTACTGCGCTCCGGTGACCAGCATGTTTGTGGACTATGTCGTAGCAAATACGGAGCGTTGCCGCTGGCGCACAGTTGTGTTTTGCGCTGTTGGTCTGAGTTCCTTGCACTGCGACCAGTGATCGTGCGGGCGAAGGGTAAGCTCCTCAGTTACAGGTGCCGTTTCTGCGCGCGTGACCATCTAGAAAAAGTCGCGGCAGTAAGCTGTGCGGAAGCTTGTCGTGGCCGACTTGCTGAGGCGTTTGAGGTGGAGTTGAGCCTGAGCGACTTAACAGAAGACCTACCGGCGCGCCTTCTTCTGCAAATAAGTTTAAGTCCCTGACGCCTGGTTCTCCAGAATCTTGGACCGCAGGTACCCACAGACCTGCATGATCTTGAGTTTGAAATACTCCATGTTGCGGTAACCGAAGGCGCGCCGTTTCACCAT